>NZ_JAENIJ010000001.1 GCF_016595435.1 Luteolibacter pohnpeiensis
CGGATCGAACACTTCGTTATCGAATTCAACCCCAACAGATAAATCTCACCCCGCCCTGCTGCCACCGGTTTGAATGATCTGAGGTAAATCCTCAATGCTCGGAGCACTGGAATTCCGCTAATAACTCCGCAACGCAACGGCAGGTGTTGGAGCTTTGAATAGGAGGCGTTTTCAGAATTTAGCAAATAGAGCCGTGGATGCGCTATACGCAATCTATTTGCTCTGATGTAATGTCATTATATATGTCTTGGTCCCAAGATGGCATGGTGGCAAATGAAGTCATTGGCGAAGCATGATTGTGAAATATTGATATTGTTAGATAATATTTCTATATGGGGTTGTGCTGACTTGTGAGTGATTGATTCTGCTGCTCTCATGTTTTGGTGCATATGATATTCAGCTCATGCATGGGCTATTCTATGATTCTGGCTGCAACTGGCTCTTTTGAGATCGAATTAGCTATTTGCGAGTTTATTTTGGACGAGCGATTTGGTCGTATCGAGGCGTGACATGACTTGAAAAAGTCTGCAAGGTGTGCACTCGGAGAATCATGCGAGGACCAATCAATACGCTGCGACTGTTTGTTGAGATTCTGATCACCATCGGTGTGGCGGAGGCGCTGGTCATGTTTCTGCTGCCCGTGCTCGCCCCGGGGACTTCAGAAGTCTTTGAGGCCCTGTTAGACGCAATCTTGCTGGTTTTGATCGCAGGCCCGATTATTTTCTTCCGTTGTACTGCAGCGATCAAGAATGCGAAAAGTGGGGTTGAGCAAACTCCGATGGATACGCCGAGTCGATCGATTTGGTTGATGGCTGGAGTTTTGGTCGCAGTCGGACTGATGATTTCCTTTTGGAGTTCTCGGTTGGTTCAGAAGATTTACTTGAATGAAGCTCATGAGAGGTTCGACCGCTTGTCGGAGAGGTTGGAGCGGGAAATAGAGAGGCGAACAAATCAAATTGTCTACGGGCTGAACGGTGCCCGTGGGGTATATGCTGCGAGCGAGGAAGTTGATCGCGATGAATTCCGCCGCTACGTAGCCTCCCGAAATTTACCTAAAGAATTTCCCGGAACGCTGGGGATGGGATTTATCGAGCGGATCGAGCGCAGTGATCTTGATGCTTTTGTCCAAAAAGAGAGGGCTGACAATGCTCCTGGGTTTGCAGTGAAAACGAGCGGTGCTGCCCATGACCTTTATGTGATCAAATACATTGAGCCTCTTGAGCAGAATCGTGAAGCATGGGGATACGACATTGGAAGTGAGCGAGTACGACGGGAAGCCGTTGAAAAGGCCATCCAGACTGGGAATGCGACGATAACAGGAGGTATCTCCTTGCTGCAGGATCACCAGAAGCGGGTGGGTTTTTTGTATGTGGTCCCGGTGTTCAAAAAAGGAATGCCGACTTCCACGGCAGCGGAGCGTGAGGCCAATCTGCTGGGTTTCGTCTATGCTCCGATGGTGATTAATGATGTTTTCTCAGGGGTTACCGGGTTTACTGAGAATTTCATTGATTTTGAATTGTTCGACGGAGAGGAACCGAAAAAATCCAATCTTCTGTTAGACGCAGACGGCCATCTAATGGCGCTGGAGGATGCGATCGGGACGCCGCATTATGATGGTCGCAGATTTCGGCATACCTCATCGGTTTTGGTTGGAGGTCATGTTTGGACATTAGTCACTACTACGACCGAAAAGTTCGAGCGCTATACTCAACGGGATATTCCGGTGGCGGTTGGTCTAACAGGTATTGTCATTACGCTGTTAGCTGCCGGTATATTTGTATCATTGGCGATGAGCCGTAGCCGTGCGTTGAAATTGGCACGGGAAATGACATCGAGTCTGCGTGCTACGGAAGCAGAGGCCAGACGTCTGGCCATGGTGGCGGATCGGACGAGTAACGCCGTGGTGATCTGCGATACCAAGGGAAGAATCGAGTGGGTAAACAAAGGGTTCACTCGCATCAGTGGCTATACCCTAGATGAGGTGATTGGAAAAACACCGGGCTCCATTCTCCAAGGTGAACTTACTGATCCTGAAACCGTGAAAATCATGCGGGACGGGATTGCCACTCACGCGGGATTTGACGTGGAGGTGATCAATTACCATAAGAACGGTGAGTGGTATTGGCTGCAGGTTGAAGTACGTGCACTCTACGACAAGAGTGGTGAGTTCGCCGGATTTATGGCGATTGAAAGTGACATCACCGATCGAAAAGCATCCGAGCAGAAGCTCGAAGCGAATGAGCGAAGATTAGTGGCTCTAACAACGCATGCCCCGGGTGTGTTTTTCCAATTCGAAGTTGCACCAGATGGAAGTCGCTCTTTCGCGTTCATCAGTGCGGGCTTTTATGAATTGTTCGGACTAAATCCTGCAGGCTTAGTGAATCATCCGGAATTGCTTTTCGAAGCGATCGAACAAGGACAACGGGATCAAGTTTTCGAGAATTTCGAGAAAGCGATCCAGGAAACACGTTCATGGTCCGATACCTTTTCCACCAAGTCATCGATATCCGAAATTCACTGGGTTGATGCCCGGTCGACGGTGTCGGTCCTGGATGACGGCACGAAGGTTTGGTTCGGCGTATTTATCGATGTGACTGCCTTGCAGGAAGCGCGTAACACAGCAGAGCATTTGAACGAGCGCCTGGTTGAGGCAGTGGATCACGCGAAAGAGGCGGCTGCGCATGCGGAGCAGGCCAATCGGGCGAAGAGTCAATTCCTTGCGATGATGAGTCACGAAATCCGGACGCCGATGAATGGCGTGATTGGAATGACTTCATTGCTTCGTGATACGCCATTGAACCGGGAGCAGCAGGAATATGCGGAAATCATCCGGGTGAGCGGTGAAAACTTGCTGTCTCTGATTAATGACATTTTGGATTTCTCGAAGATCGAGTCCGGTCATATGGACTTGGAATGCGAGCCATTCAACATTCACGAATGCATCGAGAGTGCGTTAGATTTGTTTGCTCCAAAAGCATCCCAGAAGGGGATCGAGTTGTATTACGAAATTGCTGATGGAGTGCCGGTGGGGCTGCGCGGAGATGTTACCCGTGTTAGACAAATCCTGGTGAACCTTGTGGGCAATGCCCTCAAGTTTACCGAGCAAGGCGAGATCGATATTGCAGTTCAAGTCAGCGAGTCCGATACCGGGAAAAAGGAAATTCAATTCAGCGTCAGTGATACGGGAATTGGCATACCTCCCGAGGCAAAAGATCGGATTTTCAGTGCATTCTCACAAGTCGACTCTTCCACCACCCGCAAGTATGGCGGCACGGGGCTTGGGCTAACCATCAGCAAGCGGCTCTGTGAAATCATGGGCGGGCGGATGTGGTTCGAAAGTCCGGAAGGGAAGGGCGCGACCTTTTATTTCACGGTTGGTGCCGAATGGATCTCTACAGGTCGGAGAAGCTTTGTTTCCGAACACACCCGGATTCAGGGCAAGCGACTGTTAGTCGTGGATGATAATGAACACGGTCGAAGGATTCTTTCCACGCTGGCGATGAAGTGGGGGATGGAGTGCATAGCAGTCGCATCAGGTCCGGAAGGATTGGAGGCACTTCGCACAGGTGGCCATTTTGATTTGATCATTTCGGACATGCAGATGCCGGATATGGATGGAGTCATGTTCACCCAGGCTTTGCGTGAAATCCCGGGTTGCGCGGAAATCCCAGTGATCCTGTTGTCGTCGATCGGTCGTCACCCGGGTCCGGAAGTGGCCCATTTGTTTGCTGCTTCGATGACCAAACCCGCAAAGCCGTCGCTGCTGTTCAATGAAATCGGCAGGGTGTTGGGCTATGGTGAATATAAAGAGCCAACGTCGATGACGCGTCCATCTAAAGGGGCGGTGGAAACGCGATCAGAGCGGATCTTATTGGCAGAAGATAATTCGGTGAACCAAAAGGTGGCACTTCATATGTTAGGCCGTCTGGGCTACCGGGCAGACGTGGCTGGAAATGGCCTGGAGGTTCTCGAGGCGATGGAGCGCATTCCTTACGATATCATTCTCATGGATGTCCAGATGCCGGAAATGAGTGGAATCGAGGCCACTGAACAAATCCGGGCCAAACTCGGCGATAAGACGAAGCCGTGGATCATCGCTCTAACAGCTAACGCGATGGAAGAAGATTCCAAGCTCTGCAGTGAAGCTGGAATGAACGATTTCCTCGGGAAGCCGATCAAAATACAGGATCTGTCGAGTGCTTTGGATCGTGCTCGCGACGAAATGGACAACGCTAGCGAGTAATCGATCGACCGAATTTGTATCAGACGCTGCGGCGCTTGCGGACTCCAGTGGTCAGTATTGCTCCGAGCGCTCCAAGAATGAGGACAGATGGCTCGGGTACAAACTTGGTATTTTCCAGAGTGTAAACGAGGCGAAAATTCGTTGGATGATAGGTGTCGGTGATGCCACCTTCGGTGTAAGCCGCGACATCGGATCGATCATTATAGCTCCAGAAAAATGAAGCGTCTTCATAGGTTGAGGTATCGATCAGAGCGATCCAATAAGTCCCGGGTTCAAGATCAACTGCTGTGCTGAGATCCAGTTCGAAGTGAAAGATCGCTCCTTCGCTCGTGCTGAGGCCGGTGTAGGTCCGAGTTAGTGAGGATGCTCCGAGGATTTCACCGATTTGCTCGCCGGGAATGCCATTACCATTTTCGAAAAAAGCGATTTGAAATACATCTTTGGAAGGAGGAACGCCGTAGGGGTAATAAAATCCTTCGAAGGAAATGGCCTGGATCGAGTCGGCGGTATCCAGAACGAATAATGAAGCTGCGGTCTGAGCGGGGCTGGAGCCATTGGTTGCCGAGGCGGGTTTGGAGTCGCTCTTCAATCCATCATAAGGCAGGACATCGGCGGCAAATTCACCACTTTGGTAAATGGTCGCGGCAAACCCGGAAGTGCTCAGGCAAGCAAGCAGCGAAATGATAATCGGCAATTTCATCGTGGTGCAGACCAGCAGGCCAGGGTCGAGTTGTCGACTGTTGAAATCGCCGAATTAAAGCGGCGCCAGAAATTCAAGATCGCTCCACGAGTTGGATGAGCCAAGCCGAGCGATGGATTTTCCCGCTTGTGGCCAAAGGAAGAGTCTTCTCCCGCCTGATCCGATGAGTGCGGTGAAATCAGCTGGCTGATGTGTCGAAAGACAGGCGCGATTCCAAAACGCGGCAGAGTGCGGTTGATTGATCGCGGATTCGACTTCGACTGCAAAAGCTCCGGAACTGCGGTTGGAATTTCGCCAAAGTCCGCCGCCGAACATCGAGTTGGCGGAGGATGGCCGAGTCACCTGAGAAAAATCCTCAGCTTTGAATCCAGAGGCGTTTTCTCCGTTGAGTAAGCGAATCAAAGTTTGCCCGAGGCGACCGAGATCATCGATGCTGAATTCCGCGCCGGTGGATAGATAGGCGATGTCATTTTGGTCAGCTCGCCACTTCGGACTGCTCATGCCGATGGGGAGCAGGACGCTGCGATTCAGATAAGAGGCGAAACTTTCCTTTCGCGCCGTGAGCTTGCGGCGGATGAGTTCGGCCAGCACTTCCCAGTGTGACGGTCCATAGCGAAAGACAAGCCCGGGTTCATCGATGGCCTGCAGTGAAACCGCCGCCTTTCCCTTGTTGGCGGGATTCGATCGATACAGCGGAATCACTCCGCTCTCTAATCCGGAGGTTTGTTGCAAAAGCATTTGCACCGTGATTTTTGACTTTCGAGCGCTGCCTTGCCATTCGGGAAAAGTCGCAGAGACCCGTTCGTCACAACTCATCCAGCCTTCTCGGATCGCTCGAGTTATCGCGAGTCCGGCAATCGTTTTGGTGATGCTCAACGCCGGACCCCGCTCGTTTTCATGCCAGCCGATGATTTTCTTCCGCCCCTGCCATACGGCCCAACCGAGTGGATCATGACGGTTTGCCCCACGGCGGATGGCATCCAATTGGGATTTGCTCCAAGAGGCGCCTCCCGCTGGCCCGCTGAGCTCTGCACAGCTTGCAAAAAGGGATGCGCCCGAGGCGCTGGCTATTCGCAGGAAGTTCCGACGAGATATCATATCACCGACGAACTGCGACGGTCAGATTGGAATCGACCGGGCGGAGTTGATAGCCGGAGCCAAATGGAAGTGGTGGCACCGCGCCAGCAGCGGCGTAGGCGTTGCGAAGATCAGGCTGGGTAAATTTGCTGAAAAACTCAATCGGCGCTTGATAGTTGCCGAACAAGTGGATGTCCCATTTGCCAGCTTCGAATGATTGATAGGGAATGCCCGAGTCATCCTGAACCACAGCTCGGCAATTGTTGAGCACCCATGCTTTGATCGAGGAAAAATCGCTGTCCTGCATGAGATAAGAGGCGGCTTTGAAGTAAGCGACGGACCCGGAATACGAATTGAGCCAGGAGCGGTAGCTGGTGCCGAAGCCGCTGTTAGAGACATCGCCCGAGATATAGGTGACAGTTTTTCGTCCATATCCAGGGAGTGAAAAATCGATACGAATTCCTTGATTCCCAGCGACCGAAATCGGTTGCACGTTGGAAACTTCGGCATCCATCAGCGCAAGCGATGAGAGCAAAATCGGAGTGACGCCTTGCAATGGACCATTGGACAGATCGTTTTTCATGTCCTTGGTGATGAAGTATCCATGCTTTAGCTGGGTTTCCATGGATTTGGAGTGGCCGGGCAGTGAACCGAGGATGTCACCCGGAGAAGCGTTTTCCAGATCGGGAAGATTTCCTGCAGGTTCAAGACCGAGCAGCACATAATTCGAGGCTTCGGGGAACAAGGCCAGAGCGTGCATCAAATCAGGCCCGCCAAATGGATAGAACAAGGTTCTCGGAGAACCGATGAGAGGGCGAAGGTTTGCGGCTTCCCATCCACGTTGATCGGCGATGCGTGCGGAAGCCCGGTATTTCCATTTGCTCAGCGTGTCCTTGGAAAACGCCTGATAGGCGGAGTCCATTTGCAGGCGTGAAAGGATGGCTCCGTGATGCACCGGACGGCCTGCCAGAAAACGGGCAATATCGTTTTGAGACGGGCGGCCGCTCACTTCTTCGAATGGCTCGGGAAGATCGGCACCGGAACTGTCTTTCTTGATCGAACTGGACGAGCAGGCAGTGATCAAGAGAGGTAGAAGCAGGAAGAGGTATTTCATTTGGAGAGGCTTTTGATCGGAAACCAGAGGAGGACGCAGCCGAGTCCCGTCACGAGCCCACAAGCTGCTGGCATGGGTTCGGCGAAAAACAGGCGCACCATCACAAATCCCGTAAATAACAGAAAAATCAAGGCGGGAGCGATCGTGCTCGGCGGAATGTCTTTTCCCCGCAGCTTGAGCAGAATCAGTCCAAACGCGCTCAGCATGGTGCAGAGCGTCAGGCCGGTTTGCGTGTATTTGATGAGAAATTCAAAATCCCCAAGGAGGACCAGGGCGATGGCGAGAACCGACTGAAAAGCGAGAGGCACCAGCGGAACCTCACCTTTTGTGGCGAACAACCTCATGGCGGAAACATCGCGTCCCATCGCAGCCAGTACCCGAGGCCCGGCCCACAGCAGAGCACTCACGGAGGCAAACAAGCCGACCGCGAACAGCCCGGAAACAATGCGGCCTGTTTGTTCACCAAAAAGGGCTGCGGCTGCCACGTGGGCGATCTCTTTCTCGCCGCGAAGTCCTGCGATGGGAGCTGCGACGAGAAATGAAATGTTGAGAGCTAGATACAACATCATGACCAAGGTCGTGCCACCTAACAACGCGCGCTTCACGGTCCGGCTCGGTTCGCGCCACTCTTCCAGTCCATAAACCGCAGCATTCCATCCGCTGTAGGAGTAGAAAACGTAGAATACCGCGGTGGCGAATGCCGGTTTGGCGATTTGGGCGAAATCATCGGAGGCATGGAAGGCCCAGCGGATATCGCCTTTTCCCGGAAGAATGGCGGCGGATGCAATAAACAGAAGGATGAGGGTCAGTTTCAGCAGGGTGGAAAACAGCTGAACCCGTCCACTGGTCCGGTTGCTGACGCCGTGGGCGCAGGCGCTCAACAAAATAACGACCAATGCGGCAGGTCGCTCCGGAATTTCAGCTGACGCTTGGTGGAGGTAGCCACCTACGGCGATCGCCGTAATTGCAGTAGGCACGCTGAAACCAAAGATGGCAGACATGAGTCCAGCCATGAAACCCAGCGCCGGGTGATAGATGGTGCCGAGGAAATGATATTCACCGCCGGATCGGGGCATGCATTTCACCAAGCCAGCGTAGGTGAGCGCGCCACATAGGGCAACAACCCCGCCAATCACCCAGAGCAACAGAATCGGCGGGGCGGAGTGGAAGTCGAGCAACTGGAACCCCAGAGAAACGAAAACTCCGGTGCCGACCATGTTGGCAACCACCAGTGAGGTGGCAGCACTTGTGCCGGGACCGGAGTTTCGCACCGGGTTCACTCGGTGCGGGATAGTTGAGTGATGCCGCGCTGAAGCAGCTGTTTGTCGACAAAATCAGAAACAGTGCCGTCCAGATAGACGGTGAAATTTTCATCGTCGAACTCGATCGAATGAAGATCGCCTGTGTTGCTATCGAATGCTTCCTTCAAGGATTTCATGTCGCGCACTTCCTTGCCGTTGACTCGGCGGACGATGAGATTGCGCAATCTTTCATAGCCGACGGTGGCAGGGGTCGCAATGGCACCACTGAGGAATACGACGCGGTCAACTTTGCCTTCGTATTTTTCAGGGTTTTCGAATGCGTCCAGGAGATTGAGCGGCGCACGCGCAGTCCAATCCTTGCCGAATGCTTCGAGGAGCGAACGTGAAAGTTCCTGGAATACAAAACCGCCTTTAACCAAATAGTTCGGAGCTTTTCCGAAGGAGTAATTCGGAACCAGGCGGTTCTCTTCCTCGTCGCGGGTCAAGGTGGCTTTCAGTTCCAGCGGTTCGCCATCACGAAGCAGGGACAACGAGATTTCCTGACCGACTGAATTTTCTCCGCGAACCAGGTGTCCCCAGAACAAGCTGCCGTAATTCGGATGTTCATAGTAGCCACGGCGGTTGATTTCCTGGCCATCGATGGCAAGCAGGACATCGCCTTTTTTGACACCGGCTGCGTCTGCTGCGCCACCTTTACGAACGGTGTTGATGTAGAGTCCGCCTTTGTCGTCCGGGATTTTCAGCCATTCGCGGAAGGAGGTATCTTCAGTTTTGGCGACAGATACACCGAGGCTTGGGAAACCCTTGTAGCTGCCAGTTGCGGCCTCTTTGAGAAAACGGGTGACAATATCCGTCGAGGAAACATCACAAATTTGATCGTCCGAGTCGTAGGTGAAAAGCACGCCAGCTACTTTTCCGTCCTGAAGAACGGGCAGGGAATAGCTGCTTGCGGCCGTTTGCATGGAAGCTTTCACCCGGTAGGTGAGAAAGCTTTGATTCGGCAGGAAGTTGGATGTGACGTCGATGCTTTGAAGCAGACCTGGTGTGAGAAGGGCAACGCCGTTATCCTCGACCTGAAGCACTTCCATCGTGTCGCCAAGAGTGGATGGCTTTGCGATTTCCAATGGCTTGGTATTGAGGAAAAGCTTCTTTCCTTCTTCCTCGGAGGCGGGGCCTAGCAGGGCAAGGTTGGCTTCGTAATCCACGGCGATGACTTTCGCTTCGGCAAAGCGGGTGCCATCTGGTGACTCAAATTCAAGATAGGTGGCATCAGCGACCATCTCGGCCGTTGTCAGGACTTTCTGGTCTCCGACAATCGCGGCGAGTCCTCTGCGGGTGTAAGGGTCTTCCTTTTCCCAAGGTTGACCAGCGCTCCAATCCTGCAGCGTCGAATTGATCCGAACCACGGAGTCAACCAGATTGACTGGCGCAGGCCGTGTTTCACTGGTGGTGACGATTTCGATCGGTTGGGCGGGTTTGGCGGCGACTGGTGGCGCTTTTTTTTCGCAGGATGAAAGCCCGATGGCGAGAAGCGGGAGCAGCAGATGGTTCGGACGCATGTGTCGTTAGGTGGGATTTTGATGCCTTCCAGGGCGGTTATTTGAGGCCCAGCACATCCTGCATGTCGTAGAGGCCGGGTGGTTGATTTTGAAGCCAGAGGGCGGCTTTCACCGCGCCGGAAGCGAAGGTGAGCCGCGATGACGCTTTGTGCGAAAGTTCGATGCGTTCGCCATCGGCGGCGAAGATCACCGTGTGATCGCCGACCACATCCCCGCCGCGCAGGGTGTGCATGCCGATTTCGGATTTTTTGCGCGGGCCGATGTTGCCGAATCGTCCGTGGGCGATGTCATCCTGATAGGACGTTCCGGTTTCTTCGTTGAGAATCTCAAGCAATCTCCGGGCTGTCCCGGATGGAGAGTCGATTTTGTGGCGGTGGTGCATTTCCACCACTTCGATGTCGAATCGATCCTGGGTGAGGATGGCTGCTGCCTTGCGTGTCAGCCAGAAGAGGGTGTTGACGCCGATTGAAAAGTTCGGCGCATAAACGATCGGGATTTGCTTGGCGGCGGCTTCAATTTCCGCGCGCTGCTCATCGCTGTGCCCCGTCGTTCCGATCACCAGATGGGTGCCGGATTTCAATGCGGACTCAATCAACTGGGAGGTGAAGCCGTGCACGGTGAAATCGATGGCGCACGTAGCCTGTGCCATCGCCGCATCAATGTCTTCGCCGGTATGGTGTGTGGAAGTCACCTTCACTTCAGGTTCGGCGGCGGCGGCGGTGAGGACGGCTTGGCCCATGCGGCCGTTGGTTCCAGTGACGAGAAGAGAAAGCATTGGGGATCGAATCAGATGGGTGACTTGCGCGGATGTTGCAGAGAACCGGGGGATTTGGGAATTTCAGATTTGGATTTCTTGAAGCCAGGAGCGGGGGGCTAGTCTTCCCAGATAAAGTGTTTCAGGCGGATTTGACGGGCGCGGGCGGCGGCTTCTTTGGCACCAGGCCCTTTGAAAGACGCGATTTTCTCGGCGACAGCAATGGCTGCGGGCCAGCGTTCGTTTTTTTCCAACATGCCAAGTGCGCGGAATCCGGCGAGTTCGAAGAAATGCCACTCCGCCGGGGGCTTGCTTCCTGCAGCTTCCAGCACCGAGTAATAGGCCGCCAACGCTTCGTCGTCTCGTTTTCTGGAAGGGTCGTTGGCCCTTGGCAATTGCTCCAAAGTCATGCCGCGCAGGTATTGCAGCCGGTTGAACAATGCTGGTTCGGATTTGGCATGCTCTAACAGCTGGTCATAGACCGAAAGGGCTTCCTGATAGGATTCCGGCTTGCCGGTTCCTTCGGAATAGATGGCCTCACCAAGCAATAATCCTGCGGGCAGGCGGAGCGGGTCATCTTTTGAACTCGATTGAAACCAATCGCGCAGCAGGGCGATGGCTCCGGCGGTGTGGTTCAGCTCAATCATCAGATTGGCCTTCTCCATTTTGGCGACAGCGGTAACCGAACCGTCGATTTGGATGGCATGATCAAACAAGCCCAAGGCTTCTTCCCGGGATTGCGGGGTTGCTCCGAGCGATGCTGAGCGTGCCGCTAACAGCCAGGCGACCTGAGCCCGGTTTGGATTCAGTCCTTCGCCCTCCCCCAGTTTGACAAAGGCGATGCGTGCTTCATTGAAATTGCCGATTTCGAATAAATTCCGGCCCCGCATAAAAGCCGCTTCATCGGCATGTGGGGTATTTGGAAATGCTTCGAGAAAGGAGGTCGCCAGTTGGATGGTCTGCGCGGTGTCTCCTTTCAAATCAGAATAGCGCAATCCCATGAATGCCAATTGGGCATTGGAGACTTGATCCGGATGCTCGTGAAACCAGTCGAGCTGGTTCTTGGCAAAGTCGAGGTTAGGCGGCGATAGCTCAAGAGCGGCCTCAATGCCCGCCATCCGCGCTTCCGGCGCTTTTCGGTGATCTGGGTTGGCCGTCAGAAATTGTTCTATCGCTTCCAACTTGGCCGTTGCGGGAGTCGTCGAGAGTGCCTGCTCGAACTCAATGTCCGACTGGAGTTTTTGAGTTTCTGGAGTGATTTCAGACTCCTTTAACGAGACGAGAATCGGTGCTTTGCCTTCACGGATGCGTGCGAGATCGGCATTGATTCTGGCTGCATCAGGATCGGTCGATTTCAAAAAGCCAGCGGCTTGTTCAAATCGGGTTTCCGATTGAGCAAAATCTCCTGATTGGTAGGCGGCGCGGCCTCTCAGGAATGCTGCTTCCCCACGGATGATTGGCGATTGGGTGATTTCAGAAGCGGATTTGAGGACCGCATCGGCTTGGTCGATTTTTCCTTCCTCAATCAACCAACGTCCGGTTTCCACCAGTGATTTGGCGGTCAGGTAATGGCCGGGATGTTCGAAGAGCAAACGCTGAAACAATGCCTGGGACTGGTGGCGTGACGCAGCAGTGCCCACCCGGTGAAGCGCGATGGCGGTGGTGTAGAGTGAAAATGCCGAGAGTTCTTCGCTTTCCTGGGAATGTTCCGATGAGGCCTCCACCATTGGGAAAATGCCTACGGCTCCAGCATTTGCCGTGTTGAGAATCACCGGCGGTGCTGGAGGAAGGGGCGGAATCCATTGCGCGAGGCGGACAATGATCGGGTCCGAGGGACTCGGGTTTTGCGGCAGCCATTTGAGCAATCGCTCGAAGGCCTGCTGGAGCAATGTGGAATCCTTGTGCTGTTGAATGAAATCCAGCAAGGTGGTGGTCGCTGCCTCCTGATCATTCCTCATCGCTTGCGCATCCGCCAATCCCAGTGCTGCCGCTTGGTGACGCAACAAGGTTTGGCCTTCAGTTCTGGCAAGCAGGGCGGAAAATTTGGCAGCAGCCGAATCCGCGTCTTTTTCTGCCAACGACAGTGAGGCATCGAGAAAACGGGCGTGCTCGCGCTCTGCTGTTACGATGTTTTCTTCGGCTGGCATCCATTTGCGAGCCTCCCGGACATTGCCCTGGTCGAGCAGGATTTCGACAGAGCGCAGGCGGGCCTGAGCCGAGGCCAGCGGATCTGACGCATCAAAAAATGGCCGCAGAATCTCAAGTGCTTGCTGCGATTGATTCAGCGACAGCAGTAGGTTGGCCGCACTGAATGCAGCCTCCACCCGGTAGGGGGAAGCTTCGTCGAGTGCGACTTCCGAAAGCAGGTTGGCTGCCTTGGAAAATTCACCTTGGCCGGCAAAGGCTTCGCCGAGCCAGTAGTTCGCGCCGGGAACGCCGGAGTTCGCGAGCGGTTCCAGCAAAGTTTCAGCTTCTTTCGGGCGATCGCTACGAATCAAAGATTCTGCCAGGTGAAGCGTGATCTTTGACTTTTGAGATTCATTCAGTCCGTCGGCTTCGCGGGCGTCACGGAAGTGCGAAGCGGCGATTTCCCACAGTCCGGACGCGAGGGCTTGCTCGCCGAGTTTCAACGCGGACTGGCCCGGAACCGCGCCGATCGCTGCCACAGTGAGTGGAAGGGAGGCGATCAACGGCGGGAGAAATTTCATGGTTCGGCAAGCGTAACTTTTGCACCGTGCGATGGCCAGAGCAGAAGGTCTGGATCTCAACAGGTGCCGGCAGTGCCAAACAGGCGATCTCCTGCGTCTCCCAATCCGGGTAAAATGTAGCCGCGTGAATCAAGGCATCGATCCAATGATGCCGCAAATATCGGCACATCGGGACATTCCGATTCAAAAGTCGCCACACCTTCCGGAGCTGCGACCAGGCATGCAAAGCGGATCCGAGTTGCTCCAGCTGCTTGCAAGCGCCGGACGCCTTCAACGGCGGAACCACCGGTCGCGAGCATTGGATCGAGAACGATGATCTCGCTATCGGCAAGGCTGGGAGGATGCTTGATGTAATAAGGCTCGGGTTTGAGGGTTTCCTCGTTGCGCGCCAACCCAATGTGCGCCACCGCCGCGTTCGGGATCAAATCCAGAAACCCGTCGAGGAATCCAAGCCCGGCACGAAGGATGGGAACGAGAACCACGGAGTGGGTAAGGGTCTTGCCGGAGGTGATCTCTAGCGGGGTTGTGCAGGGCACCACGGTGCTTTGCAGATTTGCGGTGACGGCTGGAACCATCAATGACGCAATGCGCCGGACCCGTTGGCGAAATTCAGGAGTGGGACAGATCGGGTCTCGTAACCGGGTCAACTCGTCAGTGATCAGCGGGTGGTCGAGAACGTGGATCATGTCAGTTTTTGGGTGCGAGCATTTCCTTCAGGTGCGAAGACGGGATTCCAAGAAGAATGGATGCCTCCTTGAGATCGCCATCAGAGCGTTCCAAGGCACGGCGGGCGATTTCGCGGCCGGACCAATCGAGAACATCTTCGCCCGTGGGAGCGGCGTTGATGATTTGATCCAGCGAATCTTTGATGCGTGTTCCAGCTTTGGCCGGTGCAGAGGCGAGGGGAATGTCTGCGGGCAGTAAAATGTTCGATGAGGCCAGTGCGCAGGCGCGGGCGATCGTGTTTTCCAATTCCCGGACATTGCCCGGCCAATGGTGGGATTGCAGCGCAGAGATTGCCTCCGCGGAAATCCGGATGCGCGCCATGCCGTTCTTTTTGGTGATGCGCTGAAGGAAGTATTCCGCCAACAACGGAATATCCTCCGGGCGCTCGCGCAGGGCGGGGATCCTCAATTCGACAACGTTCAGTCGATAGTAAAGGTCTTCGCGGAAACGACCGGATGCCACTTCCGACGCGAGATTTTTGTGGGTGGCGGCTACAATGCGAACGTCCGTGGTCAACGTGTCATTGGCTCCGACACGTGAAAATGAACCGTCCTGGAGCACGCGGAGCAGTTTGACTTGAATGGAAAGTGGCATGTCGCCGATTTCATCCAGGAATAAAGTGCCACCATCTGCTTGCTCGAAGCGACCGGCACGTCTGGCGATCGCGCCGGTGAACGAACCTTTCTCGTGGCCGAACAATTCGCTTTCCAACAGATTTTCCGGGATCGCACCGCAGTTGATGGTGATCAGCTCTTTCTGGCGGCGCGGGCTGTATTCGTGCACGGCCTTGGCGACCAATTCCTTGCCGGTGCCACTTTCGCCGGCGATCAGAACCGGTGCATCGGAGCGGGCGACACGACCGACGAGTTTGAAAACTTCCTGCAGCGAGCGTGAAACGCCGATGATTTTGACCCGACCGTCCAGGGTGGGTAACTCCGGTTCTGGCTGGGCGGCGCTTCGACGATCTTCCTGAGTTTGTAAGGCGGACTCGATGACGGGGCGCAGTTCGAAGGCGAGCGATTCTTTTCTCAGCACATCGTGGGCACCCTTTTGGGTCGCCTCAATGATCTGGCTGGTACTGGGGAATCCAGCTGTGAGAATCACCAGTGTCTGCGGGCTTTGCTGCAGGATGCGCCCCATGAGTTCCACCCCATCGAAGGGCTGGATCGAGATGGATGCGATCACCACACTGACGGGCGTTTTCTCTACAACCTTGAGAGCGTTGGCGGCATTGTCGCAGCGCAAAATTCGGAGATCTTTCGCAGCGAGATGCTTTGACGCCCAATCTAGAAAATCATGGTCAGGATCAACGAGAAGCAGAGTCTCTTCTGATAAACTATCGGGCATCGCGGGTTCGAGAAATTCAAGCACGCAGGAGTGCGAAGGCACGAAAAAAATCGTGCAGAGGTCAACTTGAATACAAGATCATTCTATTCGAAGAATTTTTTCAGGGTTCGTTGCTCGTCGGGGTCGAGGCTGTCCTGCCAAACGCGATCACCTCCGCTACCGGTTGCGGTGGTGTTTCCGCCACTGCTGATTTTGGACGGAGTGGTATCGACATCATGTTCACCGTTCTGAAGTTGCAACAGATCGCCGGGGATGGCGTTGGACAAATCTTTTGCCTGCAAGCCGGTGAGATCGCCGGTTTCCACGGCATCTTTTTCTTTGCCAAGCACGCCTGGCGAATGGCCTGGACCGCGAGCGACGCCACCTTTGCCATTTTCTCCTCCTGGCTTGCCATCACCATCGCCATCGCCTTGACCTTCTCCATTTTGACCATCTTCTCCATCAAGCAATTCGTCCTGCCACTCCTGGCTTTCTCCTGACTGGGCATCTTTCATCGCCTGCTGATGCTTGCGCATATTTTCACGCAATTGCTGGAGCTGTTCCTGACTCAGCTGTCCAAGATTGCTTGGATCCAGCTGCTTCATTTGTTCCAGCAACTTCGGATTCGGCTTCATGCTGCCGTTTTCCAGGCTTTGAAGCGCTTGCTGGTAATCATTCAGCAGCTGCGACTTTTGCTCTTCGGTCATGGTCTGGGCATTTTTATCCAGCGAACTGAGCGCGTTTTCCGCAGACTCCAGATCGCGTTGCATGCGCTTCATCTCGGACTCGTGCGATTTTTCCAAGGTATCCGTGGCCTCCAAGGATGAATGGCTGAACCATTCTTCCTCTTTTTGCGCGCGCAGCTGCTCAAGACGCTCCTTCATCTCATCGAGGTAAGAATCGTTGACGACGTCTTTCTCTTCGAGCTGATCAAGTTGGGACTCGAGCTTTAACCAAGCCTGGGGCTCTTCCGGTTTCGGGTAGGCGGCGGACTTGCTCGATACTGGAATGAGTAAGCCGGCACTCAAAAGAGCGATCGCTGCAAGCGGAGGAATGATCAGGCGTGGCCAATGCCACCGCAGGCCGGCGCGAGCTTCGACAGTTGGGCTTGGCCAAGGGCCGATGCCGACGTTGGCGGCGGAGAGGGAATTGTGCAGTCCCATTTCAGCCTCAATTCGCACTAGGGATGTCTCCGGTTTTTCAAAGCGACGGCTTGCGAAAAACCAGGAACCGAAAGCAATCAGGGAAATCAGTCCGCCCAAGCTGGACCACAGAACGGCAGGGCTGAGGTCGGGTAAAAAATTACGGGTTAGGAGTATGGCGGCAGCTCCGATCAGAGATGCGATCAGAAGAGGGCCGGTGGCGAACTCCAGCCACCAGGCGGCATTTACCTGAAAAGCAGTTTTCCTAGCCTCTTTGAGCCAGAAATCACGACTGGATGACCCGGATTTTACCTGAATCGGGTCGTTTTGAGAGCTGGGCGCTGTCATACTTTGACAAAAGATAGCGTCCCGACTGCAGAAAGCGATCTCTTCCCGCAAACCTCATCGATTTTTCACAGATGCCCGAAATTAGAGCCATTCCATCGCGTCGTACAAAGAATCGACGACCTTGTCTGGATGATGGACCCGAAGTTCGTTCGCTGTGAATCTGCCAGTTGCGACAGCGAGGGATTTCGCCCCGATTGCTTTGGCGCAGGCGATGTCTTTCGGAGTATCGCCGATGACCCAGATTTCTTCGCCCGAATAGCGGCGCCCGGAATGCAAAGCTGCGCGCTCAATCGCGATGGGACCCAGTAAATTCCGGTCTGCATGATCGCTACCGTAGGCGCCAAATGGAAAGAAATCGTGCAACCCGAAGTGCCTCATTTTCGAAGCGGCACCGGCCTCGATATTGCCGGTCAATAGCCCCATGGCGATATCAGGACGGCCAGCCAGCGCGGTCAACGTCTCGACTGCCCCACCCAACACCCGGGCATGGTGATCTGCGTGTTTTAGATTCCAATCCAGGCGCTGGAGGTAAGCCGCGAAGAAAAGCTCGATGTTTTGCGGCGTGGATTCGATTTTGAAATGCGCGTGGATTTCCGCGACAATACCCAGATCGGTGCTGCCAGCGAGATCGAGCTCTGGACCTTCCTGGCCGAAAATTTCGAAACTGGCTTCCTGCAATGCCTTCATCCCTGCACCGCCGGTGTCCACGAGCGTGCCGTCGATATCAAACAGGTAGAGCATGAACTGAATGGGGGGATACGCGCAGCGCGCCGAATCACTCCGGCGCGCTGAGGGGCAAAGCTTAATTTTCCTCTTCTGCAGCGACTTCATCGCCGTCGTCTGCAGACTCTTCATCCGAATCGTCGATCGAATCATCGTCGAACTCTTCGGAATCATCATCGAAATCGTCTTCTTCCATCAGTTCACCGTGGAACAGCTGGAATTTGCGTTTGCGCTGATGGGCAGGGAGTGGGGAAAGAATCATGGCAACGGCGCGGCCGTTCAAGCGTGGTGCTTGGTCGACTTGGGCCATGGTTTTCAAATCTTCGACAATGCGGTTGAGAACCACGAAACCGAGATCCTTGTGGGCATTTTCACGGCCGCGGAACTGGAGCACGAAGCGGACCTTGTGGTTGCTGTCGAGGAAGCCCTCGGCGCGACCGAGCTTGATGTTGTAGTCGTGCTGGCCGGTTCCGACGCGGAATTTGACTTCCTTCATCTTGGTTGCAGCCTTCGACTTTTGCTTCTTTAGCTTGGCCTGTTCGTATTTATATTTCCCGTAGTCAATGATCTTACAAACGGGAGGATCCGCCTGGCCGGCGATTTCCACGAGGTCCAGTCCGATCGACTGGGCTTTCATCAAGGCGTCCCGGGTGCTGAGCACTCCGAGCTGTTCGCCGTTGGCGAGGACGACGCGCACTCTTGGGGCGCGGATGCGGTCGTTGATCCGCGTCATGTCGCGGAAACGGCCCCTGTTTTGGTCTCTTTTTGGCTTAGCTATGGCTTTGTCCTATTTTGGTTGAATGCGACCCACCATGGCACGTTCGGACAAGCCGCCGCAAAATGGTGCGAAGAAAAAATAAAAACGATCATCCGGGCACCAGATCATAAATCGGAGACAAATAAGCCCGACCGAACCAGGAGTCCGGTTTGAAAATTCATTACTGATCGTTCTTGGAAAGTCATCGGGCGGCTGGTGCCGGGGAGACGCGACGGGGGAAGTCAAAATGGGAATCAAGCTTCAGACCGCGCGTCTGAGGCCAAGTGTGTAAGGGCTGGCGAGCGAATCGGCAAGTCTCTTTTTACAGGGTGTTGAGAAGTGAAAGCTGAGACCGCGCGCGGTGGAAATCTGGATCGGGCAGTCACCGCGATGGCGTTCGTTGGCTTGGGAAGCGTTGCGCATGCCGAGAGCTGAATCGGAAGATGCTGCTTGGTACCTGTTTCAGCGAAGGTTCCTATTGAGGACGGTGAGGTGCAGACCCAACCAGCTTCAAGAAAGACGGTTCTGGAGGATCATGGGGGAACTTCTTGGCTTCTGAAAGTTCTGACTGAAAAGGGCAGGCGTGGAAATTTGACAAACTTTTGACACTTCTCCGACGCGACTTGGCTAGGTTTGAAGCCCTATGAAAACTCAAACTTTGCTGCTTTTGGCCGTCGTATTGCCGATTTCATCGCTTTTCGCCCAGGAAATGCCGATGGACGACCCTTATGTCCAAAATGCCAACCGTCAGGAGACGCGAGACACGATCAATATTTCGATTTGCTATGAAGATTTCTCGATGCCGCTCGCCCTGGCAGCGAAGCTTCAGCGTGAAAACTTAACGGATGCGGAACTTTACCAACGAATTGTCGAGTCGCTGGGTAAAGAGGTGAAGCAGGAATCGCTGTGCGTGATCCGGTCGCGGCCCACTCTCAAGGCGACGTCTGGAAGTATCACCGAGACCATCTATCCAACCGAATATGAGCCGGGGACCATGCCGGTTAGCTTGACGATAGACGGGGCAGTGACACCCGAATCGGCAAGATTTTGCCGAATTCCTGCAACACCGACTTCATTCGAAACGCGCAATGTCGGATTTTCTCTGGAGGTGGACCCAACCTTTGGAGAAGATTTGAAAACCCTGCGCCTGTTGCTATGCCCAGAGCACGTCGTGCTTGTCGGTAAGACCGAAGCAGGCATCGAAAACAGTAAAACGACTATGCCGACGTTTGAAACTCAGCGGCTCTCGACTTCGGTTATGGTCAACGTAGGAATTCCGGCCTTTATCGGAACGATGAATCGCTCACCTGAATCTGTTCAGGATCCGGACTCGGCAAATAAGGTGTGGTTTGCTTTTGTAACCGCAACTTTGGCAAAATGATACGATCATGCGTCCCGCTCTGATTTGCCTCGTTCCCATGCTTGCCGCCGCTGTCTTGGTGATGGTCGGCGGCGAACGTCTGGCCCGGCGCCAGGTGGAATCCCGCACTCCAGCAGACCGGGAACGGGTGTTGGATCTGGATGCTGCGTTTCGTGAGGAACTCCGGAGGCTCGAACGAATCTACCTCGCGCATTTGAATGAATTGGCGGCGCAGGCGGCCGACCGCGAGTCACGGAATCTGGACCAGGACGCGGAATCCCTTTACGGGTTGGTTCAGATTCACATTTTACCCAAAAACGGTAAAGATCTGACCATTCTCTCCGGTCCGCGGACCGCTGGACTCCCAGAAATCGAGTTGAATCCCGGCAAGCGCCCGCTTGATCCTGGAAAGGCAGTGCGGATTGACGCCTCATGGCTGGAATCCGGGAGGAAGGTGCAGCCTGTTTGGCTTACAGCCCCGGATCCGCGTTATCGCGTCTATTGTTGCAGGCCAGATGGTGGCAGGATTCGGCTTGTCGCCTTCCTCATCGATTGGGAAATGGTGAAAAATCGAACTGCGGTACATCTCAAGGCATGGCTTGGAACGCCACTCACTCCGCTTCGTGAGGCGGGAGAGCGTTTGTCGATCGAACAGCCGGACGGTAAGCCCCTGCTGGTCATCGGGCCCACTCAGCATGGTCCGGCGGCATCCATTATCCCGATTCGATCGCTTTTCGGGGATTGGCAGATTCGTTCGTGGGATGGGCTGGTGATTTCACATGAGTATGAACCAGCGAGCTTGATGATTGCGGCGACTTTGGCGATCTTGCTGGTTGCATCCGGCGTTTTTCTCATGGTTCAGCAAAAACGGGCGCTCAAAGCCGCTGCGGAACGGGTTTCATTCGTCAACCGGGTCTCGCACGAATTTGGCGCGCCACTCACCAATCTTTCCCTCAATTTGGACCTGGCCTTGGACTTTCTGGAGCATCGGCCAGCCGAGGCCAAGCATCGCATGACCTTGATTGGCGAGGAGATTCAACGGTTGTCCCGACTAGCGGGCAATGTCCTGACCTTTTCCCGTCAAGAGCGGGACATGCTGGAACTCAATCCGGTTCGTTGCTTCCCAGCCGAAGTGGTTCAAAAGGTGCTCGATAGCTTTCGCCCTTCTTTCGAGCGTCGTGGCGTCCGAATCGAGACTGATATTCCAGCGGGTGAAACCGTGGTGATGGATCAGGATGCGGTTAGCCAGATTCTAGGCAATCTATTGTCCAACGTGGAAAAGTATGCCGCTTCAGGCGGCTGGATGGGATTGATTGGAGAGATCGGCACCCATGAATTCATCATCGAGGTTCGAGACCGGGGAGAGGGAATTCCCGCTGCCGATCGCGAACGGATTTTTGCGCCATTTGAACGGGTTCGAGATCAAGTCAACGAAGGCTCCAGCGGAACCGGGCTGGGGTTGGCGATCGGTCGGGATCTCGCCCGTCGCATGGGTGGCGATCTTGAGCTGCTGCAGAGCGAAACCGGGGCTCGGTTCCGGCTTCGGATTCCCATTTCCACGACATTCACCGTATTGCCTCATCCCAATGTCGCATGACCATTCTTGTAGCTGAAGACGACCCGTTGACTCTTGATGCGCTTTCAACCTGCATCGAGAGCGATGGGTTCCAGGTGCTCAGGGCAAAGGACGGGCGGGAGGCGATTGATCTCTGGCGCAATGCAAAACCGGATTTGCTTTGTTTGGATGTGATGATGCCGATGGTGGACGGCTACGAAGTTTGCCGTCGGGTCAGGGCAGGAGATCGGACCATCCCGATTCTCTTTCTGTCCGCCAAAAATCAGGAAGTGGATGTGGTGGTGGGACTTGATCTCGGGGCGGATGATTTCATTCGTAAGCCCTTTACCCGAAACGAAGTGATGGCTCGCATTCGGGCCGCGCTGCGCCGATCTGCTCCGCGGGAAACGGGAGATAACTTTCGTTTGTCAGGAGTTACGATTCGGCCACGGGCGCTGTTGGCAGAGCGTGGAAATGATATCGTGGAACTGACCCCGCGTGAGATTTCGATGCTGCGCTTGCTTCACACGAATGCGGGTGAAGCGGTTACGCGAGATGCCTTTCTGGATGCATGCTGGGGGATGGATTATTATCCGGATTCCCGCACTCTGGATCAGCACATTTCGCAACTGAGAAAAAAGATCGAGATTGATCCGAGTTGCCCGCAAATCATCCAGACCGTGCGAGGCGTCGGCTATCGGACCGACTCAAATCAGCTTGGTTGAAAGGCACATTCTCTGGCTGAGGAATTCAGTTTTTTGGGCTGAATGAAATTTTTCCAAAGTGCCGAGTGGCTGGTTTAGAAGCAGATACTCCTGAAGCTGGAGAAACCATCGTTTTTTCTGAGGATCTAGGCACGCCTGCTGCAATGTTGTGGATGTCACGACAAGACAAGGCGGTCCGCCTGAAATGCTCCTCTGGTTAATGGGTTTTCCTTTGTGAGATGATCAGGCGGGTCGCCTTTTTGTATGGTGACAATGCGGGTGGAAATTTGAGTAATTTTTCCCATGGCGAAGGTGAATTTGCCGGTGCATGGTTTCGTGGTCGAAAGACAAAGCGGCCCGCGTGACATATCTCTTGGTTTTTGCGTGTTTTCCATGGGGTAAATCAGGCGGGACGCTTTTTTGTTTTTGCCCGGGCCCTGTATCGAGTCAGAGGACTACGAAGTGCGAGAGATCACCGTCCCAATACAAAAAAGCACCTGCCTTCGGCAGGTGCTAAGAATCGTGACAAAATCACGAGTGGATGAAATGACCCGGGTTTAGCGGCGGCGACGGCGCATGCCGAATCCAAGTCCAACTAAGCTCAGAAGTGCGACAGCAGATGGCTCAGGAATCGCAACGTTATTGTAAGCCAGACCATCGTAGACGGCGCGATCGTTGGCTCCGTCTCCGATATTGATCCAGACGTAGAATGTTCCGGTCTCGTCGGTAGTCACATCGGGCAGAGAGACCCAGTAGCGAGTATCGGCTGAAAGTGTCGATCCATCGTCTGCTGTCCCTAGGGCATCAGTATTACTATCTATCAGAGCGGTTCCTGAACCGTCTTCGTAATTGGTGAAGCCAGTGGATTCACTCACGACACTTGCTTGCAAGGTCCAGTTGCGAGTGGAGGTCGTCAGGATATTGCCTAGGTAATAAAGGCGAATGTCGGTGTAAGTGGAATTCGGGAGGAGGCCGGTAACAGCTGTCCGGATTACAATACTGGTTTCGGCGGAGTTGATTTGGAATGCAGTTCCGCCGTAAACGAAAGAGTTACCAGTGCGTTGGTCCCATAGATTATTCGTAGGGGATCCTGTATTGACTTCATACCAGTCGGTTTCGCTCTCAGTGAGAGCATTCACCGTGTTGCCGCCAACGCCGCCAGTGGCATCAACATAGACCAACGCAGCATGCGCTGAGGATAGGTACAATAAGGGTAGGGCGAGTGTTAATAAACGTGTTCGCATAATTTTCGGTTTCCTGATGTAGAACAATGCCAAACTAGAGAAATCTGAGGAAAAGGGAAGGAAAATAGTGGAAAACCTGGCATTCAAGTAGTGAACGAAATTACAGTTTTCCGTAATCATTGGATTCGCTAAACTTGTGCTTCGGCAAAGGTGATGAAGGACGTTGAGATTCGAAAGTGTGTAGCGGGTGACGAAGAGTTATTGGCGTTAGTTGGCAAGGCGACCTTTCTGGAATCCTTTGCCGGGATGATTTTTGGACAGGATGTGGTGGAGCACTGCATCGTACAGCATTCCTTGGAAAAATATCGCGAATGGCTCGCCTCGACCCATTACGAAATCTGGCTGGCAGAGATTGGCCCTGGGCAAGCCCCGATTGGTTACGTCGTATTGACGAAACCTGATCTTCCGTTGGAGGGGCTCGATCCGAAAGATGTGGAAGTCAAACGCATCTACGTATTGAGCCGATTCCAAGGAGCTGGGATCGGCAAGAGATTGATGGAAACAGCCAGGAACTTCGCTCTAGCACGTGGATACCAACGCCTATTGTTGGGAGTTTATGGCGGAAATGAATCCGCCATTCAATTTTATCGCCACATGGGTTATCGCGAAGTGGGGACCAGGACTTTTCAGGTTGGTGAACACACCTACCAAGACCTCATTATGGGGTGGGATCTTTGATTTTTCCGGTGACCAAGCCACTTAACGGCGTCGGCTGAATCCAAGAGAAAAACCAGCCAACCCTAAAAGTAACATGGATGCCGGCTCAGGAATCGCGACGTTGTCATAAGCAAGGCCATCGTAAACACCCCGGTTGTTCGCGGCGTCGTCGATATTCACCCAGATATAAAAAGTTCCGGAGGAATCCGTGGTAACATCAGGAAGTGAAACCCAATAGCGTGTGTCTGTGGCTGCGGTGCCGGTTTCAAGTGTGCCTAGAGCATCCGTGGTGCTGTCGACTAATGCATTCCCGCTATTATCTGGATATGAAATGAAACCTGTCGAATCACCAATTACACTAACTTTAAGTGCCCAATCATTACCCCCTCCTGTACCGGCATTGCCAATGTAATAAAGTCGGACTCCGGTATAGGTGCTATTGGGTAATAGTCCCGTGACAGCAGTGCGCAATAGGATACTGGTTTCGGTAGAATTAAGTTGATAGGCTGTGGCACCATAGGCAACACCTGCGGCTCCTGTATTCGTTCGGAGATCCCACAATTCGTTGTTTGCTCCGGTACCCGGTGTATACCAATCAGTTGTGCTTTCAGTGGCCGCATTAACCGTATTTCCTCCCACATCTCCAACCGCATCTACGTAGATGAGGGCGGCATCAGAAGCTGAAATAGAAAGCAATGGCAGTGCTAGTGAAAGTAATACTCGGTTCATTAGATTACGGGTTTTTGTAGAACAATGCCAACATATCTAAATTCTCACAGTGAGCGCAAGACAAAATAAATGACGATTCTTTCATTCTTTTCGTCTGGTGTTAGAAGTTGAACAATGATTTAAAAAACACGTCTCAATCTATAGTTTGTTGCCATATATCAAGATAAGTGGCCCAGCGAATCAATAGGGCGACAAGTGGAGGGCAGAGTTTAGGCTACAGTCTCTCCCTTGGAACGAAAAAGCCCGGCAGATGCCGGGCAATTTGCGGAGTAAAAATGTTAGCGTCTTATGCCTTTGCTTAGCGCGCAGCCACACGGCCGAGATCCGGGCGCTGGCGGACGATGTTGGCAAGCATTTGGCTGCAGTGACGGTATTTGGTCCGTTGCGAAAGGATTTCAGCACTGCGGGTGAAGGAACCCCATTGGACAATCGTCAGTTCCACATTGCGGCGGCCCCAGAGATTCATGAGATTTCTGGTGGGTTGGTAAATATCGATGGTGCCGGTTCCAGTCAGTGCGGAGCCGTAATCGTCGACCACGTAAAGCTGCGACATGCCTTTGATGCGGAAAACCGTTCCGACAGGATAGATGGACCAGTCTGCGGCGGCACTGCGCACGCGATCGGTGTAGCGAAGCTGGGTGCCGGTTGCATTCTTGGCACCGTAAATGAGGTGATCGGATTCGGTGGAAGTGTAGGCAGTGGTGCGAACGACGCGTGTCCGGTCAGTAAATGAATAAACCGGCATTTGGTGCCGGTCTTTCGGTTTCGAAGCTGCTTGAGCGATAACTTGCGGGGACGGAGCCGCGATTGGAAACGCGTTGTTTTGAGTTGAACGTGACGCGAGGCCGCCAGTTGCGTTGCCGTGAATTGCGGTTTTTGAAACGACGGTGACGCCGGAATCAGCACAATTCGAGAGGAGGGCCGCAGAAAAAGTTAGGGCGGTGAATGAAAGGATTCTGTGGATCATGCAGTATTGGTGAAAAGGTCTCACAAGGTCACTGAATGCTGAGGCGCACAAACAACGATGCAGGTTCTCTAGAGATTTCTGGAATTGGTGGCAATCGAAAAAGATCAATCGAGCGAATCAACTCGCTTCGATGTGGCAAATTACTGCAATTTAATGCCTTAAATCGCTGCTTAACATGTCTTAAATGCCGCTGAGAAACTGGTGGACGGCTTCTGGAACGAACGAAGCGTCGGTTGCTTCGGCGGCAGCCAGCTGCATTTGCTGGCGAATAATCGCAGGATCAACAGGGGGGCGATAGCCATTCAAACACTGCCGCAAAGCTTGGATTGGAGAAATTTTTTCCGTGCGGGTCAGTCGATAAGTTTTGACCGCGATGGCTTCTGCTGCGCCTGGAGTGAGCCATGGTGGAACCAAGGTCAGGAGGTCTGGCAATTCGGATTCGTTAAGAGGCGCGCCATGCCGCTTGCAAAGTCCGGCGAGCAAGGAAAGGCCTTCCGAAGCGGAGCCAGCAGGGAAAATCGGGATTTTGACGTCGATCCGCCCGGGGCGCTTGAGATCGACCTCAATCAGGTCCGGTCTTGAGGAGGCGAGGACCCACAGAATGCGACCGCGATTTTCCTGCGATGACATTTCGGCGGCGATCATGGAGTAAACCCGTGAAGAAACTCCGGAATCACCGTTGTCTGCTTGTCTCCGGCCCAAAGCCTGATCTGCTTCGTCGACAAAAACGATGCAGCGCCCCAACGCATGAAGGAGTGCGAATATTTTCTCCAAATTCGCCTCGGTCGCGCCAACCCAGCGATCCCGAAAATTCTTCAGCACCACGACTGGAACTCCGGCTTCACCCGCCAAGCATTCGGCGAGGTAGGTTTTCCCTGTCCCGACCGGGCCGCAGAAAAGGTAACCCATCGGCAACGCGGCAAGGTCGTCTTGCTGCCACAGCTGCAGGTCTTGCCGGAGCCACGACTTGACTCCATCCAGACCGAGAACTTGTTCGAGCGATTTTTTGGGCTCGATGAATTCGATCAGTCCCTCCGAATCGCGTTCCACCAGCGATTTACGGAGCTCGCCCAGGTCCGACTGAAGTAGTGGTTGCTTTGCGTGCTCGCGCAATCGCAGGAAGGTTTCCAGTGCAGCCACGGAAGTTCCTGCCAGGCGCGATGCGGGTTGAGTGAAATTTTCTTTCCAGAGAGCAAGTGTGTTCGGGAATGTGGGGGAGAAATGGGAGAAAACGTCGGCAAGTTCCGCGGGTTTCGGCAGCGGGATCTCGATCGCGCAAGCTCGCGGATTTTGTGCAACCAGTGCATGGAGGGCGTGAAGTCGGTCGCACATGAGAAAGACCGCCTGTCCATGTTGATGGGTGCTGTTTTCGGTGGCGAGAGATCGGACGACTGAAGCGAGTGCCGCCAAGTCGGCATTCAGGACTTGGGGAAGATTCGGTAGATAGAGAGAGGCATCACGGAGCAGAATGGCGACCGCTGGAGCTGGCGCCCCCATGGAGCGCAGGTTGCGGACGTATTGAAGATACCTCGAAAGCAGGCGTGCGGTCGCAAGCGCTTGCGTTGGCAGATCAGGGGCATCCTTGATGGCTGGCCAGGAATGGAAAATTTCCCTGCCGCGTTCGACCCGCAGCCCGTGTCCAGGGTCGTAGGTGAGTATCACCTGGAATCGCGGCAGCAGAATTTCCATCAGGAAATCCGATAGCGTTCCAAGTCGTGGTTTTTCCTGCAGTGGAAGCAGGAAATGGTCATCGATATTTCCATGAAGCAGGAACTGCCCGGCGGCTCCGCTTTCGTAGTGGGCAATGATGGTTTTGGTCCAGTCCGGCAATTCGATGGGCATCTCCTACTTTTATTAGAGGATGCAAACCGATCGGTAAATCACCTTGTGGCGGGCACCCATCCTCGCGCGCCCACACTGCGGCAGGATGTGTCCTTGAAAAATCCCTCCAGCCCCGGTCGGGCAAGCAAGTCTTTCAGCGCTGAGCGCATTTCCGGGTAATGCCAGCGGAAGCCGGCATCGCGGAGTCGCAACGGATCGACCCAGCGGCTTTTAAGAACCAGCTCGGTTTCGGTCCGCAGCAATCGGGCTCCGATTTCGAGCAGCGGCCTGGGCGATGGAATTCCGATGGGCATCCGGCAAAGCTGGCGGAAATTCGCCATCATTTCTCGATTGGTCGGAAATTCAGGCACCGTCACGTTCACCACCCCATCCAGGAATGGTTCGTCGACCACGAAATCAACGGCGCGGAGGAAATCCTCCATATGAATCCAGCTGACACGTTGTCCACCATCACCCATCGTCCCTCCCAAACCGCGAGCGGTGAGTTTTTTCAAAACGGAGAAAACGGTCCCGGTTTCGTTCGCCAGCACCATGCCGGTCCGGAGTGCCACCTTGCGGGTGACAGCCGGGCTTTGGCTTGAGAAAAACGCTTCTTCCCATGCGCGGGCGACATCGAAGGAAAAACCGTTCTCGTGTTCACCGAGCCATTCGTTCTGGGCTTGATCGCGCGCATCCCGATACCAGGTTGCAGTGGAGGCGTTGATCCAGGTTTTGGGCGGTGCTTCGCACGCGGCAATGGCGGTTCCGATGCTGCGCGTGGAGTCAACGCGGGAGTCGAGTATCCGTTTGCGGTTCGCCGGATGATAGCGGCAATTGACGGAGGCTCCGGCGAGATTGATCACAGCCTCGGCCCCTTCCAGAGCAAAGGTCCATGGTCCGTGGCTTTTACCATCCCACTCAAGGAACATCCCATCGCCGCTCCAGCCGGATCGGCTGCGGGCGATGGCCACGACTTGTTTTCCCTGACGGGTGAGGTGTCGGCACAGATACCGACCAAGGAATCCATTTGCACCGAAGATGACGATAGTAGGGCTCATGATAGGAATGGGTTAAAGGTTCTGGCAAATTCCGGAGGAACATTCGGGCGCTGGCTGGCTTTGCAGCTCGTCGCGCAGATCTTTCTCGCTGTGGAGTCGCAGCAGGCGCGAGAGCTGGAGGCGGTTTTCGGAAAGGAGATGAACGCATTTCCGGACCAGCGGTAGGAGAGATGGCTTCGCCAGGCGGTAGGACCAGTCACGATAGTTGCGGGTGATCCAGAGGCAGGTCAGCCACGCCGCCGGTCCTTGCCACCAGCGACCGTCATCGGCTAAAATCACAACATCCTGAGCGGCGTTGAGGCGGGAGATTTTGGGGAATCGCTTGATCGCTTCAGCTGAGTTGAAGGCGCGGAACTCAACTTCACAAAACCTCGGTTGCCCTTCCAGCCACAGGCGGAACTGGCGGCATAATCCGCATTGCGGGTCGTGAAAAATCGTAAGCGTTTTCATGACTGTTCTTAGATCGTGCCGCTAGGAGGAAGGGGAGGGGCTTGGTTCCAGCTGGCTCTCTTCCGCATCCGGGTGAAGACCACCAGGTTGAAAAAATGCATCCCGCCAAGGACAAGGAGGACGATACCTATCTTGGCACTAAGTGCTTCGAAAACGCCGCGGGTATTCGTTACTTCGCTTGCCAGTTTCAGATAAAGGGCAACGAAACCGAAATTGATGAGATAAAATCCCATCACCAATAACTGGTTCACACTATCGGCAAGGGATTCATTGCCGTGAAAGCAATCCACCAGGAAAATCCGGCCATTGCGGAATAAGTTTCGCGCCACCCACATCGTGAGCGGCAGGGCGATGACGAGGTAAATGGCATAGGTAATGACGGTAGCGTTCATATTTCTTTTATTTTTGTGTTTTCAGGAAAAAATGAAAATTTGAATCAAAAAAAGATCAACCCAGGAGTTTGGCCGCCATTTGGATCGCGAATCCATGTTTCATGGTGGAAACCCGATCCGCCATTTTGGAGGCGAACGAAACGAATTCTTCCAATTCGCGCATCTGGTCGTGGAATGCACGCCCTTCCGGGCTTTCGATGGCACTGCTATCTTCGGCGCACTTTTGTAGGACCGACAGGGCTGGTTCGATCTCACGACGCTTCCGCTCGCGGGCGATGATGGTGAAAATTTGCCACACATCTTTCTCTGCCTCAAAGTATTCGCGACGTTCTCCTTTGATCACCGTGCTGCGGATCAGACCCCAAGCGACGAGTTCCTTCAAATTTGTGTGCGCATTTCCCCGGCTGACCTGCAGCTGTTCCATCACGTCATCGGTCGACAATGGAGTAGGGGAAGTCATCAGCAGGGCGTGGATCTGAGCCATGGTTCGATTGATACCCCATTGATTGCCAAGGGCTCCCCACTGAGAGACGAACTCGTTTCTGGCTTTTTCCAAGGCTTCCATGATCTAATCCGCTGAGGACTTTCAATAGATACTGAAAGTTCAAAAAGAGTGCAAGCGGAAATTTAGGCCCGGAAGTTGCTAATTGAAACGCTTCGTGTCGAAAACGCCACGAGACTTTTGCTAAAAACCCGATATAAACTCCAACCCGATCTATCGGTGATTAGACGCTGCGGCGTCTTTAAAGCCGAAAAGCTCCTAACATTCCACTAACTATATGAAGGCAATTGATCAACTATTGCGAAGTAAGTTGCTGCGAGCGACTGGCATATCGCTGCTATTGGCGACTGCAGCGTCTGCTACGCCTTATACTGCGGACTTTGAAGACGGCACGAAGTCCAGCTATGCTACCGCCTCTGACACCTTCAACGGAGTTTCGTGGACGTTGACGAACGCATTGGTGGGGGATTTGGAGAACGATTGGAAAAACGGGGCTCTTTCGATTCGTTTGCGCGGTTATCAAGATAGCGCGATGACCATGGAATCGGATAAGTCCGATGGAGTGGGATCGGTGACATTTAGCTATCGTTCTTACGGAACAGATTCCCAAGTGCCCTTTGCAGTTGAATACAGCACTGATTCAGGCGGGACTTGGACTCAGCTGGGTGACGAATTCACTGCAACCAGCGAAGTGGCGACTTTTGATGGTTTGATCAATCTCGCCGGCAATATCCGGATCCAGATTGTTTGCCGTAGCACCAGCACGGGAACCAACCACCGGATGAATGTTGACGATCTGACGTTGAGTGATCCTGACGGCACGGTTAATCTTCCTCCGGCACTGGCGGGGACCGATCCGCTTTCCCCTGCGAATGGAGCGACTGAGGTCCCCTTCGACAGCGAATTTTCGATGACATTCTCCAAGCCGGTATCGGCAGATACTGGAAGCATCAAAGTCTACACCAGCTCAGGAACGTTGGTCGAATCAGTTGCAGCTTCCTCGACCTCAATTGCGAGTAACGTGGTGACTTTTTCTCTGACCAATTTGTTGGAGGAGTCGACCAGTTATTACATTCAGGTGGATGCTACCGCTTTTAAAGATGCCGACGGTGGGTATTTCGCCGGTATCTCCGATACCACTACCTGGACTTTCACTGCGATGGGACCTGACGAGACGGGGCCTGTTTTGGTCAGTTCCATGCCGGCTGATGGAGCAACTGGCGTTTCGCTGGATTACTTGATTACGAGTGCGGAGATGACATTCGATGAGTTTGTCAGCCGTGGTTCCGGGTCCATCAACTTGGTGGATACCAGTGACGAATCCACCGTCGAATCGCTGGACGTTACCGACGATTTCGAAGTCGGTTTGTTCGACTCAGGCGATGACAATCCATTGCTGTATTTTACCAGCACGCTGGAATATGGCACGACGTACCGGATCGATATTCCAGCAGGTGCCTTTACCGATGAACTGGGTAATCCAAACACCGCCTTCTCCTGGACTTTCACCACTGCAGCAGAACCTGTTTCGGTCTCGCTTACCACTGCTGCAGCTTACACACAGGATTTTTCGACGCTTCAGCCTGATGGAGAAACGACCACTCCGCTTTTACCGGATGGATGGAGTCTTGAAGGAGCAGTGACCACTTACAACTCTGGCACCGATCAACGTGCCTGGGGAGAGGGCTACAGCAGCGGTCTTCGCGGTAATTTGGGTGAAAATGTCCTCGGCTACCAGCACACGGGCAGCACCGGTGTTCTGCAGGAAATCCTCACTTTGCGAAATGCAACCGGCAGCACCATTACCGACCTTACGGTTTCTTATACCGGTAAAGTGGAGCGAGCAGACCAAGGTCGTTCACCGATCTACACGGTAACTGTCGATGGAATTGAAGTAACCGGTTTGCAGTTTAGCACCGAAAGTGGATCGGATAGCGACCTCACTGCCTCCGTGACAGGATTAAGCATCGCTGATGGAGCGATTTTTCAGATCATCTGGACTTCGGATCGCGGCCTGCCCAGTGGCTCTTCCAAGCAAATCGGCCTGACGAATGTTTCCGTTGAAGTCGGAAGCGCAGCACTTCCTCCGGCTATTGCGGGGCTTTCGGTCAATCTTGCAGACCTCACTGACACCTCGACTTCGGTGACTGCAACGGTCAATTCAGACAACGGGAGTTCAGTCACTCAACGGGGAATCGTTTTTGCCGCAACTTCGGTAAACGATACCCCGGCTCTCGGAGGAACTGGCGTTACCAGTGTGATCGATGGAAGTCCGGGCACTGGCTCATTCACCGCTGCACTTACCGGATTGACTGCTTCCACGAGTTACTCCGTTCGTGCTTTTGCGACGAACTCAGTCGGGACCAGCTATACCAGTGTCGTGACGTTCTCAGCGCTTCCGACACCTCCGCAGTTTACTGGAACTTACACTCAGCCTTTCGATAATTATGACGGCTCATGGCCGGTTGGTTGGACCGCAGTATCGAGCGGTGGCGTTCAAACCTTCAATGATTTGGATTGGACATCCTCCACTACTAACGGGGGATTCTACGGTGGCTTGAGCGATCCGGGGCTTTTGGGCTATTTGCACACCTCCTCGACCGGGACCCTCACGGTGACTCTGACTCTGATCAACAATACTGGTGCAACGATCGATCAGCTCTACGTTGGTTATCTTGGGCAGGTTTCCAATACAACCGCCACCCGGGTGCCGGAATGGACGGTTAGCATTGATGGTGTCCCTGTAAGTGAACTCTTCTACTCCACTGAAGATGGGGTCGATAAACAAGTGTCCACGACCTTAACCGGCTTGAATATTCCAGCTGGTTCCAGATTCACTCTGAGCTGGGTTTCAGATCGGGGACTGTCCGCTGGTTCGTCCAAAAAGATCGGTCTTGGCGAAGTCGTCGTTGCCTTGGAAGCCCCGGAGCCAGGTGCTGGCTTTGCTGAATGGGCTACAACCAATGCAGGTGGTGGAGCTTTTGACGCTGATTACGATGGCGACGGAGTGGCAAACGGCCTGGAATACTTCTTTGGTGAAACCGGGTCTTCATTCACGACCACTCCTAGCCTGGTCGATGGAACCATCACATGGCCGATGGATGTGAACGCAACGGACGTCAGCTACGCGGTGCAAACTTCGACCGATCTCGTAACCTGGACGGATGTGGCGGCATCAAGCCTCGATTTGACCACTTCCGGATTCATTTCCTACACACCGCCGACAGCGACCACGGCTCAGCCGAAGTTGTTCGTGCGGATCATGGTCAGTCAGGCTGACTGATTCATCGCACCTCAATCAGGCGGCCCTGTCAGTGTGACGGGGCCGCCTTTTTCATTTCAAAGATCGAGGAATTTCCCCGGGTTCAGCAAACGCTGAGGATCGAGCGCCTGTTTGAGCGCTTGATGAACAAACAGGGAGGTTTCTCCGAGCGCCTGCCGGATCCATGGTTTTTTTGCCAGGCCGACGCCGTGTTCTCCAGTGATCGCGCCGCCGTTTTCGAGAATCCAGGTGAACAACAGATCTAGCGCTTCATCGGCGTGGGCGCGAACCTTGGGATCGTCGTAATTCTCGACCATCAGATTCGTGTGAATGTTGCCATCGCCGGCGTGGCCGAAACAGGCCACCGGAATGCCGGTTTTTTGCTCCAGGCTGCGGGCGAACTCGACCAATTCGACCAATTTCGAACGTGGCACCACAATGTCCTCGTTCAGCTTGGTCAAACCGGTATCGCGCAGTGAGTAAGAAAACTCGCGACGAAGTTTCCAGATGTGTTCGCAGGCCGCTTCATCGACGGCGCGCTGGATGTGACTGGCTCCCAGTGACAGCAATCGCTGATAGAGTTCCTCCAATTCCGACTCCACGGCTGCATGGCGACCGTCGATTTCCACGATCAAATGAGCGTTGCCCTCCGGGAAAACATCGGCTCCGAGCCGACGGCGTGCGGCTGCGAGCGTGAATGTGTCGGTGATTTCAAGAGCCGATGGCAAATGCCCGGAATTCAGAATGTTCTGCACGGCCGCTGCTGCCAGATTGAATTCCGGGAACACGGCGGCAAGCATGGCACGGGCTGCTGGTTTGGGAATCAGGCGCAGCGTGGCTTCGGTGATCACGCCCATCATGCCTTCCGATCCGGTGAAAATACCGATAAGATCAAACCCGGTTTTGTTTTTGTGGAGCCGACCACCGGTGCGAAGAACCTGGCCATCTGGTAAAACGACCTCAAGTCCCAGAACGTAACTACGAGTCACACCGTACTTCAGGCAGCGCGGGCCACCGGCGTTGGTGGCGATGTTGCCGCCAATCGAGCATTCCTTCAGCGATGCCGGATCAGGCGGATAATCCCAGCCAACCTGGTTGGCGGCTGCCTGGAGATCGCCGGTGATGACGCCTGGCTGAACGATCGCGACGCCGTCTTCTGGGTAAATCCCCAGGATTTGATTCATCCGTGCAGTTGAAAGCACGATTCCGCCCTGGATGGGAACGCAGCCACCGACATAGCCAACACCGGCGCCGCGTGTGGTGACAGGGATCTGGTTTTGCGAGGCGAACGTAAGAACGGCGGAAACGTCAGCCGTGCTTTCGGCAAACACCACCACATCCGGCGGGTGGCTGGCATACCACTTATCGGTCGAATGAGTGGCCAGAATCTCAGCAGCGGTAGAGATCTGGCTCTTGCTGACGATGCTTTCCAGGCGGGATGCCAAAGTGGCTGGGTCGAAAGGTGGTGGAGTTGATTCCATAGGCAGAATTTGGGGTTCTGCTCCCGCATTTCAAGCCTTCGTCTTGGAATACGTCCTGGAATGCCAGTTGGAATCCCGATAAGCCGAACCACTCCACAGACTAGGGATCAGTCGTAGATCTTCTTGTAATACTCGTCCGCCAAACGATCGGCATCGAAGTAAGGCACGACATCGTTCATCGATTGGAAAACGAGTTTCGACCAATCGTCCGGGGCGTCGTAGTAGAGAGGAAGAATTTCCTCGTTCATCTTCGAATAAAACCCGAGCAGATCCTGCAAATCCCGCTCTTCTGGGGCGAGATTTGGATCCGCCGGTGGGATGATGAACGAGTTTTCGCCATCGCGCGCGAATTCACAAATCCAGCCATCGTAGGTGGAGAGGTTCAGCGAACCATTCATGGCCGCGGTCATGCCGGATGTGCCCGAGGCTTCGCGCGTCACGATCGGGTTGTTCAGCCAGACGTCCGAGCCGCATTTTAACAAACGGGAAAGCTCCAGCTCATAGCCGACAAGCACGGTCGCATTCGGATAAGGTTTGGTGGTATGGATCAGGTGGTTGAAAGTCCCGATCGCACCGTAATCGAAAGGGAATGGTTTTCCGGCCCAGATCATTTGCACCGGTCGCTCGTGATTGCTGAGCAGTTTTTGGAAAAGCTTGATGTCGCGGCTGATCAGATCAGGGCGCTTGTAGCCGGCGAAGCGGCGTGCCCACACGATGGTAAGGATATCCGGGTTGAAAAGCTTGCCGGTCTGGTCGGCGACGGTTTGAAAAAGTCGGATTTTTAGCTCACGTTTGCGGCCGCGGAGCTGTTCCGCATCGTTGCGGATGCGGGCGCTCTCGATGCCTTTGTCCACCCAGTATTTTTTGTTTTGGGCGTTGGTCACATGGGTGATTCCGCAGATGTTTTCCGCGTGGTCCCACATTTTCCGGGAAACCTCGCCATGAAGCTTGGAGACGCCATTGGCCTTGTGACTGAGTCTGAGTGCCGCGAGCGAATGATTGAAAACTTCGCCATAAATCCCCGTGATGGAGCGGACTTCTTCCTCCGGGATGCTTCCGAAAAATGAAAACTCCTTGAGAAGCTGGAAGCTGTGCTTCTCGTTTCCTGCTTCCTCTGGAGTATGGGTGGTGAAGACCAGGCGTTTCTTCACTTCTTCCAGATTCCGGTGATTTTGATAGAGATGGAAAGCTGCAGACAGTCCGTGCGCCTCGTTTAGGTGCCAGATGTCTGGCTCGACATCGAGTTGATCTAACAAGGTGGCGCCACCGACACCGAGGACGATGTATTGGGCGATACGGCGCAGCTCATCATTGTCGTAAAGGCGATGCGTGATCGCACGCGAAAGATCGTCGTTCTCTTCCAGATCGGTTGTTAGAAAGAACATCGGCACGGTGCCGAAAGTCGACCCATCCAGGAACATCGCTTTCACCCAAACGGCGTGACCGTGAATCGGAATGGTGAAACGGATTCCGGTGTCCTGCAGGAATGAATACTCGTTCTTGTTGAACTGCACGGATAGTTCGCGATTTTCACCCCGTGCCTGGTGGTAGTAGCCGTAGGTCCAGAGGATGCCGATGCCACAGAGGTTTTGGCCAAGCGCCGCCGCCGCGCGCATGTGCGATCCGGCGAGGAATCCAAGCCCGCCCGAATAAATTTTGAACGCTTGGTCGATGGCGAACTCGGAGCAGAAATAGACCGCACTTTTCGCATACTCCGGCGCGATTTCGTAAGGGTGAGCGAACGGCTTGGGCAAAAACGATTCAGGCATGGTGGGTTTGGAACAATTCCGGGGTTGTCAGTCCTGAAACTATGGCCTGAATGGACGCAAAATTCAAAGAATTTAAGATTTGCGTATTTGTTTGGCGTCCAATGGGTTGAATCGATTTCGAACGGATTGGAGTGGCAGCTCGATCCAGCGCCACGATGCGAGGGTCATGATCCAGGTAATCGCAGAGAATACCGCGATACGGATCAGAGCCGTGAATCCGGTATCAAAATGGCCGTTCCACAGAAACGGCATGATTTTACCCGCCGCGAGCGGGGCGAGATTATGGAACAGATAAACCCCATAAGATAGTGTGCCGATGCGCTGCAGGATCGGGTTTTCCAATAGGATCTGAATGGGCCCTTTGAAGCCCACTGACGTTGCCGCAATGAGACCGCAGAGTCCCACGGAGAGGAACGATTGCTGGAGGAATCCGAGCCCGAACGATGGCCAGTGATGTTCATAGCCTACGAATAACCAGATGAAGACCATCCAGCTCGCCACCGAGATCCACCGCAGGCCCGGGCTTTCCAGTGACATGCCACGGTGGATGGCCCAAGCCATCAGGCCGCCGATGCCAAAGTAATCAAAGGCGTTCCATGTCAGCTTGTCCGGCCAGGCGACCCAGGTGCCGATCTCTGCGACGAACAAGCGCGAAATCGGAGCGATAGCCGCGAATGCAAAAATAGCAAAGGGGAGCGTTCGCTTCGGCAAAAACCAGATGATGAATGGCCAAATGAGGTAGAACTGCTGCTGCATCGATAGCGACCAGTAGTGGGACGTGCCCGGTGGCCAGAATCCAATCTTTGCAATGTGGATGTTCGCCACATGAAATACATACCAACCGAGCGACCGCCACATGTCTGATGCGCCGACCAAAAGCGCGAAGGCGAGCGACGCATAATAAGGCGCCAGGATGCGCAAACCACGGCGGATCTGATAGGTTTTCAGCGATTGCATCCGCCAGGGGCCGCCGCGTTCTTCCGCACGATCCCGTTCACGCAGCAGGGAGCCGGTAATCAGGTATCCGGTTAGAACGAGAAACAGATAGAGGCAAATCTCAAACGGGAAAACCCTCGGCCAACCTCTTGGGCACCAATGGTCCCATGCAATCGCCATCATGGCGATCGCACGCAATCCATCGAGTTGTACGGCCCGTTTACTCACTTGCCCGGTGAAAAATCATGTTCCGTAAGACGATGCACGCGTTTTCGGGTGAATCGGTGAAATCAATTTTCAGATCATCTTGTTTGAATCGGGATCGGTTTGATTTTGATCGATTTGAGTCGGTTTTTCTTTCACCGGTTGCGGAAAGCTGATTATGCACGAATACTCGGTGCATGAACTTCCCAGCGGCTCGGTCGTCGGCTTCCCAGGTGTTAGATTTAACGCCGACAGCCAAGCGTATTTCCTGGTGTGCGCTTTTTGCGACACTTTCAGCCTGCGCCCCCACTGCGACGGATCATTCGGGGGCAGATTCCTCCATTGCGAAATTGGAACCAGGGGTCCGGCATATTGAGAATTTTCCGGAATTTCTTCCAGATCCAGCAGAGCCGTTGAACCGAGCGATCTGGGGGATCAACAAAGGTTTGGTGACCGGTATCGTGAATCCAACTGCGCGCGGCTACCGGAAAGTTGTCCCGGCGAGGGCTCGTGAGTCGGTTGCTGATTTCTCGCGGAATATCACTTACCCAGGGAGGTTGGCGAACAATCTTTTGCAGGGCCGATGGAAAGGAGCAGGGGAGGAGTCACTTCGTTTTCTCACCAATACAACCGTCGGTATCGGTGGACTGTTTGATCCGGCAACCAAATGGGGAATCCCGGAATCCGATGCGAGTTTCGGCCAAACATTCAGCCGTTGGGGTTGGGAGCCGAATCTTTTTGTGATGGTGCCTTTGTTAGGACCTAGCGACGATAGCCATGCGACGGGTGCGGTGGGAGATGAACTGGCGAATCCATTGAACTACACGGATTATCGCTATCTTACCTACGGGACATACTATAACGAGTTGAGCGGGAAGTCAGAGTCCGCTGCTCAGTTTATTCAGACGGAATCTGATTCCTATAGCGGCACGAAATACCTTTGGACTTATGGTGCAAAAGAAAGCCAGCCGGATTGGAGTGCCTCACCAGAGCGTGACCTACCGACTTTGCAGACTCTGAATGCGGCAACAATCCGCCCGAAAGACCCTGATTTCCTTGAGCACGGACGCCAAATGAGCGTCCGGTTGACCTCCACCGGCAAGAACTTCAAATTCAATTGCTGGCTTCAACCCACCAACGCGCCACTGGTTTATGTGTCCCCCGGGCTAGGTTCGCATCGCATATCTAACATGACGCTGGCCTTGGCTGAGTGCATCTATCAACAGGGCTACTCGGTGGTCACTTTGACCGGTGTTTATCATCCAGAATTTATGGAACAGGCATCCACCGTGGCGATGCCTGCGTATCCACCGATCGATGAGCACGATTTGATGGTGGCCATCACCGACATCGATCAAAAACTTACCCGCAAATACCCGGACCGGTTTGGCAAACGGGTCCTTGTTGGATTTTCCATGGGCGCTTTCCAGGCCTTGCACATTGCGGCTCGCGAATCCTCGGAAGAGCCAAGGCTTTTGCGGTTTGATCGCTATGTGGCGCTGAACCCACCAGTCAATCTGCAACATGGAGCGGCGGTGATCGCAAGTTACCAGGAGGCGCCGCTGGAATGGCCTGCGGCAGAACGCCAGGAGCGTATCAATAATGCCGCGCACAAAGCGGTGAAGGTGATCGGCTTGCCACCTGAGAAGCTTGCCAATCCTCCGTTTGACGCGACCGAATCCAAGTTCCTGATCGGAATGTCATTCAGTCTAACTTTGCGGGATACGATTTATACCAGCCAGATGCGTCATAACATGCATGTGCTTCAGTCGCCCCTTTCGCGTTGGCGGCGTGATGCGGTTTATAGTGAAATTCTCAACTATTCCTTCCACGATTATTACGAGCGCTTTGTCATTCCCTACTATCAGGAGCTTGGAATTGGCAGGAAGGATTTTGATCGAGAGGTCGATCTCCGAACCTATGAATCCCGTCTTCACAGACTGAAAAATGTGCGAGTCATCACCAATCGCAACGACTTCCTGTTGAACGCTGACGATATTTCCTGGCTGCGATCGACCTTTGATCCATCACGTCTCACTCTGTTTGCGAATGGCGGACATTTGGGCAGCTTGGGAACACCTGAAGTTCAAAACGAGTTGATCAAGGCGCTGCAAGGGCTGAAGTGATTGATCCAATAAAAAACGCTCCGTGAAATCGTTTCACGGAGCGTGGGAATTTGAGCGGGAATCTACAGGAACTGAAAATTCTCAGGACTTTTTCTCGGCAAGTGCCTTTTCGACTGCCTCGGTGACGGCCGGGCTTTCTGGAACTTGCTTTGGTTCGAAACGAGCAATCGGTTTGCCATCGCGGCTGATCAGGAATTTGCCGAAATTCCAGGCGACATCGCCGGGGAATGCGCCTTTTTCACCGGTGAGGGCCTTGTAGAGCGGGTGCTGCTCTTCGCCTTTGACGCTGATTTTGTTCATGATCGGAAAGGTCACATCATACTCGCCGGTGCAGAATTGTTGGATTTCTTCAATCGTTCCGGGTTCCTGACCTCCGAAGTCGTTGCAGGGAAATCCGAGGATGACGAGGCCGTCGTCCTTGTGTTTTTTATACATGGCTTCGAGGCCTTCGTATTGCGGGGTGTTGCCGCATTTTGAGGCCACATTGACGATCAGAACCACTTTGCCGGCGTATTCCTTGAGCGTGTGATCTTTGCCTTTGGCGTCTTTAAATGGGATCGATGTGAGGTCCGCAGCGAAGGCGGTGGACGCCATCATGACAACAGGAGCGATGATTTTGAAAAACATATGGGGTCAAGTTTAGCACGTGATTCTCAGAATGCAGCAGTCGATTTTTAGCTGCGCATTCCGAGTTTTTCTTCGATTTCCTCCAGCGGGATTCCCTTGGTTTCCGGGACGAATTTGAAAACCCAGAGAAGCTGCAAGACCATCATTCCAGTGAAGAACAGGAAAATGGTGGCGGGATGGAAGGTGCTCACCATTTTTGGGAAAACACTCGTGAGCAAGGCGGCGAAGATCCAGTGGGTCGAGCTGCCGAGGGATTGTCCGGCAGCGCGATGCTCGTTTGGAAATATCTCCGAGATCAGCACCCAGATCACGGCGCCTTGACCCACGGCGTGTGCGGCGATGAAGGCAAAAATGCAGGTGGGGACGATGGCATAATTTTTGGAGTAGAATGCCCAGGAGACGAGACCCAATGAGATGATGTATCCAAATGAACCGATATAAAGCAGGGTTTTTCGGCCGACTCGATCGATCAACCAAAGCCCGAGCAGGGTGAAAACGAGATTGGTGACCCCGATGCCGATGGATTGAAGCAATGCGGTATTCTGGGCGAGGCCCGTCATTTCGAAAATTCGCGGGGCGAAGTAGAGAATCGCGTTGATGCCCGAGAGCTGATTGAAGAACGCAACCATGATCGCGAGGAAAATGGGAATCGTCAGCCGCTTTGACCAGAATGGGTTAGACGCCCGGCTGCCACCGGATTGGGCACGGCCATAATGATTCGCGATTTCGTCTGCCAAGGCGGAGGCTTCTGCTTCTGTGGCATCTGGATTGGTAAGGCGGAGCACTTCCAGTCCCTTGGCGCGATCTTGCTTTTCGCCGATCAGCCAACGCGGGCTTTCAGGAATGATGAAACAAAGCAGGGTGTAGATTGCGGCGGGAATGGCCTCCACACCGAGCATCCATCGCCAGGCGTGTTCACCGATCCCAGCCAGCAGCATGTTCGAGAAATAGGCGACGAGAATTCCGAAAACGATGTTGAACTGAAACATGCCAGCCATTCGTCCACGCTTCGCCGGAGGCGAGATTTCAGAAATGTAAAGCGGAGCGGCCACCGTTGAGATTCCAATACCCACACCGCCGAGAAATCGCGCGATGATGAATGAATAAACATCCGTGGCGAGGCCGGACCACATCGCCGAAATGAAATAAAGCGAGCCGATGCAGAGCAGGGTTTTCTTACGGCCGAAGTGCTCGGTAGGCCAGCTGCCAAAGAACGCTCCGAGCACCGTGCCGTAGAGTGCGGAGCCAATGGCCATGCCGTGGAGCAGGTCGCTGAGCTTCCATAATTTCTGGATCGATTGCTCCGCCCCGGAAACGACAATGGTATCGAAACCGAAGATAAAACCGGCAAGCGCGGCGATGAGTGCGATGAAAAATAGACGGGATTGGGCTTTCATGGGTTGGTGACAGAATTTCGGATTTCCCCGAATGAATTCTGCTTTTGGGTTTCCTGAGAATTAGCTTTCGCAACCTCCCGCCGTCGATGGTAAACGGCGATCAGTTCCGGAAAACTGTCATGTCAGGTTGTTGCCTGTCCAAGCTGCACACCGTCGTGCGATTGGTTCGACTCAGCGCCTACGATGAACCCGCTGCTCTTCTATCTAAAGATTTCACCATCAATGAGCGGCCAGCCAGTTCGATCCCGTGCCATATTCCACTTCGATCGGGACTTCGTGCGGCAGTGGGAGAGAGGTTTTCATCGCCTCGAGAATTCTCGGAACGAGTTCATCCTTCTCATCGATTGCCAGATCGAAAATCAATTCGTCATGCACCTGCAGCAGCATTTTCGACTGATACGGTTTTTCCCGTAGCAGGGCATCGATGCGGATCATCGCCAGCTTGATCATGTCCGCCGAGGTTCCCTGGATCGGGGAGTTGATCGCTGCGCGCTCGGCATTTCCACGTAGATTCTGGTTGCCGGATCGGAGGTCCGGGAAGTAGCGGCGGCGACCTGTTAGAGTCTCGACGTAGCCGCTTTCGCGGGATTCTTCGATGGTCCGGTCCATGAATTCTTCGATCGCTGGATACTCACGGAAATAAGCTTCGATGATGGATGCTGCTTCGGTCCTCGGAATCGAAAGCCGCTGGCTCAGGCCGAATGCCGAGATGCCGTAAATGATGCCGAAGTTCACCATCTTGGCAGTACGACGCATATCCGAGGTGACTTCTTCAGGCGCCACGCCGAACACGCGAGAGGAGGTGATGGTGTGAATGTCCGCGTTGCTGCGGAATGCGGCGATCATGCCTGAGTCGTTTGCCAGCGCGGCCATGACACGAAGCTCGATCTGCGAGTAGTCGCACGAAAGCAGGGTGAATTGCTCGCCATCGGTCTTGCGTGGAACGAATGCCTTGCGAATTTTTCGTCCGGCCTCGGTGCGCACCGGAATGTTCTGCAAATTCGGATCGGACGAGGCGAGTCGACCCGTTGCCGCGAGCAACTGATGATAATGGGTGTGAATGCGGCCGGTTTGCTCGACGATGTGATTTGGTAGCGCGTCGAGATAAGTCGACTTGAGTTTGGTGGCTTCGCGCCATGCCAGAATTTCGCCGATGATTGGGTGTTTCCCCTCGAGGCTCGCCAGCGTTTGCTCATCCGTTTTGTATTGGCCGGTTTTGGTTTTCTTCGGCTTCTCGATCAGTTGCAACTGGTCGAACAGGATTTCTCCCAATTGCTTGGGCGATGCGATGTTGAAGGAACGGTCGGCATGGTGGTGGATCGATTTGGCGAGTTCTTCGATCTGTTCTAACAACTCATCTCCGATTGACGAAAGGGATGCTTTGTCGACTTCGATTCCTTCCATTTCCATGCGGACCAAAACCGGCAGGAGTGGGGATTCGATATGGGTTAGAATTTCTTGCTGGCCGGAAGCTTCCAGCAGTGGGCGAAGTTTTTCTGCGATCTGGAAAGTCACATCCGCATCCTCCGCCGCATATTCGGCGAGCGCGGAAAGGGGAATCGATTCAATGTCGAGGTCCTTGGAGGCCTTCGATTTTTCCGCGTGGGCGAAGAGATCCATACCAGACGACTCTTCGGAGTCAGTGCGTGCTTTCGCCAGGTCCGCGAGTTTGACCGGAGTATAGCCGAGCAAAATCTCCGAAAGGTAATCCATCGAGTGCTTGCGGTCCGGCGCGATCAAGGTGTCCGCCAGCATGGTGTCGAACAGAGGGCCGGCGACTTGGATGCCGTGATTTAACAACACACAAAGATCGTATTTGAGATTGTGGCCGATCTTTTCCACTCGGGATCCGAGTAACTTTGTTAGATCGGCTTTCTGGCTTTCGTCGTATGGCAGATACCACGCTTCGTGGGCTTTCCAACTGAAGGCGATGCCTAACAGACGGGCTTCGAATCGATGCAATGAGGTGCTCTCGATGTCGAAACATAACGACTTTTGTTGGGCAAGGCTGGCGAAGAGCTCGGCTTGCTTTTCCGGTGTGTCGGCAAGGTGATAGGTATGCTCGACATCCCGGATCGTTTTGAAAGTTTCGAATAACGTCGGCTCCGCGACTTTGTCTGGAGAGTCATGGTTGGTTTCAGCTGATACGTCACCGAACAAGCGCTTGGTCAGTGTTCTGAATTCGAATTCGGTGAACAATGATTTGACCGCTTCGTCATTGCGGGCGGAGAGCTCCAAGTCTCCCCAGGTGACATCGATCGGGACATCGCGGATGATGGTGGCGAGTTCCTTTGATAGCAGTGCCTGATCGGAATTTGCGACGACGTTTTCCTTCTGCTTGCCCTTCAATTGCGAAGTGTTCGCGAGCAGGTTTTCCACGGAGCCGAATTGGGCGATCAGCTTCTGAGCGGTTTTCGGGCCGATGCCCGGAACGCCGGGGATGTTGTCCACGGCGTCACCCATCAGTCCTAACAGATCGATGATTTGCTCAGGCTTGCTGACGCCCCAGATGCCTTCCAATTCGCCGAGGCCGATGACTTCATGATCCGAGCCTTTGCGGCCGGGTTTCCAGATGCAGGTGGTCGGCGAAATCAGCTGGGCAAAATCCTTGTCCGGCGTGACCATGAAGGACTCGAACCCATCATCATCCGCACGCTTCACCAAAGTTCCGATGATGTCGTCGGCCTCAAAACCATCAAGCACCAGGACCGGGATGTGAAACGCCTCACAGAGTGCTTTGACATGGGGAATGGACGCCGCGAGCTCCTCCGGCATCTCATCGCGCTGCGCTTTGTAGGCCGGATAACGCACGTGGCGAGGTGTTGGTGCAGAGGTATCGAAGGCGACGCCGATGTGGGTGGGTTTCTCCTTTTCCAGAATGGCCAACAGGGTGTTGATAAAGCCATACAATGCGGACGTGTTGACTCCTTTGGAATTCCGGATGGGATTCTGGATCAGCGCGAAGTGGGCGCGGTAGATCAGGGCCATGCCGTCGAGCAGGAAAAGGCGATTCATGGCGCATCGTTGAACATCGAACATCGAACGTCCAACCTTGAACGTCGAAGTTTTTTCAAATGCCGAGCATCAGGGAAACATGCATCGCGGTGAGTTCGCCCATCGATTCACAATCGCCGAATCCGGAGGTCCGGTGCATGCGATCCAGCTCCTTGGCCAGGGTGATGACGTGTTCGCGCGGCGCGATCGGCTCGCGTCGCATGATCCCGAGCAAGGCCCGTAGGCGACCGCTTTCGACCTTTGCCCGGCGTGCCATCTGCGCGTGTTCTTCGGCAACGTATTGGTCGATCGATTTCCGGTTCAGGACGTCGAACGCCAAACGCGTTACGGCGCGGTTCGATTTGAAGCGGAATGCCAAATAGATGTTGCCGCTGCCTTCGTAGGATTGCTGGTCGAAGTCGATCGGGCGGACGCGATATTGGATTTCTTCGAAGTCGGGGGTGATGTCGACCACGTAGTTGACCGAGCGCATGTCCCCGAGCAAGCGGATGAAGCAGCGCTCGGTGAATTTGGTGAACTCTTTGGCGATCCGGACTTTGTTGAGTGCCGGATTCTCAAGGTGGTGGCGCAGAAACACGTCGCCCGGAACACCGGCGATGTGTTCTTCGATCAAGGTGTTGCCCTTGACCAGATAGTTGATCCGGTTTGGCGACAGAATGTGCTCCAGTTCGAGGCCGTAGATCCGTGAAGCATCGGCCTGTTTGACGTAGAAATAGTCCGAGTTGTCGTTGAACAGGTTGGTGATGCGGATGCGGAACGGCTTGGAGTTGCCGAAGTTTCCGAAATCGATTCGGTCGACCAGCAAGTGCTCGTGCTGATCGCCTTCGCGGCCGATTTTCAGCTCGGTGTAAATCTTGGTCAGTCGGCAGCGCAAATCATCCTGCACTTCCGGCGGATACATCACCGTCAGCCACAAGGTTTCATGGCCTTGTGGATCTTCGTAGGGAACGGCTCCGGTGAAGCGGCGCAGCTCGTCATAAACCTGGGGGATTTCCCGCAGCCGATCGTAATGATAAAGATACTGCCGCAGTGGCTGCGAGACCGGGTATTGTTGTTTGCGGCGGGCGATCACCGGTCCAGCGTGACGATTTTTTCAGAAAAGGCTAGAACCGGTGACCGGGAATCGCAGGTAGTTATTTGGACAACGCGACCAGGATCGCTTTCTGCGCGTGCAGGCGGTTTTCGGCTTCCTGGAAAATCGTGTCGGCGTGCAGCTCCAGAGTTTCCTCGCTGATTTCCTTACCGCGATAAGCTGGCAGGCAGTGCAGGACGATGTGGCCATCCGCCGCTCCGCGGAGCAGCTCTTGGTTCACTTGGAAACCGGTAAACTCGTTTTCCTTCTCCTTTTGATTTTCCTGTCCCATGGAAAGCCACACATCGGTGTTGATCACGTGAGCGCCGGCGACCGCAGCTACGGGATCTGTCGTAATGGTGACATTTGGCGCATCCAGCGCGGCCAGGAAATCGGCAGGTGGCTGGCAAGCGACCGGGGAAGCAACCACGAGCTCGAAACCGAGTCGCTTCGCAGCCCACATCCAGGAAATGGTCATGTTGGAAAATCCGTCACCGATGAAGGCGACCTTCTTGCCTTCCCAACCGCCGAGTTTTTCCTGAATCGTCAACAAATCGGCCAGGATCTGGCATGGATGCTCGTCGTCGGTCAGCGCGTTGATCGTTGGGATTTTCGAGAATTCAGAGAAATCGACCACGTCTTGCTGCGCGAAGGTCCGGATGATGGCTCCATGAACCATGCGGCCCAAAACGCGGGCGGTGTCCTTGATTGGCTCGCCGCGACCGAGCTGAATGTCGTTGCTGGAAAGGAACATCGGGAAGCCGCCAAGTTCGCGGATGCCGACTTCGAAAGAAACGCGGGTACGGGTGGACGATTTGGTGAAAATGAGCGCCCAGGTCTGACCTGCAAGCGGTTTTGGCGCATTCGCCTCACCACGTCCGGCCTTCAGTTGAGCCGCTTCGGCCAACAAGCTCTGGATTTCATCCGCGGTGAGTTGTTCGATGGATAGGAGGTGTTTCATAATAGCGCCCGATCTCGGGAAAGGGGCGGAGGCTAGCGGCACTTACGAAAATTGCAAACCGTGAATGTTCACGAAACGGTAGCAATTGCGGATTGCCCGGGCCTTGGGCGATCGGCCGGTCATTTATTTGCCAGATTCCGGCTGTCGACTTGCTCCGTCTTTGCCACGTTTTCTCAATTCGGCAGGCGGAAATCCGAAGTGGCGCTTGAAGGATTTCGACAAATGAAATGCGTCACAGAAATCGAGCGCATCCGCCACCAGATCGAGCGTGAATTCGCTCTGGATCATCCGTGCGGCCTGGACCAGTCGCAATCTGCGGCGGCAGTTGCCGGGGGATTCGCCAGTGGCGGCTTTGTATTTTTTGCGGAAGGTTTCATAGCCCATTCCGAGTTGTCGGGCGATTTGTTCCAGGCTTGGCGCGCCACGGCCCATGCCGAGCATTTGCGTTGCGGAATCCACCCAGTGCCCGGCGTGGCCGGATTGCGGGTGCTGCGCCAGAGCTTCGGCAACCAAGGTGTGAATCGTGCCCACCGCCAGGCATGCCTCGGCAAGAGTCGTGATGCGCATGTCGAGCAACTGGCGAAACCGTTGCTGCCAGGATTCCGGCGATGGCAGTTGCCAAATGGGTTGGCTCGGATTCAACCCGCGGTTCCGCCATTCATCGAATGCGGCGCCGTCAAAGGTGAGAAAGATTTCTTCCCAAAAATCACCTGCTTCCGGTCCATATTGGTGGGGGATTTCTGGAAAAATGAGCAGTAAATCTCCGGCGGTGATTCTGCGATCCGTGCCGAGCTGGTCCCGGAATCGCCCCGAACCTCTGCCGGTGACCAGAACCAGCGCGTAATTGCCATAAGTGCGGAAATGTTGGAACCCGGTTCCGCCGACGTTGGATAAATGACCTCCAAAATGAAAACTGCCCAGTGGTGTCGAAATTTCCGGAAACGATACCACTCCGGGAAAATCTCGATCAGCATCCATTGACCAAAATGTACATGCAATATGCCAGTGAGTCCATTCTCAAAAGGAGACTTAACCACTAGCTTCCAGAAACTGGCTGCCGATTTTTTTCACGGTGGCCCGAATTCACCCAGCTCCCGCACGATGAAGTTCCGAACGATTTCCGCCCTATTGAGTTTGTTCCTGCCGCCCGGATTGGCCTGTGCGGACGTTCTGCTCAAAGACGACTTCAGCGCCTACGGAGTGAATTCGACGGATTTGAATTTAAATCTGCCTGCTGCCGATGGAAGTGACTATCCAACGACACTGGTTCGCCAAAGTGGCTCGATCGGCACCTATGGCTACCAAAAGCAAGGCGGCACCTCGAACAGCCAGTTGGGCAATGGCGCGACTTACGCAGGGCAGGCCGATGCGCCGGGAAATGCGGATTATTTGCTGATGGCGTATTCCAGCACGGTCTCGTCCCGATTGCCGGTGGACGATGCCTTGGTTGATGGCAAACCGCTGACGATCAGCTTTGATTTCGGAACGGAATTGCCGCCGAATTACACGGATGATTCATGGTGGGCTGCGTTCCGGCTCGGTGACCTGGGCAATAGTTATCCGGTTCTGGGAGGCGATGCCGGGTTTGCGTTTCTGTATCGAATCAACAAAGGCGTGCAGGTTTTCACAACCGGTTCCGGTGGCGTTGAATTTCCTGCAGTGACCAGCAATCACTTCACGATGGTCTTCACGGACGACCTCGGCACCGGTTCTGCGTTTTCCGGAAATGGATCGAAGGTCGCACTGTATTGCGGGACGACATTGTTGGGTCGATTCAATACCGGCCAATTGAGCCGCGAGTTCCTCAACTTCGGCGTGCAGAACGCTTTTGCATCGGTGGACAATCTAACGATCGAAACCGGAGTTCCTTCTTTCGTGTCCGATGGATTCCGCATCACGGATACCTCGTTCGATTTTGCGACAGGAAAACTGGACCTGCGTTGGACCTCGGAGGCGGGCAAAATTTACAAGGTGTTCCATTCGGTTGGATTGGGTGACGAGTGGGAGCCGGTTTCAGGAGAAATCCCGGCACAAGGCACCAGCACCGCTACCACCATCGACTTCCAAAAAACCGACAAGGATTTCTTCCGGGCGGAGGAAGTCGAGCCTGCGCCGTTGGAGTTCGATGGGAATCAGGTCGTCCAGGATGAGGTGGGGAAAACCGTGACGATGGCGGATGCAAACGGCGATTTGCAGATCCGCCTTAGCTACGCGGGGCGCAGCATGCTGGATCGCGTGCAGGTGAATGGTCGGCAGGTCATCGCGCCGACCACCGGGGTTTGCACTGGAATTCTAGCAGACGGAGTTTGGGCGACATCTCGGGATCAGGCAGGAGATCAGACGGTGACGGTGGATGGAAATGACGTCCGGATCGATCACATCGAGTTTGCCAGTGGCGGTGTATCCGTCCGCGAATCGTGGCAATTCCATGTCGGCGAAAGCGGGATTGATTGGGAAATCAGTCGTGAATACCTGACAGGTGGAACCTTGCAGGATACTTATTTTCCCGGTTGGGACTTCACCAGCACCTCCGCGTGGACGGGCGGGATTCTAGATACCGGCGGCGTCGCCTGGATGCGCTATCTCGGTTCTGGAGCGTCTTATGGTGCTCACTCGGCATCGACGGTTTTCTGGAAAGGAGATGATTGCCTGAAAGTCAGCACCACGCCATTGAGCGGAACCTACCAGGCATCCCGGTTTTCCAATCAACCAGCAGGCGGGGCTTTCACCTATGCCCAATCGGTCTCGTCCTCACCGATCGCCACCAATCACAACTTGCGGCGCAGCATTCAAGGCATGGATTTGTGGGCTCCTTTCGAGGTTTCTCCCGGAACTGTGGCGGTGAAAATTCATCTGGAAGCCCCGAGTGGCGCCGCTGAGCGATATCGCGGAAATTTCCAAGGGATCGATGGAGAAGCCGTCGGCGAGTTGATGGACACGATTGGCCGCTACGGCGTGATCGATCGTCAAATCATGGGGGGCAATGGTTGGCTGACTGGATTTGTCTGCGTGCATGAGCCTTTCCACGCGGAAATGGGCATCGCGGTTGCGGATGAAAATTACACGGCAAACATGGCGACGACGCTTGATGCCCGGAGAGACCAGGCATTGCAGGCCAGCGGCCGTATGTTGCCTCGGTTTTGTCATGACACTGGCGATTACATGGTCCCCGGAACCTACAATCCACAGACTGGATTTTACGAAGTCGGCTGGGGTTATCTGTTGGATTCGCAGCCGGATTACCCGATCAATGTTGCGGAGGAGTTCGATCTAACAGGGGACATCGAGTGGCTGCGCAGCCACAAGGAATCCTGTGAGCTTAGCTTGAAGTGGATCATGGACCGCGATCAAGATGGCGACGGTTTGGTCGAGATGATGACGGATTCCCAGGAAGAGGGAAAATCCAGTGACTGGATCGACATCGTTTACGCATCCGGTGAAAATGCCTTGGTCAACGCTGCCGTTTACGAGGCGTTGGTGTTGTGGACGGAGCGGGAAGAAATTCTGGGCGATGCCGAACAAGCAGCTGCTTACCGCGCGGCTGCGGAAAAGCTCAAGGCCGCCTACATCAAGCCAACCAGCGAAGGTGGATTTTGGGATCCGGACAATGGCTGGTTTGTTTACTGGAGAAATACCGATGGCAGCATCCACGGCAACAATTTGGTGACTCCGGTGAATTTCTGCGCGGTCGCTTACGGACTGTGCACCGATGAGCAACGCAGCCAACTGCTCGATACGATCGAAACAAAGACCCGTGCGGAAAACCTGTTCCATTGGCCACTTTGTTTTCTTCCTTATGAGCAGGGCGAGGGGCGCGATAACGTTTTCCCAACCTATGAAAATGGCGACATTTTCCTGTCCTGGGGAGGCATGGCCATGCGCGCCTATGCGTCCTACGATCCGCAGATCGCGGTTGCTTATGTCAACCGGGTTTTGGCCAGATATCAGGAGGATGGCTTGTCGTATCAACGCTACCTTCGGAACAGCCAGGCCGGAGCAGGGGATGATATTCTTGCCGGCAATTGCATGACCATTGTCGGGCTGTATCGAAACATTTACGGGGTGCGGCCGCAGTGGGATCGCATGATGCTGGACCCACACCTCACACCGGAATTGGCAGGGACCAACTTGAGCTATCCATTGAGGGGGCAGACTTATGAACTGACCCTCGGTGAGCAGATTTCAACGATCGCAGTGGACGGATTCGCCGCGACCGGAGCCACCCCATTTGCCGTCAATGCCAAGGCGGATCAGGTCGCGTGGTATCATGGAAACCAGGACGTTGCAGCTCTGGTGATCGATCGCGATGGATCGGATTCAGTGGAACTCGAAATCCAACAATGGCCAACTGGCGAAGCTGGCCTGAGGAGTTGGACCGAGCGTCATTCCGCAGCGGAATCGACAGCAACGCAGCACACCTTGCGAGGGTTGATGCCAAACACCGCTTATCTGCTGAAAATCGACGGCGGCGAAAGCACCACGCTGCAATCGAGCGAAGACGGGGAATTGGAATTCGAGCTTTCCCCGAACTCCGCAGCCGCTCGCCAGATTGAACTGCAGGAAGCTCCCTGAGGAGCCATCAGCCGGGATACCAGATATTCTCCAGTTTCCGCAAGACGTAGGTTTCGGTGGCGGAAAATCCATCGGAACCGAGCACCTTGGTCAGCCAAGTCAGTGCTTCACCCTGGCACCCTTCGGCCTTGATCGCTTGGGCGCGGCTGACGAAAAACTCCTGAGTTTTTGCCGTGTCCGGGTGCGTTTCGCGGACCAGCGCGAAGGTTTGGGATAAAAATTCCTCCCTTGGTTCCTCACTTTCCCAGTTCAGCGTTTCGATGGCCTGATTGAGAACGGCATCTTCCGCTAGCGAGAGATGGTCGTCGGTGTAAATCGAAAGCAGAAGAAGCTCGATAATGGCCTGGCGCGATTCTTGGGTCATGTTGCCGCATGCTAGCAGAGAAGTTTCAAATCACAATCGGATTCCGATGGTGATGGTGCATGAAAAACCCGCGCCGGATCGGTATCTGGCGCGGGCTGGATAAATTCAAGAATGTTTCGCTCGGTTTTAAAGCGGCATCATGTAGCCGAGCAGGCGGGCCAGTTTTTCCCGGAGTTCCTTGCGGGGCACGATGGCATCAATCAGGCCGTGCTGCAGCATGAACTCAGCGGTTTGGAAGCCGGGTGGCAGCGTTTGGTGGGTCGTTTCCTTCACCACGCGTGGGCCGGCGAAGCCGATCATGCACTTTGGCTCAGCCAGGTTGATATCGCCGATGGTGGCGAATGAAGCGGTGACGCCCCCCGTGGTCGGGTGGGTGAGGACGGAAATATATGGCAAATGCGCTTCGGACAAACGGGCCAGGGCACCGCAGGTTTTCGCCATTTGCATCAGGGAAAGCATGCCTTCCTGCATCCGCGCGCCGGAGGAGGCGGAAATGATGATGACGCCGCGCTTTTCCTTGATCGCAGTTTCAACGGCGCGGGTGATTTTTTCGCCGACGACGGAGCCCATCGATCCTGCAAAGAATTTGAAATCCATGACGGCGATCATGGCTGGCTTGCCATCGATCGAGAGACGGCCGGTGACGACAGCGTCATCAAGGCCCGTTTTTTCGCGCATGGTGGCGGTCTTTTCGCCGTAGCCGGTAAACCCGAGCGGGTTGGCGGAAATCAGGCCGGTTTCAGTTTCTTCAAACGTGTCAGGATCGGCCAGGAGTTGAATGCGCTCGCGGGAATCGAGCAGGAAATGATGGGAGCACTGCGGGCAGACTTGGAGGTTCTGTTTGAGCTCGATGGTGTGGATCATCGCGCCGCAATCGGGGCATTTGATCCAGAGGCCTTCCGGCATGTCTTCGCGGCGGTCGTGACTGCGAAGGCGCGGTTTGTTGAAGATACCCATGAAGATGATTTGTTGCAGTGTCTCGTGAAGCGTCCGGTCGTTTTTCCGCAAGAAGTGCTTCGGCGTTGAAGCTAGCGCCGGACGGCGGCAAGAACAATCCCTTTTCGGACTTTCATGCCAGCTGAAAAGGCCATTTTTGATTGCATTTTCAGCTAAATTCGCCAAAAAACCGCCCAGCGTAAAGAATCTGCCACCCTACTGATTTTGAAGAATATTCGCAACTTTGTTTGTCTCTCCTCACTCGTTTTAGCTGGCTGGTTGGGATTCACCTTCGTCAACAAGGTTCCACCGCATCGTTACCCGACTTTGGGTGGCGGCGATTTCCCAGCATCTCAGACCGTTGGAACCAAAGTCGATCCGTCAAAAAAGACCGGCCAAGTCGATTCGGAGCATGAGAAGCTGACAGCTGTGGTCGTTTCACCGATCGGCACCAGCAGCTCTCACGAGTGATCGACTTTGTGCTTCCTGGAGAAGCAGTGTTCAGAAATCGAGGTAGATTTCGGTCCGGCGATTGGCGCGTCTTCCTTCGGGATTGTCGGTGCCGGTTTCGGTCACGTTCGGCCTGCGTGGTTGGCTGGAACCTTTGGCTAGAGTGATGATTTGCTCGGTGGCGACACCGGCTTTAACCAGAAAATCCCTTACGACATCGGCGCGACGCTCGGAGAGTTGATTGTTGTAATTGTCCGTTCCCATCGCGTCCGTATGACCGGAGAGGGTGATTTTTTTGCCGGGATCGGATTTGAGAATCAGCGCGACGATTTCCAATTGGCGCCGGGTGCGCGGGTTGATTTCGTCCTGATCGAACTCGAAGTAGAGTGCTAGGGTGTCACCGCCTTGCGGATTTTTGACTAAAGGCGAGTAATAGATGTCACCGCCCGCCACGCGCCGGGTGTAATCGGCGATCAGTTGATCCAGATTGATCTCGGATACCCGCCACGCCAACGGATCCGCGTATTTTTCCAGGCCGATGGTGAATTGGGCGGTTTGTTTGGCTTCAGGCGTAACGACGTTGGCCAGATAGCCAGCGGCATCATCCCGGCGATACATCGCGCGCAACGGCTTGTTTGCCCGGAGGTGATAGGTTCCTTCCTCAAAAAGAATGCAAAGTGCTGCGATTTTGGTGTCGGATACCGAGTCCGGATTGACGAAATTCCGGGCAAATTCGAAATCCTGCTGCAGCACGGATTGGAGAAACGCGTCGGTGATTCCCAGCGGATCGGCGACCTGGGCATCGGGCACCGGTTGATCTCCCTCCGGCGGCAAGGCGAGCCGCTCGACGGACCACCTGCCGTTTCGATTGCGCAGATCCAGCAAAATCCGATCGCGGCCAGCTTGCTTGCCTTCCAGCTGCAGTGACCAACGGGCCAGCGCGTTGAGTTCAATTTCGCCTACCTCCCGGACTCCTTCAGGCTGGCGCAGTTTCAACGAACCACCGGAAGAAAGCCCCTTGAGGCGCTCAAGCGTCGGTTGATCCAACGCGTCTTTGCCGATGAGCTGGGCGACATCCTGCAGATTGCCTTTTTCCAGCGCGTTCCCAATGCGGTTGACCAGCTCTCCGGGATCGACAGTGGCAACTCCGATCCCGAGATCTTTGAGGATCACGGCAGGATCTTCTTCCGGCACCGGCTGGTCCAGCGAGGGAATCGAATCCGGTGGTGGCTGGATCGCGAGCTTGGCGGTCGGGCTGATATCTGGTTTCGCTTTTACCGTTTGGGCGGATTTTTCCGCGCGATGCAGGAGTAGATACAGAGCGGACGCGGCAATCACCGCCGAGAGGCAGAGGAAAAACCAGGCAGTGCGATTGGAGCGATGCATGTGGATGACGTGGGTTTCGACTTAACAAAACGTCAGGCAGAACCCGGTATTTCAACGGAATTGGTTATTCTCCCGTTGGCTCGCTATTGGCGAGGTTGAACGTGTTCTCACTAATGGTTGCGCTGAGAGTGGTGATTTCACCTTTGCGCCACACATCGATGTTGACGTTTTTTCCGATGCTGGTGCGTTGCACCAAGGAAATGAGTTGATTGGCGGTGTCGATGGTTTGCCCGTCGTAGCGGACAATGACGTCATCCTCCTGTAGCCCTGCTTTTTGAGCGGGGGAGTTATCGGTTACTCGACGAACGGCGATGCCGCCTTTGGCCGTGTAGTTGAGCAGCACATGACCATAAGGAGTGAGTTCGCCGACTTGAATGCCAAGGTAGCCGCGGATCGGTCTGCCGCGTTCCAGAATCTGGACGATGGCGTCTTTGATGTCATTCGACGGCAACGAAAATCCGAGACCCGCTGATGCTGGGTTTTGTCGGTCTGCGGAAACGATGCGGACGTTGATGCCGATCACTTCCCCGCGTAAATTGACCAGCGGACCGCCGGAATTTCCCGGGTTGATGGCGGCGTCCGTTTGGAAAAGATTGCGCTGATCATCGGCAAATGAGCGTTCTTTGGCTGAAATGATGCCCTGGGTTACGGTTTCACTGAGACCGAATGGGTTTCCTACGGCAAAGACGATTTCCCCGACCTGGGTTTTAGATGAATCCCCGAGCTTCAGAGGCGTGAACTTTTCATCGCTGTCAATTTTGAGCACCGCAATATCCAGCAGATTGTCCTCTCCAATCAGCTTGGCGCGATATTCTTTGCCGTTGTGGAGGGTGATGGTGATCCGATCCTGGCCTGCAATCACGTGATGGTTCGTAACCACATGGCCTTCTTCCGTGACAATGACTCCAGAGCCCTGGCCTTGCACCGGAACGGGGCGAATGGCGGTGCGGCCCCAGGCATCGCGCATGGCCTGATCGCGTTCACCGGAGGTGGTGATGGATACCACGGAGGGCACCACGGCCTGGGTCAAACGAGCGTATTCGTTGTTGAGTCGGGCCAGCAGCTGCACGTCGGAAAGATCAATCGGAGCAGAATCCGGCAGGGTGTATTTTTCCGGGCTGAACTTTTCCTCATGTTTCGACAACCCTGGAATGAGATCCCGGAAGCTACCACCGCGTCGCCAGACACGAAGAGAATACACGGCAACAAAGGCGACGAGGAAAACGGCGGCGAGCGACAACAGGCGGCGAAGTCCGGAATTCATAGGTAAAATGGAGTGCAGGGTGGAGGGACCGGGTCATGATGATGTAAATACGGAAGATTCCAAGTGCGTAAAGATCAGCTCAATTCCACTTCTTCGCTCTTCCTGCTTGCACCCATAAGCCAATCTGCCATGTCTGAAAGCATGAATCGATCGTTGTTTCTCGTTTGCGCCATTGGCCTTATCGCAAAGTCCGCGGCAATCGGGGCTCCCCTCACAGATGCGGATCGTGAACAAGCCTTGGAACGCCTCGAAAAACTCAAGGATGAGGCGTCGAGCCGCTCGTATTCCCGGTTTCGCGCAGCGATCAGCGCGTTCAATACGGGCATGGCCAGCGACTCCGCGGCGATTGATCTGTATTTGGATTGCGTGAAAAAAGTGGAGTTCGAGGATCAGAAAAAGAAGGACTCGGATTTCCGCGATTGGAAGCGCCAAAAGAGCGACGAACTGTCCGATCCGGGCATGCGTCTGGCCCTGCGCTATCAATTGCGCTGGCTGGTTCTGACCTTGAAAGTCGCATCCAACAACGTCCCTCGGGAAGATATCCAAAACGAAGCCCAGCAAGTGGTCGACATGATCGTCGACGATGCCAAATCGTTGAAAAACCAGCAGGGGGTGATTTCACAATCGGTCATCGGGACCGTGTTTGCCAAAGCATATTCATTGCAGGACGTGCGTGCATCAAATTGGCCGATGGCCCCGATCAAGGCGCTCAATTCCCGCCAGGATCGGCCATGGAGAACTTCGGGAGCTGACAAGGAATCCCAACGCCAGGCGGATCGTGCGGCAAAGGATCAGGCACCCAGCGGGAATTTCACTTTTGATCCGACGGGTCAGTTGGGCGAGGTCTACGAACAAGTGCTGCTGCCGCCCTACCGTTCCGAAAGCACGCTCGATAAACTCCGCGCGGGGTGGGCGAAACGCGTCCAGCAGGAAGATACGATTTACAAATACTGGGGCGGTGGCAGCGGGGATTCCGCCGTTTATGAAAAGTTTCAGGAGGAGGGGCTGCCTGCTTTGAAATGGCAAATGGAAGTGGATCTTTTCCGCAATGGGGATGAAGCCGGAGCTGCTGTCCGCATGCTGGCTCATCTCGAAAAATACATGTATATGCCGGCTGCAGAAGGCTGGTCCAGACAGCTGCAAGGCCTGCTGTCCCAGAGCGGCTCTGCCAAAACGGCAGAAACCGCCAAGGGGCTTTGAGCCTGGCTAAAACCGTATTTCGTCGAGAAACCGTGCACCAAGATGGATTGGTGTACGCTGCGTTCTTGGTCGCAAGCAGGTTGGGAATTTGCGGCTTAAGTTGGGATCATTGGCAGTGACTGGCGGATTTCCCGCGTGGACTGACGGCTGGGCTTTACTCCTGCCGCGGATTTTTCCAAGTTGCCCGCCCGCCCGATTAACCAACCGCCCATGACTGCCGCAGAGATTCGCCAGAGCTTCCTCGACTTTTTCAAAGAGAAACAGCACACCATCGTGCCGTCCGCGTCTCTTCTGCCATCGGCCGAGGCGCAGAAGACGCTGATGTTCACGAACGCGGGGATGAACCCGTTCGTGCCCTATTTCCTGGGGGTTGAAACTCCGCCATACACACCGCCTCGCGCCACGGACACGCAGAAATGCATCCGCGCCGGTGGCAAGCACAACGACTTGGAGGATGTCGGCTACGATACCTACCACCACACGTTTTTCGAAATGCTCGGAAACTGGTCGTTTGGTGACTATTTCAAAAAAGAAGCCATCGAATGGGCCTGGGAGCTCGTCGTCGAGCGCTGGGGATTTCCCGCCAACCGGCTTTACGCCACGGTCTATGCCCCGAAGGAAGGGGATCCGGGAGAATTCGACCAGGACGCCTGGGACATCTGGGCGGAGCTTTTTCGCAAAGCGGGCTGTGACCCGGCGGTCCAGATCGTCAACGGCAACGTAAAGGACAACTTCTGGATGATGGGCGAAACCGGCCCTTGCGGTCCTTGCTCCGAGCTGCACGTCGATCTCACACCGAACGGCGACTCCGCAGGCAAGCTGGTGAACAATGACTCCGATCTCTGCATCGAAATCTGGAACCTCGTTTTCATCCAATACAATGCCGAGGCCGATGGCACATTCCGCGATCTCCCCGCCAAACACATCGATACCGGCATGGGCTTCGAGCGCGCTTGCTCGATCATCAAGGGCACCAACGGTTTCACCGATTTCTCGAAAAAACCGAGCAACTACGCGACCGATGTTTTCACTCCGCTGTTCAGCAAACTCGAAGAGCTCAGTGGCAAGACCTATGTGAACATCTATCCGGAGCCGGGCGCGGACCGGACCGCGTTCAGCGAGGAAATGAAAACGGCGATCGCCTTCCGCGTGATCGCCGACCATTTGCGCACGCTCAGCTTTTCGATCGCCGATGGCATCATGCCCGGCAACAGCGGTCGCAACTACGTCTTGCGTCGTATCTTGCGCCGTGCGGTTCGCTACGGTCGCCAGCTCGGCTTTTCCGGCGACAAGCCATTTTTCAGCGCCTTGGTCAGCACCTTGGTCGATCAAATGGGGGAAGTTTTCCCTGAATTGAAAGCCCGCCAAGAGGTCGTGAGACAGACCCTGGAAACCGAAGAGGCAAGCTTCAACCAGACGCTCGATCGGGGGCTGAAGCGGTTTGAAGATGCCGTCGTGGAAGTGAGCAACGGCACGCTATCCGGCGATATTGCTTTCGAACTCTACGATACTTTTGGTTTCCCAATCGATCTAACCGAATTGGTTTGTGCCGAGCGCGGGTTGAAAGTGGATATGCCTCGGTTCGAGGAGCTGATGGAGCAACAGCGCGAGAGAGCCCGCGCCGCCCAGAAGTCGACCGTGGTTCGGGCACTGGATCTAACAACCGAAGCCGTGACAGAATTCGGTGGCTTTGAATCGGATGAACTTGAGGCAACGGTTCTCGAAATCCATCCGCAGGATGACACGCTCTTCGTCATTACGGACCAAACTCCATTCTACGCAGAAATGGGCGGCCAGTCGGGTGATACTGGGAATCTGGTAGTTTCAGGAACCGAGTATCCAATCAGCGGCACCCAACAGATCGGTCGAGCACGCGCTCACATCGTTGACTCATCAGTCGAGATCAAAACTGGCGACAGGATCACCCTGAAAGTCGACACCACCCGCCGTCGGCCGATCGAGGCGCATCACTCGGCAACGCACTTGTTGCACTGGGCATTGCATGAAGTGGTCTCAAAGGACGCATCGCAGCAAGGTTCATCGGTCGATGAAAACCGCCTGCGCTTTGACTTCAATAGCGCGGCCGTTACTCCCGAGCAACTCGCGGCAATGGAGGAAAAGGTGAACGCTTCCATCCTGGCAAACGATGCGGTCAGCTGGAAGGAAGTTGCGCACGAATCGATCAAAGGCCGTCCGGATATCATGCAGTTCTTCGGTGACAAATACGGAGATACGGTGCGCGTCGTACAAATTGGCGGCGAACGCGAAGCGCTCAATGGCTACTCGATGGAACTTTGCGGCGGCACTCACGTCCGCAACACCGGCGAGATTGGACTTTTCAAAATCAAATCCGAAGGGGCGATCGCTTCCGGAGTTCGTCGAATCGAAGCCGTTTGCGGCAACAGCGCATTGGAATATCTCCGGGATCTGGTGGTGCAGCTCGCTCAGGAATCCGAAGCGATCCAAGCCAAGCTTGCACCGCTGAACGCGAAACTTGCTGGCATTGAAGAGCCGGTTTTGGTCATTGCACCTCCACCGGTTTTGAATGCCGATGCCTTGTTTGCCGTGGGTGATATCAAAGCGATCAATGCGGCGATTTCTGAAGTTCAGTCCGCGATTGAGTCGGCAAAGAACGAGCTGATCGAAGGCGAGAAACGTTTCAAGAAACTCCAGGCATCGGCCGCAGCGAAAATGGCGGATGAAGCCTTGGCCGAGCTCATCGAAAAGGGTGAGCCGATCATCGTTTCGTTTGAGTCCGATGCATCACTGCTGCAGGAGCTGCAGAATGGTCTCAAGAAAAAGCAATTCGCCGGTCCAGCGTTTCTCATCGTGGATGATGGCGACAAGCTTCACTTGGCGACCTATTGTGGCGATGACGCCCTTGCCAAAGGTCTCAAAGCTGGCGATCTGCTGCGCGAACTCGCTGCCATCGCCGGTGGCAAAGGCGGCGGCAAGCCGGATCAGGCACGCGGAGCCGCCCCGGATCGATCCAAGTTGGAAGAACTGAAGGCCGCAGCTGCAGCGAAGTTCTAACCACTGCGATCCCGGATTCAGAATTGCGATGAGTTGCCCGAAATCCGGGCATACTCATCGGCCCATTCTTGCACCAGTCGACGGGCGACCGCATTGTTCTTGCTGAGTAGGCTCACCATCTTTTGCTGGTGCTCAAGTTCACGCTGCAGTTCCGATTTGATCAAATACGAGCTGGCGATGTTTCCGGTCGCCGGATGCTGGAATCGTCGCAGCGGTCCATATTGCGGCTCCGCAAGCATGGTCAGGGTGCGCTTTTTTTGATCCGTGATCTGCTCCTCCAACACCTGACAATACACGCCGAGCTGCGCATCTCCTGCGTTCATCAAATTGCTCGAAGTCTCACCTAACCACTCCATTTCAAGTTGCAGCATTTCCCGCAGATCATCAGCTTCGTAGGCGGCGTTGAGTCGTTGCATCCAGATTTCCTTCTGCCGTTTGAGCGAGGAATCGGATTCAAGATCCGGATGGAACGACTTCGCGAGCTGCTTGAATAGCGTCTTGAGGTCGCGCTTTTTGGCCGTTTCCATTTCCTGCCTCAGTCGTTCCTTTTCCAGTTCTGCGGCTGTTACTTTTCGGGATTGTCGGGTTTTTTCGCGTGGTGGTTTGCGCGCTCGTGCGGCCTGCATTTGCTCCTGCACCATGCGCTGCAATTCTTCCAGCCCGGCATGGGAATCGATGCTGCTGAGATCTAATTCAATGCCTTCTTCACGGGCGATTTTTTCGAGCATTTCCCGCCATTGCTCAAATCGGGTTGCTTCATCCGCATCGCTCTGGGGATGGCATGGGGGCGGTGCGAGCTCGGCTCGAAGTTGCTCCAAGCGATCCAAATCCGTAGTTGTTAGGCCGACGGGATCGCTGAGCATGCGATCCAGTTTGAGCAGTAGAAAATTCCTCAACGCCAATTGGCGCTCGGGTGACAGCGGGAAGGCTTTCAATGCCTGGGCGCCAGCGAAAAGCAGATCGCGTTCAGCGCGTTTCACATCCTCCAACAAGGGCATCCATTCGCGAATCGATAGCTGTAAAATCTCATCAAGCTGCTTTTGAGTTCGGACATGGCTGCGCCTGGCGGTTTCCAGGGTTTTCATCAAGCGGTTGAACTTCTCCTGGGTCCGGCTCAATGGAGTGTTTTCCCGAGCACGGATCGTCACGTCGTCACTCGTGACTGATTTTCTCCGTGCTCGTCTGCGCCTCATCGGGTGGATCATCCCGCGAAGCGCTGACGAGTCAAACGAGTTTCACCGATTAGTGGCGGATCGAAATTTCGTGCGCCTTGCCGCGTTCGCCGCTGGTGAGGATCGCCGAGGAAATATAGCCATTTGCCGGGTTCTGAATGTAGGCAAGGAACGACTCCATGCCATCATGATCCGTATTGTCACTGGCGATGACACTGCCGGATCGAAAACGCGGCTCTAACAGTTTCAACACTTCGATGTAGAGCTCCTTAGCGCCATCAAGGAATAACATGTCGATTTGATCCGGCGAATCGGTGAGCGATTCACGTGCGTCCCCGACGCGGAAGTCGACCCATTCCTCCAAGCCTGTTGCGGCAAGATTGCGCCGTGCCTGCTCGGATTTTTCCGCATCGTATTCGGTGGTGATCAACTTGCCACCGCCATTGTCCCGCAGCGCTGCAGCAAGGAAAATGGTGGAAACTCCAAACGAGGTGCCGAATTCCACGATGGTCTTCGCATGGGTGGTTCGTGCCAGACTGTAAAGGAGCTTACCAAATTCCCAACCCACAGCCATGTAGGCTTTGCGCATGGATTTGAAGAAAACAGGAATATCATCTCCGGTGGGTTTGATGCCGGAAGCGGAGGCTCGTGCCAGCGGATCCTTGATCGCGGCATCGGCATAAAGTTCTTTCAGCAACGACGTGACTCGGTCCGTTGCAATCCAGGGGATGATTGATTTTGACACAGAAATATTAAAAGTTAGAAGTTGATATTGTCTACGAGATGAATGGTTTCGTAATTTGACGAAGTCAACTAAAAACTGGTGTCCTCAACAGCCAGGAGTCACTTCGAAATCCGAGCCATCCACGCGAACAGCTCATCCAAATCGTAGTCTCCGGCGTGTCCTTGGTTCCATGGCATGCTGAAGTCAGCTTCGTTGCCATTGTTGAGAAGTTTCGCCGCGAGCATCACGGGAATCGCAAGTGAAGTGTCACGATCCATGGTTCCATGGCGGATTCTCCAGAAGTGGGCGGTTGCAGTTCCATCCGCGCCGATGTAGTTCATCGGGTTCATCATTTTGATCACCGCTGGCTCGGCCATGGCATGATTTTCTCCGGTATCTTTTGAAAATTCGGTGAAGTGCTGATGATCGACGGTCGCCGTGCCGAACAGGTCATTTTCCGGTGCGCTCAGATCCAGTGCATCGAAAGCCGGAGGGGTCTTCATCCGGTTGGCGAAGGTGATGTATGCATTGAAGTCCAAGTCGGTGACTTTGCCGTCCTTCAGGGTGAGCCAAGGGTATTTGCTCAGATCCTCGCCATGACTGGCTGCTTTTTGAGCGGATGCTGCCACGTAAGCCTTCACAACATCCTTGAAATTGCCTTCGCCATTTTCATCCAAGGTTAGTGCCGTTCCATCAGCTTTTGTTAGGCCAAGATTATTCAGATAAGCCGGAAACTGGGATTTCAGTTTCTCAGAAACCTCGATTTGTGGAGCCGTGAGCTCTCCGGATTTGCCGCGCTGATTGTAGCTGTTGATGCCGTGAAACAGCCACTCATAGGCTGCGTCCGCGTGATCCAGATTGGTGATCGGGCAGTAACAGGACGCTGCAAAAACTATATCGGATTCTTCAGCCGCACCGATTTCCTTGAGATACGGCTCGTAGTCCGAGTTATCGCCAGTGGCTCCGAGAAGTGCGGATAGCGCGCCTCCGGCGCTGGTGCCATTCGAAATGATCTTGGTCGCATCGCCCGGCATTTCGGCATCATTGTGGTGCAGATAACGGACTGCGGCTTTGAGATCGACGATGGCAGCAGGGGCTTTGCCGGTGAAGTTGCCATTTTGATCCTTCAAGGTGCGACCACGCGCCCCTGGGGCAGCGACGACATAGCCTTTGGAAAGGGCGACTGCGATTGGGTTGGGGCTTGCTGCATCACCGCTGGGGCCGGGCGGGCGTCCTGATTGATCTGGAGTGCCAGGTTTTCCGGGCATGTAGCCACCGACTTGATTAGGGAAAAAAATGGGGGCCGTGTCCTTGGTGAAATCGCCGATGGCTTGATCCTCGAAGTAAGCCTCCGGAACGTAGAAATTCAGTTGCTGATATGCAGGATCGACAGGTTTTGCAACGTAGACAATGCCTTCGACCGCGCGATAGGCGACTTCATCGTCGCCCAGTTTCAGGGATTTTTTGGTGAAGGCATTAGCATCAAATTTCAGCGGATCGGCATCCTTTGGCTCATCTGCCATCGCGGCGTTTGCCAGAGCTACCATGGCGATGAACGGCGAAGCTGCCTTAACGCACCGGCGGCTGAAGAAATTGAGGCGTTGAAGCGGGTTTGCGCAGCGATCGGTGATGGTAGCCTTCATGAATAGATCCAGATTCGTGTGGAAAGAATGCATTCTTGAGGCAGAAGTTGCAATCCAACTTGAATTTCATCTGCACGAGGCAGGAATTCGGGATCGAATTCTCAGCCAACGGCTGGCTCTAGGGGCTTTTTGGGTTTCACCCGGAACAGTCGCATGACCGTGACGAAGTAAAACGGCACGAAGAATAAACCAAGGAGTGTGGTGGTGATCGCACCGCCGACGATGCCGGTGCCGACGGCATTTTGAGCGCCCGCACCCGCGCCGGTGCTCAGCGCCAGAGGCAAGGTGCCGAGACCGAAAGCGATGGAGGTCATCATGATGGGGCGTAAGCGCTGTCTGACGGCGTGGACGGTGGCTTCGATCAAGGTGGCCCCTTCGTCGAAGGCTTCTTTGGCGAACTCGACCACCAGAATGGCGTTCTTTGCCGAAAGGCCGATGATGGTGATCAAGCCGATTTGGAAATAAACATCGTTCGGCATGTTGCGGATGAAGCAAGCGCTCAGCACGCCAAGTGCTCCCAGTGGCATGTCCATCAAGACGGATACCGGGATCGCCCAGTTTTCGTAAAGTGCGGCCAGGCACATGAACACGACGAACAGGGAAAGGGTGTAAAGTAGCCCTGTTCGCGAACCGGCAAGATTCTCTTCGTAAGACAAACCGGCCCATTCAAAGGTGATGCCTGCGGGGAGTTCCTTTGCGAGATTTGCCATGACCTCCATCGCCGCGCCCGAGCTGTAGCCTGGAGCTGCGACACCGGAGATGGCGACGGATGATTTTCCGTTGAAACGCGAGAGGGTGGTCGAGCCAAGTTCCCATTGCGAGCTGATGAATGCGGAGAACGGAACCATTTCACCGTTGCCGTTACGAATATACCAGCTGTCGATGTCGTCCGGCGTCATCCGGTAATCGGCGGCTCCTTCCAGATATACTTTTTTCACCCGGCCACGGTCGATGAAATCATTCACATAGGATGAGCCAAAGATGTTCGAGAGTTCGGTTTTGATATCGCCGATGTTAAGTCCCAGTGCGCCTGCCTTTTCGAAATTGATGTCGAGGCGGAGTTGCGGTTTGTCTTCCAGGTTGTTAGATCGGACGTTCTGGACCTCGGGACGTTGGCTGGCCATCTGGATGAGCTTTTGCTGCGCCTCGATGAGCGCTTCGTGGCCAAGGCCCGCATTGTCCATCAGGCGGAAATCGAATCCATTGGTGTTGCCAAGTTGGCGAACTGCCGGTGGGATCATGGCGATGACTCGGGCTTCCTTGATTTGGGAAAAGGCGCCCATCGCCCGTTGCTGGATTTCTTGGATGCTTTGGCCTTTGCCTTCGCGTTCAGACCAGTCTTTCAGATGGGCGAACACCATGGCCTGGTTTTGACCGGAGCCAACAAAGCTGAACCCGGTAACGGCGAAGACCCCTTCGATCGAATCCGAAATCTGGTTGATGTAGATATCCTGGACACGCTTCAGCACTGCCTGGGTTTGTTCGGAAGTCGCGCCGGTCGGGAGTTGGACCAGGGTCATCATTTCCCCGGAGTCCTCTTCGGGAAGGAAGCTGGTGGGCAGGTGCTTGAACATCAGGACGACCCCGGCGATGATAACCAGATAGGCGGCGAGCAGCACCCATACGCGATGCAGAGTGAATCGAACGGCTCCGCTGTAGCGCTCTGCGATGCGGTTGAAGCCACGGTTGAACCAACCAAAAAATCCGCGTTGATGCTTCGCGTCTCCCTGATGCCCCGGCTTCAACAGGGTGGCACACAGAGCGGGGGAAAAGATCAGCGCGACCACCACCGAAAGAGCGACGGAAGTGGCAAGGGTGATGGAAAACTGCCGATAGATCACGCCAGTGGAGCTGCCTAGAAATGCCATCGGTGCGAAGGCGGCGCAGAGCACGATTCCGATGCCGACGAGCGCGCCGGAAATTTGCTTCATCGATTTGACGGTCGCTTCACGGGCGGGCAATCCGTCCTCCTGCATCACGCGTTCCACGTTTTCGACGACGACGATGGCGTCATCGACCAAAAGGCCGATTCCCAGAACGAGGCCGAAGAGGGTGAGGGTGTTGATGGAATAGCCGGCGATGGCCAGCACGCCGAAGGTGCCAAGGAGAACCACCGGAACCGCGAGAGTGGGAACCAGAGTGGCGCGGATGTTTCCCAGGAAAAGATACATCACGAAGAACACCAGGATCACGGCTTCGATCAGGGTTTTCACCACCTCTGAAATCGAGTGATGTACGAAGGCTGTCGTATCAACCGGGTAGATGACTTTGAGGCCGGTTGGGAAAGATGGCTTGAGCTCGTCCATCTTCGCCTTCACCGCAGAAACGGTGTCGAGCGCGTTGGCGCCCGGGGCGAGGCTGATGCCGAATCCGCTTGCTGGCTGGTGATTGTATTCAGCCTGCATGCTGTAGCTTTCACTGCCGAGTTCCACACGGGCGACATCTTTGAGCAGCACCTTGGAACCGTTTTCGTTTACCTTCAGCAGGATGTTTTCGAACTGGGAAACATCTTCCATCCGGCCTTGGGTGACGATGGTTGCATCGATCAGGTGGCCTTTCACGGCAGGGTCCGCACCGAGCGAGCCAGAGGAAACCTGGGCGTTTTGATCCGTGATGGCATTTTTGACATCTTCGGAGTTCAGCTTGTATTGCATCAGCTTGGCAGGATCGAGCCAGATGCGCATGGCGTATTGGGAGCCGAAGCTGCGGACATCACCCACGCCGGAGATTCGGCTGATGGTATCCTGCAGGTTGCCCAGGAAATAGTCGCTGATGTCCGCGCTGCCCATCTTTCCATCTTCGGAAACGAGCGCCAGCACCATCAGCATGGAGTCGGACGCTTTGCGCACGGTGATTCCCTGATTCTGGACCTGTTGCGGCAGCATGCCGCTGGCGCTCTGGACCTTGTTTTGAACCTGAACCTGGGCAATGTCCGGATCCGTGCCGACTTCGAAGGTGAGGTTGATCGTCGCCGTGCCGTTCGAGCTGCTGGAGGATTCCATGTAGCGCAGGTGATCGAGCCCGGTCATCTTTTGCTCGATGATCTGGACAACGCTGTCCTCGACCGTTTCAGCGGAAGCTCCCGGGTAGGTCGCGCTGATCGAGACACGCGGCGCGGCGACATCCGGGTATTGTTCGACGGGAAGCAGGAAAATGCAGAGCCCGCCCGTGGCCATGATCAGGATGGCAACCACCCAGGCAAAGATCGGGCGATAAATGAAAAACTTGGACATGGCCGGGGGGAGTTAGTTGCTGGAGGTGGATGGCAGATATTCCGCGGACAAATTCGCCGCGGTGCCCTTCACGGGGGTGCCTTCGCGCACTTGTTGCAGATTGGAAACGATCAGTTGATCGCCAGCATCCAAGCCGGATTCCACCAGCCACTGGTTGCCGATGCTGCGCGAAGTTTGGAGAATCCGGGCTTTGGCGAGGCCATCGCTGCCGATGGTGTAGGCGACAGCTTGCCCTTGGTGGTTGCGGGTCACGGCGAGTTGCGGAACCAAAATGGCTTTCGGCTTTTCTCCTTCAACCAGTCTCGCACGCACAAACATGCCGGGCAGGAGATCCTTTTTTGGATTGGGAAAAATCGCACGAAGCGTCACCGAGCTGGTGGTTGGGTCCACGGTGACATCCGAGAATTGCAAGGTGCCTTCTTCCGCGTAGTCGCTGCCATCGTCCATGATCAATCGGGCAGGAGCTTTGCCATTTTCATCACTTTGGATTTCTCCGTTGGCGAGGCTTCGCTTCAGGCGCAGCAACTCGTTGCTGGATTGGGTGAGGTCGACGTAAACCTTGTCGAGTTGCTGGACCGTTGCCAGCAAGGTGGCGGAGGAGGCCTGCACGTAGGCACCTTCGGTGACTTGTGAGGTGCCGATGCGGCCGTTCACCGGAGCGGTGACTTTGGTGTAGCCGAGATCGATTTCCGCAGTTTGTACCGCAGCTTCGGCGGATAACACATCGGCCTCATTTGCATGCAGAGTCGCGACGGCGTTGTCGTAATCCTGCTGACTGATGGCCTGGGTTTCGATGAGTTTTTTATATCGCGCCTCGGTGAGCTTGGCTCCTTCCGCATTGGCTTTTGCTTTTGCGAGATTCCCCTTTGCGCTGCTCAAGGCGGCTTCATAGGGCGCTGGATCAATGAGATAGAGCACCTGACCCTCCTTCACATCGCTGCCTTCCTCGAAGTATCGTTTCAGCAAAATACCGCTGACCCGAGCGCGAATTTCAGCGACTCGAAATGCGGAAACCCGGCCCGGCAGGTCTTTGAACAAAGTCACCGGTTGCGGCTGGATTTCCAGAACCCCGACTTCCACCGCGCCGCGTGGTATGGCGGACGAGCTTGCCTCGGTCGATGACTTCCGGTTGCACGATGTCAGCCCACCCACGCAGACGGCGACGCCAAGGATCGAAACCAGTTTCTGAAAACGTAACGTCGTGAGGAAGCGCGGGCGACCCGATGATCTCGGTGTCGCCAAATGGGCGGCTGCATATTTCTCTTTCATTGCGCGGGGGTAACGTTGATAATATCCACTATGAGTCGCAGCAATGTTGATAAAGTCAACAGAAAAAAATCGAACCAGGCAGACGAGGTGTTTGAGTCGATCCATCACCTGATGCACCAGTTTCGTTCGGAACAATACCGGATGTTGCGGGACGGGCCGTATGAGATGACTCACATGGAAGGAAAGCTGATGGGGTATTTCGCCCACAATCCGGGGTCGACCCTGCGGGAATTGGTCGAATTCACCGGCAAGGACAAGGGGCAGCTAGCGCGTTTGATCCGCAGTCTGAAAGATCAGGGACTGCTTGAGGGTGAGGAAAATGCGAAAGATAAGCGGAGCGTTCGCCTGTCGCTGACCAGTGAGGGAAATGCGATCCATGACGCGTTGAGGAAACAGCTCAGCCGGGTTTCGAAAATTGCCGTGGCGGGGCTGGATGCGGACGAATTGCGGCAGCTGATTTCGATGCTGAACCGGATTAAGGGAAATCTGGAAGAGTCGCGGGACAAAGAGTGACGGCATGCCGTCCGGCGGTCACAGCTCGTCCGCCAAGTCTTCGAGCGGATAGCTCCAGATTTCGCTCAAGGTGGGATGGTACCAGTGGACTTTCAGCAGGTCGGCCGGAGTGGCTCCCAGTGATAATGCCACCGCCATGGAGTGGATGAGTTCACCAGCATCCTTGCCCACACATTCGGCGCCGATGAGTTTCCCGGTCGAGCGGTCCGCCCAGGCTTTGACGTAGCCGTATTTGGCTTCCATCAGGATGGATTTGCCATGGTCATCAAACGGGTAATCCGCAACCACGACGTCCAGTCCGCGTTCAGCGGCCTCGGCCAGTGAAATTCCGGCCGTCGCGACTTGAGGATCGGTGAAAACCACCCCGGTGCGGGTGTTGTAATTTACTGGATCTGGCGATTCTCCACGAGCGTGTTTGGCGGCGACTTCTCCTTGGATGATGGCGATGTGGACGATCTCGAAAGGTCCCGAAACATCCCCGGCTGCGTAGATGCGCGAGTTGCTGGTTTGCTGGAAATGATTCACCATGATTTGCCCGTTCGGACGGGTTTCGACGCCCGCCGCTGCGAGTCCCAATCCGCTGGTGTTCGGTTTGCGACCCAGCGCGTTGAACAAGTGGGCGGCCCGCGCCTGCTGGGCTTTGCCGTTTTGGGTGAAATGGACGACAAAAGCCTCGCCGTCTTTTTCTACCGAAACGAGCTGGGTGTCAGTGTGCAGCTCGATTTCTTCGTCGCGAAACGCTTGCTCCACCACCTTGGCGGCATCCGGTGACGTTTCCTTGAGAATCAACGGACTGCGTTGGATCTGGATGACTTTGGAACCAACCCGGTTGAGAAACTGCGCCAGCTCGCAAGCAACAATCCCGCCGCCCAAAACGATGACGGATTCCGGCAGGAAATCCAGATCCAGCACATCATCGCTGGTCCAGTGCGGTGTTTCCGCAAGACCGGGAACATCCGGAGTGTTCACGACCGAGCCGGTGGCGATCATGAAATGGTCTGCTGTGATGTGTTTGCCGGATTTTGCGAGAAGCAGGGTTTTCTCGGCGATGAAGGTCGCGCGGTCGCGGATGAGGTGAAATCGCTCGGATTCGAGTTGTTCCCGGCGATACGAGGCGAAGTCTTCGATCGTGACCAGCTTGCGCTGATGAATCGCCGCCATGTCTGCTGTTGCGGTTGGGATCTTCAGGCCGAACTTTTCCGCTTCGTGCGCCAAATGCAGAACTTCTGCGGAGTAAATGAGCGTTTTGGACGGCATGCAGCCTCTCAGGATGCACAAGCCACCAAGTTCGGCACCGTCATCGATGATGGCGACTTTGTTCTTGGTCTCGCGCGCGGTTCGGGCTGCCGCGTAGCCTGCGCTGCCGCCGCCGATGACGACAAAGTCGAAATGCTCAGAATCCATGCGCCAATGAAGCCGATGAGATCCTGCTGGGCAAGTGCCACGTCGACCCGGATGGGAGCGTGCCAAAAATTTCTCACTCCCGCACCGAAGCCCGGCGCAGCCGGTCCATGATGGCAACACCCAGACCGGTTTCGCTGAGAGGCTCGGCGACGATGCAGTCCAGACCTGCTTCGTCCATCAGGCGCATGGTGAAAAATAACCGGATTGCCGCTTCGGCGAGTTTTCCACTGCCGGGGCTCAGTGCCTCGATCATTTCCCAGTCGTGAATGTCGGCGTATGGGCTGTCGTCCTCACCCTTGTAGGAAAGCAGTCCGTATTTCTTGCCTGGCTCGGGTTTGAAATCGGTTGGGCTTTCTAACAGAATCAGAGGAGTCAGAGGGGCGTAGTGGCTGGGTAGCTGACCTGGCGCGAGCGGTTGATCGGCGGATACCTGCTTGAGCTTTTCGACTTTGCCGAAGGCTTGGAGCTGCTCCTTGGTAATCGGTCCCGCGCGATGCAGGCGGAAAATCGGCTTTTTGCCTTCGCGCGGCTCAATCGAGATGATCGTGCTTTCCAAGCCCTCCGAGCAGGCCCCGGCGTCAACGATCAGCGGGATTCTGCCGTCGAGTTCCTTGCTGACCGCAGAAGCAGAGGTCGGTGAAATTCGACCGAATCGATTCGCGCTCGGGGCTGCGATGGGTCGGCCAAGTTCCTTATTAATGGCACGGAATACCGGATGGGCGCTCTGGCGCACCGCCACCGTGGGCAGGCCACTTGTCACCAAATCGGGAACATCCGGATGTTTTGGGAGAATGAGGGTGAGGGGACCTGGCCAGAATTCGGAAATAAGTCGGTTCACCGTGTCGGAAATTTCGTCCGGCACGATCGCGACGCTCTTCAGATCGGTGACGGAGCCGATATGAACGATGAGCGGGTCAAACGATGGCCGTTCCTTTGCCGCGAATACTTTGGCTACGGCTTCTGGATTAAATGCATCCGCGCCGAGTCCATACACGGTTTCCGTGGGGAGGGCCACGACCTCTCCGGCACGGAGCAGGGTGACTGCTTCACGCACGGCATTTTTGAAATCGTCATCAGCGGCTTGGATCGTTTGAGTCTCGAACACGGGCCGATCATGACCTGTGAGTCGCTGCTGGCCAATCCCGAACTTCAATTCGAATGGCAGAAGCACGACATTTTACGCCCTTCTCCTTGCCAAGCGGGCACGAAGGGGGTAAAGCTGCCGCCCGCGAAGGAAAAAGGTCCCGTAGTCCAATGGATAGGACGATGGTCTCCGAAGCCGTAGGTACAGGTTCGATTCCTGTCGGGACTACCACTTCGCATGCCTCAGCAGTTGTTTTGCCGAGGCCCAGTCTTTGAGGATGAGCCGACGATGGGCCATTTTTTCTCCAATTGTTGGGAATGGTTCAGAATGATTCACTTGTGGGGTGCTTCGGGAATCCTTGATTTCTCCTTTGCTGGCAAAGGCATTTGACATGGTTCGATGGAATGAAGATAAGAGCCGGACAAACCCGTTACATCCGAAAGATCGACCGCATAACCCTGTCCGATTTTCGCGATTCTCTGGCCGGGTTTGATTGCCAAACCCATATCATCCATGACCCAGACCTCGGCCCCATCGGGCAATCGTTTCGCTTTCACTACCGTAACAGTGTTGTTCTTCATGTGGGGTTTTATCACCTGCATGAACGATCTTCTCATTCCGAAGTTCAAAGCAGATTTTGATTTGACCCAAACCCAGGCAAATTTGGTGCAATCGGCCTTCTTCGGTGCCTATTTCCTTGTCTCGCTCGCCTATTTCCTGATTTCTGCGGCGAAGGGAGATCCGATCAATCGAATTGGCTATAAAAATGGTTTGGTTTTGGGCCTCATCGTGGCGGGGTTGGGTTGTTTCATGTTTTATCCGGCGGCCGTGTCCAAAAGTTATCCCCTGTTTCTTGGGGCGATGTTAATCGTCGGAGCTGGCGTTACGTTGATCCAAATTGCGGCAAATCCCTATGTTTCGATCCTCGGGCCTGAGGCTTCCGCTCCTGCAAGATTGAATCTTTCCCAAGGTATCAATTCCTTGGGATATGTCATTGCACCCTTGATCGGCGGCATCCTGATTTTTGGAAATGAAATCTACAACGATCAGGCGGGCGGTGTAGATTCATTGAAACTCCCTTACGTGGGACTGGGTGTTGCTTTCATCGCTCTTGCCGTCATTTTTAAAATGATCACTCTTCCGGAGTTCACCCAGGAAGGCGAAGTGGAAGCAGGTGTTCGAGCTTTCCGGCATAAGCATTTTATTTGGGGATGGTTGGCAATTTTCTTTTATGTCGGTAGCGAGGTGGCGGTCGGAAGTATTCTGATCAATTACCTGGGCGATGCTGGTGTGATGGGGCTTTCGGAAACGAGCGCGGCTCACTTTTTGTCCTTTTATTGGGGAGGTGTCATGATTGGACGCCTTATGGGGGCGATTTCATTGAGCAACATCAAGGAGTCGAAGAAGTATGGTTTCATGGTGCTCTCAGCGGCAATCGCAACTGCGATCATCTATGCAAATGCAACGTTTAAGGAAAAGGTGACCAATGGGCATCATATCAATCCCATGGACATCATTCCTTATGTTGGATTGGTGGTGCTGAGTTTTGTGTTCTTTGTGCTGGGTCAATCCAAACCGGGACGCATGGTTGGCCTCTTTGCTCTGATGGCAACCCTGCTCACCGTGTTTTCCATGGCAACCCACGGGCAGTTGGCTCTTTGGTCAATCGTCGGCATCGGATTGTTTAATTCGATTATGTGGTCGAATATTTTCACCCTTTCGATTCGTGGACTGGGCCGGGACAAAGCACAAGGTAGCTCGCTTTTGGTCATGATGATCGTGGGTGGTGCTGTCCTTCCACTGATTCAGGGAATCTTAATGGACGCCAAGGGAGTGCGAATTTCACTCGCGGTGGTTTTGGTGGGATACGTGTATCTCGTCTTTTTCGGATTTTTCGGTTCGAAATCGGGCAAGCTCCTTACGGAGGAAGAAGAGGAAAAGGCAATCACTGCAGGACATTGATAATAAATGGATGATCGCCGCCGTTGGTTTTGCGGCTGCCATTGGTAAGGCACATTGAGAAAAAAGTTAGATGTCAGATATCACCACCGATTCACGAATCGTCATGACGCTCGATGCGGGCGGGACGAATTTCAGATTCTCCGCGATGCGCGGCGGCAAACCTGTTACGGAGACGATCTCGTTGCCAAGCAATGGCGATGATCTCAACCAGTGCCTCGCCAATATGGTGGAGGGGTTCAATCTGGTGAAGGCCGGGTGCCCGGAGCCTCCGGTGGCGATCAGCTTTGCGTTCCCTGGGCCATCGGATTATGCGAACGGCATCATCGGAGATCTGGTCAATTTGCCAGGTTTCCGCGGCGGTGTCGCAGTGGGGCCGATGCTGGAGGAGAAATTTGGTATCCCTGTTTTCATCAATAACGATGGCGACCTTTTTGTCTACGGGGAAGCGATTGGCGGATTCCTGCCTTATGTGAACAGTCTGTTAGAGAAAGCAGGCAGTCCGAAGCGATATAAGAATCTGTTCGGCATCACCCTAGGCACCGGACTGGGTGGCGGGATCTCTCGCGATGGCGAATTGTTCATCGGTGACAATTCCATTGCATCCGAAGTCTGGATTCTGCGCAACAAGCTCAATCCGTCGATGATCGCGGAAGAAGGTGCCTGCATTCGTGCAGTCCGCCGAGTTTTCGCGGAACAATCAGGAATTTCCTTCGATGAAGCTCCGGAGCCTAAAGAAATTTACGAAATCGGCACCGGTGAGCGCGTTGGAAATCGTGCCGCGGCATGTGAAGCCTTTCGTCGGCTTGGTGAAGTGGCGGGTGATGTGATGTGCGCGGCGCTGAACCTCGTTGATGGCCTTGGCGTTATTGGTGGCGGCGTTTCAGGAGCATGGCCGTTGTTCCTTCCATCGCTGGTCAGCGAAATGAACAGCTCATACGTCAATCCGCAGGGTGAGAAACTCCGCCGCTTGGCATCGCAGGCGTTCAATTTGGAGGATGAAGCCGATTTGAAAACCTTCCTCGCGGGGCAAACCCGGGAGATCACTGTGCCTGGCGGAACGCGGACGATGAAATACGATCCGCTGCAGCGCGTAGGTATCGGGATGTCCAGACTTGGAACCAGTGAAGCGGTTGCTTTAGGAGCTTACGCCTATGCTGTCAGGCATTTGCCGGTGGCCGCCATCAGCCTCTGAAGTGATCAAAGAAAATCTGGCATCACAGGCCCAATCGGGTGATAAATACCACAGACCTATGAACCGAAGAAACTTCATTCAGAAATCCGCCATCGCTGTTTCGGCGATCGCTTTCGCAGGTTCCGCCTTTGCGGAAGAGTCCGAATTTCCCGTTGTCCGCACACCAGTGGGCGAAAGAAAATTCAAAAGCGAAGCCGTCGAGCGAGTGATCAAGGAAGTTCGGTCTTCCATCGGCAACAAGGAGTTGGGCTGGATGTTTGAGAACTGCTTCCCCAACACGCTGGATACCACGGTCGATTTCTCGATGGTCGATGGCCGCCCGGACACCTATGTCATCACCGGTGACATCGACGCGATGTGGCTGCGCGACAGCTCCGCACAGGTCTGGCCCTACCTTCCTCTGATGAAGGAGGACAAGCCGCTCCAACAACTGATCGCGGGCGTGATCAACCGCCAGACGCGGTGCATTTTGTTAGATCCGTATGCCAACGCGTTCTACAAGAACCCGACGGATACCGGACATTGGAAAGACGATCACACCGACATGAAGCCGGGTGTTCACGAGCGGAAATGGGAAATTGATTCGCTCTGCTATCCAATCCGTCTTGCCTATCAATATTGGAAAGACACGGGCGATACCGATCCCTTTGATGAAAAGTGGCATGAGGCGATCAAGCTGACCCTCAAAACGTTCAAGGAACAGCAGCGCAAGGATGGCCATGGTCCCTACAATTTCATGCGCACGACCCAATGGGCGACGGATACCGTTCCGGGCAAGGGATATGGCAATCCAGCCAAACCGGTCGGGCTCATTTACAGCATTTTCCGTCCGAGCGACGACGCCACGATTTTCCCGTTTTTGGTCCCGTCGAATTTCTTCGCAATGGTGAGCCTTCGCCAAGCGGCTGAAATGTTAGAGGCGATGCCGAAGGATCTGGAAACGGCGAAGGAATGCCGGGCTCTGGCGGACGAAGTCGAGAAAGCACTGGCGGAATACGCGGTGGTCAATCATCCGGAAGCCGGGAAGGTCTACGCCTTTGAGGTCGATGCTTATGGCAACTACTACTGCACCGATGATGGCAACATTCCCAGCCTGCTTTCGTTGCCTTATCTCGGAGCGGTCAAAATCAGCGATCCGCTTTATCAAAGCACCCGCAAGATGTTGCTTTCCAAGCTGAATCCTTACTATTGCGTCGGAAAAGCCGCGAGCGGAATCGGTGGACCACACGTGGCCGCAGATTCGATCTGGCCTTTGGGGGTCGTGATGGAAGGCCTGACCGCGAACAACACCGAAGAGGTGAAACAATGCCTTGCGACCTTGCAGAAAACTCATGCCGGCACTGGCTTCATGCACGAGGCTTTCAACAAGGATGATCCGACCAATTTCACCCGTCCGTGGTTTGCTTGGGCCAACACGATCTTTGGTGAGTTTGTCCTGAAAACCTATCACGAGCATCCTGAGTTGCTGGATTGATCTGCAACGGTCATCAAATCATTTCAAAAGCCGTTTCCGTGACCCGGGAGCGGCTTTTTTGTAGGATCTGGCTGCTTTTTTCAGTCCGGATTTGACCCTGCAGGCGGATGCCGTCATTTGAGGTCCCCACCCGCCATGTCTCTGAAAATTCGCTTCACCTCCGCATCTGCCACCGAACTTTTCCTCGCAAAAATCGGCCACCCTCAGCGTGACGAGCCGTTGCAGACTTCCAAGGAGGTTTTTGCGGTCGATGAGGATGAGCAGGACGTGCTTTCGCCGATTTTCCTGAAACCCTTCAAAAACCTCACCGGGCACCGCTTCAGTCATCATTCGTCGTTGGATCAACACGAAATGAACTCTCTTACGGCGGATATTTTTGCAACACCTTCATCGTTGTTGGAAAAGGCTTCCGCGATTGCCCGCCGCCTCTATTCGAAATCGAATCACCCCAATATCAAATCCGGTGATCTCTGCATTTCCTATGTTCGCAATGTGGAAGTTGAAGGAAATCTAACCGATGCGATTTGTATCCTGAAGTCGGAGAGTGTGGTGCCATTCCTGAGCATCTCCACACGTGATGGCGATCTTCGTTTATCGACCGAGCAAGGCATCAATCCGGAGAAGATCGATAAAGGCTGCTTGATTCTCAATCATGCTGCGAACAAAGGTTATTACGTTCTGACATTTGACCGGTCTGGTTCGGACTCGCGATTCTGGGTTCGGGATTTCCTCGGCGTTCTGCCTGTGACGGATCCTTCGTTTCTAACGAATCAATATGCCAAGATGGCGGTGTCATTTGTCGAGAAAGAGCGGGAAGCCAAAAAGGAGGAAACCGGTAGTGAGGAAAGCCCGCCATGGGATACTGCAAGCGCTGCGCGGGATGCTCTGGCCTACTTCGAAGGCAAAGAGAATTTCAGCCTGCAGGAATTTGAAGAGGAGGTGCTGAAAACTCCCGAGGCAGTGGCGAAGTTTGCGGAACATCGTTCAAAGGTTGAGGAAGAACAGGGGCATCGCCTGGAAGACAGCTTCCAGATTTCCAAAAAGGATGTGACCAAGGCGAAAAAGAAAATTCAGAAAGTGATGAAGCTCGATACCGGTGTGGAGATCCATCTGAAACCCGGCTTCGAAGATGAAACCTCACTTGAGCACGGCTTCGACGAAGACCGTGGGATGAAGTACATCAAGGTCTATTTCAATAAAGACCGCAACGCGTGAAGCCACGGCTCATGCCATGATTTCCTTGATCACCTTGCCATGGACGTCGGTGAGCCGGAAATCCCGGCCGGAGTAATGGTAGGTGAGCTGTTCATGATCGAGGCCTAACAAGGACAGGATCGTGGCATGCAGGTCGTGCACATGCATGGGGTTTTCCGTCGCGGCGAAGCCGAATTCATCGGTCGCGCCGTGAACATGGCCGCCTTTGACGCCGCCACCTGCCATCCAAACGGAAAACCCGTAGTGGTTGTGATCGCGACCTTTCATGACACCGGCATTTGATCCCGGCTTCGGCAATTCGACGACCGGGGTCCTGCCAAATTCTCCGCCCCAGAGGACGAGTGTTTCTTCTAACAACCCACGCATTTTCAGATCGGTTAGAAATGCACCGATCGCCTGATCGCATTGGGCGGCAAGCTTGCGATGATCCTCGATATCATCATGACTGTCCCACGGTTGGCCGTTTCCATGCCAGAGTTGGATGAAGCGGACGCCTCGTTCTAACAGGCGGCGGGCCATGATGCACTGGCGGGCGAAATTTCCCTCACCATACATCTCGCGGATGTTGGTGGGTTCTTTTTCGATATCGAAAGCGTCGGTTGCCTCGCCCTGCATGCGGTAGGCGAGCTCGAAGGAACGGATGCGCGCTTCGAGCTGCGGATCGTGCTGGTGGCTTTCCAGATGTTGCTGGTTGAGTGCCCGCAGAAGTTCCAGTTGATTGGCCTGGCGCTTTTGATCCGCGTTTGGATTGCGAAGGTTTTCGATCATGCGATCGATGTCCTTGATGGAGGTGTCCAAATACGTGCCCTGATAGCTTCCAGGAAGGAATGCAGCGCGCCAGTTTTCGGCACGTTTGATGGGCATGCCGCCTGGGCACATGGACACATAAACCGGGAGATTATCGTTTTCACTGCCCAGACCGTAGCTGACCCATGAGCCAAGCGACGGCCGGGACAATCTGCCATCTCCGCAGTTCATCAGCATGAGAGAAGGCTCGTGATTCGGAACGTCCGCGGTCATGGAGCGGATCACACATAGGTCATCCGCATGCTTCGCGGTGTGTTGAAATAATTCGCTGATTTCCAGCCCGGATTGTCCATAACGCTGGAATTTGAAGGGCGAACGCAATGCGGCGCCGGTGGGGCGTTCGGTTTTCAATCCTTCTAACGGAATCGGTTGCCCATGGTATTTATCCAGTGAGGGTTTGGGATCGAAGGTATCAACCTGGGACGGTCCGCCATTCATGAAGAGGTGGACCACGCGTTTTGCCTTCGGCGCAAAATGGGGAATGACCGGAGCGGCGGATAGATTGCGCGTGAGCAGTCCGCCTAAAGCGAGGCCGCCAAAGCCCATACCGCAGCGACGCAGAAAGTCGCGGCGGTCGAGGATGAGATCGTTTGGGGTAGGAGCATGCATGGCATTCAGTCGATGTAGTGGAATTCATTCGATGACCAGAGCATCTGAATCAGGTCAGCCCAGCGTGTGGTCGGATCTGAAGTCGAGATCCAGTTTCCAACCAATTGTTTTTCGTCAGCTCTCGGTTCGCGTTCGAAGATGCGTTGATAGAGCCACGTGATCCGGTCCTGATCGTTTTGGATTTTTGCAAAGTCCGGAGCATTGGCTAAGGACTCCGCCTGGCGGATCACGAAGGGACTGTTGAGGAAATAAAGTGCTTGTTGGGGAACGGTGGTTTCAACACGCGCGGCCGCATGCTGGTCAGGATGGGGGAGGTCGAAGGAAATGAACGTACTAGGAAGAGCGTAGCGATCAATGAACGCATAGACGCTGCGCCTGGAGTCCGATTCTTTCTTGTCGATCCGAACCGACCGGCCGCCGATTTTTGTTAGATCGAGTGAGCCTGAGGTCATGAGCAGGCGATCTCTCATGGCTTCAAAATCCACCCGGTGGGTGCTCCATTTCCAAAATAGGGAATTCGCTTCATCCGCCGCGCTGTTGGCCGCGGGCCCTGTCGATGCCAGACGGAATGCTTTTGAAGAAAGGATGATGCGTTGGAGTTCCTTGATCGATCCACCACTCTCGTCGAACCGCAAGGTCAACCAATCTAACAAGGGAAGCAATGGCGGTGTTGGCTGCTGGGGTCCGAAGTCCGCTGGGTCTGCCAGTGGATGCCCGAAGTCCCATGCCCATACCCGATTTACAATGACCCGTGAGGTGAGGGGATTGGCCGGATCCGCGATTTTTTCGGCGAGAGAGAGACGCGGGCTTTGCCCTTCTGGAAATGGTTCGCCGCCGAGGAAGGATAGCCAGTGACGCTTGAAAGGTTCTCCTGGATTGCTTGGATTGCCGCGAACGAAAACTCTGGCACTGGAATATTTATCTTTGTCCGCGACCACCATGGCGCGTGGTGGCGAGCCAGGGTGCTCGGTTTGTAGTTTGGATCTGGCAGACGTCCGGGCATTGTTGTCGTTGTTGTCCTTCTGATCCATGATTTCACCCACCCGATCCATGCCGATGGAGAGCGGGCAGGCATGGTTCACGGCAAGTTTGCCAAGTTCGCTATCTGATGATGCATTGGCCCATTCCTCGGCCAATTTCAGGGCTGTGGTGCCTAACTGATCCGCAGGGGTTGATTCCATTTCCTGCATCCACGCCGCTAGTGCAGGCGACTCTGCATGTTCCTTTAAAAACTTTTTCCACAAGGAAACCACGTTCAGCCGGAAGCGACCACGCTTGAACGCCTCGCTCGATATCTTGCCGCTGTCCCAGTCGTTATGAATCGATAGCCAGGCAAGTTCCAGATAGGTGGCTGATGTTTCAGGAAGTCGTACTTGGTCGATGATGTCCTGCCTGGCTTTGCTATTTTTCGCGTCAAGCTCGGCCAGTTTGTTACGGTAATCCTCGTAGTCTGGATTGTCAGCGGGCTGACCGATGACGGGGCCCTCGCTGGGTACTTTTAAGTTATCCAGTATCGAATAGATGGAATAGTAATCTTCGGTGGTGATCGGATCGGTTTTGTGGTCGTGGCAGCGTGCACAGGCGACCGTGGTGGACATGAATCCACGGGTGATGACATCGACCCGGTCATCGTTTGTTTCCAGATTTCCGGAACGTCTCCCGACTGTTAGGAAACCGAGTGCGGCGAGATCAGGATCATCCTTTTGATCGCAGATCAAATCGGCAGCGAGCTGAAGTTTTACAAATTTCGGGTAAGGCATGTCTTCGTTGAATGCCTTAATGAGCCAATCGCGATAGGTGTATGCGTAGGGGTAACGGTTGTCTTTGTCGAAATTGTAGCCGAGCGTGTCCGAGTAGCGTGCAACATCCATCCAGTGACGCGCCCAGCGTTCACCGTATGCGGGTTGGGCGAGGAGTTCGTCTATCAGCGCACGCCATTGTTCATCAGTCGGGTTATCGCTGAGCTTTTTCAGTTGCTCTGCCGTCGGCGGCAGTCCTGTTAGAGCGTAAGTTGCCCGTTTGACCCAGGTTTTCGCATCCGCAAGTGGAGCACTGGTTAGATTGGATTTTTTCTGTGCGGCGAGCAGGTAGGCATCGACTGGATTGGCCTCTCCAGCTGGTGGTTTGGAATCCACCGGCGGAACATATGCCCAATGTTCCTCAGCTCGTGCAGACATTTGCACGAAGATGAGCAAAATGCAGAAAATCGCACCATGGAGCTGGACCATTGTAGTGTGACGAGCATAGCAGGAAATATCTTTCAGTGCGACTGCAAATGAGCTGCGCATTTTCCGGGGATGCTACTGTGCATCTCAACGATGCACCCGGATGGCTATTGGGCCGCCTTCCGGCGCGCTGTCGAAAATGACGAGTAGGTCGCAGTGGGAAGGCGTGTCATCCAGCACCAACATTGCTTCTGCCTTGCCCGACGAGTGAGGGAGTTGTCCGATCTTCTCCGCTTTCTGACCCGGTTTCCAGAAATACAGATGAAACGTGTCGTCGGGTTGATTGGTCAGGGTAACCGGGATTTTCTTGCTCGCTTCGGCCGCTGAATTTCCGGCGATGATCAGAAATCCGTCGCGCACGGCCGTGAGCTCGCGAACTCCATAGTCGTCGCCGAGTTGGATTTCGTGGCTTTTGCCTTCCGTTTTGTCTCCGCTGAAAAGCGATTCTGAAGAAATCTCGATGATGTGGCAGGTGCCGTCGATGTTCGGTCCGCGCATGCCGAACCAGAGTTTGCCATCGCGAAAGGCTAAGCCTTCGATGTTGATACCATTTTGTTGCAATGGCGCGCGCACGAAGTCCTGGAACAGGTCATCGTTTTGAAACCATGGGAGCAAGCTGCTGCGACGAATTTGCGAACGGAGGATTTCTCCGGATTCGGGATCGACCGGGACTTCGAAAACCGTCTCGCGCGGCGGTTGGACATCGGCCTTCTTTTTGCCGACGCCATGCGAGCCGGTAACAAAATAGCGATGGTTTTCCGGATCGGCGGCGATGGCCTCGATGTCGAGTTCGGGAGCACTGCCGCTGTAGGTATCGAGTAGTGGCATCAAGGGCTTGGCATGAACGACGTGCTTCGCGAAATCGATCCTGGCGGGTTGAACGCTGAACAATTCGTCAGTGCCGACGAGTGCGGAGCGGTTGCCGATCGCGGCGATGCCGCTGAGGTCGAGTGATTCAGCGAATCCATCGAGCTTCCAGTTTCGGTCAAGAATCTCGAGCCGATGTGGGGCTGCTTGAAGGGAACCGGCGGCGAAGATGAGCAAGGTGAGCGATTTCATGAAAACATGGTTCCATGATTGCATGACGGCACGATGAGCGGGAGTCGAAAATTTTTGCCTTCATGCCTCACAAGTTGATGATTCTGAAAATTTGACTCAATCTGGATCGACCTCGGAACTCATGACTAAAATTCTTTGCCACACCTTTATCGGCCTTCTAACCCTGGGTATCTCGGGGTGTGTGAATTCGTCTCAATCAGACAAGCCATCGGCATGGCCAGAGAAGGTGATGAGTTTCGACGAGAACCGATTTGTCGGTGTGTATGAAAATCAAGGGGCTACTGATCCTGAATCAGACCAATCAGAGCATTCGAACCAGCTCTTTGACTATTTGGCGAACGATGGCCAGTTCAAGGGGCGGCGTGGGAAGTATGTGGCAATCGCTTATTCACCCGACCAGGAAACGTTGGAGATCACGCTTCTTGATAAGTCACGTCGGCGAATGGATTTCATAGCACTGAAAAAGAATAACAATTACACTTTCACTGAGGGCACTATCAGAATCAAGGGACGCAACTATATTGGCGGAAATGTCGGTGGTGGTTTCGAATGGTTCGATTTCAAGCTTTCGAAGAATTCCAGCGATGGCTTGCTGGGAGAAGATTCGAGACGTGGTGCTGCACTTCTGTTTTATTTTCTGCCCATCGCCGGTGAGCGAACCGATTGGTTGCTTTGGCCGCGAGCCGGACAATGACGAAGGATTTCTTGAATGATTCCGGTTCTGAGCGTTGTATCGGGAGCATGACAGGGATTCAGATCGCAATGGGCCTGGTGGCCGCCGGGGCACTTACCGCAACTTTGCCGGCCACCGCACAAGAGATTCCAAAGGTGCTGGAAATCGGCTCATCGGCTCCGGATTTCTCGCTCAAGGGCATTGATGGGAAAACTTACACGCTGTCGAGTTTCGCCGACGCAAAGGTGCTCTGTCTGATTTTTACCTGCAATCACTGCCCGGATTCCGTGGCGGCGGCGGGCCGGATCGAAGGCGTCTACGAAGATTACAAGGACAAGGGAGTCCAGGTGGTCACGGTCAACGGCAACAATGCAAACAGTCTGAGGCCAGACGAGTTGGGCTATTCGCCTTACACCGACTCGTTTGAGGAAATGTCGTTGTTTGCCAAGGACTATGGCTGGACCTTCCCATATCTTTACGATGGGGAGAAGCAGGAGCTGGTGAGCGCATGCGGCGGCCAGTCGACCCCTCATGTTTTCATTTTCGATCAAGACCGGAAGCTTCGTTACACCGGGAGGATGGATGATGCCCAACGCAATCCGGGGGCGGTTGACAAGAGTTACATCCGTGATGCTCTGGATGCCGTTCTCGCTGGCGAGGAGGTGAAGGAGAAAGTGACTCGCTCGTTTGGTTGTTCGACCAAGTGGCTGTTCAAAGTCGGCGATGTGGCGAAGGATCAAAAAAACTGGGAGTCCAAGGAAGTGACGCTCGAAGAGATGGACGAAGCTTTGGCGAAGAAAATCCGCGCCAATGCGACCAATAACATCCGACTGGTGAATTTCTGGTCCACGACTTGCGGTCCATGCATCATTGAGTTTCCGGATTTGGTGGAAACCTATCGCCGTTTCCAAAACCGGGAAGTCGAGTTCATCTCGATTACGATGGACCCAGCCGACAAGAAAGCGAGCGCTGAGAAATTTCTGAAAGGAAAACACGCGGCGCTCGCCGACGCCAACGTGAAGTCACTCAAAGCCGACGGCAGAACGAGCAACAACTACATCTGGACCGGGGGAAATCCTGACAAGGTGGCAGACGCGATCGATCCAGAGTGGACCGGCGCCTTGCCAGATACCGTGATTCTCGCTCCAGGCGGAGAAATCCTGTGGCGGCATTCAGGTGCGTTGGACATCGTCGAGATGCGCAAGGCATTGATCAAAGCTCTCGAAGGCAGGCCATAAATTGCCTGGTTCGGCAATCCAGCGTTGATTTGAGACAATCCTGCGCGAGCGGGATTTTCCAATCATCGCTAGATTCCAGGCATGTTCTGTTCCTGGAAGAGCGAGCGAGGAGGCGGCTGCAATTGTGCTTACCGCCTTCGCAGACCGATCGGTGAGATTCTCAATCACCTGTGCAGCATCGGCCCTTCCACGCTGATTCTGCGCAGCCCCGGTCTGACGGTGGCGAAAGCCACCCGGTTCGGCCTTCACATCCGTGAAAAGGCGGGGGATTGGAACGTCCTTCATGATGCGGTCAGCGGCCTTCGCACCAACTTGGAGGTCCAGCAGCATGCATTCATCATTCGGGAGTTTTCGGATCAGTGCCCGATTTTGGCTTTCGCGGTCGATGGGCGGCCCGCTGATCTATCGGTTCGTTTGGTAGGACACGATTGGGGATCACCCGCTGTGCGGAAAATGATCGCGGATTTTGATGGAGTCGCACTCGATTGTGCTCAAAGTCGGCAACTTGGGGCAGGTGCCTGGCTAGATGAATGGGAGCAACCGAAGGCAAAGGCACCCACAGTCGAAAACCGATTGGATGAGGCATGCGAAATTCTTCATTCCTGCCAATTATTGGCGGTCGAGGTGAAAACGCCGACAATGCAATGCGATGCCTGTTTCAGTCCATCCTTCATCGATCATGAAGGAACGGTAATCCGAATCGCGGATCGGAAGCGGAACCACATCGTCTATGCGGACGTGGATGCCGCTGGCTTCCGACTCGATCACATTGGCAGCCAAACCGCGCAATTATTTCACTCCATTTGAAAACCAAGCGATGCATTCTCTCGCCAAAACCCGCTATCATCTGATTGAGGCCCCCGCTGACTCGGTTCTGGAAAACCTCTACTGCGGCGTCCCGCTGTATCTGAACGGGAGGACTCCCATGGCTGAAATCACAACGGTGGTTCCGATGAGCGACTCCTTCTTATCGGATGACGATTGGTTTTGTTTTCCAGAGCAAAACCTCCATGTGTGGATGCCTCAAGTTCAGGTAGTGCACGCGATCGAGGTCGACCATCCGTTGCGGCCTTGCCTGACATTGGAAGTGGCCGCTCGGGACGAACCGAGCGCGCTATCGTTTGCGGCGATCGGCAACAGCAGTGAGCGTGACGCATTTCGCAAAGGTCTGGCCAAACATCCGGCCCGTGAGTTGACGGCAAAGCAGTATGAAAAGTGGCGCCTAAAGCATTTTGCCAAGCCACATCAGTGTCCATGTTGTGAAGAAGCTGCCGAAATCCGTCGCAAAGCGCCCGGAAACAGTCCGATCGCGCTGATTTTTGCGGATGCCATCCGGTCCCGCCGCTCTCTTCACTGCCGCGCCGTTGCCAAATCGTTTCAGTTCGGCGTCGAAATGATGCCGAGTGAACTCTTGGTCGGTGATGAGCGGATTGGCGTAGCAGGTGAGGATCAATCCTCGATGATTGAGATCGATCCGGGAATTTGCTATTCGATGGTCATTCGTGAAAACCGGATCGACGATGCACCCTTTACCTCGGTCTATCTCTCGAACTCGATGGGTATTACAGAGTTAGTCATCGAAACTCCAGGTTTCGAGTCCGCCAGAAAGTGGGCGGATCTTTGCCGGAAATAGCGGGTGATCAATATCGGACCTCTTGCGCCTGCCAGCCTTCGTCGCGGATACGGCGCAGCCAGGATTGATAAGATGGCAAGTCCATGGCTTCTCGTGGAGCGGTGGCTTTGCTTGGCCCCTGAAGCACGATGATCGAGCGCTCAATGCTCATACCGGCTGGCAAATCGCCGAATGGAATCAGTTGAATCGATTCATGCCGATCACTGGGATGAATATGGAATTTTGAGGTAACTTTTAGAGATTGCATAGGTTACGTTATCAAAATCCCAAAAAAGCGGCAAGTTACGAATCCGTTCATAACATGGCGAAATCAGGACTGCTCAGCCGCTCGTGAAATCAACCGCCTATCGCTACCGGAAGCGGTATTTGCCGCAGTTCAATTTTTCATCAGCTTCAACCGAGCGATCTGCCATTCCTGCCAGGCGCAGTCGGGCTCGATTTCGTCAACAAAATCGCAATTTTCCCACGAAGCCTGCAGCGTATGGGATTTGATCCGCGAAGCCGCCATGGCATGTGCGATGTGGATCACCTCTTTTTCCGTCAACGCTCTACCCAAGCTTTCCTCAGAAGCGGAAAGCAGGTGTATCAACGGAGGAAATGCAATAAATTCACTCTCCTCCTCTGTCGGTTGCTCGGATATTCAAAAATCATATTATTTTTGAACGAAATGGCGAGTCGATTGTCGTTGGATTTAAATTTTTCCTTCCAACCGTTTGATGCAAAATGCGGATTGCTGACCCAACGATTGAGCACGTGGGATGCCGATTGGAATTCGTTGCTTCGCGTTGCTCAGCTTTGGGAAAAAGGACTTTTGATACTCAAAAACGTAAATTGCTGAAGATCAGTTCATAAATGAAAAAAACTCGGCATCCGTTTCGATGCCGAGTTTTGGAGAAAAAGAAATGGAACGGGTTCCTTTAGTTGTTAGGGCCGCGGTCGTAGTCGATGCGGAAGGTTTTTCCGCGCAGCTTGGAATTGCGGGTGCGTTGGATCACTTGATCGGCGACTTCGGATGGGACATCGACCAGCGTATGCTTCGGGAACAGGGTGATCCGGCCGAGAGTGCCATCCGGTACGCCGGCTTCGCGATACATCATGCCGACGATATCCTTTGGCAGCAGTCCCTGGCCTTTGCCGAGGGAAAGGAATAGCCGGGCCATGCCTTCTTCGCTGCCTTGGGAATTGCGCGGGCCACGTGGTGGGCGTGGTCCTGCTTCGCGATCGCGGGTATTCCGGGTGTTCTGACGACGCGGACCGCGTTCCGGCTCGCGATCTTCCTCGATCATCGATCCTTCACGGCCACTGGCTTCGCGCAGCATGGTGACCAAGGCACCGGCGATGTCGGTTGGGGTGTGGCCTTGCTCGAGCAGGCGGTCGATGGCTTCCTGATGGGATTCAAATTTTCCGCCCTCGAGGCGCTCCTTGAGTGCGTCAAAAATCAGATCGGCGCGGCGGCCTTCGACTTGCTCAACCGATGGGATCTTCTCGCGGGTGATGATGTGGCGCGTGTAGCGCTCAATCGCCTGCATGCGATAGATTTCCCGGCCGAAAACAAACGAAACCGCGCGTCCGGAACGTCCGGCCCGACCGGTGCGGCCGATCCGGTGGACGTAGTCCTCGGGGTCGGTGGGGAGGTCGTAGTTGAAGACGATGTCGATTTCATCAATGTCGAGACCGCGTGCAGCGACGTCGGTAGCGACCAAAAGCTCAACCGATCCGTCGCGGAAGCGCTTCAGCACCCGCTCGCGCATTTGCTGGGTGATGTCGCCGTGCAGACGGTCTGCCGCGTAGCCGCGATTGATCAGGTCTTCGGTGCACTCGTCGACCGAACGCTTGGTGTTGCAGAAAATGATGCCGAGCCGCGGCGGATTCATGTCGAGAATCCGTGAAAGAACCTCGACCTTGGAACGCTGGCGAACCTCGAAGTAGGATTGCTCGATGGTGGAAACCGTGCGGGCTTTTTGCTCGATCTCGATGATTTCCGGCGTGTTGCCGAAGCTCTTGATCAGGCGCGAAACGCCGGGGTTCATCGTGGCGGAGAAGAACAAGGTTTGGCGTGCTTCTGGCAAAGCGCCGAGAAGCTCGTCCATTTCATCCTTGAAGCCCATGTCGAGCATGCGGTCCGCCTCGTCCAGAATCGCCATTTTGATGTGCGATGGGTCAAAGGAGCCACGACGCAAATGGTCGAGTAGGCGTCCAGGGGTGCCGACGACGAGCTGCGCTCCGGAACGGAGTGCGCGAAGTTGGCGATCGATTGGTGCACCACCGTAGACCGGCGTTGCGTGCAGGCCTTTCATCTTCGAGCCGAGGCGATGGACTTCTTCGCAAACCTGCACCGCGAGTTCGCGGGTCGGGCAAAGGATGAGGACTTGTGGGTAACTCGCCTGAACGTCCAGTTTGGTCAGTGCGGGCAGGGAGAATGCTGCGGTTTTACCGGAGCCGGTGGCGGACAAGCCGAGAATGTCTTTTCCTTCCAAGGCTGGTGGAATGGACTTGGCTTGGATAGGGGATGGTTTTTCGTAGCCGAGAGCTTCGATCGCATCGAGAAGTTCCTGCGGCAGGCCGAGTTCAGAAAAGGGAGGGGTGTCCATGGAAGATAAAATGGTACGTGTTGCGGCGTGAAAGTCAGATCGGACGGCGCGGGAGGGAGAGGCAATCGCTGTTTTCGTCAAGAACACAAGCACAGAATGCAGTTTCTGCCGATCGAAGATTCCGGGTTGCAGATCCGGGAAGATCGGGGATGCTCGCGCCGTGGCCAGCTACGAGGAACAAAAGAGGGTAATGAATTGGTCGTTGGCTGCAGCGGTGGTTTTACTGATTGCCAAGGGATTAGCGGCGATTTTGACCGGTTCTTCGGCAATTTATTCCGACGCGGCGGAGTCGGTGGTGCACCTGTTGGCGGTGGCGTTCGCGGTCTGGGCGCTGAGATTCTCTCATAAACCGGCGGATGAGACTCACCACTTCGGTCACGACAAAGTCGCTTTTCTATCTTCCGGTTTTGAAGGGGCGATGATCGCCGCCGCGGCTTTGCTGATTCTGAGCGAAGCCGGTCGGCAGTTTTTTTCCGGTGTTCACCTGTCGAATCTAGGAATAGGTGCGCTGCTGACTGGAGCGGCGGCCGTGATCAATCTGATCTTGGGCCTGTCCTTGGTGAGAATGGGAAAACGCAGTGGCTCGCCATTGATCAAGGCAAACGGGATCCACGTTTTGACAGATGTCTGGTCGAGCATCGCCGTTCTGGTAGCGATCGGATTGATCTGGTGGACCGGTTGGTTGTGGTGGGACCCGATCGCGGCGACGATTGCAGCGCTCAACATCCTGCGCTCGGGCGCGAAACTGATGCGGCAAAGCTTTGGAGGCTTGTTGGATGAGGCGGATTTGGAAATGGAGCGCCAAATCTGTGAGCTGCTGGATACGGAAGTCTCCAAGCGCGGCCTGAGTTATCATAATTTCCGCCATCGCCACTCCGGGCGCACCCACTGGGTGGAGTTTCATTTGGTTTTCGACGATCATTTAACCGTCGGCAAAGCTCACGAGCAGGCGACTGAGGTGGAGTCGGCTGTTGCCGCGTTGCTCTATCCGGATGGCCGGGTGATTTCCCACCTGGAACCGAAATCCGCCGAGCACGAGGAAGAGGTTTGGGAAGAAGCGCGGAAGGTTTGAGAGCGAAATTCCGGTCCGCATGGGGGTGGAGATACGGACCGGTGATTTTTCATGCCATTTACGGATTCTGCCTCCGTAGATAAACGACCTGAGCGCTCACACCGAGGATCAGTGCTACCAGCAAGCCCGCCTGGGTGCCGAGCAGCAGTGGCGATTTCAAATCGGTGACGATCGGATGACCATTGGGAACCCGCCGTAAAACTTCGGAAACGGTGGGCAGAAACAGTAAAAACGCGGTCATGCTCAGGAAAATCGTTTCCAGATAAACGCCGGCGCGTTTCAGCGAACCGATTTTACCCACGGTGTAACCGGCGAATAATAACAATAACGTCAGGATTGCGATGACCCGGCTGACGTTCTGATGGGCAATCGGGAAAACCGTGACTGCTCCGAGCAACATGCAGATGAAATAGACGACCCCGGGCACGGATCGCGGCACGATTCGACCTTTTCGGGCAAGCATGTAGATGGCGACTGGGATGGCGGGCAGGCTACTGAGGGTGTGCACCCATCCAAGTGGTGAGATTCCAAACATATTCGTGGTTCTTGTGGTTCAGTTTTGTGGATTCAAGCTATCTACCAGTAGGTAGACTTGACAATGAGAGTTATGCATTTCGTTTTTTAGGCAAGATCAAGAATGGAGCGTCAGGCGATCGATCAAGGCATGAACGATGGTGCTAAAGATGGAGGCATCACCGTAGGCCCTGGCTGAAAGCATGGCTCCGTGAAGTGTCGCCATGAACTTTTCCGCTTCAGTTTGCGCGGAGGAGGACAGTTTGAGGTCGCCAAGCTCCTCGCCTCGTTCGATCACGCGAGTCAGCCACTTGGATAGCATCTGGAAATGAGACCTGACCTCAATCACCACTTCCTCAGGCAGAACCGGAATTTGTGAAGCCAGTAACGCGCAGATGCAAAACGGAGCGGTCGCGTCCGCGATGCATTTCTCCCAGTATCCGGTGTAGGCTTTGAGCTGATCGATGGGATTTTTCACATGCTGCTCAAGTTGAGCCAATCCTGCTTCGGCTTCCTTCCGATAGCGCGAAACAAGAGCCACCACCAATCCTGCTTTGCTCGGAAAATGGTGATGGATGCTGGCCTTGCGAATCCCGACCTGAGCCGAAATATCCGCATAGCTAAACCCATTGTAGCCCCCCGCAACGATCAGCTCCCGTGCGCTGGAAAGGATGGAGTCTGCGGTGGAAGACAAGTTGGTCATGAATGAAATCTACCGACTGATAGGTAGATTGCAATCGAAATTTTCTTGGGAAGATTTGAAGATCGTTTGTGTTGGCTGAAGGCCTCCTCCGTAAAGACGGTGCGCATGAATCATTGGTCGGGTTTGCGGTGATACCCAATCCCATGTTTGGGCGAAATCCCTGCGGACAGTGGTTGATCCGGTTCGTTAAGGGCGGTTAAGTGGCGGGGCGATGCCGAAGATCCGAGTCCTTTCCGATATTCTCGCCAGCCAGGTGGCGGCGGGGGAGGTGGTGGAACGTCCGGCTTCGGTGGTGAAAGAACTGGTTGAAAACAGCATCGACGCCGGAGCAAAGGAAATCCGGGTGGATGTCGACAAAGGCGGTGCGGCCTTGATCCGGGTGTCGGACGATGGCTGCGGCATGTCGCGCGAGGACGCGCTGCTTTCACTGGAGCGCCATGCGACGAGTAAACTGCGCGAATCCAGTGACCTTGCGGCGGTGCGGACCCTTGGATTTCGCGGTGAAGCGGTGCCGAGCATCGCCAGCGTTTCCCGTTTTCGCATGGTGACCCGGGAAACCGATGCCGTCTCCGGTACCGAAATTTCCGTCGATGGTGGCAAGCTGCGGGACGTGCGCGATGCGGGTGGCGCGCCGGGCACCCAGATCGAGGCGAAGTCGCTTTTTTTTAACATGCCGGCGCGGCGGAAATTCATGCGCGCGGAGAGCACGGAGTCGGCGCACGTCGAGCATCAGGTGCGCTTGCACGCGCTGGCGGCACCGTGGGTGCGGTTTCGCTTGCGGCGCGATGATCGCAGCATTTTCGATTTGCCGCCGGTGGCGAAAGCCGTGGATCGCGTGCGGCAGATCGTTGGCACTGAGTTGGCGCGGGAGCTCATTTCCTTACCAATCGGGCATGGCAACGGGGTGTCCGTGGAGGGTTTCGTGCTGCCAGCCAAACATGCGCGCAAGGGGCGGCGGCATCAGTTTGTGTTTCTCAACGGTCGGCCGGTCGAGGATGCGGTGATTTCCCGTGCATTGGCAGAAGGGTTTCGCGGCGCGATCGCGGATGGTCTGCATCCGGCGGCATGGCTGTGGATCGATCTGGAACCGGGGTTGGTCGACGTCAACGTTCATCCCGCCAAACGCGAGGTGCGATTTCATCGGCCGCTGGATTTGAGAGACGCCATTCTGGAATCGGTGACTGCGGGGCTCAAACCTCCCGTCCAAAGTGCGACGCCTGTGCCGGTGACGCGGGTGGAGTCGCCTGCGGTTGATTTGCCGACCCGATCCGTTGCCGCTTCGCGAGTGCCGCAACGACCTGTTTTCAGCGCTAAAAACGTTCAGCCCGAATTGAAGTGGTCGCCGCCCAAGCAGTCGGTGGTGAAGTCTGAACCTGATGTGAAATCTACTGCACTTCCCGTAGAACCGGCTGAATCCAAAGCAGTGGAAACCATGGCATCGCCGCGCGCGAGGTTCAAGGTGATGGCGATGTTGCATCAGCGCTATGTCTTGCTGGAAAGTGAGGACGGTCTTGTGGTTTTAGATCCGAAAGCAGCGAAAGAGCGGATCTTGTATGAGGCCATGCTGGCGTGCCGGTCCGGAAGCATGGCAACCCAGGGATTGTTGGTGCCGGTTTTGTTAGAGATGGACCCGCGTGACCTGGATTTGCTGTTGCGCGAGCGGGATGCGTTGGCGGACGCGGGAGTGGAATTGGACGGATTTGGCGGCAATACCGTGCAGGTCCGGAGTTTGCCGGCTTGCCTGCCGGTTTCCGAGCCGCGTCCGTTTTTGGAAGAGTTGGTCGAAGAATTGTTGCACGAGGCAACGCCTGGGAAGCGGTTTGCCTTCGAGCGTCTGGCGAAAATTCTGGCGAAACGTGCTTCGTGGTTGGTGCGTCCGAAATTGGCGGAGATCGATGGTTTGTTGGATGAGCTTTTCCGTTGTGATCTGCCGTATTGCGCCGCTGATGGACGGCCGACATTGACCGAGTTCAGCTTGAGCGAGCTGCAGCGCCGATTTGGCGGAGCGGGGTGAGCGCATCAGAATGTCGCCCCGTTGGGGCTCGGTTTTCGTGGGGGGCTTGTATCCAAGGTTGCACCTTGGGCTAATGCATTTCACCCCGTTGGGGAGATGGGAGATGGTGATTCTGTTAGAACGATGATGAACGAAATCCCATGGAATCACGCATTGATGAAACGGTGTCGCCCCAATCGGGGCGAAATGAGATAGCCCAGGGCATCGCCCTGGGTTGAATATGCCTCCCCGTTCAACCCCAACGGGGTGTCATGATGGTGGTATTGGAGGCGAGTTTATCCGGAGGACTCCGAGTGTGCTGTTAGAGCGATGTTGAACGAAATCCCCACGGAATCACGCATTGATGAAACGGTGTCGCCCCAATCGGGGCGAAATGAGATAGCCCAGGGCATCGCCCTGGGTTGAACATCCCCCCTATTCAACCCCAACGGGGTGTCATGATGGTGGTAGGGGTTCGAGTTTACACCGGTGAGTGCAAATGTTTTGCTAACTTGTAGTGAAAGCCATTCTTAAAATCTTCCTATGGATACTCACTGCGCTGGCAGGATTTTTCTCGCTATTTGTTGGGGCGACCTCCGCGTCGGATTGGTTCGTGATTCGTCACTATGACGACTATATCAAGCAAGACCTCGTCGTTCATGGGGTCAGCAAAGAATCCAATCCGGATGGGACGTCCGGATATCGCCTTGAAGGATTCATTGGGAGTGAGAGCATCACGTTCTCAGTCGATTCGTCGAAATACGAATATTTCTCACAACCAAAGGCACGAGGGGAAGTGGTTCAAATTTATCGGAACCCAAAGGCAATGTCGGTGACCTTCCAGCAAAAGAGCCTCAATGTGATTTTTGCGGATGAGTGGCGGGATCTTGAGCCGCTTGTAATCAGCGCAAGGTCGACAATGTGGATTGCGATCGCTTTATTTTCGGTCGCTGCGGTGTTATGGATCATCGCCCGATTCGCTCTTCCGCCGATTCATTCTCGGGGTGGGGGTATGGGCATTACAGGATGATCCTTCTTGTTTCGATCGTCCGATTCGCTAAAACGCTGACGGACATGAGGCTGCCAAATTTCCAGAATGCCCGCCGGGCGATCATCGGCTGTATCGCCTTGGCGGCGGGATCACTGCAGGCTGGCCCGATGGAAGTTCGGCTGGCTGCGGCTCATGATGAATTTTTGGTAAATCGGCGCGAAGCGATTCATGGTTTGCTGGATCCGTTCGGCGTGCCAGAGGTGGCGCGGCCTGTGATCGAGACCCCACGCGGACCATTTCATAAGCCCGAGGACTGGAAGCGGCACGTGGTGGCAACCGTGTTTTGGGTCGGCGAGCAACCGAGTGAAAATAATCCTACCGCGAACACCAAAAGTGCTTGGGATCCGAACTGGCAGGCAAATTTTGGTGGGTATGATGACCCGTTGGCTCGTGATGGATATGCGCCTGCGGGGTTTGTCCCCCAGCAAAACTCATTTTATGTCGCTCTGCCTTACAATGATCTAACATCTGGCGGAAAGCACCGGGAAGAAGCATCCAAAGTCATTCCCTGGTTCTGGGAGAAATATCGCGGCGATGGCATCTCGGTTTGCAAAGGGCATTGGGTCGAAATTCATCGAGGGGGCAGGGTCTGCTATGCCCAGTGGGAGGATGTCGGACCGTTTGTCGTAGATCATTGGCAGTATGTTTTTGGCCAGGAAAGGCCGCGATTGAATCGAAACAACGCAGCGGGAATCGATTTAAGCCCGGCAGTGCGGGATTTTCTCGGATTGCGCAGTGGCGAGGAAGTCGAGTGGCGTTTTGTCGAAGACTACGAAGTGCCAGTCGGGCCCTGGAGGCGCTGATGCTCAATAGCTGATCCGCGCCGATCGTCTCGGATCATCACCACTGACGACCACCATTACGCGATCGCGTTCAAATCTTTATTGAAAAAAGATCCTGAGGTTTCTACGACTGATGCGTCCCATGACAACACGCCCAGCCTGTTGGTGAACCTGACTGAGCTTGGCAATCCCCCCCAACAACCTCCCCCCGAGATGAATACCAGCCACTTGGCTGCCTTTGCGGCAGCTTTGGCAAGCGCATGCTTGTCGCCAAATTGCTTCGCTGATTCCAGCGAATTGCAGCTCCCCGTTGGCAGTCTGACTGCCAGCCCCGGATGGGTCCGGGAAGGGGTAAAGCCACAACTCACCTGGAGCATCACCTATCCTGAGGTGGTCACCGATTTGGTGGAAATCGAGGAGCCGGGCACGATTTGCGCAAAGGTTCCTGTCAACATGGACGTTCGTGTGATCGGAGCCTCGGTGAAGGCTGTCTGGACGGACTCCCTGGGCAAGATCCTCAAATGGCAGTGGGTGCCAACCGAAGCTAGAATCAGCCTCAATGGCGGGTCCTATTCCCGGATTTTCTACAACACCCAGGATCAGGTAAATCCTAACACCATCATCTACTCGAAGAGTCTTTCCAAAGGGAACAAGGTCGATTTTGGCGGACGTTATTACTTCCAGAGTCTCTGGTCTCATTTCTACACGACCACGAATGGCAACTACAACGTCGTGGCATTGGTAAATGGTGACGTTCCGCCAACCACGGTTCCGCTTTATCAGCAGCCGACGATCGAAAGTTTCATCAAGCCGTATCTGGATGAGGAAGGGCGGATCAAAATCGGCCCGAAAGATGTGATCTATCTGATGGAACTGACCCATACGGATCGCAACGACGGTGGTTTCGATCTCCAGGACTTGGCCTTGATCGTGACCTTTACCAAACAGTAGCCGGGTCGCCTTAGGGCGATCCATTTCCTGAAAAGTCGATGAAATTCCTGTTATCCAGCTTGCTCGCACTTGGGCCATCGTTGGTGCTTGGACAGACGCCTGTCGCTCCGGTTCAGCCGGCGAAGACGGTGACCAAAGTGACTGAGCAGGAGCTCGCGCAGCGCTTGCTGCAGACCGAGATGCGCGATCTTCAGAAGAAATCGAAATCAGCCGATTCTTCCGATCCATCCGAAGGTTCGCGACCGAAAAATCTGTTAGATCGATCGACCATCCTCTGCTTCGGAGGCATGGCGACACTGGTGCCGAAGGGAGCGGTGTTGCACATTCCGGCATCCATCGCGGATCGGATTGGCATGCAGGATGGCGCGAAAATCGTCACCTGGCGGGAGTTCCAAATCGCCAATCGCGGCTGGATTGTCACTCAAGAGGTGACCATGGCCCAAGCCGAAGGCAAGGAGCCGTTAGCCGCGAATGTGGCGAATCGATTGGGTAAGGAAATCAACATGGTTGTCGCAACTTATCAGGGCGGGCCGATCTCAATGTTGAAACCGCTGGAAACCCATAGCGAAAGCAGCCAACCATGAATACATTCAAGGTCCTATTCTGCGTTGCAGTCGCCGCGATTTCAACCGGGGCCGTGCTGGCCGAGGATGTGATATTTACCAATTCCATCCGCCAAATTCAGGTGCCGTCCGGCGTCGAATGGGACATGCCGGTGGATCCACAAGGGGAAGATCAGTCACAGGTGGGGGTGGATAGTACCGGATCAAAATTTGAACTTTGGACGGTCCGGACTCCCGGCCCGATCGCCTATTTGTTAGATACGGCTTACGTCGGTGCCTACATCCCGAAAGCGAGTATTGTTATTGAGTCCGCGGATCCATTCAGCAAAGAGGGACTGGTCCGTACCAGGGCGGATCAACCCTTCAAGGTTTATACAACGGTTCAGAATCTCGTTGCTGATTCAGAGGCACCAACTGCGGCGAAGCAAGTGACTTATGTTCACCATAAACAAGCCTATGGTGAAGGTGGTCCGGCGGCAAATCAGCCCGATCAGGCGATTTTGCATTCGAAGGATACTTTGACTGAGAACAAGACCTACGAGGATGATCGTGACATCACGGTCGTTCCGGGTGCTGAACGGATGAAGGTCTGGGGTGAGGAGCGGTTTTCCGTATTTTCCGTCCAAGATGGAGATGTGCCGCCGACTGAGCTGGATTCCAAGACCATCCAAATCCTGCCAGTGGTGACCGGTGAAATTTCAGGAATCACCGAGGGCGAATCGATCAAATTTGCATTACCGGAAATGACGTTCACGGCGCAGGATGTTTACCCGCAGGAAGGTATTACCGTGCAAGTTTATCAGGGCGCTTACGATGAGACAAAAGCGACAAAGACGGTGGTGCAAATGCCGATCGGCTGGACCAACACTTCATGGGATAATCCACAATCGATCGAACTCACTGGCAGCAAATCCGATTTGAGTCGTGTGATCACTTCAGACGGTGAGTGGACGATTGAGCTTTGGGCGGACAATCCATATTTTGGTAAGCTAGAACTCGCCCATGTCACCTTCGACTACAAGTCAGCGATCCAGGTGCAAGGATTGGTTGGTGGTCTGGAATGATTCACTTTTCCGGCTGATGGGCTTTTTCGGCCTTCACCAATTCCAATCGCAAATTCTCATTTCGATAAATCAACGAAACCTTGGCCTCACTTTTCTGGCGGAGAAGATCTTCGACTTCCGTGAGAGCGAGCAACAAGATCAGCCCCTTGACTGGTTCACGATGACAAGACTCGGTCCGAGTGACATACTGATCTTCCATGGTCCGGTTTTTCCGGTCGGTGGTCAAAGCTCCGTATTCGGCGCCAAGCTGTTTTCTCAGGTCCTCGAATCGGGCCAGAATGATGTCCGAGGTGGCCGAAGGATCCGAGTAATCGACCGTCAGCTCATACATGCGGCCGGTGAGAAATCGCCCCTCGACAGCGGCCGCCTTGGTGTCCGGCAAATAACCGCTCCGGGGTTGGATGCGGACCACGCGCAATGCGGGTTGATCTCCGGGCAGAGAAATAGTAACGTCAAGCGAATGTCGGGAGGCCCAGTCTATCAACTTTTCCGGAGAATCTCCCCAGCGCAGGCCGAAGGGAGGGTCGACCAGTGCTTGCCCATGAGCCGGACCCATGGCGAAAGCCATCAGAATCGCGGTGAGGATCAGTTTTCTGGCAGCAAGGAACACGCAGGCAGTTTAGGCGGAATCGAAACCCGCCACAAGCCGCGATCAAGCGCTCAAGCCGGGTTTGCCTTATTGGAAGTGACGGTGGCGCTGGCATTACTGGTCGTTATCGGCATGGTAATGCTCAAATTGTCTCTCAACGTCGTTTATCCGCGACAGTGGATGATGCAGCAGAGCCTCACGGATGCCTATCTTTCCGGGGAACGGGCGCGGGCCGAACGGATTTCTTTTTCGGATCTGAACCAAGACGATGCCAGTGTTTCCCTTTGGACCACGACGGCGAATACGACGGATGATGTGCTGCTTGGTAAACTTCCAGGAGGAAAGGAAGTCACGGGATCGGTCACCCGGGTGATGACTGCGGATTCAAATAATCCTGAAAATGGAAATCTGCATGAGGATGAAAATCCGGCGGCCATGAAGATCTGGAAATTGGAAAGCACGCTGAAATATACCATTGGCGGTAGAAACTACGAGAAATCTCGTACCATCATTCGAATGCAATGAAAATCCAGCGCGGTCATCACCAACGGGGGTTTACTCTGATCGAACTGGCATTGGCCATGGGGCTTGGCATTACTGTGGGTGCCATGCTGCTGGCGGTGGTGAATCAGCAGGTCTCATTTCTCACCATTTACCGGGCACAGGGATTTCTCATCGATGAGGCCCCGATGATGAATATGTATTTTTCCCGTGTGATGGCCAAGGCGGATCAGGTGGAGTTGAAATACCTCAAGGATAACGGGCTAACGGAAGATCCAAATTCAGGCAGCAAGGATGCGAATGCGTTATTGATGCATTTCCGTCAGCCGGATGGAACGTGGACATCCTCGGTTCTGGGTTACAACGAAGAGACTCTGGAGTTGGCTTATTTCACCACCACGGACACGGGGAATAATCCCGTGTGGACCAAGCAATGGACAGTGGCAAAATTGACCAGCGGTGAAAACGTCGGTGTCGTATTTGAGATCGAAGACGGTGTTGTTGAAATGGCGCTGACCGGGCCGGCCGGAGAAGAGATATCCTATTACAGTTACCCCTCGTATTCCGGGGACATCAGCGAATGAGACTCACCTTCCATCATCGCCGCAATCGTGGATTCATCACCCTGTTGATGGTGATCTCCACCGGCGTCTTGCTCACTTTCATGATGATCTTCGCCTATCGCAGCGCGATGAAATCCCATGCGGTGCAGGCGGATGTTCAACTGTATGTGGATTACGGTGAAAAGGAGGATGCGATCCTGCGATCCATCGTCTCAAATGTGCCGAATCAAGCCATCAATACGATGCGCTATGCTCCTGTCTCAAGCGGTGCGGCGGATGAACGGACCTGGGAATCGATTTTCACCAAGGCAGTCGAGGATGCGAATATTTTACGCACGGACGGAACTACGGGAAACATCGGAGATATCCGCCTGAGTTCGGATGAGGATGCGGAGCCCTTCAGTATCGGATCGCCTGGTGAAATGTTCGGCAGCATTCATAGATCTGGCGACTCGAAAGAATGGGTTTCGCCAGCGGTTTCCTTTGATTCGTCAGTTGATCCCTGGAAAACTCCGCGGAACGGTTACCCACCACTACTGGTGTGGAATTCTGCTGAGGCGATTAATTCCGCCACCATGGAGTTGGATTATGATTATCCGATCATTGCGAACGACAAAATGTATCAACTGGCGGGTGAGGAAAGCCGCTTTCAGGTCTTGAATTATCCAGATATCAACTTCGGTTATTTCTTTACTGAAAATGGATCGACCCAAAGAAAGTTCGTCGCCAAACGCAATTGGTGGGCGTTCGAGATGGATCTGGGAGCGCATGATCGCGCGACCACCAAGGTTGCTCGATTTGGCCGGAAGTTCGTGCTGTCAATTTATGAAGTGCCGTCTCAGCTGGCACTTTCCGCATCTGCATTCATGAATCTCCAAGGGGATGCATGGGATGCGGCCACCATTGATGGGACCGTCTTCGCTGGCAGGGCTAATGGCGGTGCTGGTGTGGACCAATTGGCGCTTCGGCGCGGTGAGGAATCCACCGATGTTGCGGTTTCTTCAGAGAGCGGTCGCGTCGCCTTTGTGCCGATCAATCGCGGCGCATTATTTTTCGACCGCTTTGCCAGTAGCAATCCGGTCGGTGGAACAGACACCGTTTCACCAACGACGTGGGATGAATACACCATGGGCTCGGTGCAGTGTGCGATGCAGCTCGATGTGGTGGCAGTTGATGGTGATAGCAAGCCGACCAGCATCCGCATGTCATGGTTGAATGCGACGGGCGATCGAGTTGACCGTGAGTATGCTGCAGCCGAGTGGAATGATGGTGCCCTTCCTTTCGAGGTCGATACTGTAATCAGTGCGCAAACTGCGGTGGTTTTGAAGCCGGATATGCTGGCTGCTTGGCTGGCGAGTGTTGGCGGCGCAGATACTTCCGTGAATGATTCCATCGCAGTGAATGTCGATTACCGCTCGGCCTATCTGGGGGCCAGCTATAAGCCGAATTGGGATGCTGATGCCGGAACAATCGATGCCGGGAATGTGGCAATGGTCCTGCGTAATTGCTCGGATCTAACCAGTTTCCCCAAAGGGTTTTCCCTGGTTTCGAACTTGCGCCTTTATATCGATGACGACTTTAACCAAGAGAAAATCTCCGATAAGTCCTCGGCCTTGGATAATAAATATCCACCGTGCTCGATTTTTGCTCCGGAAAAACGTTATGGCGCCAATGAAACGCCCAAGTCCGTTGAATTCGCCGGTCAGATCGGCTCACTGAAAGACGAAAACAAGCAGGGAGATGACGATGCGATTGATCCACTGCAAACCCAGAGCGGTTCGGGGGAGGACTTGGATGTTTCGATGGATCTGGCGCCGATCCGCACCGTGGAGGAACTGCCGCCGATCATGATGATGAACTGGCTGGTGGTGCTGGAGGAAGTGAAGTAGGGCCGATCAATCGTCCCAATAGAGAATGCGGCTGCAGTTTTCGCATTGGGCGAGTTCCCGGCCGGTCTGAACTTTGATCACAGAAGACGCGATCAATTTCATGTGGCATCCGCCGCAGCGGCCCTCGGTCATCGGCGAGACGGCGAGGCCGTCTTTGGACTTCATCAAGCGATTGTAGATGGAAAGCAGAGTGCCATCGATGGTGGCGGCGATGGGTTCGCGTTCGGCTTCGACTTCCTTTTGGGTTTCGAGAAGTTTTTTGCGGCGGACATCGATGGCAACGAGGTCTTCCTCGACCAGTTTCCGGGTTTGGGCACGGGCAGCTTCGGCAGTGCTGAGCGCAGAGCGGAACTTGTCGGTTTCCTCCATCGCCTCAAGCTCCTGGGTTTCGAGCGAGTCGACATCTTTTTCGTAGCGCGCGATTTCGTGGTTCAGTGCCTGGTATTCGTCGTTCTTGCGGGTTTCGAATTGCTGCTGGCGTAGCCGCTTGATGGTGGTGCGGCGGGTTTCCGCGTCCATTTCGACTTTTTTCACCTTGAGCTCTGATTCACGCAGCGCGTCGTGGGCTTTGGTGACAGCGGCTTCATCGCCCGCCAGTTTGGTTTTCGCCCGGGCCTCGTCGTTTGGAAGTTTTTCCAGATCTTTGGCGATCGAAAGGAGCCGACGATCGCGGTCCTGGAGAATAAGCAGCGAACGAACTTCATCAAGCATGCCTCTGGTTAGACTGCCGGTCGGGCGGGGGCAAGCCCCGGGATGTTTCCGGCATCAAGTTGATGATGAGGAAGCTTTGCGCATCGCGTCCCAAGCATACACGCCAACGGCCAGCCAAATGAGGGTGAATGAGTAAAGTCGAGTGGAAGTCAGCGTTTCATGATACACCAGCCAGCCGACGAGAAACTGCAGCGTGGGCGCGATGAATTGCAGGATGCCCAGAGTGGTGAGGCTGATTTTCCGGGTGGCGAAACCGAAGCAAAGCAGTGGCACGGCGGTAACCAGTCCGCTGCAAACCACCAGTCCCATTTGTAAACCGGTCTGGCCGAATGAAGTGCTAGGGGAGTGGAGTAAAATCCAGCCGATCCCGATGGGTGCTAACAGTAGCGTTTCTGCGGTGAGGCCGCTTAGCGCCTCGAGCGGTGCTTTTTTTCGCACCACCCCATAAGTGGCAAAGGTGCCGGCCAGAATCAGAGCGATCCATGGGATTTTTCCCGCCGCCGGGAGTTGGATCGCGACGCCTGCCAGGGCCAGAGCGATCGCTGCCAACTGCACCCGGTTGTGCTTTTCACCGAACCACAATGCCCCGGCGAGCATGTTGAAAAACGGATTCAGGTAGTAACCGAGGGCACTTTCGATGATGTGGCCGTGCAGGGTGGCCCAGACGTAGATGGTCCAGTTTAGCGAGAGCAAAATGCCAGATAACAAGTGCCAACCGACCGTGGCCGGTTTCTTGAGCGCTCGAAATAGCCCGCCCGTTTCCCCTCTTAAACGGAGCACGATCAGCAAAAGCAACAACGACCAAACAGTGCGTTGGGCGACGATGGTTGCCGGGGGCAAGAATCCGAGGAGCTTCCAGAAAATCGGCAGAATTCCCCATAAGGTAAATGCAGCGATGGCAGCGAGAACTCCGGAGCGGGCGGTAGACACGGTGGCACGCTGGGTGCCATTTTTGGGATTTCCAAGCGGAATCGACCGATCCCGGATTGGCGCTTGGCACTAGTCCTGTGGAAATTCAGGGTGCTGGGGATGTCACGACTCTCGATCCCGCAATACGCGATGGCGCTGGCCCATGTGGCGAGCCTCCGTTCGGAAGATCCATATCGAAAAGTCGGTGCCGCCGCGCTGGATTTCGACAATCGGGTGATCGGCACCGCCTACAACGGATTGGCACCGGGTTATGTCGCCCCACCGGATTTTTGGGACGATCGCGAGGCGCGGCAGAAATTCATGCTCCATGCCGAGGTCAACCTCTGCAGCCTGTTTCGTCGCGGCGAGGCGAAATTGGTGGCCACCACCACCATGCCCTGCACTGCGTGCATGCAGACGCTGTGCGCGTATGGCATCAAGGAAATCTACTTTCTCGAAATCTACCACGTCTCCGATGCTCCGGAAATCGCGGAGCTGTATGGCGTGAAATTGCAGCAAGTCACGGATTTTCCCCGGATCGGAATCCCGGACGAAATTTAATCCATCATCATATCATGATGCGACGATTTGTTGCTTGAGCGGCGGCATTCATCGACTATCGTTTTGCCATGCCCCAGGCCGATCCGACCTCAGACCTTCAACGTGCGCTCGCGGAACGAATTTTCGTCCTCGATGGCGCCATGGGAACCACCATCCGCACTTACGGATTGGAAGAGAAAGACGCTCGGGGTGAAAGGTTTGCGAAGAACGAGAAAGATCTCCTCAACAACGGTGACATCCTCTCGATCAGTCGTCCGGACGTGATTGGTGACATCCACAAACGCTTCTACGAGGCGGGATCGGACATTTGCGAAACCAACACCTTTTCCGCGACCGGGATCGCGCAAAGCGAGTTCTTCGTCGAAGACCCGCGCGAGCATGGCGGGCGCAAAGATCCCGAGTTCTTCCAGAAAATCCTGGAGAATTCATTCCTGAACGACCTCGCCTGGGAAATGAACGTCAAATCTTCCCAGCTCTGCCGGAAATGGGCGGATGACATCGGCACCGATACCGGCCGGCGTCGCTACGTGGCCGGAGCGATCGGACCCTTGACCGTTTCGCTGACAAACTCGCCGGATGCGAATGATTCCGCCTTTCGCGTGGTCACGTTTGACCAGGTAAAGGAAGCCTACACGCGTCAGGTTCGCGGCCTGATCGAAGGCGGTTGCGACATCTTGATGGTCGAGACGATTTTCGATTCTCTCAACGCCAAGGCTGCGGTCGTCGCAATCCAGGAGGTTTTCGAAAGCGATGGGCTCAAGCTGCCGGTGATCGTTTCCGCAGCCGTCGGGCTTGGTGGTGAAACGATGATTTCCGCGCAAAAGGTCGAGGCCTTGTGGAACGCATTTTCGCACATCAATCCGCTCGCGGTCGGGCTGAACTGCTCGCTTGGACCGGACTTGATGAAGCCGCATTTGGAAGAACTTTCCGCGTGCGCAGCGACCCACGTTTCCTGCTATCCGAACGCCGGGTTGCCGAACCCGCTGGCTCCGACTGGTTTCGATTTGGAGCCGCAGCACATGTTCGAGTTTTTATCGGATTTCGCCAAAGCCGGACTGCTCAATCTCGCCGGCGGCTGCTGTGGCAACACCCCGGATCACATCGCCGCCATCGCGAAAGCTGTGGCCAACCACCAACCCCGTCAGGTGCCGGTTGTGCGGTGAAGAAAATTGAACCGCAAAGACGCGAAGTTCGCTAAGGAAGATAGGTTGTGATGAAAGGTATCGAGGAGATCGCATCAGAAATGGTTGATGCTGCATTCAAGGCGCAGATCCTTACTTACCTGAAACTTTCGCGTAAATCGTTAGGCTTTTTGATCAATTTTCATGTCCCGCTCCTCAAGCATGGCATCAAGAGATTTGTAAATCATCACCAGGAAATCAAAACTCCTCTTCCTTAGCGAACTTCGCGCCTTAGCGGTTCAAATTCTACAATCATGCCTACTATTCCTCACGCGCTCCGGCTTTCCGGAACTGAAGCCTACAATCACACCGCCGAAAAACGGTTCCTGATGATCGGGGAACGGACGAACGTCGCCGGCTCACCGCGGTTCGCGAAATTTGTAAGGGCAGGGGATTTGGAAGCGGCGGTCGAGGTCGCCCGCCAACAAGTGGAGAACGGCGCGAACGTCATCGATATCTGCTTCGATGACGGCTTGATCGATGGCAAGGAAATGATGGGCCGGTTCCTGCGGCTGTTGCAGGGCGAGCCGGATGTGGCGCGGGTGCCGATCATGGTCGATTCGTCGAAGTGGGAAATCCTCGAGGAAGGCCTGAAATACCTGCAGGGCAAAGGCATCGTGAACTCGATCTCGCTGAAGGAAGGCGAGGAGGCATTCAAGTCGCACGCCCGCCACATCATGCGCTACGGCGCGGCGGTGGTGGTGATGGCTTTCGACGAAAACGGCCAGGCGGCGACCTACGAAGAAAAGATCCGCATTTGCGAACGCGCGTATCGCATTTTGGTCGATGAGGTCGGCTTCAACCCGGACGACATCATTTTCGATCCGAACATTCTGACCGTCGCGACCGGTATTGAAGAGCATAACAACTACGCGCTCGATTTCATCAATGCGACGCGGTGGATCAAACAAAACCTGCCGGGAGCGAAAGTCTCCGGTGGTGTTTCGAATATTTCATTTTCCTTCCGCGGCAACAACGTGGTGCGCGAGGCGATGCATTCGGCCTTCCTTTACCACGCCGGTTTGGCGGGCATGGACATGGGCATCGTCAATGCGGGCATGCTCGAGGTTTACGATGAAATCCCGAAGGACTTGCTGGAGCATGTCGAGGATGTGCTGTTGAACCGCCGTCCGGATGCGACCGAGCGCTTGCTGGATCTGGCGGAAAGTTTCAAGGGCGTTGGCGGCAAGAAAATCGAGGAAGATCTCACTTGGCGCGAAGAGCCGGTGGAAAAACGGCTGGAGCACGCGTTGCTCAAGGGAATCGACAAATACATCGACGAAGACACGGAAGAGGCTCGGGTGAAATACGAGCGCCCGCTGAAGGTGATCGAAGGTCCGCTGATGGATGGCATGGGCGTGGTCGGCGATCTTTTCGGTGCCGGTAAAATGTTTTTGCCGCAGGTCGTAAAATCGGCGCGGGTGATGAAAAAAGCGGTCGCCTGGCTGACCCCGTTCATGGAAGCCGACAAGGCGGCGAATCTGGCGGGCGACATCGCGGAAATCAAAGCCAAGCAACCTGAGCTTTCCGACGAAGAGGCGTTGAAAATTGCCGAGCGCGGTCGGTCTGCCGGTCGGTTCCTGATTGCGACGGTAAAGGGCGACGTCCATGACATCGGCAAAAACATCGTCGGCGTGGTGCTGGCCTGCAATGGCTTCGAAGTCACCGACATGGGGGTGATGGTTGCCTGCGACAAAATTCTCGCCAAAGCCAAGGAGATCGGTGCCGATGTGATCGGGCTTTCCGGGCTGATCACCCCCTCGCTGGACGAAATGGTGCATGTGGCGAAGGAAATGGAGCGCGAAGGATTTACCGTTCCGCTTTTGGTGGGCGGGGCCACGACCTCGGCCGCGCACACGGCGATCAAGATCGCGGAACATTACTCTGGCCCGGTCGTTCACGTGCTGGACGCGTCGCGCTCTGTTCCGGTCACGACCTCGCTGCTTTCGAAGGATCAAAAGGAAGGGTTCGCTGCGGAAAACCGGGCGAAACAACAGAAGCTGCGCGACAATTTCCACGGTGGGCCGAAAAAGGAAACGCTGAGTTTGGCAGAAGCTCGCGCAGCGGGTCCGAGCTACGATTGGGACAGCTACGCGCCGCCGGTGCCGGGATTTTTGGGAACAGAGGTCATTCCGGATCAATCGCTGGCGGAACTGGCCGAATACATCGACTGGACACCGTTTTTCCACGCTTGGGAATTGCGCGGTGTGTGGGATCGACAAGCGAAAGTTCTCAAAACCAAAAACGCCGAAGGTGCGGCAGAAGCGGCGAAGCTGTATCAGGAAGCGCAGGAATGGATCGCGCGCATCATCGCCGAGAACCGCTTCAAGGTTTCCGGCATCTACGGATTTTTCCCGGCCAATGCCGACGGCGACGACATCATCGTTTGGGAAAATGAAGATCGCGCGACCGAGCGGATGCGTTTCCACAGCTTGCGCCAGCAGGTCAAAAAAGACTCGGGCAAGCCGAATGTGGCATTGGCCGATTGGGTCGCGCCTGGCAAAAAAGCGGATTATGTCGGCGGCTTTGTCGTCGGCATTCACGGCGCGGATGAATTCGCGGCCGAACTGGAAAAGGAGCACGATCCGTATGGCTCGATCATGGTGAAAGCGATTGCCGACCGTTTTGCAGAAGCATTTGCCGAGTTGCTGCACCACCGTGCCCGCGTTCGCTGGGGGTATGAAACGGAAGCGGAGTTAACGCACGATCAGTTGATTCACGAAAATTATCGCGGCATCCGGCCGGCTCCCGGTTATCCGGCGCAACCGGACCACACCGAAAAGCCTTTGTTGTTCGATCTGTTAGATGCCAGTGCGGCGACCGGTGTCACGCTAACGGAAAGCTGTGCGATGCATCCGGGCGCGGCGGTTTGTGGTCTCTATTTTTCCCATCCGGAATGCCATTATTTCGCGATCTCGGAACTGCAGCAGGACCAGATCGAAGACTATGCGCAGCGGAAAGGATTTACTCTAACAGAAGCTGAAAAATGGTTGGGGCCATGGCTTGGATACTCGGCCTGAAGATGATTCGAAAAAAAATGAGTCATTCAGACGATTCTCGGAATCGTTACCGCTAAGTGCCATGATGATCCCAAATTTTATCACAAGAAGCGCCGTGATTGCGGCCATGATTTGTTCCAGCACCGCATTTGCGGCCAAAGAAGGTTGGACCTCCGATTATGCGGCAGCGAAGAAGGAAGCTGCTGAAACCGGCAAGGACCTTCTGATCGATTTCACCGGTTCCGATTGGTGCGGATGGTGCATCAAGCTCGATAAGGAAGTGTTCCAACACGACGAATTCAAAACCGGCGTGAAGGACAAATTCATTCTCGTTGAGCTGGATTACCCACGCGACAAGTCGATCATTTCCGAAGAGACTCAGGCTCAAAACACAGAGCTTGCGAAGCGCTACGCGATCAAAGGTTATCCAACGATCCTTTTGACCGATGCTTCTGGTGCTCCTTATGCAGCAACTGGTTATAAAGAAGGTGGCCCGGTAACGTATGTGGCTCAGCTGGACGAACTCCGCAATGCGAAGGAAACCCGCGACAAGGGCCTGGAAGAAGCTTCCAAGGCAGAAGGCGTTGCCAAAGCTGAAGCCCTCGTCTCCGTCCTCAAGAGTATGAACCTCAGTGACGAGTTGGTCGCCAATTTCTATCCGAATGTGACTGAAGAAATCTTTGCTGCGGATCCAAAAGACACCACTGGTTTCAAAAAGAATTACGATGAGAAGCAGCGCTTTGCCAACTTCGAGTCGAAAATCAACGATTTCGCCGCAGCTAAAGACATGGATGGTGCTCTTGAGTATGCGAGCAAATCACTCGGAGAAACCTGGCCAGGTGAAAACGCGCAGAAAATCGCTCTTACCAAATTCCAGATTCAGATGATGAAAGGTCAGCGTGACGAGGCTCTCAAGACCCTTGACGACGCGAAGGCCTATGCTCCTGAAAGCCCGGTCGTCGCAAACATCGATAAGATGAAAGCAAGCATTGAGGCCATGAAGGCAAAAGCTGGAACTGCGACCCCACGCCAAGGCGTGCCTGCTAAGCCAGTGGAAGGCACCAAGGATAAGGAATAATCTTTGAGATCCTGATTTCGATGCCGCCTTGCAGTTGCAAGGCGGCATTTTTTATGCGCGGATGAGTCCAAGATGCGGCTGTGGTTGATTTTTGTCGTTCCGGCCATCCTGGTGCTCGTGACCTGGATGCTGTGGGGAAATTCGATGGAGGCTTGGCTGACTCCCGAAACCCTTGCCGCCGCGGGTAAATGGGCATGGGTGGCAGGAATCGGACTTTTGCTCGCTGACTTTTTCCTTCCGGTGCCTGGGACGGTGGTGCTGTCAGGGCTTGGCTGGATTTACGGAGCTTTGCTCGGCGGTTTTTTCGGCTGCGTCGGCTTGGTTTCAACGGGCTTGCTTGGCTACGGCATCGGCAGGCTTTGCAGCGAGAAAGTTGCGAAACGGTGGCTGGGTGGTGATTTCGAGCGCGGCGAGCAACTTTTCCGGAAGGGTGGCGGCTGGATGGTCGCGCTTTCGCGCGCGTTGCCGATCATGCCAGAGGTCATCTGCTGCAGCGCAGGTTTATTGCGCATGCCATTTCCACGATTCTTCGTCGCGTTGGTTTGCGGAAGCATTCCCATGGGGATGTTGTTTGCATGGGTGGGGTCTATCGGAACCGTCGCCCCCGCCTGGACATTTGGACTGAGTCTGGTGGTGCCGGCATTGCTTTGGCTGGCGGCGGTGGGTTTCCGGAATTTCAGATCTTGAGTTGCCCTGCCACCCGGAGAATGTTCCGGGTGTGCGGATCGAGATCTTAAATACCGGAACGGAGCTTTTACTTGGAAACACGCTCAACACACACGGCGCATGGTTCGGGCGGGAATTGTTCAAACTGGGACTGCGGATCACCCGACAAACCACCGTCCCGGATGGTGACGCGATCCGCGAGGCGCTGGAAGAAAGTGTGAGTCGCGCCGATGCAGTGATCGTCACCGGTGGTTTAGGCCCAACCAGTGACGATTTGACCCGGGAAATCACGGCTGAGGTATTGGGAATCGAACTCATCACGGATGAGGCGGCTTTGCGATCGCTGGAGGCATTCTTTGCCGTCCGCGGATTGAAAATGGCACCGTCAAATCTCAAGCAGGCATTGGTGCCGGTTGGCGCGGATGTTTTGCCAAATCCGAATGGCACTGCGCCCGGGGTTTACGTGCCGCCTCGGCTGAACGGGCGGGCGAATTGCGCCGTATTTTTGCTGCCTGGTCCTCCGCGTGAACTCTATCCGATGTTCCATGATGAGGTGGTGCCGAAATTGAAAGCGCTGTCCGGGATCGAATCATTCCCCCCGGCGTTGGAACTGAAATTCACCGGGGTGGGCGAGAGCGATTTCCATCAGCAAATCGATGCGCAGCTGGCTGCGGTTCCAGGACTGGAATACGGCTACTGCGCGCATGTGGGCGAGGTCGATTTGAGACTGATTGGTGAAGAAGATGCTGTCCGATCGGGGCGGCAAATTGCTCTGGATGCCTTTGCTTCCAAGCTGGTGAGCGATGACGGAAGTTCCCTGGAACGAGTGGTGGTTCGACTTTTAACCGAGCGGAATATCAAATTGGCCACTGCGGAAAGTTGCACAGGGGGACTGATCGCCAACCGCATCACCAACGTCCCTGGCTCAAGTGCGGTTTTCACCCATGGTTTTGTGACTTACGCGAATGAGGCAAAAGTCGATTTGCTCGGGGTTAGCGAGACCGATTTGGAACAACACGGCGCAGTCAGTGAGCCGGTGGCACGGCAGATGGCCGAAGGCGCGCTGCGGGTGAGCGGGGCGGATATTGCGGTGTCGATCACCGGCATCGCAGGACCGTCCGGCGGTTCCGAGGAAAAACCGGTGGGGACGGCCTGGATTGGCTTGGCGATGAAAGATCGGCCGACTCTTGCCATCAAAGTCTACCACCCACGCAAGCGAAAGGATTTCAAGCAAGCCGCCAGCCAATCGGCACTCGATTGGGTGCGCCGACGGCTGGCAGAGTGATTTTTACAGGATCAGGGAATCTGATTGAACAGCTCCTTCAAGACTTCCGGAGAAAGCAACTCGGGAGCGATGATGGGCTCTTCTCTGCCTGGAATGTAGAGGACATTGACCGGGATCGCATCACGATGGAGCTCGGTGAGCTTGGCGTCGATTTCAGGATCGGGATTGGTCTTGTCGGCTTTGAAGGCGACGATGTTTTTCTGCTTCATCAGCTCCACGATTTCAGGTGGGTAAGCCCGTGCTTTGTTGAGCTGGCAGGTGAGGCACCATTTCGCGGTGAAATCGACATAGACCGGCTGTCCGGCAGCAAGGCGCTGCTTCACCTCGTCCGATGTCCAATGCTGCCAATCCACTTTGGCAACGTTCTTCCCGGCGGCATTGGTTGGAATCGGCCATGGCCACGCGGCGGCGACACCTGCACCGAGAAATGCCAACGATAGAACCCAGGCTGTTACGCGGACTCTGAACTTGCGGTAAGGCTGGCTCCAACGACCGTAGATCCATGCGGCGCAGGCGATGGCGCTCAGCCCACCCATGACCCACAGTCCTTTTTGGCCTTCATTGCGTTCAAAAACCTGGTTGCTGTAAACCCAGAGAAAGACACCGGCTGCGGCAAAAAGCAGGAACGACATGCCTTGTTTGAAGGACTCCATCCACGGGCCGGGACGTGGCAGTTTATCCACCAGCTTCGGAAAGGCGGAAAGGACCAGGTAGGGTGTGGAAAGCCCCAGTGCCATGGCGGCAAAGGCGATGAAGAACGGAATGGCTGGCAGGGTGGAGGCAGCACCAATGGCGACGCCGAGGAATGGGCCGGAGCATGGAGTGGCAACCAATGTCGCCAAAACGCCTGAGAAAAAGGTGCCTGCGATACCATCCTTTTGCATCAGCTCTCCGCCGACGCTGGTCGCTGAGGTGCCGATTTCAAAAACGCCGAACAGATTCATGCCAAGCAACAGCATGATGACAACCGTGAGAAAGATGACCCGTGGGTCCTGCAGTTGATTCCCCCAGTGGGCGATTCCGCCAAAAAAGAGGGCGACCGAGAGGACTCCGAATGAGATCAGCACACCAAGGGTGAAGATCAGGCCATGAATCATGACTTTGTTGCGATCGTGCCCAGCTTGCTGGACGAAACCCATAATTTTCAACCCAATCACCGGAAAGACGCATGGCATGAGATTCAGGATCATTCCGCCGATGAACATGCCTCCGACGATGAAAAGAAATCCACTGAAGGAATTGGCAGCCGCCTTCTGGGTCAAAGCGGTCTTCGAATCTGATGTCGCCGCAGTTGCGCCTGGCTGAGTGATCGAGGTGTCGGGGACCAGGATGGCTTGGGTGCCAGCTGCTGTGGTGATGACCGCGATGCCGGAAAGTGAATTTCCAACCGGAATCGGTTCACCGTTAATATCGATACTGACATGAGAGAGGGAAACGCTGAATGTTCCTGATTTAAGCGCATCTGGCTTTTTCCCTTCAAAAGGCTCAATGAATGGTTGGTTCGGGAGGAATTCGATCGATTGGATGTCCGCCACTTGGCCACCAGCTGCAGTCATCTGTAGTACCGTCGTTGCGCCATGATCGATTGCTTCGAATTTCCAATCGGTAGCTTCATGCGGCAAATGGGACCGGGCATCTTCAAAGAACTTTGTCAGTTTGGCGTCTTTGGAAGCTTCAGCGGAAGAGTTCAGGGTAACGCTGAGATTGCTGCTTTCAAAGTTGCAGTTGGAATCGGAGCAAATTTGCCAACTGGCGTCTGCAGTCAAGGTGATGGATTGACCTGAAGGAAGCTCTGAAGGAGGGGTGATTTCGACGAGAAAAACCGGATTGTCTGCATAGACCAGGCTTTTGTAAGCTGGAGTTTGCTTGATTTCAGGCACTGGCCATTGAATCGGCCCTGCTGTGAAGCCCGCAGGTAGTTTCCACTGAATGGCGGGTGGCGTTTCTATTCCTCCAGAGTTTTTGTAGTAGCTGTGCCAATTGGCAGGGTGCTCAAGCGACAAGGCCAGGGTGAACGGCTGACCCGGGGCAATGCTGGTATTTTCAGATAACAAATTCGCCTTGGACTTGGCGTTCTCACCTGTTTCCCCGAATCCTAAATCCGGTGAGAGTGAAAACTGCGCATGAGCTGAGGCGCTGAATGCGGCCAGGGCGATGGTGGAAAGAAAAAATCGGAGCATGGTGTGGAGAACTGCGACACAATAAGAGTCACCGAGCGTTTAATTCATCCAAAAAAAATGAGACACCCGATATTATGGGTGCCTCAAATGCAAAAAACGATGATTGCGAGCGCTTAGCGGTAGCCTTGCTTGTCTTTGGTATCGCCATAGACCGCACCGGCTCCACCGCCGATAGCAGCTCCGAGAGCAGCACCTTCAAGCTCCCGACCGGATTGGTGACCAATGATGGCGCCAGAAACGGCTCCGATTCCGGCTCCGGTTGCAGCTCCGCGCTGTGCGTTAGGGCCCATTTCAGCACAGCTGGTGAATGAGAAGAGAGTGGCAACGCCAAAAAGAGTGATTATCGAGGTTTTCATAATGTTTTGAGGTTCCCTTAGGTTCGATTGAGTTTTGATTTTCTCAAATCATTTCTATCAAAAATGGCGTTCAATGGAACGGGTGGCATTTGATGCGCTATTTCATGCGTGGGCATAATTTGAGATGTTACCTGCACGATAAATCTGCCAAGAAAGTCGCCGTGACGCTTGAAGTATCCACGCCCGCTTTATTGTTTCCGGCCATTAGTTTGTTGTTTCTTTCGTTTACCAATCGCTTCCTACATTTAGCAGCACTGATCCGAAAGCTGCACAGCGATTGGCTGGAAAAAGGTGAGGAAATGCTTCGCGCGCAGATCGAAAACTTGAAGCGAAGATTGGTGTTAATTCGCCTCATGCAACTGCTCGGAGCCATCAGTCTGCTGCTTTGTGTGTCTTCCATGTTGGCCGTGATCGGGCAATTTCATGACCTTGCACTCGTTACTTTCGGCATCGCACTGATCCTGATGGCTGCATCCTTGGGATGCCTTGTCTACGAGGTCTGGATCTCAGGCGGAGCTTTGCGCATTCTTCTTAATGCGATGGAAAATACCAATCGCCCGGGAGCTAATTCTTGAGGAACGATTGGTTGAATTTGTGAAAATGCAGGCGATGGTCCATCATGACAAAAAAAGCCGCATTTAGTATTCCGTCGATTATTTCGATTATAGCTGCCATTCTAACATTCGCTACCGGGGCCTTCTTCGGATTGATATGGGCCGGAGTGGCGGTTGTATTTGGTTTGCTGGGGGTTTTGTTATCACTTTCCCCAAGCATCAGAGGCGGCTTTTTAAGTATTTTGGGGGTTTTAGGTGGATTGATAGGCGTTATTGCCGCGATCATCAAAGCGATCGCCTATTTCCTATCCTAAGCATCTGCTCGATTGAGCCTTCATGAAGAACTTCCATTGTCAAAAGTGCGGCGAGCGGCTGTTTTTTGAAAATACCCTTTGCCTGTCTTGCTCAAGTGCCCTGGGTTTTCTTCCCGATTTTACCGAACTTGCCGTGATTGAACCGGCAGGGGATCAGGAATTCAGCACTTTGGCTAAAGGAGCTGAAGACCGCCTTTATCGGAAGTGCGCGAACTACCAGCTGGAGAATGCCTGCAATTGGATGGTTCCCGCCGATGAAACGGATGGCTTTTGTTGTGCCTGTCGGCTTAACCGGATTATTCCCGATTTAAGTGGTCTGGAAAACCGCAAGCTGTGGGTCAAAATGGAGGCTGCAAAGCGCCGCCTCATCTATGGTCTGCTGCGACTGGAATTACCCATCGTTCCGAAATCCGTTGATTTGCAGAACGGTCTGGCATTCGAGTTTCTGGCGGACCAGCCTACGACAATGGAACAGCCGGATCAGGTGGCCCGCATTCTGACGGGGCACGCGGATGGGGTGATCACCATCAATCTGGCGGAGGCAGATGATGCGGTGCGTGAAAAGACACGCATGAACATGGGGGAGGCGTATAGGACTCTGCTTGGACATTTTCGCCACGAAAGTGCTCATTATTACTGGGATCGATTGGTGAGAAATGATCCGGGAATAGATCAAGTGCGGGCGATTTTCGGCGATGAACGGAGCAATTATCAGCTCGCGCTGCAGAACTATTATCAAACTGGAGCGCCTATCGGTTGGGAATCTTCATTCGTCACCCCCTATGCCGCATCTCACCCTTGGGAAGATTGGGCGGAAACCTGGGCGCATTACCTTCACATCATGGCAACGCTCGAAACTGCATCCGCTGCTGGCTTGCAAATTCGGAATCGTGCCCAGAATCGCGTTCTTGCGTCTCCTTTTGGTAGAAATTTTTCGGAAATTCGCGAAGACTGGCATGCACTGCGATTCGTGGTGAATAGCCTGAATCGCAGTATGGGAATGGCTGATCCTTATCCGTTTATCCTCTCTGATGCGATCACTGAGAAGCTCTCCTTTATCCATCATTGGATCCGGAAAGACCGCGAGGTGGCCCAGTTAGTCGGCTGATTTGGCACGGCCATTGCTTTTGCATTTCTCGTCGTGGCATACAAATGGCCCGACTGAGATGCCTTTGGTTAATGGGTTTTCCGAAGGATGATCAGTCGGGCCATTTTCTTTGTACATCATTCTTTGTACATCATTCTTTTTGCTTCTTTTGGCGGTGCTTTTCACAGAGCAAATCCTGACCGCAGTCCATGTCTCTCCGGACACCTTCAGCATCCGATGATCGATGGATCAATCGCGTGTTTCAGTAAAGCTTTGAGCCGCAATGGCTTCGTCAATCCAGACAAGCCATATCTAGCAAATCATGAGCAAATGGCAGCCTCTGAACAAATTTCTACGAAGTTTTTGGCGATTCGCCGAAAACTTGGCACGACCAATGCTTTTCTTCAGGTGTCGCGACACTAAAGCAGGCGGTCCGACTGAGATGCTCTAAGGTTAATGGGTTTTCCGCGGAGATGATCAGTCGGGCCGCTTCTTTTCTATGCAGAAGTTGTAGGTAATACAACAAAAAAGTCCCCTGCCTCCAAAATGAAGCAGGGGAATCTGTCGAAGAATCTCGAAACCTCATGGATTGAGGCGCAATGACTTTCGGAAATCGAAAGCCATCGCGAATCCGGTCACTTCGAGGATTCAATCAGCGATTGGACGAGTCCACGAATCTGTTGTGTCAGAGCGTCATCTTTCAATGCTCCATTTTCATCGAAGGCGAGATGTGATTCCGCAACGGTGACTTGGGCAGGAATGACCTGTGTGCCGATATTTTGCAGGATCAAGCGGAGCGAATCCAAGCCGCGGACGCCACCGTAGTGCGATGGCGAGGCTGCCAAAATCGCGGCCGTCTTGCCCTTGAAAATGGCGGCCGGTCCTTCTGCTTCCTCGTCAGCACGCGAAATCCAATCGAGCGCATTTTTCAAGGCACCACTGATCGCGCTGTTGTATTCAGGCGAGGCAATGACGTAGGCGTCATGAGCCGCGAACAATGCCTTGAGTTCCTTGGCTTTTTCCGGTTTTCCGGATTTTTCTTCATCGTCCTGATTGAAAACCGGAAGAGGAAAGTCCGCCAGGGAGGATAAGGTGACTTCCGCGCCCAATTCTGAGGCTTCTTTCGCGGCTAGTGCTGCGAGCGCCTGATTGAAGGAGGCGGCACGCATGCTCCCGCCAAAAACAAGAATTCGAGGTGTTTTCATGTTCCGATCAGGCTTCAGGTTTCGCTTCCATTTTGAGCTCAACGACCACTTCGTCGCGGATCAAGTCGTCGGCTTTGCCAGCATAGACAATGTTGAAATCCTTGCGATTGATATCGAACTTCGAATAGATCGCGACGCTCTCGCTGTTGCGGGTGACGGTCGCCGGAAACGAGATATTTTTGGTGACGCCGTGCAGGGTGAGGTTGCCGGCGACGGTGTAGCCAGTTTCGGAATCTTTCTTGATGGAAGTTACGTCGAAGGTGGATTTTGGATATTGATCGACATCGAAGAAATCGCTGCTTTTCAGGTGCGTCGTCAGCTTGTCGTCGTCCGCCCAAGCGGAATCCATGGTGATTTCGACTTTGTGATCGAGGCCGGTAGGCTCTCCATCCTTGATGGTGAAATAGCCGCTGAACGTTTTGAATCCGCCGTTGTGGCTGCCGGTCACCTTTGAGCCGATGAAATGGATTTCGGAGTTGGCGGTGAAGGTGTATTTGGTGCCGACAACTGCAGGATCGTCCGCTTTTTCCACAGCGGGTGCGACCTTGGCGGCTTCTGTCTTGTCAGCGGGATTTTCGCAAGAGGCGAACAAAACTGGGGCGGTGGCTGCCAGGGCGAGGTATTTGAATTTCATGGTCGTATGGTTGGTTTGGGAGGCGTTTCCCGGATGGTCGGTAGCTTGTTCTAAGCTGGCCTGATATTTTGGTTCGATGTGCCAGATGGCTTGGTGGGTATTCTATTCCATAATTTCGCCAGATCTCAAAATGCCAAGCTGGCAGTCTGAGCATGCAATCGGCGCATGACCTGCTAGAAAAAGTCATGGAGCTGCGTCAGCTGAGACATTTTCTGAAAGTGGGTGAGATGGGAAGCATCACGGCGGCTGCCAGGGAGCTTGGCCTGACCCAACCGGCGTTGAGCCGTCAAATCAAGGCCCTGGAGGATGATCTGGGCACTCCGTTGCTGGAGAGAGGTGCGCATTCGGTGACTCTCACGCCAGCGGGAGAGCTCTTGTTGCAGGAGTCCAAAAAGCTGCTGACCTTCAGCGACGGGCTGATGGAAAAGGTCCGAATCGCAGGCATGGGCGAACCTTTAAGAATCGGCTACGCCCCATCACTGGCGGGCGATTTCCTTGCGGTGGCGATTCAGAAATTCACCCAATCTTTTCCGACGGTTCGCGTCAGTTTGAGCGATTGTTCCTCTGCGGAAATGGGCGCGGGTCTGGTTTCCGGGCGCTTGGATTTGATTCTCGCGCCACCAGGCATCCATGTTTCAGGGGCTATCGGCTGGGAAACTTTGATGGAATATGGATGGCGGCTGGTGATGCCTGGGAACCATCCATTTGCGAATAAAAAGGTGATTTCGCTGAAGGATTTATCCGGCGAGCGGCTTTTGCTCTACAATCGCGAGCACTATCCGGAATACTGGGAAAGTGTGACCCGATTTTTCCGTGAGCGCAGTCTCCAGGCAAAGGTCGCTGGAGAGTTCGATGGAATTTCGAGCCTGCTATCTGCGCTGGAGGCAGGATTGGGGGTAGCGCTCCTGGCCGAAAGCTTTCCGATGGACCGCCGACGTGGCGAAGTGATTGCGAAGCCCTTGGAAGAAGAACCGGAAAGGATCCGGGTTTCCGCAGGCTATCTCAGCGATCGCCCGCTGAGCCCGGTGGTGACTTCTTTCGTTGAAGAATTAAAGAAGTCAGCCGCCCGGGGGACTTGATGAGAGGGAGGCATCACTCGCCTGCGCCACCGGCGGCATTAGTATCGGAATCGTCTCCGTAGAAGCTCTTCACGTAGCCGAACTCAACCAAGGTGTCCTGCCATGGCGCCAGAATGGCTTGGTTGCGGAAAACTCTACCTGCACGGGCGAGCCATTCTTCAGCTTTCACCAAATTGCCGGAAGCGTAGTTCATGGCCGCTTGGGAGTAGTAGTAATACGGCGAGTCATCCATGAAGTCGTATTTTTCCGCCATTTTGGCGGCTTCGTCTTCCATGCCGAGCTTCTGTTTGCAGAGAAGCAGCTTGAATTCAACCAGGCGGGAGAGTCCGATGTTGCTTTCGGGAACTTTCGCAAGCAGCGCGGTAAATGCTTCGTGAGCCTTTTGGTAATCCTTACTGACGAAATAAACCTCGGCGATGTTGAATTCGACGCTCGCGTTGTTGGGGGCGATTTTGTTGGCCCGCTCGAAATCGATCAGGGCTTTGTCAAAGGCGCGGAACTCAACATGGCAGGAACCGCGCAGATTGTAGATCTCCGGGCTATCCTTGAAAATGGCTTCGGCTTTATCTAGCTCATCAAGCACTTCAAAAATCCGCTTTTGCTGGAAAAGGCGGGTGGCTTCCTGGATGTGCTTGATAAATTCTTTGCGCTGTTCTTCCGGCAAGTTGAGGAATGCCTTTTGGTTCGGTGCCAATTCCTTGGTTTCCTCCTTCGCAGGTGGTTCGGCGGGAGCTTCGTTCTGGGCGGGAAGGGAGCTTGCAGCTAAGGCAAATGCTAGGATGGCGCGCGGAAAAGCTTTCATTGATTCAAATGTTCCTGCGCAGACTAGCTGGAGAAGTGGGAGTCGGCAAGCCGTCGTTGTGGTCGGGTGGAAGGAAATCGGTGATCCACGGATTTGGTGTTCGGATTTGCTTTTCCTTCAGGCTCCCGCCGTTGTTTGCTCGGGCAGTTCATGAATATCGGCATCGCCCAAATCAACGCCGTCGTTGGCGACTTTCCCGGAAACGTCAAACGCCTCCTGGCCGCCTACCGCGAGTGCCTGGATGCGGGAGCGGAACTGGTGATCACTCCGGAAATGTCTCTGGTCGGCTATCCTCCGCGCGATTTGGTGTTCAAATCCCATTTTGTGCCGAAGTGTCTCCAGGCGCTGGATCATCTGGCGGGTGAGATCCGCGAGGTTCCGCTTTTGGTGGGTTATGTGGATTATCACGAAGCGACGGGCGGCAAGCCGTTTCGCAATGCAGCGGCATGGCTTGAGCAGGGGGCCATCGTCCATCGTTTCTGGAAAACCCTGCTGCCGACCTACGATGTGTTCGATGAGCGTCGCTATTTCGAACCGGGCGAAGCTTGTGAGCCGATCGTTTGGAATGGCAAACGCATCGGCGTCACGATTTGTGAAGATATCTGGACTGACGATTACCTGCAGCGGCCGTTTTACGATCGCGATCCGGTATCGGAGTTGAGCGCCAAGAACATGGATTTGCTGCTCAACCTGAGCGCATCGCCGTTTCATCTGGGCAAGCCAGCGCAGCGGCGTGACATGCTGGCAAAAGTCGCCCGCCAATCGGCGGTTCCCGTGGTTTACTGCAACTCCATCGGGGGCAACGATCAGCTGCTTTTCGATGGGCATTCGATGGTGATCAATGCCGAGGGACGCATTGCTGCGCAACTCAATGGCTTTGTCGAACAAACACGGGTGGTGAATCCATTTCTCAATTTGGAGCCGGAGGATTCGAAAGCTCTGGAAGAGGAAGCGCCTGCCCAACTTTATCGTGCTTTGGTTTTAGGACTGCGCGACTATGCGACGAAATGCGGATTCACCAGCGTTTGCCTGGGATTGAGCGGAGGGATCGACTCTGCCCTCACGGCGGCAATTGCGGCGGATGCTTTGGGGCCGGAAAATGTCCACGGTTTGACCATGCCGAGCCCGTATTCTTCCGGGGGGAGTGTGGACGATTCCATTCATCTGGCGAAATCGCTTGGCATCCGTTGTGATACGGTGCCGATCCGCGACGCCTTCGAGACCTTCAAAGCAACCCTGGCGCCGCTGTTTGTCGGCAAACCCGAAGACGTCACGGAAGAGAATTTGCAGGCTAGAATCCGCGGCGTGCTGTTGATGGCGTTATCGAACAAAGATCATCATCTCCTTCTGACCACCGGCAATAAGAGCGAACTGGCGGTCGGCTACTGCACCATTTACGGCGACATGTGCGGAGGCTTGGCCGTGATTTCCGATTTGCCGAAAACACGGGTCTACGAAGTCTGCCGATGGCTAAATCGGGAGCGGGAAATCATTCCGTGGAATACCATCGAGAAGCCGCCGAGTGCGGAGTTGAGGCCGGACCAAAAAGATCAGGACACGTTGCCGGAATACGAAATCCTTGATGCGATTTTGGAAAATTACGTCGAGAAACAACTTTCCAGTGAAGAAATCATCGATCTGGGCTTCGACGAAGCGACCGTGCGTTGGATCCAGCGCCGGGTTGATCTGAACGAGTGGAAACGCCAGCAGGCAGCTCCGGGCATTCGAGTCACTTCACTCGCATTTGGGATGGGTCGGCGGATGCCGATCGTCCAGCGATTTGTCGGATAGCCGCGAAGTGAGGGTTTTGACCGATCTTTTGGTTGGGCAAGCTGTGTGATTCGTGGTTCCCCACTTTCATTTCGGTGATTTCACTGCTAGATCCTCTGCGATGACTTTGTCCGAAGCCCGAAACATCCTTGGCCTGAAACCGGATGAAGATCCACGCCCGCACCTGCCGGGATTGCGCCTGGCGCGGGAGAAAATCGCGGAAATGGTTCGCACAGCACCAACCGAAGCGATCGCACTGCGGTATCAGGACAATCTGGTCGAATTTGATCGAGCACTTGCCGTGATCCGTGAACATCTGGAATCTCCACCCAAGGAAATTCCGCCAGAGGTTGCCCCCATCATCACCCCCATAGCTCCAGAGCCGGAGACATCGGCAGCTGCTGATGGTGGATCCACTAAGAGCAAAAGGTCACTTGCTCCCTTCGTTTGTCTGTTTCTGGTGCTCATCGCCGCGGCTGCGGGAGGTTTGTTCTACCTCAAGCATCTGGATGAACAGGAGCAGTTGCTGCGCGAAAAGGTTACTCGCTTGAACCGCGAAGGCGCGTCCTACATTGAAAATCGGCGCTGGGCAGATGCCACGGAAATTTACCAACAAATTGAGACGCTGGAGCCAGATTCCAAACTGGTGCCAATCGGTCGCCGGAGCATCGAGGCAGGAATGCTGGAGGAGCAGAAGCAATTCATCGGCTACTGGAATGGTCAGGCGATCGCCTTTTTCGAAGCCGACCGATGGGACGATGCGGAAAGCGCGGCTCGCCAAATTCTGGAAACGTATCCGGACGAGTCCGAAGCAGCCGCGATGCTGGAGAAAATTTCCGCTGCGCGACTTGCAGAAGAACGTCGGCAAGTCTTGGTCGAGGGACGTAAGCAGCTGGAGCAACGTCATTGGGAGCTTGCGATCCAGTCGGCTCAGTCAGTCCTGAGCGAACAGCCGGAGGATGCGGAGGCGAAGAAATTGCTGGCAGATGCCACCGCTGCCCAGGAAAAAGCCCGAATCAATGCCGCAAAGGCGAGAGAGTTGTTCTCTTTGGCCACGCAAAAAGACCACGGTGCCTACGATCAGGAAATTTTGGATCTCCTGCGCGAGGCGCGGGCCTTGGCTCCAGAGGATCAGGAAGTGGCAACCTTTCTGGAACGCATGTCATCGTATTCACGCACCTTGCGCGTGCCATCGGAATTTTCAAACCCAGCGGACGCGCTCAAGCAAGCTCGCGACAGGGATCGGGTGGTGATTGATGAAGGAACCTGGAAAGGTCCATGGATCGTCAACACGGCGGTGGAACTTCAGGGCAGCGGAGCTGAAACGACGATTGTCGAATGTGCCGGTGATGAAAGTGCTGCGATCACGCTGGGACCAGGTGCGAATGGTGCAAGAATCACCGGATTCACCTTTCGCCACAACACGGTGGAAGCTGGCGACGAGCGCTACTCCGCGGCTCTGGTGCGGGGTGGTGAGGGGGATTTTGCCGATTGCAAATTTCAGGAAGCAAGTGGCCACGGCCTGCTGGTCATGGAGGGTGGGCATGCGGTGGTAAGTCGCTGCAAATTCACTGCCAACGGCTGGGATGGAATTGCGGTTTCCGGGCAGGGTAGCCTTTTGGAGGTGAAGGAATGCGAAGCATCCGCCAATTACGGTCACGGCATCGAATCCTGGGATGGAGCGGCGATGATTCTAACCGACAACCATTGCTCAAATAACAGTCACAATGGTGTCCATGCCAGCAATGGTCAAAGCTCGGTCACCATGATCGGCAATGAGTTGGACGGGAACCGCGAATTTGGCCTGGTGCTGGACAGCGCCGGCTCCGGCCGGGTGGTCAGCAATATCATGAAAGGCAATCTACTCGGAGGGCTGGTTGTCCGTGAAGCGGCGTCTGGTGTCCGGGTGGCAGGGAATCAAGCCCTTTCCAATTTGGGTCCTGGCATCGTGCTGGAGCACGGCCTTGGACAAGAGCCGTATGGCACAAACATCAGCATTGAAAATCAGGGCGAGGCGATTCTTACCAATGCGAATTTGTCTCCCAACGAAGAGCCTCCAGCGAAAGTTCCCGCTGCCGATTCTTCGCCGGAATAAGCGATCTCTCTTTTGGAAATGAGTGGAGTTCGCGCTGTTTTTTTTGACCTCGATCATTGTTTGGCCAGCCCTGATGAATCGGGTCGGGCGTTTTATCAGCCGGCGTTGGACGCGATTCGTGCGGCAAATTGCGGGACGCTTGGGGAAACAGCCCTGGAATCCGCCTTGGAAGATTGCTGGACCCATTCACTGGAGCAAGTGGCGGAAATCCATGGATTCTCGCCGCGGATGTATCAGGCTGGCTGGCAGGCATCGCTTAACCTGCGGGTCGCTGGGCCATTCAAAGGATTTCCGGATTTGCCGGAGCTGCTGCAAATGAAGGTCGATAGATTTCTCGTCACCAGCGGCTTCCGCACCTTGCAGCAAAGTAAAATCGAAGCGTTGGGTATCAAAGATTGGTTTGCTGAGATTTGGATCGATGCGATCGATGAGCTTCCGAGAACTGGCAAAAAAGCGATCTTTGAGGATTTACTAAGGCGGCATCAGCTTGAACCCGAAGCGGTTCTCGTCGTGGGGGATAGCGAACGTTCTGAAATCGCAGCCGGAAATGCCCTGAAAATCCCTACGGTCCAAATTCTTCGTCCCGGCGTGGTTCGTAGCGATGCGGCCCTGCACCATATCAGCGATTTGCGAGAGCTGAAGGCGCTGCTTTGATGGATTGCTCGCCATAAAATTTATGGATCTTGAGGAGCTTTCCTAAGATTTATTGGCGATCTATCCTAGATGTGCGATATTTCACAAACGCCAGATGATTTCATCATTGGGCGATGTCTCCCAATCCTATTATGAAAATGCTCAAAACTCCATTGCTGATGTCATTATGCTTGATGCCGTTTGTTGTACCATTGACATCCTGTAAAGAAAAGGGACCTGCTGAAAAGGCTGGTGAAAAATTGGATAATGCCGCCGAAAAAGTTGGCGATGCCTTGGATCCGAAAGGGCCCGCTGAAAAAGCAGGTGAAAAGATCGACGACGCGCTCGATCATTAATAGTTCTGAATGATTATTGCAGCCGCAGGTTTGGTATATGCCATTCCTGCGGTTTTTGTTTTTCGGCTCACTACGGAAACAAAATAAAACGTTGCAATTTATATCAATTGCAAATTGCATTATGCCTTCTGCGGGTCGTTTTTCGTTTTTAATCCTAAATGTATAATGTTGATAATGAAGGATTTGGGTGATTTTTGGGTCTCGGCATAGCTTTCGCTATACTCATGGTTATGAATACCCAATCAGAAGAATCTGTCAGAGGTTTCCTTAATTACTCACGTCAATCCCTGAAAGCGGTCGTTACCGCATTCAGTATCATAATTTCTCTGGGAATTCTTCAATTTGCCAAAGCGGATGCGCCTGCCACGAGTCCGGAATTATCAGGATTGTATAAAGTCACCGCTAGTTCCGATCCGCTTTTTCCGGCGCGGCAAAATACCGATTGGTTTTTAGATTTCGGCAAAGGTGTGTCGGCTGGCAATACAAGCGGCAATGTTGCCATTTCCATGCGACAAAATCCTCATGTGCAAGTCCGTTTGCTGGTTTGGCAATTGTTTGGAAGCCATAATCTATTTATTGGGGCACAGACTCATGAAGGTTCCCGCCAAGCGGTTGCGGTTGCAAATTGGGAAGTCACTCGCCAGGGAGAGGCTTTGGTATTCCAACGCAATTCATACCAAGTCGTGCTCAAGCGTGCGACTGAGCTGGATTGATGCCTTGGTGCACTCTGAAGCCGGGTTTCCGCTTTGCCGGACTCGGCTTTTTTCGTTTGTGGTTTGTGGAAAGCGATTTTGGAATTTGCGAATCTTGGAAATCCATTAATTTGAAAGCATGAAGCTAATTCGATTTGGTGAGGCGGGGCGTGAGGAGCCAGGGGTGTTGTTGCCGGATGGCAGAATGATGGATGCGAGTGGTGAATTCAGTGATTTCGATGAAGGATTTTTCGGCTCCGGGGGTTTGGAATCATTGGCGGAATGGGTAGCGGATGGTTGTCCGGGCGCGACCGAAGTCGATCCGATGAGTCGCCTGGGGCCGCCGATTGACCGTCCCTCGAAACTGGTTTGTGTGGGAAAAAACTATTTGGAGCACGCCAAAGAGCTCGGCGAGGGAATTCCCTCCGAACCTACGCTGTTCATGAAGGCGACCAGCGCCTGGAGTGGTCCCTATGACGATGTGATCACCCCTCGGGGCTCCACCAAGCTGGATTACGAGGTCGAGCTGGCAGTGGTGATCGGTCAAACCGCGAGTTATGTCGATGAAGCTGACGCTTTGTCCTACATCGCTGGGTTTTCCAGTTTTTGCGATTATTCAGAAAGGGCATTTCAGAAGGAAATGGGCGGTCAATGGATGAAGGGCAAAAGCGCGGACACGTTTGCGCCGATGGGACCCTGGTTGGTAACGGCCGACGAGGTAGCGGATCCGCAGGGTTTAAGACTTTGGTGCAAGGTGAATGACGAATACCGGCAAAACAGCTGGACGGGAGACATGATGTTCTCGGTTCGGCAAATCATCAGCTACATCAGTCGTTTCATGACGCTGTTGCCGGGGGATGTCATCGCCACGGGAACCCCAAGCGGTGTGGCGATGGGGATGAATCCGCCAAAATATCTGCAATGCGGAGACTTCGTGGAATGTGGGGTTGAAGGACTGGGCAAAATCAGGCAAAGGGTGGTGGCACCTCACTGATCCTTCCGGCCGCGCCAACTCGGATGCGCGGTTGCGGCACCTGATTCCCGAAAATGCCATTCATCAAAAGGCGATTTTTGCTATCGAAGCGTCCGTGGCCCAAGCCCCGCGGAGGCCCGCATTATGCTGCCTGCCACTTTTGCGATACGCTGCATCTGGAGCGTCCGCCGAGGGAGGGAATGGCGGCGCGTTGTGTGCGGTGCCATGCGGTGCTCTACCAGAATCGCCCGGCATCGCTTGCCAGAGCCAGTGCGTTGTCTTTGGCATCACTGTTACTGATGGTGATTGTCTATTGGTTCCCTTTCCTCACGCTTGAATACAATGGCATCCTGACCCGGCTGAATCCGGCTCAGGCTGCTTGGGCTCTATACGAGCAAGGAGATTGGCCGGTGGGGTTAGGAATCGGTTTGTTCACCGTGCTGGTGCCGCTTTTCATGGCTGGCGGTCTGCTTTACGTGTGTGGGCCGTTGATGGCCGGATACGCCGCTCCGGGTGCGCGGACGATCGCGAAATGGATGCATCGTGCAGAGCCGTGGAACATGATTGAGGTGTTTCTTTTGGGGGTATTGGTCAGTTTGCTGAAACTGTGGCACATGGCGCATCTCGAGTTCGGTTCCGGCTTTTGGGCATTTGCTGCCTTGATGTTGTGCATGGCTGGTGCGCTCGCTGCGATTGATCGCAATGAGCTATGGGATCGCCTGGAGGTGGCGAAATCATGAAAAAAGACTGTCCAAAGCCATCGCGTGGAATTGAGCACGGCCTGGCGGGTTGTCATTCCTGTGGCAAGGTGTCGCCGGTTTCAAAGGGGCACTGTCCACGCTGCGGCAGCCATCTTCACTTGCGAAAACCGGACAGTATTCGCCGCACCGTGGCGTTTCTGATTGCTGCCGTGGCGCTCTATGTTCCAGCCAATTTGCTGCCGGTGATGGTGGTTTATGAGATTGGTGTCACCACGCCGACCACGATTGTGGCGGGGATGATCGAATTCTGGAAATCCGGTGCCTATCCCATTGCCTTGGTGATTTTTACCGCCTCGTTGTTGATCCCGATATTGAAAATCGTGGCACTGACGTGGTTATGCGCGGCAGCCTCCGGCAAACTTCATCCATCGCCCTGGGTGCTGGGGAAGGTGTATTTCCTGACCGAATTGTTCGGTCGCTGGTCGATGGTGGATGTTTTCGTGGTGGCGATTCTGGTCGGATTGGTTCAGGTTGGCGCCTACACGACCATTGTTCCCGGCCCCGGTGTGCTTGCATTTGCATCCGTCGTGGTGATGACGATGCTGGCGGCAATGAGTTTCGATCCGCGGTTGCTGTGGGACCGTTTCGATGATTTGGATGTAGTTTCTCCTGATACCAAGAAAGATGACTGAGACGAAAGAACCTGTGATCACTCCCGCGACCCCGGAGTATAAGGCCGCCCAGCGCTGGAACATCATTTGGGTGGTCCCGATTCTGGCGATTTTGATCGGTGGCTACTTGGTGTATCGGAGCTTCGCCTCCCAAGGTCCTCTGGCCGAAGTACGCTTCGAAACGGCGGATGGAATCATTGCCGGCCAGACCGAAGTCAGATGCCGCTCGGTTCTCGTGGGGAAAGTCGAGGATGTCAAATTGTCGAAAGATCTGAAATCAGTGATGATCTCGTTACGGATCGATCCTGAATCGGAGAGCCTGCTGCGTGACGGGACTCAATTTTGGGTAGTTCGTCCCCGGGTCTCGGTTTCAGACATCTCGGGCCTCGGGACTTTGATCACTGGTGCCTACATCGAACTCGACCCAGGCAGCGGTGGAGAGTTGAAAACCAGCTACATCGGTAGGGAGACGCCGCCAGCCACCAGCCGCAGCATCCCAGGCCGCCGCTTGGTTTTGACGGCAGATGAGGCTGGCTCCTTGATGCCTGGTTCGCCGATTTATTACCGTGGCTACGAAGTGGGACGGATTGAAAGCCGCCGCTTGGACATCGAAAACAGACAAGTCGTTTACGAAGCTTTCGTCCGCGAAGAATACGCCGGGCTGGTGCGGAGAAATACCCGATTCTGGAACACCAGTGGCGTCGATGTGTCCGTGGGAACGGATGGATTCAAGGTCAGAACCCCATCGTTGCAGGCGATGGTTTCAGGCGGTGCGGAATTCGGCATCCCGGACAGCGAACCCGCTGGGGCAGCCGTGACCGACGGAGCTTCATTTGTGCTGCACAAGAGCTTCGACGACGCCGTGAACTCGACATTTTTGCCGAGCATGAAATTCCTGCTCTTGTTCGATCAATCAGTGCGTGGTCTTGCCGTTGGCGCCCCCGTCGAATTCCGCGGCATCCAGCTTGGTCGGGTTGCGGATATTTCGTTCAATCACAACCCGGTTCGTGGGGACCGCAGAATCCCGGTGGTCATTGAAATCGATCCGGCATTGCTGCGATCCGAGACGCGTGAGCGATTGGATGATCCAGAGTATCAGTTCCTTGGGAATGCGGTAGAGCATGGCATGCGCGCCGCCCTCAAAACTGGAAACCTCCTTTCCGGGGCGTTGTTTGTCGATTTGGACTACTACCCTGAGGCTCCGTCCGAAGAGATTACGATGACCGGTGATCTCAAAACTCTTCCAACCATTTCGTCCGGTTTTGCCCAGCTTGAATCGAAGGTCACGGCCATTCTCGATAAATTGGAAGCTCTGCCACTCGACGAAACTGTGGAGAAAATCACCAAGGCCTCGGATGAGGCGGCGACCACGATTGCCGATGCCCGTGAGACGATGCATGAAATTGAGCAAACATTGGCTGCAGCTCGCGAAACTCTGGAAGACCCGGCATTCCGTGACCTTCCGAGTGATCTGAAGAAAACGCTGAACGAATTGCAGGAATCCGTCGCCAGTGTCGGGCCAAACGGCGAGGTTCAGGGGGATTTGCGCCGAACACTCGATGAACTTCGGGCATCGCTGCGGTCTATCAAGTCCTTGACCAATACCATCGATGAAAAACCGAGCTCGCTGATCTTTGGCAAGGAATCGTCCGGAAATCCAATCCCACGCGCGCCGAAAAAATAGCGGCGGATGGCGGCTTTGCCTGCAGGCTGTGTTTAGCGAATGGGGAAGGGATTGTGCTCCCATTCCTCAGCCAAGGTGGTGGCCGGTCCATGGCCTGGCAGAATCACCGTATCCGGCGACAAAGTTGAAAGCTCTGCCCGCAATCGTTTCAGCGCCTGTTGATACGCGGCAGGATTCGGGCACCCGCCGATTGAGCCGGCGAAAAGCGCATCGCCGGACACCAGCACGGGCTGGGCGAGTCCTGTCACCAAGTAGCCATTGGACGGAGTCGCATGACCGGATAAGTCCACAGCTGTGACGATCAGCGGACCGATGCGGATCGAGGTTCCCGGTGCCATCGCGTCTGCTCCAGAAATCCCTGCCGGACCGTGAACGGAGTTCGCCACGCCTGCTAATGCAGAAATCCCCGCGATATGGTCGGGATGGTGGTGGGTGATAAACAGAGCTGCCAGGCTGGAAATTCCCAATTTCGCGAGAGCTTGCGGACAGGAGGTTTCGTCATCGCCGGTATCGAACAAAATGCTGGTTTCAGAATGGCGGATCAGCCACGCGTTTACGTGATCATCGCCAAAGGGTAGTTCGAGACGGACGATTGAAGGGTCCGTAACCGGTTGTGGATTGAAATCCGGGTGGCGAGAAAAGGCATCGGCTTGCAAACCGAGCACTGGGGCAAGACGGCTAGCCGTCGATTCGGAGAAATGGCCGCGTGAAAACGCCAAAACTTCAGTTTCCGGTAGCTGCGCGCGGTGCGCCGCTTCAGACGGAGAAAGCGCAAGGCCCTTGAGGGCCTTGCGCAATACATAAGTGAAATCGTCTTCCAGCATTGCCGGTCGATTCGAATGCGCAATTAGCGCACGCGATAGTAACTGTCCGGATTGTAAAGGAAGTAGACGTCCTTCGGATTGAGGCGAGGAAGGTAGACGAAGGGATGGCCTGCTTCGTCGACTTGCTCGGTCAACTGCGCTTCAGCGTTGCGATTCGGCGTGTTCTCCTGGCTATCAGGATCACGCGTGAAGGAAGTTTCGTCGACGCCTTTGATGATGTGATTCACCCATTTCAGCTTCACCGCTTGGTCACCGAATTCGCTCCAGTCACCGCTGGTGTTTTGCTTGTACATGCGCTTGATGAACTCATCCGTGGAAATGCCCATCTTGGTTGCAACCGGAGTCGCCAGGCGTTCCCACCAGCGGTTGCTGTCCTCGTAGAACTCCTTCTGTTGGGTCAGGTTCATGTTCGCGAAGGTAAGTTGCGAACTGATCTGGTGGTGAAGGATGATTGCGTTTGGATAAGCGTAGGATTCTTCCGCGAGGGTGGTGATGCAGGCGGCCATGGAGGCGGCGAACGATTTGACCACCACATGGATCGGAGCCTCACTGGCTTCCATGGATTTGAGAATCCGGTAGCCGGCCATCACGGAACCGCCAGGGCAGTTGTTGATGACGATGAAAATCGGCAGCTTGCTGTCTTTGTTGTTCCAGTAGTCGATGCGGCTGGTCACGTAGTCTGCCGTGGAGGAAACGATGGTGCCATTCAGTGAGATGCGGCGATCGGAAATCACGAGAATCCCGTCGTCACGAAGCGGATGCTCCAAATAAACCGGCGTGCTGTCCGCATACTGGGACCGCTTGTCGGTGGTCTCAATGTCGGCGATTTCGCTTTGAAGGCGGGTCACCTTGAGAGCGGACTCGGCTTGGAGGGATTTCAGATCATTGGTGAGCTTTTCAGCGCGCAGTTTGGACAGTTCGTTCTCATTCTGCAGAGCAGCTTTCTCGGTTTCAGATTCCTCGAGCTTTAAGCTCAGCTCTGCCTGGAGCTTTACGGACTGGAGAGCAAGTTTTTCGCTAATCAACTCGCGCTCCATTTTGAGACGAGTGATTTGGGCGCGGATGGCGTTGGTTTCGTTAAGAAGTCGTTCAGCGGCGAGTTTGTTTTCGGCGCTCAGAGTTTCCTGCTCGGATGTTTTTGGCTTCTCTTCTTTGGATGAGTTCGAAAGGGACTCAACCTCAGCAAGATTTTCTACAGCCGGATCCTTTTCAGGAGCTTCAGTCTCTGGTTTGGCCTCCGGGCTTGCCGGTGGGGCATCGGATACCACTGCGATGGCTTCAGGTTTCGATGGAGCAGGCGCTTCGTTATTTTGCGCGAACGCGAGAGGCGTCAGGGAAATCCCTAGGGCGGTTAGGTGGGCGAGTGGTTTCATTACAAGTTCGGATTAAGCGCTCTGGTAAGCGGTCGTTGTTTCGTATTTTTTCAAATACTACCGGATTCGGAACGATTTTTTTTCGCTCGAATCCCGATGAGAAGCACAATTCCTACCAATGTCAGGAAGATTGTGGCCGCAATACCGATGATTTTGAAAAACCGGGAGCTTGCGGAATCGACTTGTTCGCGGGTGATGTTATCCGATGGCTTTTCACCGGATTTACGGCGGAAAAGCACTTTATCTCCTTGGATTTCAACGCCTGTCAATTTGGCCATCGATGGACCGATCACCGCATCTTCCGTATAGCGCTGGGTGATTCGATAGGGTGACATCTGTTCCTTAAATTCTTCTGGGACGGTTTTGCCCGGAACTTTGATGGAATCGATTTCGAGGGCGATTTCTCCTTTGGCTAGCTTTGGATGGGCGACGATTTCCGCATTCAAATAGCGTGGATCCGAATTGAACCAACCGGTTTCACCTTTTTTCGGTAGGCGCGGTTTTCCGTTGATTTTGAACGAAATGGAAATGTCCATCTCGCCATCAGCGATCTGGTCGATGTGGAATGTGCCGCGCAGTTCCTTGAGTGGTTCGTAGGCTGCGATCGCAAGGTTCATGTCCTCAGCAGATAGCAGCAATGAGGTGTCTTTCCCATCGGTCAACTGTTGCCGGAAACTTTCAAGCCGTTCAGCCAGTTGATTGAGTTCAGCATCGCGGTCTTCGACCGAGCTGACTTTTAATGCCACCGGTTTTTCAGCGGTGAATTCTTTGATGGCGTCAAATTGACGGAATAGCGAAACGATCGAGAAAACGATCAGGAAAATCATCACCAGTCCGACGCAGATGAATATCGCGCACCCGGCTATGGGTGAGCGGGCATTTGAGGCGGTGGGATCCTTCGGTTTAGACATCTTATGTTGGGAATGAGTGGCTCAAGGGTCGTGGCGATCTCGCTCGCCGGATTCTGGATTCTCATGCGATGGAGGCTCCGGTAAATCCTCATTTTCTGGAGTTTCCTCGTCCCAGCCGTCGTCCTTGGATTCGTGAGTCTCTTCAGCAACGCGCGCGGCATCCGCTTCTTCAACTTCACTTGGCTTTGGTTCGTAGGTGCCGTTGAGCAGTCCTTCCATGCGCTGCTGTGCTTCTTCAGACTCGCGTTTTGCGTCTTGCCGCTCGCTGAACCATGCCAGCCAGATGCAGATTTCGTAGAGAACAATCATCGGCCCAGCCATCAGTGTCAGGGTCAGCGCGTCCGGGGTCGGAGTCAGCACTGCAGCCACCACGAAGATGGCGACAATCGCATAGCGTCGAGTCGAAGCCATCGTGGCGTAACTGAGCAGGCCGAGTTTCACAATCACCATGACGACGACAGGCAGCTCGAACGAAAGGCCAAACAATAGGGTGAATTGAGTCGCGAAGGTAATGTATTCACCGATCCGCCAGTCGTTGGAAACCCCGAGGCTGCCGCCCCATTCAAAGAAGAATCCGAGTGCTCTCGGCAGCACCGCAAAATACGCAAAAAGGACGCCGGTGAGGAATAAGCCGAAGCCAATCGCCAAGGATGGCCATAGCACGCGACGTTCGTTGCCATGCAGTCCCGGCAGGATGAACTGCAGCAGGAACATCAGCAGGAGGGGGAAGGAAACAATGATGCCGGCGAAGAACGACAACTTCATCGAAAGCATGAAGGTTTCCGTCGGTTTCAATGCGGACATCTTCATCAGATTGCCGCGGCTGTCGGTTTCCGGGTTCGGTTCTTTGATCAGCAGGGCTGCGACCTGATCCTTCATTTCCTTGGAAATCGACTGGCGGTTCAGGAAATGGGCCTGTTTTTCTTTTGGCAAGGCTTTGGCCGCTCTGAATAATTCAACGGAGCGGGCGTGGAAGACGAGACTTGGATCGTTCAGGGATTCAAAAAAGGCCGTCCGATCCTCGCCTTGCAAGGTGGAAGCGGCGTGCTCGATCTGCTTGGCTTTCTCCCACGTATCAAAGTCCAGCGCGCGCGGTGCTTCTTTTTTGGTGGGTAGTTGGTTTTCAACGTGTGTCGTCCAGACCTTCTCCACCGGGTGGAGCAGAATCCTCATCAGATGTTGTTGGAAGGCGAAGCAGAAGATCATCGCGATGATCAAGGTGATCACGATGCGGATGATCATGGTTCGTAGATCATCCAGGTGATCAAGGAACGGCTTCTCGTGATCCGAGCTAACGTGCTCGCGGAGTTGGAAAACTTTTTTCAGCAGGTACATGCCAGTGGGCGGGGATTGAACGCCTGCAGTGGCGGGTTCGCAAGACCAGATGCGGATTGGCCGCAATTCTTGCGTTGCGAGCGCATCAGGCGTGCTGCATCCTTCCGGCGCGGGCCCCGGGCCGCGAGGTTTTATTCATCTTTCATGCTATCCTCCGAATCCATCCTCCAGAATTTCCCGATCCTTGATCGGAAGATCAACGGTCATCCCTTGGTTTATCTCGATAATGCGGCGACTACGCAGAAACCGCTGCAGGTGCTTTACGCGTCCCGCCATTACTACGAGGCGATCAACTCCAATATCCACCGTGGAACGCATTTTTTGGCTAGGCTTGCTACCGAAGCATTTGAGCAAGCTCGCCAAACGGTCGCCTCGCACCTGAATGCGGACTCGTCAGATGAAGTGATTTTTACTTCCGGGACGACGGATGCGATCAATCTGGTATCGAGTGTGTTGACCTTGTCCGGCCAAATTGGGAAGGGGGATGAAATTCTGATTTCCACCTTGGAGCACCACTCGAACATCGTTCCCTGGCAGATGTTGTGTGTCCGAACTGGAGCGGAATTGAAGGTCATCCCCTGCGATGAGAATGGCGTTCTGGATCAGCACGCTTTCCATGAACTGCTTTCCAATCGGACCAAGGTTCTTGCTCTGGGCTGGGTTTCCAATGCCTTCGGCACGGTCAATCCGGTCCGGGAAATGACTGCGGCGGCGAAAAAAGCCGGTGCCTTGGTGCTGATCGACGCGGCACAGGCAGCCCCGCATCTCAAAATGGATGTGCAAAGCCTCGGTGCGGACTTCCTCGCGTTTTCCGGTCACAAAGTTTATGCCCCCACAGGAATTGGCGTTCTCTGGGGCAGGCGAAAAGTCCTGGAAGATCTTCCTCCTTGGCGTGGCGGCGGTGAGATGATCAAGGAGGTCACCTTTGACAAAACGACTTACAACGATCTGCCGTTCAAATATGAAGCTGGTACCCCGAACATCGAAGGCGCGATCGCTCTGGCTTCGGCACTGGATTTTGTCAATGCGATCGGCCTCGACGAGATTTATAGCCACGAGAATGAGCTGATCGAAGCGGCGGCGGATGCCCTGAGCGACATCGAAGGGGTTCGTCTCTACGGTCCCGATGATCGGGCGGGCGCGCTTTCATTCGCCATCGAAGGAGTGCACCACTACGACCTCGGAACATTGATTGATCAGATGGGCGTCGCTGTTCGCACCGGCCATCATTGCTGCCAGCCACTGATGTCGCGCTTCGGAATCACCGGGACGACTCGGGCGTCGTTTGCGCTTTATAACACCTTGGAGAGTGTAGCTGCGCTTGCGGCAGCAGTTGCCAAGGCATCGAAAATGCTGCGTTGAATCACATTTCCTCATGAGAATCGTCCTTGGCATTACCGGCTCGATCGCTGCTTACAAAGCCGCTGACCTTGCTTCGCAATTGGTAAAACAAGGGCATCGGGTGAGTGTGGTCATGACTCGGGCTGCGACCGAATTCATCACGCCGCTGACCTTGCAGGTGCTCACCCGTGAGCCGGTGCTGGTGTCTTTGGAGGATGAAAAACAATCCTGGAAGCCGGGGCATATCGAACTGGCCGATGGGGCGGATTTGTTCCTCGTTGCACCGGCCAGCGCTGATGTGCTGGGGAATTTCGCTCATGGATTAGCCCCGGATCCACTTTCGGCGATTTATTTGGCTCTGCCACCTCAAACTCCGGTGGTGATCGCCCCGGCAATGAATGGGAAAATGTGGCTTCATCCGGCGACCCAGCGCAATGTGGAACAGCTGAAGCGTGATGGCTGTCAATTCATCGAACCTGCGGAAGGGATGCTCGCCTGCGGTTACGAGGGGGTTGGCCGACTCGCCACGGTGGAGCAGATTCTCCAGGTCGTGGTGGTTTTGCTTACCCAGGAGTGAGCAAATCCTGGAGCCGCAGCCGTGCGATTTCGTGAATTTCGGCGATGGCCGCTTGTTGTTCTTCTTCTGCTGAATGCAGCAATCTCTGGCGAAAAGCGGCCAGAATCCCGGTTTTGTCGGTCTTGCGGACGCAAATGATGAAGGGAAAACTGAATTTTTCGCGATAGCGGCGGTTGAGTTCCGAAAATTCGTGAAATTCCTCTGGAGTAAGCCGATCCAGCCCTGCACCGGATTGCTCCCGCATCGAGGCTTGCGTGAGATTTCCTGAAACTGCCAGCTTCCCGCCGAGATCCGGATGGGCGCGAATCAAAGTCAGCTGGGCAGCCCGCTCTGCCTGATTGACGGCCAGTTGCATCTGGTCCGCGATCTGCTCAATCCGTTCGAATGGTCGGCCGGATGAAAGCCGCTCCGCAACCCACGGCGAGTGCTCGTAGATCCCGCCGAGGAGGGCGACAAATTCATCCTCGCCCAAGGCATTCAGTTCGGAAATCTTCATCTATTCCAAACCCTCCACAATTTCATGCCTGCACTCAAACAAAACCAATACGGCAAATCACGCGTCCGGTTTCTCAGAGTTCATCGGCGTGATCATTCCCACCACGATGTCAGCGAGCTTGAAGCAGACGTGCTCCTTTCCGGGGATCTCGAGGGCTCCTACCTCTCGGACGACAATTCATCGATCGTGCCGACGGATACGGTCAAAAATACGCTCCATTTTCTAGCACACGAAAACCCGGATCTGTGCCGCGGTGAATTCGCGCTCGTGATCGGCCATCATTTTCTCGCGAAATACCCGCACCTTCATCAGGTGAAGATCGAATTGCGCGAGCGTGCGTGGTCGCGCATGGAGATCGCGGACAGGTTACACCCTCACGCTTTCACCCACGATGCCAACGGCACGCCTTTTACCAAAGCGCTTTTGGTGCGCGGGGGCGAGACGACGCTATCCAGTGGAATCCGGGATCACTTGATCCTGAAAACCACGGCATCGGGGTTCACCGGCTACCATGTCTGTGACATGACCACGTTGCCGCCGACGACCGATCGGATTCTATCGACCAAAGTCACCGCAGAATGGACGTTTTCTGACTTGGATGCCAATTTCCAAGAAGCGGATGCTGCGGCTCTAAAAGCGATTCATCGCATTTTTGCCACCACTTACAGCCCCTCGGTGCAAAGGACGCTCTACGAAATGGGGGAGGCGATTTTGCACGACGTGGAATCCGTAGCCACGGTCCAGTTGGCTTTGCCGAATGTTCATTTCCTCAATATCGATCTCGGCAAGTTCGGTCGGCCCGGCCAAAATGTGGTGTTTTTGCCCACGGATGAGCCGCACGGTCAGATTGAGGCAACGATGGTCCGTGACGGCTTCGCTGGTTGATGTTTTGGCAGGACTTACAGGCCCTCCATGAGAATGGCGTCGATTTTGTCGTGGTCACGGTGATTGCGACCCGCGGAAGTGTGCCGGCAGATCCCGGTGCTAAAATGATCGTTACCTCGCAAGGTCTCCATGACGGGACGGTTGGCGGTGGTAAAATTGAAGCGCGGGCGATCTCGCAGGCAGTGGAATTATTGGAATCTGACCGTGCACCGGCATGCCAGGTGCATGTGTGGAATCTGCAACGCGACATTGGAATGACCTGTGGCGGTGAAATGACATTGTTGTTTGAGTTGCACCGCGCTCTGCCTGTTTGGCGGATTTTTATCTTCGGCGCTGGGCACGTGGTGCAGGCCTTGGTCCCGGTATTGCTCACCTTGCCATGCCGGGTTCAGATATTCGAGGAGCGCACTGATTGGCTGGCGAAACTGCCGGAGCACCCGAATCTGGAAAAAACACCGGTTGTCGAATTCCAGGACGGCGTATCCCGGGTTACTCCAGACGGGTATGTGCTATCCATTACCCGGGGCCACTCCTCGGACTTGCCGGTTTTGCGAAAGCTTTATGAATCCATGCCTAAGTTGCCGTGGATCGGGGTGATTGGGAGTGCTGCCAAGCGTGCCGTGATTGAGCGTGATTTGCGGCAGGCCGGGGTCCCAGAGTCGGCTTATCAGTCACTCCATTGCCCGCTGGGTTTGCCGCTTGGTGGAAACACACCGGCGGAAATTGCCATCAGCATCGCGGCACAATTGCTGCAAATTCGTGATAAATCCGACAATATTGCATGAAAAGGCAACTTTGCGCTTGCATCATATCGGTCATCCCTTATCAACCGCGTCCCTAATTATGGCTAAGAAAAGTTGGATCGCACGCAACGAGCGTAAAAAGCAAACCGTTCAGAAGTATGCTGAGCTTCGCCTGAAGCTCAAGAAGGAGAAAGACTATGTCGGTCTCACGCTGCTTCCTCGTAACGCAAGCCCTACACGGCTCGTGAATCGTTGCGAAATCACCGGCCGTCGCCGTGCATTCTTACGCCGTTTCAGACTTTCCCGTATCACGTTCCGTGAGCTTGCTTCCGCTGGAATGATTCCCGGCGTGACAAAGTCCAGCTGGTAAGCTGGCACAGCTTGCGCTACTTTCGACGCGGGAGGGAGAACTATCCCACTCCCGCGTCCCCAAAATGCCCATTTACGAATACGTTTCAGAAGCAAAGGATGACCCGGAGCATTCGTGCCGCATTTGCGCGCGCGGGTTTGAGCTAAGGCGTCCCATCGACCGGGAGCCCTTGGTGGTTTGCCCGCTTTGCAAGAACCCGGTGAAAAAAGTCATTTCACGGGTCAACACACCTGTCGTCACCAAGCCGCTTTCCGTAAGCGATGCGAAGAAAGCAGGCTTCACCGTGATGCAACGGCGCGACCAAGGTGTGTATGAAAAACTCTGATCCCGCCCCAAGATGACGGATGTTTATTCCAGTCTTCTGTTCCTTGCTAACATTCAGCCGGACGTCTCCCATGAGTCGATCTCGGGTGGTAAGGCAGCGTTGTATATTTTCGGGATTATCTTTTTCCTGTTGCTGAACGCGTTTTTCGTCGCTTCGGAATTTGCGATCGTCAAAGTCCGCCCCAGCCAGATTGAGGCGGAAACCCAGGACAATCCCGCCAAAGGAAAAGCCGCCCTGCGGGTCGTCAATAACCTCGACGCTTATCTGTCCGCTTGCCAGCTAGGCATCACCATCGCATCGCTGTTTCTTGGTTTCCTCGGGGAGCCTTTCATTGCGGCTTTGGTCTCGCCTGTGCTTCTGCTCACTGGAATTTCAGTTTGGTGGGTGAAGATGGTTTCATTCCTGTTGGCGATTTGCTCTTTCACCTTTCTCCACGTGGTCGTTGGAGAGCTGCTGCCAAAGTCGATCGCGATCCGAAAAGCAGTAACAATGACCCTTGCTTTGGCCGCGCCTCTGCACGCCTTCTTCAAGTTCGCCCACATCGGTATTGTCATCCTCAATGGCACCGCGAACTGGTTGTTGAAGACCGTTTTCCGCATGGAGCCGGCGCGTGAGGGCGAGCATTCGCACTCAGCGGAAGAGCTGGCGCTGTTGGTCACACAGAGTGAAAAATCTCAGGAAGTCACCGAGACGGAGCGGGAAATTCTGATCAATGCCCTGGAGCTGAACGATCTTTGGGTTCGTGACGTGATGACGCCGCGAAATCGCGTGGTGGTGCTGGATGTGGACCAGCCGTTCGAGAAGAATTTGGAAATCGCGATGCGCAGCAAGCACACGCGCTTTCCGCTGGTGAAGAGTCACTTGGATCATGCGATCGGATTGATTCATATCAAGGACCTGTTCAAACTGATGCAGGATCCGAATCCGGATCTGATGCGGGTGAAACGGGATGTGAAAATCGTTCCCGATACCATGCCATTGGATACGCTGCTGCAGTTTTTCCTGCGCGAGCATGCTCACTTGGCGTTGGCCGTGGATGAGTTCGGCACGCCAGTCGGACTGGTATTCCTTGATAACGTGATTGAGGAGCTGGTTGGTGAAATTCAGGACGAATTCGACAATGAGCGCTCGCCCTTCAGCCGGATCAACGATGATGAATTCGTGATCGAAGGCTCGATGACCTTGAATGATTTGGCTGGATACGTTCCGGAGTTGTTCCTGGAAAGTGGTGAAGTGACCACTGTCGGCGGTTACATCACGCAGCAACTGGGTCGATTCCCGGAAATCGGCGAAGTTTATGAATTTCTCGGTTACGAGGCGAAAGTGACCAGCACCGATGGCCGCAGGGTGGGGCAAATCCACTTCCGTCGGGTAAAAGACAACCATGAAAACGGCGGCGAGGCTGAAGATTCCGCGGCTTGATGAGTTGAACGCGATCACTGATGCGGATTGATATCGTCACTTTGTTCCCGGAAATCGCGAGTGCCCCACTGAGCGATTCGATCATCCAACGAGCCCGCAATGCCGATGTGGCGGAAGTGGTCGTCCATCAATTGCGCGATTGGTCGACCGATAAGCATCGGCGCGTGGACGACACACTTTGCGGGGGAGGGCCGGGGATGTTACTCAAGCCGCAACCTTTGTTTGCTGCTGTCGAGTCGTTGAGGAAACCGGAAACTCTGGTGATCCTGATGACGCCGCAGGGGAAACGACTGGAGCAATCCGTGGTGCGCGATCTCTCCAAGCGTGAACACTTGTTGATCCTGTGTGGTCATTACGAAGGAGTGGACCACCGAGTTGTCGAAGCCTTGGTGGATCTGGAGTTATCGATTGGAGATTACGTCCTGACAAACGGAGCCATCGCGGCAGCGGTGGTGTGTGACGCGGTGATCCGCTTGCTTCCGGGGGCTTTGGGTGATGATCAATCGTCGATCGATGAGTCCTTTACGAACCCGAAGTTGCTGGAAGCTCCGGCATATACCAAACCGGCTGAATTCCAGGGAATGTCGGTGCCGGAGGTGCTGCTTTCCGGGAACCATGCAAAAATATCAGCTTGGAAAAAGGCGCAAGCTGAGGCGCGGACCCGGCAAAATCGACCGGATCTACTGGATTGAGTTGTGCTCGTTGTGGGCGTCCTCAAGCATCAGCCAAGGCCTTCGGCTTCCGCCTGATCCGCCCATGCTTCCAAGGCAGCGCGTGTGCTTTCCCAGAGTTGGGTGAGTTTTTGCAACAGAGCTTCGGGAGCGATTTGAGGAAGTTCGGGAGCTTTTTCCAGTCCCATCAGAACCACTGCGATCGCAATGCAGCCAAAGTTGAGAAGCATGCCGCGCAGTGAGTGAAGCTGAGCTCGAAATGTCTTCTCATCACCGCCAGCCAAGGCATTCGAAATGGTTGCCAGCGTGTTTGGCACGTCTTTGACGACGTCTTGGAAAATGGTACGAAATTCATCCAGTCCGACATCGATGAAAATCGAGAGCTGATCGTAGTCGAGTAAGTTCGGATTGGAATTCAAGGCTTCGGAATCAACGGACATGCTAAAAAATCAAACGGGTGGTCAGGTAGAGGTGGTTTGGGTGATTTCCATCAACGTTTTTCGAAGACCGGCTAAGGTAATCGGTTTGGAAAGGTAACCATCCATGCCTGCAGCGGCGGCGGCGTCGCGGTCTTCATGGAATGCATTTGCCGTCAATGCAATCACGTATGGCGGATGCGGTAAATTATCTGATTTAATCCGTGCGCTTGCTTCCAATCCATCCATGACCGGCATTTGAATATCCATGAAAACAATGTCGTAATCATTGGCGTGAACCGCATCCACGGCTTGCTGGCCATCGTCGACAATCACTGGATCAATGCCCATCCGGCGTAGCAGAAGGCGAACGACTTTTTGGTTGTTCGGGTTATCCTCGGCAACGAGCACACGCAGCCCTTTCAGTCGGTCTGTTTCAGGTTCTGCAGCAGCAGGTTTGGCGCTAAGCGCGAGAGGAGTAGCCTGCGGGTCCGGGAACAAGCGTGACAGGAGGCTATGGATGGCAGTCGGCCAGACTGGCTTGCTGCAGATTTCGTCAAAGACGTCCCTGACTTCGGTTAGATAGGAATTGTCGGAACCGAGCAGGACAAAGCGGGTGTTCTTGCAGTCCTGGATCGCTTTGAGCGCATTTACCAATTCAGCGCCGTCCATGGCCGGCATCCGATAGTCGGTGAGAATCAAATCGAAGGATGGCGATTTTTTGCAGATGGCAATCGCTTCCGCCGGGCTGTCAGCCGCTTGGCAATGGATGCCACGCAAGCTCAGGATTTCACCCAGAATCCGGCGGTTCAGATCATTGTCATCGACGATCAAGACCCGCAGATTGCTGAACCGGGAATTTGCACTCGCATTCGCGGGGCTTGATTGCGCCAACTGTGGAGCTTGGAGAAGGGTCGCAGATGCGGTGAAATTGGAACCCTCACCCTGGACGCTCGATACATGGATGTCTCCGTGCATCAGTTGTGCAAGGCGTTTGCTGATCGCGAGGCCCAGGCCGGAACCACCAAAACGGCGCGTGGTCGAGGAGTCTTCCTGGATGAACGGTTTGAACAACTTTTCCATGGAGGACGTGGCAATGCCAATCCCGGAGTCCTTGACATTGAAGATGATGTCCCAGTGGTTTTCGGAGCTTTGCCGTCCCTCAACCATGAGGCTTACAAACCCTGCGTGGGTGAACTTCACGGCATTGCCCAGCAGGTTCACCAGGATTTGGCGCAGCCTGCCTGAATCTCCGACGAGGAATTCCGGAATGGACGGATCAATCCGGCAGATCATTTCGATGTCTTTGCCAATGGAAGCAACGCGCACCACCTCGAACACCTCGCGGCAGAGATCGGGCATCGAGAACGGTGTTGATTCCAATTCGATTTTGCCACTTTCGATGCGCGAGTAGTCGAGAATGTCATTGATGAGTTCGAGCAGGAAGTGGCTCGAACGCAGAATGGTTTCCGCGTAATCTTTTTGCTGGGTATTGAGATCCGTGGTTTCCAGCAGCGATGCGATGCCGATGACCGCATTCAGCGGGGTCCGGATTTCATGGCTCATCGTCGCCAGGAAGGTGCTTTTGGCTTTGTTGGCACGTTCTGCGGCAATCGCCGCGTGATTGGCTTCATCCCGAGCCAATCTGAGGGCATCCGATTCGCCTTGTGCCACCACTTTGAGGCCGATGTTGGCGGCTGCGGAGCGCATGATGGCAATTTCCCAAGCCTCCCAGTGGCGATCTTCGGTGCAGACGTTGAATCCAAGCATTCCCCAAAGGTTGTCACCGGCAAAAATCGGAACCATCACCAGCGATCGGATTTCACGGCTTTTCAGGCCTTTCTGTTGATGGGCGGGGAAATCTGCTACGACGCCGGCGATGTCGTGACCGGCGGCCCACGCCTGATACCAATCGAGACAGCCGCTCGCCTGGAAATCGAACAAATGCAGCGGAGGCAGCGGCTTTATCCTGCGCAACTCGGATTTCCATTCCGCGATCTGCCTCATCATGGGCATCCCGGTCTGTGGATGAGCGTGAATGGTATAGAGATAGGATTGATCGACCATGGCGGCGTGGCCAAGTGCTTCCATGATATGTTGCCACATGGAGGCTTCGAAACTGTCTGAAAGCAGGGAGGTGCTGATGGATGCAACGGCTTCCAAAAGGGTTGCGGATCTCCGCGAGCGGGTGATGTCGCGCTTGATCGCCATGAATCCTGTGAGGACGCCCTGATTGTCGAAGAGTGGCTGGCACTCGATGTGAACCAGGTAGCTGCGACCGTCTTTGGTGATGTTTTCGGTTTCGGTTTCGAAGCCCTGGCCCGCTGAAAGTTTGCGTTTGGCCTCTGCCAGAGCAGCGTGCGAGGCATTGGTCCTGCCTAGCAAGTGGCCTTCGGGTTTGCCGACAATTTCCTCACGGGTGTAGCCACTCATGCGGGTGAAACCTTCGTTGGCCCACTCGATTTTGCCCTGGGTATCGGTAATCAGAACGGCGTTATCGGTCCGTTTCGCAACGAAGGCCAGGCGGTCTGCTTCCGCGCGGCTCCGGCGCAATGCCAGCTCGGTGTCCTTGATGTTGGTGAGGTCGACAACGGCCAGGATAAAGCCGGCTTCCTTGCCGGATTCTTCGAGCGGAGCTTGGAATGCCTGCACGGCGACATCGGTGCCATCCGGACATTGCAAAGTCGCCTCAAAGCCGGCCCGTCCACCGGTGGCTGTCCCCGGCATGGCCATCAGGGCCCGTAGTGGCATGCCGATCAATTGGGATTCCGACCGTTTTGACATGCGGATGAAGGCGGCATTGGCGTAGGCGACGAAGCCGTCCGAGCTGACCACTGCCAGGCCGTTTGGCACGGATTCCATCACGTGCAGGGCGAAGCGGCGTTGCTTGTCGATTTCGATGCGCGAGCGGTGGCTTTCGTCAATGTTGAGAATGGTCCCGACCACCCGGGATTCGCCGGATTGGTGATCTTCATTGACCACACGACCGCGAAGCATGAACCAAAGCCAGCGTCCTTGGCTGTCTTTGAGGCGGATTTCAGCTTCGGATGAAATCGATTTCTCATCTGGTTTGGAGCGAAGCAAATTCAGCAATAAGCGTCTGTCCTCCGGGTGGACTCTGCGCCAGATCTGCCTCAAGGGATTGAGCGACAGGCTGTTTGACCATCCAAGCATGGTCGAAATCCGCTCACCCATTCCCAAACGGAGGGTTTTTGGAAACCATTCCCAGGTGTCGAACTCGGCCGCTTTCATGGCGTCGGTGAGTCGCTCTGACAATTGATCCACGCGGGAAGTGTGGGAGATCGATGCGAGATGGAGCAGAAACAGGGCGAGCAGCAAGCTCGCGACGGAAACCGTCACTCCCATGGCTGCCAATCGGCGCGCTGCATACGGACGCAGCCATTCGCTGGCCGGGTAGTCCACGCCCAGCGCCGCTACCGCCTGGCGCTTGCCCGGAGCGTAGATCGGCAAGGTTGCGGTGAACCAAACCCCCCATTCATCGGAATTTGGGCCACCAAAGAAGGAGTTGCCGCCGAGTGTATTCAGCCATTTCTGCGGATCGGCATTCAGCGGCGATCCTGGCGGCGAAAATTCCCGCGAGGTGGGACTTTCGGCATCGACGAGAAAGACCAAGCGATCGTGCCGCATGCCGACGAGATAAACAAACCGGGTCTTCGGCAGTGCCTGGTGAATGTTCACCAGGCGAGATCTCAGCGTCAGATACGCTTCGCTCCGAGTCTCGTCTGGATTGCCTTCGATCGCAGGGATGAGATTGGATTCCAAGGTGGTGGCACCGAGGTTGATGGCGCTGATGAGAGTATCGACTTGTTCCTGCTGGGCTTGATTTCCCAACCAATAGGCAAGCCATGCACCGTTGGTGACGGTGATGATGGCCGCCGTCATGATGATCGTCGTGCCAATCCGTTTGCGGCGACGAAGATTGGCGGAGAGTTCCAAGTTCACCGGTTCTACCACCGGTTTCCATAGTAGGAAGGCGATCCAAAGTGAGCCTGCTGCGGCGCCAGTGAGTGCCAGGATCATCGCCGTTCTGGTCGATGATTGGCCTTTGCCGTAAATGTCGTAAGCAGTTTCGACTGTTTCCGGCAGCATGCAAATGACCGGGATGAGGCTTAAAATGACGGCAACACTCAGCCTCGTGATGAATTTTGGTGGGTTGGGGGCGTTTTGTTGCCGCCAGCCGGGGATTCTCCAGCCAGCCGCAAAGGCCAGTAAGGAAGAGGAAATCAGGAATGCCGCAGAGTGCAGCATTTTGACGCCGAGGATGAAAAATGCCACGAACGACAGTGACACGGCGAGAAACCGGCACAGGCGCAGGAGTTTGCGCTTTTTAAGACTGCCACCCAGCGCAAAGCGAACCAGGCTGGCGCAGAAAACCGCACCATAAAGCGCGTTGAGCACGATGATGGAAGAGCGGTCCGCACCGCTTGCAAAAGTTAAAAGTCCCGACCATGTCTGAATACCTAACGCGCTGAATGCCAGTGCTAGCCATAACCAGCGGTTCAGCCGTTGTGGCTGGAAATAAACCATGATCGCCCCTGCCGCAGCCGACAGGAGAAACAGCCCGAGCATGAAGACGAGATAATCCATCAATCTCGAAGGTTCGGGGGGGTGAACGCATTCCACGCGTGAAGTGGAATGCGCAGCTGAGTCAGTGGGGGGAACTGGTTCATCCGGATTTGCAGAGGTAATGATTTACCCTGGCGAATGTCAACGAGCTTGAGAACAGTGTATGATCTCTCGATGCCATCGCCTGCAAACCGGATGCATCCGGTAGTCGCTACGGCAATGACTGAAGAGACTGTTCGAAGGTATCGTTTTCATCGAGGGATAGCACAAACTGCGTGAGCAACTCGATAATCTTGGAGATGTCATCAAGGTGAGCGGTCTCCACAACCGAGTGCATGCAACGTAACGGAAGCGATACCAACGCGCTAGGTACGCCATCACGGGTGTGGAAGATCTTGTCGGTGTCCGTGCCGGTAAAGCGGCTGCTGGCTTCGTGCTGGAGCGGGATTTTTGCTTCGGCTGCGACCTCGATGACGCGCTTGGTCACCAAAGGATGATTCGCAGTGCCGTGGGTGAGGGCGGGGCCTCCGTTCAGTTTCACTTGGCCATATTTCGTCGCATCCATGCCTGGGGTGTCGGTGGCGTGAGTGACGTCTAGGCAGATGCAAACGTCCGGCATCAAGCGGTGGGTTGCCATCATCGCACCGTGACCACCGATTTCCTCTTGAATGCAGTTGAGGCAGATGAGTGAGAAATCCGGCTTCTGACCGGAAGCGGCGATTCGCTTCATGACCTGGGCAATGATGTAGCCGCCAACGCGGTTGTCCAGGGCGCGGCTGACGATCTTGTTGTTGCCGAGTTCCATCATCCCTTCCTGATAAACGGCTGGATGACCGACGCGAATGCCCAGCTCGGCGACTTCTTCTGCGCTGTCGGCTCCGACATCGATCCAGAGTTCGTGAACTTCCGGTGCATGCTCCGGCCCGGAAAGAAACCGGCGGAGGTGGATCGCGGTATTTCCAATGATGCCGGACACCGGGCCTTTATCACCGAGGATCGTGAGACGTCTGCCTCGCGCGATGGCGACGTCAGAGCCTCCCATGCGATCGACCCGGATGAAGCCTTTCTCGTCGATGTATTTGATCATGAAACCGATCTCATCGGCGTGTGCCGTGAGCATGACGGTCCGCTTGGATTTGCCCGCCAAGGTTGCCCAGGTGGAGCCGTAGGCATCGCACTGGACGTCGTCAGCATATTCGCCGATCCATTTGGCCCAGACTCGCTGGCCAGGCATTTCGAATCCGGTCGGGCTGGGGGTGATGAGAAGGTTGTTGAGGAATTCGCGATCGTCTTTATTCACGCCCTCATTCAAGGAAAACCCCGGCCTGCTGGCAAGGGCGGACGGGGAATAACCCCATCAAAGACTGGCCTTGAGAGCGGAAAGCAGCAGATCCACGTTGGCGACGGTCGCGGCATGTCCCATCAGCCCGATACGCCATGCTTTTCCGGCAAATGGTCCAAGCCCGGCACCGATTTCGATCGAGTAGTTTTCCAGCAGCGCCTGCCGCACGCTTGCATCGTCGATGCCATCCGGAATGTGGACGCAGTTCAGCGTGTGCAAAGAATGCTTTGGGACATAGGAAATGCCCATCGTTTCCAATCCGGCACGCAGCCGCAGGTGGACCTGGCGGTGACGCTCGATCCGATTTTCCAAACCTTCTTCCAGCACGATGGCGAGCGCCTCATATAGCGCATAGATCATGTTGACCGGTGCGGTGTGGTGGTAAGCGCGCTTGCCACTGCCACTGTAGTAGGCTTTCAGCATCGAGACGTCGAAATACCAGCTCTGAACCTTGGTTTTGCGCTTTTCCATCGCGTCCATCGCAGCGGGTGAAAACGAAACCGGTGAGAGTCCAGGCGGGCAGGAGAGACATTTCTGGGTGCCGGAGTAAATGGCATCGATTTGCCAATCATCGACTCGAACCTCGTGCCCGCCAAGTGAGGTGACGGCATCGACGACAAGCAGCATGCCAGCTTCGTGGACGATTTTGGAGACGGATTCGATCGGTTGGTGCGCGCCGGTGGAGGTTTCCGCGTGGACGATCGCCAAGGCTTTTGACTTTGGAAAGCGCTCCACCGCATCCGCGATCATCTCATCCGGAAACGTTTCACCCCAAGGAACTTCGATCGCGTGGACCGTGACTCCTGCACGCTGCATCACGTCCACCATCCGCGTTCCGAAAACTCCGTTCACACAGACGATGGCTTCGTCGCCTGGCTCCATCAGGTTCGTCACAATGCACTCCATGCCAGCCATACCCGTCGCGGAAACGGGGAAGGTGAGGGCATTTTGGGTTTGGAACACATCCCGTAACATCACGCAGGTCTGATCCATGATCTCGACATACTTCGGGTCGAGATGACCCAGCGTGGGCGAACCGAGAGCCCGGAGGACCCGGCTGGATACCGAGCTAGGGCCTGGTCCCATCAAAATGCGTTCCGGTGGATTGAGAGGTTTCATGGCGATATGGAGAAAGTTTTAACAGTGGTGATGATCAGCTCCGGGCCTTGGCAAAGCCGGGTTTGATTTTCTCGTAGATCATCGAAATTCGGTCATCGTATGGGGCAAACGCGCTTTTCATGGCGTTGATCGAAAGTTTTTCCAGGTCTGCGAGGCTCAGATTGAAGGTTTCCGCGGCGAGCTTGGTTTCCCGTGTCATGCTGGTGTCACTCATCAATCGATCGTCCGTATTCAGGCTAACGCGAAACCCGCGCTCGAAAAATTTGCCAAAGGGATGCTCCTCCAAAGTTGGCGTCGCCCCGGTGTGGACGTTGCTCAGTAGACACATTTCCAAAGGGATACGTCGATCCAAAATGTATTGGGCGAGGGGACCGAGCTTCAGGCTTCCGTCCGGCATGGTCTGAATGTCATCCCGCAGCCGCGTTGCGTGGCCCAGGCGATGAGCCCCGCAATACTGCAGCGCCTGCCAGATGGATTCCGGTCCGAACGCTTCACCCGCGTGAATGGTGATATAAAAATTGGCGCGCTCGATCGCTTGAAAGGCCTCGACATGTTTTTTGGGTGGAAACCCGGATTCGCCACCGGCGAGGTCAAAGCCGACAACTCCTCGTTCCCGCCAGCGGATCGCAAGCTCCGCAGCTTCTAGAGAGCTGGACAGGTGGCGCATCGCGCAAATGATCAGCCCCCATTCCACTCCGTATGTCTGCTGGCCGCGCTCAAGGCCGCGAATCACGGCTTCCACCACCTCATCCTGATTCAGGCCCGAATGGATGTGCAGAATCGGCGCGAAACGCACTTCGGCGTAGACGACGCCGTCTTCGTACATGTCCTCGATGAATTCAAATGCAACACGCTCAATGGCTTCAGGTGTTTGCATCACCGAGGTGGTGTGCTGGAAGCCTTCGAGATATTCCGGCAAATTTCCCCGCTGGGCACCACGGTGGAACCAATCCGCCAAATCTTTTGCATCGCGCGTGGGAAGGCCGCGATAATTTTGTTCTTCCGCCAGCTCGATCACGGTGCGCGGGCGCAGGCCTCCGTCCAGGTGTTCGTGCAGTAAGACTTTAGGTAGTTTTTGGATATCAACTACTTGAGTAAGATTTTTTCCTCTCAGCCGCGTGAGATCAACCGCTTCAGGCGGTAGTTTGATTGCGGTGCTTTCCATCATGATCCAACGCGTTCAGCAGTTTCCGGTCCTGAGGCATTGAGAAAGCACAAAAAGCATAGGCTTGATTTGTAAAGATGTCCTAAATAATCTGCACGCTCTCAGAACAATGGCCCGAAAGAGCACCAAAAAACCCAGCAATCGACCTGCGCCAGCCAATCAGCGGCGTTCGCGGCAACCGATTACGGAGCTATTGAGCACCGCAAACCGCCGTGCCCACGAGCGCGCAAACCGTCGCGGTGGGCGGCGGGAGTATCGATCTGTCCAGGCCGCAATCGCCGAGTCCGCACCAATGGACGACATCGGCGCACTTGAATGGACCAAGCGCCTGCTGCGCTGGATCATCGGTCTGATCCTGCTGCCAATCTGCTGGGTGACGACGTGGACCTTTCTTTCACGTTTTTCGTATGCGACCGTGCATCAAGGGTTTTGGCAAACGCCGGAGTTTTGGTATTTCGCCACCGGCATTTTATTAATGGTGGGCTGGTTTTGGTCAGGACTTCTGCGGGATTTATTTTTATATTTATATGTATTGGGCCACGAGTTGACCCATGCGATTTTTGTCATCATCCATTTTGGCAAAGTCACCGATTTTCATGTCAGCACGTCGGGCGGTTATATCACGACCAATAAGACGAATCTGATGATCGCGCTGTCTCCTTATTTCGTACCTTTTTGGTCGGCCGTTGTGGTGCTCGCCTATTTGCTAGGAAGGTTATTTTTCGGACCAACGCCCGAACTCGAAAATCTGCTTTATGTCACAGTGGGTTATACTTGGGCGTTTCACATGCTTTGGACCTTATGGATGCTGCCGAGGGACCAGCCCGACCTTCAGGAGCACGGCGTTTTCCTTTCGTTGATCATCATCTACTTGGCGAATCTGTTGGTACTCGTTGCCTTGCTTTGCCTGGCAGATGCCCAGTTGGACAGCTTTAGCGCTTTCGGACGCGAATGGATACGCGACGCGGCGACTTGGGGTGATATGGCATGGCGCTGGGCCAACGAGCTCGCACGCACGGTGCAATCCCGGGTCATGTTGTGATTTTTACGCTCGCAGGCTCATGCAAACGTTTCAGGTAAAAGTGAAGCCGAACGCACGTGAAAGTGCTTTGACGCTTCAAGATGACGGAACCTGGAAAGCCTCGATTAAGGCCCCGCCTGTGGATGGCAAAGCGAATGCGGAATTGATCCAATTGATATCAAAGAAGTTCCATTGCTCCAAGTCTGCCATCACCATCAAAAGCGGTGCGGGAGCGCGATTGAAATTGATACATATTTCAAATGTTTGATGAGTCATTTCCTAGTTGGAAAGATGAGTCATTTTTAATGATTTCAGCCATCGATCGCTACGTGATCACGGAATGGTTGAATGGGTTCAGGTGCGATAAGTTCGCCATTGTGTAAGGGATAGCACAATGCCCATCCCCCCAAGGACGGGTCCGCGGGTGTCGGAAAAAGGGATCCGATGCCCGCGGTCATTCCCCGACGGATTTGCTCCTCAAATGATCGGTCGGGAATTCTTTTAAAAATTTTCGTCAAACAAACATTGGTTCGGAAATCTTAGAATTTGTTTTGTAAAAAATACTTGTAGTTAAGAAATTTTTTGCATATTATGCCGGAGTAGTGCTGCAACGCAGGCTTGCTTGTCGAAGCAGGGCTACCATTTCCAGATTTCGTCTGGTTCGTTCGTGAGTGACTGATATCCGGGGGGAGATTGATCGCTCACTTCGTTCAAGGCGGAACCATTTGGGGGAAATGTGCAAGGAAAGGCGCGATCCATTGCGGACGCGCCTTTTCTTTGTTATTTGCGATTTGATTCGGCAAAGAACCAGACGGAACCAGAGCGCTGGGCCATGGTTCCGATCATTCGTTCAGGCCAGAGGGGATGGGTATTCCCCGGAATCGATCAGGTTCTGAATGGAATGCACCACATGCGGCTTGTCGGCCGGATAGGTGACGCCGAACCAGTGGCTTGTGGTTTCGAGAACCTTGCAGTCGGCCTTGCCGGCGCGGATCAAGGAATCGACAACTGTCGGAATGTAGCACTCGGACTTTTCCTCGGTGCCGCGAGCTTTGAGAAAGTCGGTGAACTCGCTTTCGATATGGTCGAAGAAGCACGGGGTAAAAGCCCAGAAATTCATCGAAACTGGCGTGCCCTCGGTGATTTCGCGGCGTTGGCCATCGAGCGCTTGGCCTCTGACGACACCGTCGGATTCGCGCAAAATTTCGACGTATTCCTCGACCTCCGTGAGCAGATCGGCGGCGTCGTGTTTGCAAATGCCACGGTTGACATCGCCGTGATCCGAAAGGGTGTTTTCCAGCGGATATCCGACCATCGCATAGTGGGCGACACCATTTTCCGCTGGCGGGTTGGTGAGAAATTTCGCCGCGCACTCGTAGGCGTTCTGACCGTAGAAATCATCGGCGTTGATGACGGCGAATGGCTCTTTCACGATTTCACGAGCGGCGCGAATCGCGTGGCTGGTCCCCCATGGTTTGGAGCGGCCAGCGGGAACGCTGAATCCTTCCGGCAGATCATCGAGCCGTTGAAAGGCGTAGTCCACTTGAATGGAATCGGCAAACCGCGCACCGACTCCTTGCTTGAAGGCATCGGCAAAATCTTCGCGGATGATGAAAACCACACGGCCAAAGCCGGCGCGAATGGCATCAAAAACCGAGTAGTCCAAGACAGTTTCACCATTCGGGCCCATTGGGTCCATTTGTTTCAGGCCGCCGTATCGGCTGCCCATTCCGGCTGCGAGAACGAGAAGAGTGGGTTTCATGAGTGGTTGGCCGCGTGGTTCGGGACGGCACGCGCGGAGGGAATCAAGACCAGGCGTTTGGAGCAAGCCTGCAGACATTCAGGACCCGCTCAGTGACGCGATTTTAAAGCAAGCAACCCGTATTTTGGACTAAACAGGTAGGCGAGCACGAACAACAGGCCCAGCACGATGACAATCGCGGGACCGGGGGTGATACCGAATTTTCCTGATAACAAAACTGCTGCAAATGAACCGATCCCGCCGACAAGGCCACCACCCCAGAACAGCGCGGAGGTGCGATCGGTCAGCAGCGATATCGTTGCCGCAGGGGTGACCAGCAGGCCGACGGAGAGGATGCAGCCGACGGCTTGGAGTGAGGAAACCAGCGCCAGAACCAGCAGCGCGAAAATCAAATACTGGATCAATCGTACGGGCACGCCTTGTGCGGCAGCGACGTTCGGCTCGAACAAGGTCAGCAGGATCGGCCGCATCAGCAGATTCGTGACCAGCAGGATCAAGCTGCCGATGCCGAATGCGATCCAGAGATCGGCATTGCCGACTGCGATGATATCCCCGAACAACCAGTGCTCAAGTTCCTGCCGCGTATCCAGTTTTGGCAGCAGCGCCAGACCCACGGCAAACGCCGCTGTGTAGAGTACGGCCAGCGCGGTGCCTTGAGCGACCCGGTTTCCCCGTGCAACCGCAACGGAACCAAGGCCGACCAAAAGTGCTGCGAACAAGGCGCCTAGAAACGCATTCCACTGGCTCAGTGCTCCGGTCAGGAAAATACCAAGCGCGATCCCCGGTAACATGGTGTGCGAAAGCGCGGAAACGGATAGCGCATTGCGCCGCAAAACCACGAAGCCGCTAAAAAATCCGTTGCTGAAGCCGATGAATACGGCGGCAACCAGCGCACGCTGGTAGAACGGGTTGTGGAGCATTTCCAAAGGCACGGCAGGGATTAAAGTGTGGCAGAGACAGGTTCGTGGAAGGTCCGCGATACCAATTCCGGGGTTAAAATTTCGTCAACGGGACCGAACGCCAAGGGACGGGTCGACAAAATGAGTGCCTCATCAAACAACAGCGGCAACGTGTTGAGATCGTGGTGCGAGGCGATGACGAGGCGGCCTTCCGTGGCGAGATTTCCCAGCAGCTTGCCGAGCAGTTGTGCGGCGTTGCGGTCTAGTCCGGTAAACGGCTCATCCAACAGCAAAACGTGAGCTTGCTGAGCGATGGCGCGAGCCAGGAATGCGCGCTGTTGCTGGCCGCCGGAAAGTTCGCGGATTTGGCGATCTTGTAGCGATACCAGGTCGAGCGCATGCAACGCACGGTCGACGGCATCGGTATCTTCCGTGGAAAATTTTCTCCACCAGCCAGTTTGTGGGTAGCGCCCCATTTCGACCAGCCCGCGCACGGTGATGGGGAAGGACCAATCGATTTCTTCGCGTTGCGGCAGGTAGGCGAATTCACGCGACCATTTTTTCACCGCGGTGCCGCGCCATTCGATGCTGCCGGAGCTGCGCGGGACCAAACCGGCGATGGCTTTGAGAAGTGTGGACTTTCCGGCACCATTCGGGCCGATCAAGGCGACACGATTTCCGCACGACGTCGCAAGCGAGACATCTTCCAGCGCTAGAACCCTGCGGTAGGAAACCGCGAGGTCACGGATCACCAGCTCATGGTGATGGCCGTGGTGGGCGCAGCAATCATGGTGGCTCGGACTCATTCGGCGGAGGTTTGCAAGGGCAGTTCGAAAAGGTCGTCGATATCGCCCGGCGCATCGAACACATGCTCAATGGTTGGTTTACCCGCAGGCTCCAAGGTGAGCTTGGCAAAGCGATGCGCCCCATCGGGCGGCAGTGATTTCCACTGCACGGTGAGAAAAATGGTCGGATTTTCTGGATCCAGATCGATCGTGCCAGCGAGGTCATGCAGGTTTCCGGGGTCGATCGTGATGCCTTCCGCTTCATCGGAAAGCATCAACCGGTAAGGCATTTGCAGGGCCGGTAGGGTTGGTTCTTGGGCCGAATGAGTTACTTTCTCCGGGGCGACGTTTCGTGTCCGGGTCACGTGCACCATGCCGAAGGCCGCTGCGATCAACGCAACGGACATGAGGATGGTACGAATGAGTGGTGAGCCGCGCACGGCGGCATCCTGCACGCGCGATCGTGTTAATGCAAGGAGGTTGCAGGAACAAATTTTCGATGAAAATCGCGAACCAACGATTCGTTGGAATTTCTCTGGAATTGCGGGTCGGGTGGGAATCATGTTCCGGGCATGCGGATGACGCTCTTTCAAAAACTGGCGACTGCAGCGCTGGTGGCATTGTTGGGTTTGATGGTGGTTGGTGCGGTGGTCCGCGTGACAGGTTCCGGATTGGGGTGCCCCGATTGGCCGATGTGCTGGGGATGCTTGATCCCGCCTTCGAGCGTCGATGAAATCAATTTCAGCAAACTGCCGATGGAGAAGTTCAAAGATGCGGCGGCCAAGGAAGGACTCGATCGCGATACCATCAATGAGCAAAGCCTGCGTGGCGAATTCAACGTCCGGCACGCCTGGACCGAATACATCAACCGACTCTCGTCGGGACCTGTTTCATTGCTGACCCTCGCCACCTTTATCGCCGCATTCCGGCATCGGGAGCGTCCTTTGGTTTTCTGGATGGCATTTGGAGCGGTTCTCTTACTGGTGGCAAATGCATTGGTCGGCGCCGTGGTGGTCTCGACTTTGCTGAAGCCGGCGATCATCACTGGGCATCTGGCGTTGGCGATGTTGATGCTGGGGGCATTGGCATACTGTGCTTGTCGTGGCACCGAGGACCCGTGGCAGATCGAGCTTAAAGGGGGTCAAAAACCGCTCCGCATCGCTGTTTTGTTGTTGCTGGCGGTGGTGGTAGCTGAAGGTTTTTTGGGCACTCAGGTGCGTCAAATGACGGATCAAATGTCACGCGCCCACGTGCATGAGCCACGTTCCCAGTGGATTGGCGAACTGGAACAATCCTGGAAATACCTGGTGCATCGGAGTTTTTCCTGGGCAGTCCTTTTCGTGGCGATTTGGGCCTGGCTTCTCAGCAAGCGTCATCGCGTGGGCGGTCCCGGCCGGGTTGAAAAGGCGGTTCTGGGAGTCGTGATCTTCCAGATGCTGCTGGGGGTGATCATGTCCCAGATTCACATCTACGCCTGGGTGCAAGTGGTGCACATCGGCCTTGCCTCGCTGTTATTGGCCCTGATTTGGGTCTGGTGGTTTGGCCTCTCAGCCGGGAGAAAATGGGTAAAGCCCATGATCCCGGATGTAAGCGGCAACGGTGCGCGGCAAATCGTCTGATGAGCGACCGGCTGCAATCGCTTCGCGGATCTGCGTTGCCGATGCCGGGTGCTCGCCATGCACGAGATGAAACCGGAATCCCTCGCGTGGCGCAGGGGCATCGTCCCGTGCCAGAACGATGAATTGAACGATGGCTGCCAGCTTTTCCGGATGTTTCCAGCGGGGCAAAGCGGCCCATTGATCGCCTCCCATGATCCAATACAGCTCGGCATCGGGTTGCTGGCGCTGGATTTCCTCCGCAGTCCGGTAGGAAAAATTCGGGGTGCCACTGGTGAGCTCGATGTCATCAACCACCGCCCAGGGAAGGTCGGCGGTGGCGAGCTGCAGCATCTTGAGTCGATCCTCCGGGCTGGCTGGATGAGTCCCGGTTTTGTGAGGAGATATTTTGCACGGGATGAACCTCACTTCATCGAGTCCCAGAGCCTCCCATGCAAGGGTGGCCAAATGCAGATGGCCGAGGTGGACGGGATCGAAAGTTCCGCCGAAAAGGGCGATTTTCCGGGGTAGGGTAGACACGGCTGAATCCTTCCCCGATCTTGCGCAACCTGTCAACCCGACGCGGGAATGGTCATCAGGAATTTCGTCTCGATTCCCGGGACTGAGGTCACGCCGATGGTGCCGTGGTGGGCCTCAATCGCGCGTTTCACGATCGAAAGGCCAAGTCCCGTTCCTTTGATTTCGTTACTGGAGTGGTGTTTTTCGACGCGGTAGAAGCGGCGGAAAATGTGAGGGAGGTCAGCGGATGGAATGCCGACACCGTTGTCCTTCACCCAAATCTGGATTTGATCGCCGACTTGTTGGCAGCCGACCTGGATGCGAATGCCGGGCAGGGGGTTCTGCTTCAGGGCGTTTTCCACCAGATTGAACAACACCTGCGTCCAGTAAAAGCGGTCGCCTTCGATCCGAATTTCGGGATCGGGTAGATAAACATCAATCTCGGATTCGTTTTGGCGAATCAACGATTCGAGACGTTCCAGAATGTCATTGATGCAGGCCCGAAACAGGAATGGCTCAATGTTGAGAGCACCAGCCTCGCCGGACTCCAAGCGGGAAATGACCAGCATGTCCTCGACGATGCGCGTGATCCGCTCGGTGTGCTTGCGCATGATCAGCAGGAACCTGCGGGCGAGCGCGGATTGCTCGACCAGGTTGTCCTCGATGAGGTTTTCCAGATAACCACTGATGATGGCCAGCGGGGTTCGCAGCTCGTGCGAAGCATTGGCAACGAAGTCTTTGCGAATTTGCTCCACTTGATGCTCCGCAGTGACATCGCGAATGATGACGCGGATATCGACGCTGGATTCCAGTTTGGCGACATCCACCGTCCAAGCGTTTTGGCCACGGGTTTCCAGATCGCCCCGTGGAGAAGTCTGCTGGCTGTTGACGATCCGGGTTTGCACGGGTTCGCCCGTGTTGAGGCAACGGCTGATGGCCTTGGAAATACTGGAGTCCAGAATCGCTTCGAGCACCGGCCGACCGCATTGGATACGGCCATCGAATAGCGAAATGGCGGCCTGGTTGGCGAAGCGGATGACCCAGTCGCCATCTATGATGAAAAACGCATCGCCGAGCGCGTCCAGCATCCGGTCCCGTTCATCACGGGCATGCTCCAGCTGGGTCGTGTGCCTTGCGGTTTGCTCAGACATTTCCTCCTGGAAACGCTTGATGGTACGTGCCGATTTCAAGGTCGTATGAATGGAAAAGATGATCGCGATAGCAGCTATGGCGGCAACAATGACAAGAGCGGCGGTCATTTTTCAGCAACGCGGTATCCAAATCCGCGGATGGTTTCAACCAAGGCTCCATGTGTCCCCAGTTTTTGGCGTAAACGCTTCATGTGAGTGTCCAGCGTCCGGCTATGGACCTCATCGCTGTATCCCCAAACGGTTCGCAGCAGGTCGTTCCGGTCTTGCGACTTGCCGGAGCGTTCACAAAGAAAAAGCAGAAGCTTGAACTCGGTGGCGGTCAAATCCACCGGCTCACCCTCAATGTAAAATTTAAGGGCATTTTTATCGAACCGGAATGGTCCGTAAGTGAATTCCGCGACCCCTGGCGGCGCGTCGGTTCTCTTGATGACCGCCTGAATGCGGAGCATCAGTTCCTTTGGGGAGAAGGGTTTCGTGAGGTAGTCATCCGCACCCACTTCCAAGCCCTGAATGCGGTCTTCGGTCTGCGCGCGTGCGGTCAGCATGATGACCGGGATGTTCATGCTGCGGGCATCCCGGCGGATTTCACGAAATACCCCATAGCCATCCCGGCCGGGCAGCATCAGGTCCAGCACGATCAAGTCCGGACGTTCGCGCATGGCGATTTCCGTGCCGGAAATTCCGTCATGCGCTTTCAACGCTTCGTAACCAGCTCGCTCCAGATTGAAGGCGATAAGATCGGCGATGTCTTTTTCGTCCTCGATGATCAAGATCCTGTGCATCGCGAAGAGGTGTATTCCGGTGCGCCGTCGAAGAAAGATGCCCCTTGTGACGGTTTGGTCACAAGAGATCGTGAGAAATGTAGCTTCCCGGTTTGGTGGTTCGGGCAACGCCAATTTTCACTCCAGCTTCCAGCGAAGTATTCACGCCGGTTTTGACTCCGTCACCGATGACCGCACCAAATTTCAGGCGGCCTGTATTGACCGGCTGGCCTTGGATCACAGAGGTGTGATGACGTCCGTCGTGACGGTGGTTTTCCGTGCAGGTCCCAGCTCCGAGAGTGACGTGGGTGCAGATGATTGAATCCCCCACGTAGCATTGCCGTGAAATGTAGGAGTTGTTGTAAATGATTGAGTTCTTCACTTCCGCGCCGTTTCCGACAAAGCAGTTCGAGCCGATGCTGGTCGCCCCGCGGATGTAGGCATTGGGGCCGATCTGGCTGTTGGGGCCGATCAAAACAGGTCCCTCGATCACCGTTCCGGCGAGGATTTTTGATCCTTTCCCGAGCCGCACACAACCGCTGATGGTGGCCAAAGGGCTGACTTCGCCGAGCAGGGAAGTTTCATCCATCATGGCCAGAACTTCCTCGTTCATCCGCAGAATATCCCACGGATAGCGGACTGGAAAGCAATCGGCCTCGGTGACGATTTTTTGCGCACAACTTTCAGGATCTTCAAAACCCTTCCAGGCCAGAAGATTGTTATCGCTATCATAAAGCCGGGCTGACTCGGGATTTCTTCCGAGCATCACCAAAGCTCCTGTCTCAATCCAGTTGTCAATCGGGATCCGCAACGTGCGCGGCGTTGCGGTCTCCGGGGTGACAATTTCAAAACCATTGCGGATCAATTCCGCCGTCAGCAGATCCTTCATCGGCAGGTTCGCGATCGGGCACGCGCCGAGGTCGCGGTTGGCGGTGATGGGGGAGCAATAGGCAGGAAATCTGGGAGGTAACAGTATAGCTTGCATCGCAACATTTACCCTATCATGCGATGTGCATTGAGGCACGTTTTTTCGGTCAATTTTCAGAGTATTTTGCGTGCCACTCGGCGTATACCTTCGGCGAGATCTCAGATGGCTTGATTTCGGACCGGCCACCCCAGAAAACATTGGTGTAAGTGACGGGGATCCCAACGGATTCCAAATGGCGGTCAATCGCCGCTTTGTGCTCCAGCACGCGGGCTTTTTCCGTTCCGTGCATCACGCCCATGATATTGACGTTGCCAAATTGCGGGCCGCCCTCGCGCCAATACGCGTGGGTCATGCAATAATGGCGGCCGACTTGTTCGCCTGCTTCGATTTCACGACCTTTCGGCACCGCCCAATGGAATAGCCCGTTGAAACGAGTGACCCGTTCGCCTGTCGCCGATGGCTTGACGTGTTCAAGGAAGGTGGAAAAACGGCCGATCACTTTTTTCGCATTCAATTCCTCAGCGATCTGGCAGAACCGCTCGATGGTGACGCCTGCTTGCTCAGCACGCCCAGCCCATGGCTCATAGCCGATTTCTTCCGAGGTGAGCTCTTCCTTCAGCGCGAGCAAGATGTTCCACTCTTCGGGAGAAAGCTCGACCGTCGCAGTGGTCATCATGGAGGCCACCTCATCGGCTTTGTCTCCAGGTTCCATGGATTTGCGGCGCACGTGGCCCACGCCGAGCGCGAACACGCCGTTTGCAGGCATTAGCAAATATTCCGTCGCCCCCGTCAGGCGCAGCAAGGTCTTGGCGTGAAAATCGAGCGACTCGCCGACAGGAACTTTCAAAGTGGTCCAGAGCCGGTAGCCAGATCCGGAAACTTCGGTATCCGTGGAGCGAATCACCACGTGGCCGGAAAATGGATCTTCCTTCGACATGAAATCGAATGCCGCGGTGAGTTTGTCTTCCGGCACTTTCCAAGCGACCAATGCTCCGTGAGCGAGTTTGGTGGATAGAAGTGTTTGCCGGACCCGGCGGATGACCCCGGCTTCAAGCATCGCGCGGATGCGCTCAATCACCGTTGGCAAATCGACTCCGGATTTCTCGGCGATCAGGTGGAAAGGATGGCGATGAAATCCAGCGATGAGATCTTCAGAAATCGCGAGAATTTTGGCGTTGATCGGGTCAGTGTGCTCGACGGGAATCGTGTGCATGTCGGGACGCTAGAACCAGTCGTGGCGAAATGCTTGGAAAAAATAATCGATGCGGTGATTTTGGCGAGATGTGCTGAATCAGCGTGCGACCTAGGCAAATCCGAGGACGCGAATCAGTGCGAGGGGAGACCGCCACTCTGGACAGATCCGAATCAACGTCAGGACGATCCCTATTGGAAATCGATCATCCGTACCAGAAAATGCCAAAGGCAAAGTTTCCTGTGCCGATTGTTCGGACTCGGGATTTTTCAAAGCGCATGGCGGTTTATCACTCCGCAACAAGACTGGGAAAGTATCAGCCAAGCAGGCAGAGCGGCATGGCTTGGATGCAGGATATTCGATCCATTACTTGCTCGAATCTATGAAATTTTGAACGTCCTGTTGGGTTTGACTCGGTAAACTTTGAATCCATTTTTGGGCGGCAGCCGGGTCATACTGCATCCACGTCGATGCGAGGTTTTTGGTTGCCCAAGTTTTAGCATCGCTATCAGGTAATTTGCTGGTCCAGTCCGTAGCAGCCTTTGGGTCGGTTTGAATCCATTGCGTCACATGGATGGAGGCAAGCATCGGCAGATTTGTGCCCGAGTTGGAATCCGTTCCTTGCGCTACAGGATTGGAGATCAGGTAATCCAAGGCTTGTCCTTTGAGCTCGGGGTCGATGCCCTCGTTTCTTGTATAGGATGATGTGAGAACATTCGCGACGTTGCGCCGAGCATCTTCCGGAAGACTTTGGAAATCTTTGCTCAATTCAGCAATTTGCTGTTTGTTCATCTTCTGCAATGACTCCGTTAAGTAATACTGGATGTCGGAGGTTGTATTTGTATTTAACTGTTTGACTTGATCCAGCCAGTCAGAGGAGTTGGTGGTATTTCTTAACTTATACAAATCGGACTCATTGGGATTTGAAGGAATTGCTTTTTGAGCAATCATCCGATCTTCATCGCTATCGAGCATATTGAGTAAGCCGGTTGCGGCTAATGGGTTGCTCTGGGTTGAAAAAATGGCCTGTAGTATCGATATTTTTTGACTTGCGTCCATTGTGGATGGGTCAAGATGTTGATACCCTTCCAAGGCTTGCTTGGGATTGCTGTATGCCAGGTTATTAATGCAGTCTAGCCGTATTAGGTTCGCGTCTGATGATGTTACGCCAGCTCCCTCAAGGTCTGCTGTCAGCCATTGATAGGCATTAGTATTGTTGAGAAAATCGGAGTTATTCTTTAAAACGGCAGCCTGCCAAGATGAGGGTAGTCTGCCAAGATTGGCCAATAGACTGTCAGAGATACTGGTCCTGGAAGTTGCACAAGCTGCTTTGAGTTGATTGAGGCCATCAGGCTGATCGATCAACTTATCCAGTTCTGTGGCGAAAGAACGGTTGAGCTTTGCGCCGAGCAACGCCGCTTGTGCGGTTTTTTGAAATTTTCCGCCTAATTCAGCGATCTTGGCTTCCAATAGTTCTGGGGAAGATTCCGCCATGGTAGTCATCGCTGAGTTGATATAATAATAGCCGAAGTCTGCATCTTTACCAGTTAATGATATTTCTATCAAGCGATCCATTGCCATCTCTGGATTGTTTTTGCTGATTGCGCCCAAAGCGCGTAATTCGAGATATGGTTTCGGATTCTCTTTGAAGAAATCAATGAGTGCTTGTGGATCAGATTCAGTGAGAGTTTTGAGTGCGGCTTCTGAGCCGGACGAGTTATCTTTCATCGACCAAGCCAGCAATCGTAGCGGATCTTCGTGCGATAAACGTTCAGTGGCGAGTCGGCTGAAGAGGCTGAGTTCATAGCCATCGCGGCACGTGAACCATCGTTTATCCAGCCATTCCAGCAATTCATCAGTGCTTAGCGAATTGACCAATGCCGTGGTCACTCGCATGCGTTCGGCAGGATTTTTCTCTGCATCAATCACACGCAGTAGCCGCTTCGCGCCAGCGAGTCCTTTGTTGTTTTGATTTGATGGGCGTCTGACACGATCCGAGGTGCGATTCTGTCGTATCTCAGTGGGGGGATCACTGTTTTTTTGTGAACCTCGTTGGATCTGCCAACCTACAAATGCCATGGCACAGAATAATAGTGCTCCACCAGCAATGCGAGTTGTGTAGTTGGAGCTATTCATGGATGCAGTTGTTTGATGAGCTTTAGTTGTAATTGAACCTGATCCTGAGGTAAGTCGCTATTTTTCAGCCAAGTTTCAGCAGCTTCAGGCGAGGATCTAGACCAGCGCATGATCACATTCATCAAATTGGAGTTTTTCTTACTTGAACCATTTGAATTTAAACTCCTTGTGGCTGCTTCCTCGTAGCGGCCAGTTGATAATAAAGACTGAATTGCAATATGAGTTTGTTGAGGCTTAACCATCGAATCCACTTGGTTGTCGATCCAATCCAGATAGCCGTCCAAATCACTTCTAGCCCATTGGCTGGAAGCTTGGTATAAACTGGAGCTGTAAAAGTCCGAGTCAAGAACCTCTGGCAGCGTATTCATGAGCCTTGCAGGGTCTGCTGTCACCAAACTGGAAATCATAGTGCTGATTGCGTCGGACGCCGGATTTTCAAAGCTCATGGAAGAATTTTCAGTTTTAATCAAAATCCCTTTTTGCAAAGCATTTGGATTTTTTTCGAGAAGTTCTTCCACGGTTGTAAAAGCCAGATCGGGATTTTCATGAACGAGTTCCTGCACCACCTGGGCTACGCGTTGAGTTCTGGTGATCGGCGCGGTTGTTGCCATGGATTGTTTGAGAGCTGCTTCAGGGTCACTCTTGAGTAAGTTGCTGAACACTGCATCATCCAGTCGGTTCTTCATTTGTCCGGGTGGAGCCAACTTCGCAAAACGCTCTATCAGTCCGGGATCCAGCTCCTGCAAGGTTTGTGCGAAAGTTCTGAACGCATCGGTATACATCCCATTTGAGCCAGATTTGCCATTTTCCATCACCCAGGCGTAAGCAGCCCATGGGTCACGATTGGTTAAAAGCATCAGCATCTTGGATGGTATCCCAAATCCGTGATCTGTTAGAAAAGTCAGTACCTTTTCGGCATCTTCGACATCGTCCCATTTCGCCAATCCTTGCAACGCGGCGGGTTTCGACTCGTCGGGAATGTCATCAAAATGTTCCATCAACCAGTTCGGATGGAACTCGCCAATTCCGCTGGCTACCGCATTCAACTGTTCCGGATTTTGTTCCACCGCTGCATTCAAGGCGGCGATGGGATCACTGCTGCTCCAGGCGGACCATGCCACAGCTTCGAGCTGTGAACCAGAAACCGCAGCAATCGCAGCTTGCGGATCCAAGCGCGTCCAATTGACCAAAATCAATTCACTGATTTCGCCATCTGGATCATCCTTTGCTTGGTAGCGTTGCCAATAAGTAGCAATTTCATCTTCATTGGCATCAAGCAACCAAAGCGAGAGCCGACCATAAAGTTCGGTGGATGCGACCTCTTCAAGAGATTCCAATGTATCTGTAGAGTGAGTGAATGAAGTGTCGATCTTTGCAACAGCGGGGGACCGATCCCGACTACTCGAACGCGTTTCAGGGATCGCGCGCTTTTTTTTGTTAGGACGTTCGGGTTCGGCTGAGGCTATCGTCGTTGATTCGCGGTCCGAAGTCGCTTTACCGACTAGCGAGCCGAAAAAATATCCTCCGACACAGATGCCTAGTAAAACAAGGGCAGGGGTCCACTTCATGATGGGAAAGAGTTTGGGTTTTTCAATTCCAGTGTCCTCATTCCTGAAGCCCGCTTGCTGAATGTCAATTAGAATCGATGTTTGCAAACGTATCCCAACCCTCCTATCGAGAAGGGGGCGGTAGATTCTTTAAATGCAATTTGAGAATTCTACGGACTTCTTCGATTCCTTCGGAATTCTGGTGTGCACTATGATTTGATGGAACGATTTTTTCGGAATTGGCACCATTTAGATGGGAACTCCAATACGGGACGACACCATCCGTGCTGATGGGTTTGGTATGGTCGAAATTCCCACCTTTCCCGCGATCACCCATGATGGAGTGAAAAGGAATCCCCGTAGCGATCGGCAATTGGTTAATCTCGTGAACAAATGCATTCGTTGGAGAAAGTGTATCGATACTGCTGGGAGCACGGTTTAATTGGATCGCAGAGACATCCGCAGTCACCACGGACGAGACCGCAACAAGTGTATCCTGGATGAACGAGGGGAGGCGGACCAAACGTGTGCTGATTCGACCGATCCAGTTAGATGCTATTTCCGAACCTTGATGAGGCGTCGAAATGAAGACGACGCGGCCAATGTCAGTTCGATGATTAAAGACATAGGAATCGATGAGAATTTGTCTGCTGGTGCCACGAATTTTAATCTCGTCGGGTCCATGGCCCAGAAGATTTCGAAAGATGGTTTCACCCGCATCTGTTACCATGAGCCGACTGATCACGCCGCCCATGCTGTGTCCGATCAGGACTATTTTTTGATGATCCGGGAAAACCTTGGAAATCCCGTCGAGCTCATTGCGTAATAAGGAAGCTGAATAGGGATAGGGGTATCCACTCGGGTAACTGAATACCCAAAATTGGAAATGATCACGAATTTGCGGGTCCTCTAACAAGGTGAAATAGAGTGGCGCCCAACTTGCCGGTGAGTCCTGCAGTCCATGCACCAAGAGCACTGGAATCCTCTTCGGATCATATGGCTGAAGTCGGGAAATACGTGCCGTGGCAGAATATTTCTGTGGATTGAGAAGCCTGATGAGCCCAAGCTTGTCCGGGCGATCGACTGACAATAAAAGCGCAGCCGGTGCGGTGAAATTTGCCGCAAGTTGGACCGAGTGACCGTTCAATGAAATCAGGCGTTCTTCCACTGGATCATGGAATTCAAGCAGGGCAGGTCGTTGGCCGGTGAATCGGATTATCGCAGTGAGAGCAGTGTGACTACGATGCGTCCCATAGTTGTTGCGGAAATCGGGATCTTCCTGAGAGATTGCGATCAATGGTGCTCCGATTCCTGCTCGCGTGGCGTGGTGCTCGGCGTAGGTGCCTGTGAATTCGACCGTATCGGCTGGGAGATACTTTCGTTTGTGGGTGATTCCATTCTTCTCCAGTTTTACTGCTAAAATCCAGGGTTTGAGGGCGGAAGGTAATGTGATGGATTGTTGCAAATGGATTGAGTCATCGGTTTGGAGGGCTTCGACCAATCGTGCGGTCGCGTAGTTTTCCAGAGCAGTCGCAGTTTGATCGCCAGCCAGAGATTTTGCTCTAACAAGGCGAATGCATTCGAGATAATGTGCAGCAGCATCTAATGAATCAATTGCCGCCTTTCCGGAATCAATTTCCCGGTAGGCTGCATCGAACGTTGTGCTAGGAGTGATTTCACCAGGGATGGTTGCAGACTTAATGCGGTATGAAATCGGAGCATTACACGAAACCGCAACGAAGGTTAGATAAACTAACAGATAGACTGAAGTGATTCGAGGTAAGCACTTCATGCGATCCATCTACTGCGGGTATTCAACCTGAATGGTTTTCCATCCAGCGCTAGCAAATCCAGATGCGGCGGATTCGGTGAGGATGCCAGTGTGGATTAAAACTTTTTGGGAAATTCCGAGGTCATCGCGATTGGCGAAAGCTGCAACCTGTGCTGTCCATGTCACATAATCAACCGGTGCGGGGACTTCTAGGTTGCCTTGAGATGACACACCGCCCGGTAAGCGACCAAGGACATGGAGCTGCGAGTAGTCAGCTGCAGCTGATAATTGGCGCGAAGCCAGTATGGAAACCGCCTCTACCAAAAAGTCCGCTTCTTCCTGAGTTTGGCAGGAATTCGCAAGCACGATCATGCTCCCACGTCCGGCTGTTTTTGGCATTGCCTTCAGACAGTTTACAATTCGGTGGCGCCGAGTGGTACTGAGTGCCTGGCTAAGCTGAAAAGTGCTGATATCTTCATCGGTGACACCCATGGCAATAAGGGTTTCCTGATCTCGTAGTGCGAGTTCACTTTCTGTTAGAGCATAGATGTCTTCGGGGATGCCAACCATGTTTGTCGCAGCTACGGCGACACCTGCGGATAGAACGGTGGCGCCGATTCGAAGAGGCAAGCCTCCAGCAAAAAACGCCCAGGTTACTTTATCCATCTCATCCTGCAGCCGTAGATTGTCGGTGTATGGATCGACCCCGAGCTGCTTTGCCGTATCGAGTTTTGCTTTATCAAATCCTGCAGCATTTTTCGCAGCAGTGCCGATGCCTTTGCCTGTTTCCTTGGCGACTGTAGCGGAATCTACATCGTTTTCCCTGGCATCCTGAACCTGCTGATTGACTTTTTGCGCTCCACGACTGATTGACTTGCCAACCTTGGTGAAAAAGTGACCAACCGTTTTAGGTGCTTCCTTGGCTGAATCGATAGGATGCGCCACGATGTTTTTCACCGCATCAATCGGCTGCTCGATAGAACGCCGCATGCCTTCCGCAAACAAGTCACTTTTGCTGGTCTCGACTAACCTCTTGATTGCAGCAATTTCTACAATTCGTCTTCGTGCCTGTGGAACGCCGATGGCATCAAAAGTACCAAAGTCTGAGTCGATCGAAAAGTGTGCAAGGTAGCCATCGGTGACGACGAGATCACGCACGCGGTATGCTTCTCCACGAAGAATCTCTTGCTCTAACAAATCTGATGCATGCACCACTGTTGGCTCTTCAAATGGAGGAGATGGCTGGCCTTTCGCATCGACCAGCAACATCGGAATCAGGAGAAGAATGGACAGTTTCATGAAGCGGTTGGAGGTCATGGTTGCATGGACTCGTAGAGTTCACGCAATGGTTCGTGGCTCAGAGCGACGAGTCCTTTGCGAGGCCGGTCAATGTCAGAAATCAGAGTGACGACGATGCCAACAAGGACTGGAAAAACGATTTGGTTAAATGCTGATCGCTGCTGTGTGGTGCCTGAGCTAAACCCACTGGCCCAAGCACCACAGCCTGCGACAACGATCAGCAAAATCCAAACCGCAGCTGGAACATGATTTCGTGCGGCAGCGATCCTGCTGGTTTGCAAATCGATCATTTCGTTCAATGAATTGATGAACCCCATGATTACAGGGCCAGGTTTTTCGACTGCGGAATCCATGGCAATTTGCCAAAGCTCATTTTGAATTTTGCTGGATTCCATGACCAATGATTTCATTCGATCCAGGTCCGTCGATTTTTCAATCGATTCGAGACGTAGCTCTGTATATTGGCGAAGTAATTTCTTCGCCTTCCGACTCCTGCTTTCAGTTAGGAGATCGGTCCGTAGCCAAGTGGTACCAATGGCATTCGCTTCATCGACACCGAGGGACCGACGATTGTCATATCGTCCTACTGCCATCGCGAAGCTGAAACCAAGCAATAAACCTAACAAGCCCAGAACCGCGCCCTGTGTGCTGCCATTATTCACATCTGCTTGCGGGTTCTTTTGTTTGGCAGAATTGCCGAATCGAAACCCAATTTCTGAAAGGATTAACAGAATTCCGGTAACGATTATGAGAATGGACCATTGGTTCATAAAGATACGTGAAACGAATTCACTAATCATGGAGATTGCATAAAACGTTGATCGCTTGCGGCCGTTGAATGCGGTGAGCTCGCGAGGATAGCGCCGGAACCTGCCCCCCATTTGCTAACGCATTTGAAAATTTCGGTGATTGGAACTTCAGCTGGATGTACCCGATGGGATGGCATGATGAAAATGGCACCAGCGAGTGGAGTGGGGGCGGACGGGATAAAAATCGTGCTAAGTCCTCCTTGATGGGATTCTACAAGCAATGCAGGTGTCAGGCAGCCGTCTTCCACTTCAGCAAGCACCGGTTGGAAATTCGCGCAGGAACTCGAGTCTGATAATTGCCTGGCGATTGAGCGGAGAGGGGGATAGCCAGGAATTTTTTCGAGCAGGCCTTTTTCTAATGATCTGCCGACGATTTTACCCAGTGTGGTATGAAAAAGCAGCCCAATGGCGAAACAGATCATCACAAAAAGCAAAATCGCCCATGGCAGAGGATGACTGATTTGTTTCGGCATCGCGACACTGATGGGCCTAATCAGGATGTTTAAGTGAATCAGTAATTTGATTGCCAGCAAGATCGCAAGCCAAGCAGGTAGCACGATGAATAATCCCGTGAGAAGAGTTGATCTGATGGCTTTTAGTAAATCCGTCACGATGGTTATGATAGCGAATCAATCGCAGTCAGCTTTTGGTGAATTCCAGTCCGGGGTCGCCATCTGGCGCGCCAATGAGATTGAAATGAAAATGGTTGTCGTCGTTGAGAGTGACCGCGGAAACCATTTGTGAATCATCAGCTGTGAGAATTAACAAGCCCTTGTCATCAAGGCCGTAAGTGCCCGAGAGTTCGTTGTCTCCGGATGGGGAAGTGTATTTCCACAGATAGTCTCCGCTTTCCTGTAGGGTGAAGAAGATCTTTCCATCTGGACCGCGATCACTCACCCAGGTGCCAACCAGTTTTTCACTTGGAATGGGTGACGGTTGACTTTCGGTGATCATGCCAGACTCGGGTTCTCCAGCGTCAGGAAGGGAGTTTTTTGTTAGATCACGCAGTTGAAGGGCGATCGAGTCTGCGGGTTGAAGTTTTGTCGTTATCTCGAATTCCTGATAAGCTTCTTCCATATGTCCGCATACCATGTAGTGGTATCCTAACAAAAAGTGCGCATCTGCACGGTCAGGCGAGTTCTTCGCATAGGCTTCGAGTTTGCGCAGTTGGGTATCATACTCGCTTTCCGTGGGATAGAATCCAATCATCGTATCCCAGCTCCAACCAGGACCGGATGCCAGGACCGGATTGAGTATTCCAGTTGCGTCTGCGTATTTGCCCAGAGCAAAAAAGACAAGTGCCCTGAATTCATGAAGGGTGACATCTGATGGAGTATAAGCTAGTGCTTCATCAATCGCTTTTGAAGCGGCGGAATAGTCGCCGCTTTTGAAAGCATCCATCGATCGTGTCAGAGCAGTATCGGATTTTTCCTCCGCCAATGCGACTTCCCCTTCATCCCCGGGAGGATGTGAAGCGGCCGCAACGGAAACGGGCTCGGTATAAGTAATGTAAGTATTTTGAACCGGTGGCGCTGGGTAGGGATTGTGATAGCTTTGATATCCCATGTCATAAATCATGTTGCCAAGGCTCCAAACCGCGATACCCCACATGAAACCTGAAGCAAAATCGTCGTCATTATACCACCAGTGATGGTGATAGTAGTGACTGTTCCAGCCATAATTCCAATGGCCGTGATGCCAGTCATGATAAGCTCCTGCGCCCCACCACGGACGGGATCCCCAGTAATCTGGTCGGTAGGAAAAGTTCTGATTATTCTGAAAGTGACGATCAATCTTGATGTTGATGTCGTTTCCGACGGATATTCGATTGCCCCAAACACCTTTGTTGCCTCCCCATTTGTTGGGATTCCAATCGGGCTTTCGCGCTGGAAGCGTATTTGGCCGGTTTAGTCCAACGTTCCGACGTCCGATGTTGATTTGATCGATGTGAAGGTTGTTGCGATCCCTGGAAATGTTAATCTTATCTCGGTCGAACTTGATCGTATCGCCCGGTTTTTTGTTAGATGGATGTTTGGGGTAAGTGACCATGCCAGGGAGTGTTGCTGGCTTCGTCTTACCAGGTTGCTTGATCACAGGGCGTCTATTCGGGGCTCCATCACCTCGATCCGGGATCTTACTGGTAGGTTTTTTAATGGGATTCCGATCAGGAATCTTGCTCGGGTGTGTATCAGGCTTTTGCAGTTCGGGACGCTGGATCGGCTTGGTAGCAGGTTTGGTGCTTGGACGGGTCTGCGGGCGCTGTGCGGGTTTTTGAGTGGGTTTCGTTTTAGGTCGAACGATTTTCGATCCGGTCATGGGGGACCTTCGTTGATTGCTTGATCGCTGGGGTGGGGTGGGTTTCTTGCGACTTCCATCCGCGCCCTTGAAACGGCTTTCTCCCCGAGCTTCGATTTCTGCGGACAACAGAACCAGGGAGAGGAATAGATGACCCACGGTGTGGAGAATTTTCATAATATCATGAAATTGTTAGTTCTCTCCCGGTTGTGGAGGTTTGCGCACTAGTCGCAGTTCATTATCCGGTTGGACTTGTCCATCGATTAGGCGTTGTGTTGCTTTCCAAAGGATGGTGTTCTCATCTTGTGCGAACACTTCTTGGTTGGCGCTGTAGGTTTCTCCATCCGCGGTAGCTCCCTCCGATCTAACAAGCCATCCAGTTTCGGTGGAGGACCAGCTGCCTTCGATTTCTCCGCCTTCAGAATCAAAAATCCAGTAGACGATGGATCTTTTCGCAGCGTTCCACCCGATGCGAATGTTGCTTTCCAATGCCTCTGTGTCAGGAGAACTTGTCAACATGCGGCCGATGATGAATTTTCCTGTTAGATCCCATTCAAAACTGAACTCGATTTGCAAGTGATCGGTAGTCATGGCAGTCCAGTCACCCATGAAAGTGGCTGCCACATCAGCGAGCTGCCCGGCGGCATCGGTGATATCTTTTAGACTGCGGCTACTTGCAATTTGCCAGGTGCCTTGGGTTCCTTTCGCCAGGACTGCGGTGTAAGCGATGGAACGTGGAGTGGCATCTTCAGCTGGTGGCGTTAAATGGACCGTTCCGTCTTCGATCGCTAAGCCAGAACCGACAAGGCGGACTGAGGAAACCTCTATCGCAATCGTGGGGGGAAGTTCAGATGTGAAAATCTCTTCATAGTGGTGTTTGAGATCTTCACGCCCACTTATGATTTCCTCACCCGATAAATCAATGAGTTCGCCTGATGGGGTGAAAAGATTCGCGATGGATTCAGCATCTCGATGGTTGTAAGCGATGACGAATGCATTCGCTGTTTTTTTCAGCTCTTCGATGTCTGACTCTTCTTCCTGTGCTGATAGATGGAGGGGAACGACCAGAAAAGTGAGTAGTGTTAAAAATTTCATCTGGTCGTTCCGTTTGGGGTTCTAAAACTGATAAACAAGTTTCACCCAGATGTAATCGCCTTCCAGGCGCCGAGTGGTATCGATTTCAGGTAGCTACCGGATTTCTCCAACAAAGTTGGATTCGGCGCGTGGAAATAGGAATGTTAGAACGGGACCTATTCCAATCGTCCGCCCTTCAAAATCTCCTAAATTCGCCCCACCGCCGCTATCACCCGTGATTTGTTGGTAATAGAAGGCATTGAAACCTACACCTAACAGACCAGAACCCGCAGTGTATAGCTTCTGGACGCTGAACTCATTATGCCAAACCGTCCCGCTCTTGTAATCGGTATCTTTGTTTTCAGTATTGATAGAGAATCCAGTATGGAAGGAGGAATTCACTAGCGATTGGCTGCCACTATAGGATATGCCGACGGTAGGATCAAAGGTCCAATGATTCCTGCCTGGGTTGGCGAGTCGGCCTTTCTCATACTCTCCTGTGGGTGTGTAGATCGGCAAAGCTGCATTGTATTGCCATTCTCCACATTTCCAGCCCATCAGAAGCGGGAGGACAGCGATGTCGCCGAGTCCGCTTTCATGATCATGGATGTGAGTATTCAAAGAACCTAACGACAAGCTGGCATCTGCTTCCATCCATACCCAAGGGACGAACATACCAATGCTGTACCAGGCACCAGCAATCTGATTTTCGAATGTATGAAAACCGCCCAGTAGAAGGGCATCACTGGTGGCATCCAAATTTCCTACGAGTAGTCCACCAATGGGGATGGCCCGAGAGGCGGAGGCATCTCCCTGATAGTGGAGCCAGCTCACCTCTGTAATCCAACCTGGTGTCGTAGGTGGTAGGTCGATAAGGGTCGACATGGATCCTGGAATGTAGTGACCAGCACCACCTTCCTCGGCTTGCAACATACCGAGGCAGGTAGCCCCCATGATGGCATATGTGATTCGGTATTTCATGCTTAGTCTGTTTTAATACAGCATCAATATGGTGGTCCTCTTGGCGATTTGATTTCTCATAGGTTTTATGATTTTTTTCAGTCAATGGGTATAGAGCTTTGGTTCAATTGGCAGGCGTCATCGCGCAACGGAAACCGATATGACTTGTTCCGGTATCGGGTGGTGTGCCCCTACGGGCTGAAGGACGGTAGCTCTCGCAGTAATCAACGTGGCAGAGAAATGATCCGCCTTTTGTGACGCGTTCTTCTTGATAAGAGTTGACCAGAGAAAGACTTTGGCTGGGTCCTTCCGGATTATGACACGAAGGCATCATCGCCATTCGCGCATTCGTATCCGGGCGATACCAATCACTCACCCAGTTCCATACATTGCCAGACATGTCATAAAGACCATAGCCATTCGGGGGGAATGATTTTACTGGTGACGTTCCGATGAACCCATCTTCTTTGGTATTGAGATACGGAAATTTCCCTGTCCAGACGTTCGCCATAAATTTTCCTTCCGGCCGGAATTCATTGCCCCATGCATAGCGTGCTTCTTCAAGACCACCACGTGCAGCGAATTCCCATTCGGCTTCGGTCGGAAGCCGTTTGCCTGCCCATTTGGCATAAGCGGCAGCATCATCCCAGGAAACTTGAACCACGGGATGATTCCATCTTCCATCCAGGTTACTCTTGGGGCCTTCTGGGTGCTTCCAATCCGCGCCATGAATCCATGTCCACCATCCACTCATATCCTTCAGATCGACCGGGCCATCCGGTGGTGTGAAAACCAACGAGCCAGGCATCAGTTGTTCCTGTGGTGGTTTCGGAGTTCCGGGTGGTACTTGGGTTTTTAATAACTCCCAATCCACAGGTCGTTCTGCAGTGGTTTTGTATCCGGTTGCGTCGACAAACTTCTTGAACTCCGAATTGGTGACATCATGTTCGTCGATCCAATATCCATCGACCGATGCCTTGTGTACTGGCTTTTCATCGGGCCGGACCCCTTCTTGGTCGCTCCCCATGGTAAACTCGCCACCTTTGATCCATATCATGCCGGGCGGAGATTCATTCTTGTGCTCTGATCTCTTCGGAACGTCTTCGGATGATGGCAGTAGTGAAAAGGGTATCGCTAGTGCTAATCCACCTAACACAAATGTTGATATTGTTTTCATGTTTTCGATTCATTGGGTGTTGAGTTTCGGAAGTGCGACTGGAAATTTGCTTGAGCGGTGTGATGGCATCGAGATCGAGATGAGTTCGGCCATGGCCGTGCCTGACCATGGTTTAGTGGTGGTATTACGGCCGTATTTCCTCCGCTGGAGCTCCTTGATTTCATGAAGCAATCGAGGGCCAGGAACGAAGTCTGGGTGAAGATGCTGAAATTTACCCCAGTATTTCAGGCTTTGATCGACACGGTTCTTACGACAGGAACGAATCAACCGTCGTTTGACTCTCTTGCGGATCGGATAGATAATCTGAAGCGTCGTATGAACGTACTTCGCGAATTGGCTTCGGAATACGATGGTTGTCGTAATAAGTAGCAATGCAAATAAGAGCCAAGTGCGATGATTGAATGGTCGGGATAAAGTTTTGGATGATGGAGCTGACGCGGTGATGGATATCGAAGATAGTTTCTTCGATTCCATTTGTAGTGATCCGGGATTCCACCAATGAAACTCAATCCCGGGTAAGGTGTAATCACCAGATTTTTGGATGAGGTAGGTGAGTGTATCGATGCGTTCGGCTGTGGATTCTCCTCGGACGAATTGATCTTCTACTTTCGGATTTTCGTCGTAGACACGGATCCCATCGGGCGCAGTTAATGGGATAGGCATCAAAGCCATGGCTGTCATCTTCGAGGCACGCTGGGTGATGATGCGCTTCAAGATGTCACCGCTTTTCAGTGGTCCCTTTGGCTTCTCCCACCTTTCTTCGATGATCAGAGAATCCGTAGTTATGATGGAATCGAAGTTTGCGCTGTTAGGTGGGCGCTGTATTTTTAAGCTTAACGATTCGGTTTCCTGGGAGGTGTCTAGAATTGGGCCCGTATACCCGTTTTGATGACTGAAACGTGCTCTGATTGGTGGTATTTCAAGCGAACCATTTTCCTGCCACAAAAGTAGAAATGAATGGCGTTGGACGAAAACTTCTGTGCCATTTTGATTTTCCGAACCCAACACTGGACTTCCTGTGGGAAGAATAATCGTGTTGGATACTTCGGGTAGATCAAATACTGGTGTCCCTTTGAAATTGCCTGGCGCACGTAGTTCAATCGCGAATGGGATGCATTGTCCGGTCCATGCGGTCGACTGATTGCACACGATCCGAGCCCCAATCAGATTCTCAGCGTAGCACTTGCATGCGAAAAAAATGAACATCGAGACGAGAGGTTTCACGGCGATCCCTCCGTTTTGATTGCCAGCTGATAGGCGAATTTAGCTTTAAGGAAGTCGCCCGGTTTGGTCTGAACTCGCCGCAACCACAATGCTTGTGCCGATTCCGGTGTGGACGTCGTAGAATCATCAATTTCGCTCTCCTCTCCGGCTTTATGCGATTTATCGTAGACAATTTCATCCGCGCCGACTCTTTGATCTCCCAGATCGCCTCCTGTCTGCTTTAATTGTTCGTATCTTGCTTCTGCTAAACTTAGGTTTTCTATTGCTTGAATCCAGTTGGGTCTGACTTCAAGGGCGTTGCGGTAACATTGAATTGCATCCTGATATCGACCTAACAGGACGAAGCAGTTCCCGCGATTGTATTCAGATTCTGGAGTGTGAAATGGTGAATAGAAGGATTCAGCCTGCTCGAAATCGCCAGCTCGATAATGAGCTGCTGCCTTCCAATTGGAGTTTTGGAATTCCTCAGCTGCTTGTTGAAACATGCGATTCTTATAATGCATGGTTGCGAGCTGATCTCGTGTGAGCCAGAGCGTAGACCAGCTAAAAGCCATCCATAGAAGCCCTGCTTTCATTCGGTAATTTGAGCTGAGGTTTCTCGTCGGAAGGGGAGCAAGGCGAATGCACAAATTATTGGAGTCAGATAATACCCGGCTTCTTGCCATTGCTCTTTGTTCTGCTCTACGTCTGCGATCGTGGCATGCTTCGATGACTTGATGATTTGTTCGATGTCAGCGTCATCGCTGCTCATCTCAAACAAATCCGCATGGATCGATTTTCTCAGAGAATAGAATGACTCGGATAAAGTAGATGTTACTGCCAGGATCTGTGTTTTAGGAGAGCCTGCTTTCTCAAATGCCTTCGCGGCTAATCCATCATCTTGATTCAAACCATCTGAGAGAATCAGAAGCGTTCCTCCTGGTGAAATTTCTCCTGCGAGAGTTATGGCGAGATCCAGCCGGTCCCCCGCTGATGGGAGAATGTCTGGCGATATTTCTGCTGCCATCTCCGCGACCACGGAAGTGTCTTTAGTCGGTGGCAGAACGAGGTGAGCGCTGCCAGCGTAAACGATCAAGCCCAACGGCTGTCCTTTCCTGGCTCTTGCGAGATCTTTGATTTTCAGCTTAGCGCGTTCGATCCGGCAAGGTGCTGGGTCTGCCACCTCCATGGAGCGATCTGCTTTGAGGAGGATCATCAATGGGCTCTCATCGCCTGCAAATGAATCTGGTTTTTTCTTCCATGTTGGCCCTGCGATGGCGGAGATGGTCATAAACCAGAAAGCCAGAAGTGGCCAATTTAGCGAACGCCGTGAATTTCTGGGATAGGTAAGAGCTGCAAGTAACTCGGAATCCATTTGCCTTCGCCAACCCTCCAGTGGATCGGTCTTGATTCTCCAAAACCACCAGATTGTTAGACATATTGGCAATAGCCAGAATGCTTCCGGTCGCAGGAAATGGAAGTTCACAATTGTCATGGAGTTGTGAGCAATTGGCCTGTTCGTGGATCGACACGGAGCGATCGATGAATTTGTACAGGTTCTCGACGAAATCTAGTTATCCTCCACTTTGAACCCAATGATATGCATATCAAAAGTGATAGAGGCAGATGGAATAGATCAAGCTTGGGACGATGGCTTACCGTTCTTATTTTTCGGGTCTCGACCTGATCCAATTCATGGTAAATTCCTTCGAGTTCCTCTCGGTTTGCAGCGAAGTAAAATTGGCCGTTTGTATTTTGTGCAACTTGTTCGAGTGAATCGAGATCAAGTTTGTCTTCCTCAACAGTGCCAGGGTCTCCGATCGCTACGGTGTGAATCCGAATGTCTCGCTGTGCTGCAATCCTTGCAGCTTCGATTGGAGGAACCTGGCTTTTTGTATCGTTCCCGTCGGTGAGTGCGATGATGGTTTTCGCAGGCGCATTCGATTCGTCAAAAAGATGGATTCCAAGTCCGATTGCATCGCCTAACGCGGTCCTTGGACCAGCCATGCCCACCGCAGACTCATCCAGTAAACGGCGTGATAAAGCCAAGTCAGTGCTGAATGGAGCTTGCAGAAACGGTGAATCGCCAAAAACGACGAGTCCAACTCGGTCACCTTTTCGCTTTATTACGAAATCGCCGACGATTTCTTTGACGGCGCTAAGTCGATCAACCTTCTCACCGGAAGCGTTGTTAAAATCCTCCTGGTCCATCGATCCTGATAGATCGACAAGCAGGAGTAGGTCCCGTGTGGGAATGATTTTTTCGACGGGGTCTCCTATCCATTGTGGGCGACAAAGTGCTGCCACGGCACAGACCCATATCAAAATGGGAGTAAGCCACTTGAATTGGCTTTTGACTTGTTGAGTTGGATTTGAAGCCATGGCCTGCTGAAGCCGTGCACCGAACGGCACCCAAACGGCTTGAGCCTTGTTAGAACTGGCTGGTAGGAGCCGAACCAAATAAGGAAGTGGCAGAAAAAACCAAAGCCAAGGGTGAGCAAAGATCAACATGGCGTGCGATGGGTATGAATCCATTCGATCGCAAAATCGCGTAGAATGCTGACCTCGGAAAGCGCGATGGATCGTTGGTAAAGATCAGTGCCGAGGATTTTCTGAACTCTAGGTGGAACTGAAATCGATGTTTGTGCCGCTAGCCAGTCGACCCATTGGTCGTTGTAGACTGTTGCAAGAGTCGTGCGCGGTGCTATCGCAAGTGCGGTCCTTCGCAAGATGCAGGCGATGGTATTTGCTGATTCACTTATCTTGATCTGGCGAATGGCTTCCCGGCGATATGCGGAAGATTTCCAATGCCTGTATTTCTTTAAAAGAAAATAGATGCCAATGATCAGGACGACCAATGCAAGCATAAGCCAGCCTGGTGCGAGTGGCCACCAGCCGACGGGTGGTGGCTCAACGATATCGTGCAATCGATCAAGGCTGGTGGTACGATCAGACATGGCTTCTTAAAGATTCTCTCAATTGATCGATTACGGGTTCGGATGTGCTGATTGGAAAAATCGGGATGCGTAGACCTCGGAAAATTCTGGTCCATTTCTCAGCCAGTTGCTGAAAGGATCTCTGGAAGTTTTGTTGAAATGACCGCTCTTGAGGGATTTGCCACAGATGCCCATTCTGAGTAGCGCGCATTCCTGAGCTGCCTTTTATTTGGGCTCCTAGCGGATCGTATACCGCAGCGATGATCAGATCGTTATGAGCATTCAGATTGATGGTGAGTTGATGGGTTAGATCATCCGCTCCTTCCAAATCTGAAATGAGAATGATTAGATAATCGTGATGTGCAATTTGGAGAACCGATTGCAGCACGGAATTCAGAGAGATTGTGGTTTCTGGTTCCCGTCTATCCGTTAGATCTTGATTGTATCGAACGATTTGCTGGAACAGACGCATCGCCTGGGAATGGCCGTGATTCGGGCGAATGGTTGTGATTTCCGAATCATTGAAAATCAAACCACCAATTCGTTCTCCCGCCTGAATGGCTCGCCATGCGACGAGTGCTGCCAATTCTGCTGCAGCGACCGACTTCATGGCACGGCGGCTCCCGAAGAACATGGTGGCGCGCTGATCGACTATCACAAGGACAGGGCGTTCACGCTCTTCAGTGTAAACGCGGACATGAGGCGAGCGCAATCTGGCTGTCGCCCGCCAATCGATGCTTCGAACATCGTCACCTGGATGGTATAGGCGAAGCTCCTCAAAAGTAAGTCCTCGACCTCGCAAGCGTGAAGCGTGGCGTCCCGATAGAATCGAGTTCGCGGGCTGATTTTTCGTGAATGAAAATCCATGAGCATCTGCTTTCAGCCCAAGCAGATGGTTGAGAGTTATAGTTACAAGTGCTTTGCTCATGACTAGAGGGCAATGACATGCTGCAAAAGTTCATCGATTACCGCAGTGCGGGATCTCCCCTCTGCTTCAGCTTCGTAGGAAAGGTGAATCCGGTGGGACAAACACGCAGGGGCGACTGCACGAATATCATCGGGACTGACGAAATCTTGATCATGAAGCCATGCGTGGGCACGTGCGGCAGCATCGAGTGCAAGCGTTCCTCTGGGGCTTGCACCCAGGCGTATCCACCTACCGAGATCTTTGTTGATTTTTGATGGCTCTCGAGTCGCAAGTACCAGATCGACCATGTAGGTTTCGGCAGCTTCCGCTACATGAACGGCGTTCACCTCATCGCGCGCGCTGAATGCCAAATCCTGACTGATTGGAGCGATGGGAGGTGGACTGGTCGTGGTTTCACTTCGGATAAGCCTTAAGATCGAGGCTTCGTTTTCAGCATCAGGGTAAGGGACATTCACATATAACATGAAGCGGTCCATTTGTGCCTCTGGCAGCGGATACGTGCCTTCCTGCTCGATCGGATTTTGAGTTGCCATGACCAAGAATAATTTCGGTAGTGAATGGGTTTTCCCCGAGACCGTCACCTGGCGTTCCTCCATCGCTTCTAGCAAAGCAGACTGTACCTTCGCGGGAGCGCGGTTGATTTCATCAGCAAGTATCAAATTGGAGAAAATCGGACCTTGCTGGAATTCGAATGAAGCAGTGGGTTCACGATAGATATCCGATCCTGTGACATCTGAAGGAAGCAAATCAGGGGTAAATTGAATTCGCCCGAAACTACTTTCGATCAGTTTAGAAAGGGTTTTGATGGAGCGAGTTTTTGCCACACCGGGTAGTCCTTCCATGAGCAAATGGCCGTTGGCGAGAAGTGCTATCAGCATGCGCTGAACGACCTGCTCTTGTCCAATGATCGCCTTGTTCATTTCGGCTTCGATCATCCGGAATGCCTCACGAGCACTCATTTTGAGGAGCTGGTAGGGAAAATCGTTTTCCAGTCGGATTTGATGTCCACGACCGTCCAGTATTTCGTTTCGGCATCGGTCCAGGCCTTGTCGAGTTTACCAATCGAGGAATTTCTATCATAGGCAAATTCACGATCTTCATCATTGTGATGTAGAATCATGCCAAACCGTGCTCCTTCACTAGAGGTCGTCCAATCGAGCATTTGATAATCTCCATCAGAATTCCCTGCGGCAAAAATTGGTCGACGGCCGATGTGCAAGTGGATGCCTGCGGGTTTACCCGGTCCGTCATCAATGAAGTCAAGCTCAGGGAGTTTGACAATGACTGGTGTGCCATCACGTATTTCGTATTTTGCCTTGTTCCGAGTTCCTACGACCTGTTCCGGTGGGATTCCGTAGGTTTCTTCTGCAAATACGCGGATGAAATCAATTCCACCTCCAGAAACGATGAAGGTTTTAAAATGCTCGGCACGCAGGTAGGCCAGTAGTTCTAACATTGGCTGATAGACCATTTCGGTAAATGGCAGTCCGGTCTGCGGATGCCTGGCGGATTTTAACCAATCGCGGACAACAATTTTGAATTCGTCATCCGTTAGATTGCCGTGCGTGGCCATCGCTAATGCAACGAGCGATTTTTCGTCCGCAGACAGGATCTTCTCGGGTTCTCCGCGGAGTACGGTGGCGAATGGTTCTTGTTCGGCCCACTCCGGATGTTTGGGTGAGAGTTGTTTGATCCGATCTAACAAGAACAGTGCCTGAAAATAGACCGGTTGTTCAGCCCACAGAGTGCCATCGTTGTCGAACACTGCTATGCGCTGGCTGGGGTCAACGTAGTCTTTTGAGCCTGCGGTTGTTACCTTTTCAACGAATGACACGATGGCTAGCTTTGATGGTGTCTGCCGCCATGAAGGTAGAGGATCAGCTTGCAACAGGGCAGAACTGAGAACCAGACAGAGGCAAATGAAGTTCTTCATCGCATTGCTGATGGATCAGGGTTTCGACCCTCCGTTGGGAGGGTCTATGGGGATTTATAACAAATCATTTTCCTTCAGCGCCTGAGCTAAGCTTGCCCATGACTTCGTCCAGATTGAATGAAGCGGGTTTTTGACGAGGAGGGAAATCCTTGAAGGTGGCAACCATCTTTCCGGCAATCGCCTGGCTGGCTCCACCAGCGAACTGCATTACACCCTCCATCCATTCGTAATACGTATTTGAATTGTGTTGCGCGCGTTCGAACGGGTCCATGCGAAGGTCGAAAATCAGGGGAATCCGCAAGGAGACAAAGGGATACATCCACACACCGAACTTGCTCGACTGTTGCTCCATGAAAACAAATTTCCAGCGATCGTAGCGCATTGCGACAAGCTGACCATCATCGTTCCAATAGAAGAATTCATGGCGCGGCCATTCTGGTGAAGTTGCAGTGCCTTCTTGATCTTTGATCACCTTCGGTGGGTCCGCTTTTGTAGGATCTAACAAAAATGGCAGAAGGTTGTAACCATCGAGATGAACTTTGTAATTCATGTCGCCAACCTTATATCCGGTGAGCAATTTCTCCTTGATGTCAGGAACTCCCACGGCCGCCATGAGGGTAGGCAACCAATCGTTGCTTCCAAAGATCCCGTTCAATACGGCGTCTGCCGGAATTTTACCGGGCCAGCGCACGATGCATGGAACTCGATATGCGCCTTCCCAGTTTGTGTTTTTCTCGCCACGGAAGGGAGTAATCCCGCCATCCGGCCACATATTGAAGTGGGGTCCGTTATCGGTGGTGTAAATAATGATGGTGTCCTTCGCGATTCCAAGATCATCCAGTTTTTTCAAAAGCATGCCGATCTGGTCATCGTGTTGAATCATCCCATCGGCATAAAAATTCAAACCTGACTTGCCTTTATACTCATCTGGCGGGTGGGTGACATAGTGCATGCGTGTCGTGTTGAACCAACAAAAGAACGGCTTGTCGGCCTTGACTTGTCGCTCGATGAAGTCTCCGGCGGCATCAAGAAATTCCTGATCCACCGTCTCCATGCGCTTTTTCGTAAGTGGGCCTGTGTCTTCGATTTTACCATCGGATGACGATCGGATCACGCCGCGTGGGCCAAATTTTTTCCTGAATTCTGCGCTTGCCGGATAATTCGGATGTTCAGGTGCTTCCTCCGCATTCAGGTGATATAAATTTCCGTAGAACTCGTCGAATCCATGATTCGTTGGAAGAAATTCATCGAGATCACCGAGGTGGTTTTTTCCGAATTGACCGGTGGCGTAGCCGAGCGGTTTCAGTAGCTCAGCAAGGGTTGGGTCTTCTTTTTGGATGCCGAGTGTTGAGCCAGGGATGCCGACTTTCGTCATTCCGGTCCTGACCGGCATTTGACCGGTGATGAAAGCTGCGCGACCGGCCGTGCACGATTGTTCCGCATAGTAGTCGGTGAAACGGATGCCTTCATGTGCGATGCGGTCGATGTTTGGAGTTTTGAATCCCATCATGCCATTGTTATTATAGCTGAGATTCCAGTAGCCGACATCATCTCCCATGATGACAAGGATGTTTGGCTTCTTGTCCTGTCCCGAGCCTGTGGCGGCGATTGCGATCGTCGCTGCTATAATGAGTCGACCTATAATCATTGTTCTACTTTTCATGATGCTGTTTTTTGGATTCTTGATTGAATGAACTTGTTGAGATTGTTTCATATTTCCCGAATTTTTCGTGACTTGGAATATTGGTGATGGATTCGAAATGGTTGTGATCATTTGCTGATTCGATTTAGCTCTTGGGAAATAGGAAAGTTATGCCAAATCGCAGCCCCCATTCAGGTCCGCCGCTGGGTTTGTCTAGATAGTAGCGGACTCCGCCAAAAAACTGCACTGGCTGGTTGCCGATGGTGACCAGCTGGCTCACGACCAGATTGATTGGAACCGTCCATTCTGAATGATTCCAATCATAGGTCGATTCGAGATTGGCCGTGTAGGTGGTTTTGGTGGATGTGATATAACTGGCAAACGGCTGGATGAATGTAGCATTCACATCGTCACGGTTTCCGTCTCCCGCGAAGCTCCAGAGATGATTGGTTAACATTCCATAGGTCCAGGATCCAGATTGCTTCAACACTACGCCGGTAGGACCAGTGCCCCATTTTTCAGAACCAAGGACCGAATCGGTAGCGGTCGGGATTAGGAAAACCGGGCCTAGTCCCCAGATCGGATCGCTCACTTTTGGTGAGAAAAAGAAGCTTTGCACCGTATCTCCCAGGCCAAACTCATCACTGGAGCCACCAGGTGTTATCCCTTGCTGATCAATCACCGGTAGAATCGTCCGTGAGATCAGATTCCAGTGTTCCGTCAACTCGAATGGTATGACCGGCTGGATATTGGTGGTCCACCGTGTGCCATCGCCTGGACCGATGCCGAAATCATAATTGCTCTGGATTGGCAGGCTGATCAGCGAGGCAACCGGGTTTGCCAGCTGCTTTGCCAGATCTGACTCTTCACCTAAGGCGGACGTGGCAAATGCCACGAGAAGGCCATGGATCATGGTTCTCATAATTGAATGGCATTTTCATGCGTTTCGCCATTCATGGATATAGAACCTTGGTTTTATCAATTCGAATATGTCATTGGAGGATTGCCAAATAAATTTCCCAAAATTTCAAGAAGTGGTGCCTGATCGATGGGTTTTGTCAGATAGGCATGGGCACCTAGCTGATTGACGAGCTCGGCATTTCCAATTTGATCGTGGCCGGTGATGACAATGATTGGAGGTGGGTTGGGGATTTTTGACATGCTTTCAAGGATATCAAATCCATTCATCACTGGCATGTGAAGATCGAGTATGATGGCTGAAATGCATTTGTCTCCCACCGCATCAATCAAGGAAGTGCCGTTGGCGAAGAGCACAATATCAAATCCCCGGGGCGCTAGAAGCCGACGGAGCGCGATTCGCATGTTCTCTTCGTCGTCGAGAATGGCGATGACCGGCGGAAGCCTTGGCATATCTCGAGTGGATAATGTATTCTCAAGGCGATGAAAATACTACCATCGTTTAATTTATCGAGTGTGCCGGTTCGATGTGCAGATCGCTCGCAGCTCTCACCAATTCGGCGACTGAAGGGAGTCCTGTTTTCTCGGTGATATGCATGCGGTGGATTTTTACGGTTTGCTCGCTAATCCCCAGCTCTGCCGCGATTTGTTTATTCAGCCTGCCGGCAATAACATGCCGGAGGACTTCCTGTTCTCGTGGCGTCAGGCTCTCGAACCGGCCACGTATTTCGGCATGTTCATGCGCTTCGAGCCTCTCACGGTTTCTTTGAATCAGAGCGAGCCGAAGTGAGTTGAGCAATTCTCCCGCATCGACAGGTTTTGTTAGAAAGTTGATCGCGCCGCCTTTCATGGCGCGAACGGTGGAGGGAATATCTCCTTCTCCACTGAGAAACACGACTGGCAGCAGGTTTCCTTTTTTGCGGAGTTGTTCCTGCAATTCCAATCCTCCTAGTCCCGGCATTTCGAGATCAAATACGGCACAGTCCAGTGCCGGTTCGCGGTGGTTCCAGAGAAATTCCTCCGCAGAGTGAAATCCATGAACTTGAAATCCGCGATTTGTTAGCAGCCGCCCGAGCGATTGAACGATACCAGGGTCATCATCCACAATACCGATGGTTGGTGTTTTCATGATCATTCTTTTAGGTTGATGCCATCGGTAACGAGATGATGAAGGATGCGCCTTCGTGTTTATTCGGTTCAGCCCATAGTCGACCACCGTGCGCGGTGATCAGGGTTCTGCAGATGCTCAATCCCAAGCCGAGGCCCTGGAGTTTGGTTGTATAAAATGGCTGGAAGATGTTTTCCGGATTGGTGGGCAGGCCGCAGCCACGATCTTGCACCGCGATGCAGACATCGCTGCCGTTTGTAAATGTCCGCAAGGTTATGGATCGCATGGAAGGATCATTTCTTTCCATCGCATCGCAGGCATTGACGATGAGGTTGAGCAGGACTTGTTGCAATTGCACCGACTCCATCAGAACCGGCGGTAGCTCGTGGGCGAATGATGTGGTGATGGAAACTCCGCGGCGAATCAGATCGCTATTCATGATCCGAAGGACGTCTTCAGCGTTTTCGTTTACATTGAGCAGCTGCGGTTTTTTATCGCCTCGGCGAAGCAGGGCACGCAGGCGCTTGATGACATCGCCAGCACGGCAGTCTTCGCGGATGATGTCGCTGATCATCGCCCGCAATTCGCCCAGATCCGGGTGATCGGATTCTAACAAATACTCCGCCGCTTGTGCGTTGCTCAGGATGATCCCGAGGGGCTGATTCAGCTCATGCGCCAGGGCGCCGGATAGGACGCCCAGGGAGGAGATCCGGGAAAGGTGGGCCAGCTCCTGCCGGTGCAAATCCGCGGTGGCTGCGGCCTCATAGCGATCGGTGATGTCCATGGAAGCGCCGTGGGCGGAGTATCCGCGACTGTTTCCACCGGATTGGGATCTGCCATGGGAGGCGATCCAGCGGGTAGAGCCATCATCACATACGATTCGGTGTTCCAGCCGGAATCCCTGACCTGCGGTGGCTGCACCTTCGATGACTTTGGTGACCCGCTCGCGATCGTCCGGATGCAGTCGCTGATGGACCAGTTTCAGATCGAGCGGACCAAGTGTGGGTAAATCAAAGATTTTACGGAACTGATCGGTTGCAACTACCAGGCTGGAATTTGCTTCGCGCCGCCATAGGCCGATGTGTGCCGCTTCTGCTGCCAGGGTGAGACTTTCATCCGCACGCCGGGCTTTTCTCCGCGCCGCCAGAAGTCCGATGATCAATCCCAACTGAACGATGATGATCAGCGCGACAAATAGGATCGATTCATAGTGTTCCTGCCAGAGGTTCGCCTCGTGCAGTTCACCCAGAAATGCAAATGCGGATTCGTCAGGGATTGGCTGAATGAACCAATCGGCCGATGTGCTTGAAAATTTAAGTAAGGCAGGGAACTGGGCAAAGTTCGGCCATGAATCCGCATCGGACCAATTCGGGGGGGACAGGTTTACCCGGAGCCGAATGATGAGCACTAGCGTATCATACAAAATTTTGTAATCTGGTCGATCAAATTCTAGTAATTTTACGCATCGCCGAAATCAGGATCGATGGCTTGTTTTGATCCGATTGAAAATAGCACTTGGCCGCTGTGGAGAGGATCCGCAGTCTTTTTGCCTCTATGACGCGATTTCGCCCCTGCATTGATCTCCACGATGGCAAAGTGAAGCAAATCGTCGGTGGCACGCTCTCCGATTCCGGTCCTGGGCCGAAGGAAAATTTCGTATCGGATCAGTCACCGGCGTCGTTTGCAGAGAAATTCCGCGCCGATGCGCTGACGGGTGGCCACGTGATCAAACTGGGACCGGGAAATGATGAGGCGGCGAGAAATGCACTGGGTGCCTGGCCGGGAGGGTTGCAGATCGGTGGGGGAATTCACGCATCCAATGCCAAGGAGTGGCTGGATGCGGGGGCGAGCCATGTGATCGTTACCTCGGCTTTGTTCGATGCGAATGGCAAATTCCTGCCGCAGGTGCTGGAGGATTTGGTGCAAACGATCGGCGCGGAACGATTGGTGATCGATTTATCCTGCCGCAAGGTGGGGGAGGGGTGGGTTGTGGCGATGAATCGCTGGCAAACGCTGACCGATTTGACCATTTCCGCCGAAACGCTCGATTCCCTGGCTCCTCACTGTGCGGAATTTCTCATTCACGCCGCAGATGTTGAGGGATTGTGCCGGGGAATTGATGCGGATCTGGTCGCTTTGCTGGGAAATTGGGGGAAAATTCCGATGACTTATGCAGGTGGCGCAGCCTCGCTGCAGGATGTGGAAGCCGTTCAGCAGGCTGGAAATGGCAAGGTGGATGTCACCGTGGGCAGTGCGTTGGACTTATTTGGCGGCACTGGAGTTCGTTACGACGAGCTGGTTGCGTGGAATCAACGCGATTTCTGACTGGATCGGGAAAGCGGTTGCAGCCCATGGCCGCCATGTCCTAGCCTGCTGCCGTGCCTCAACCGGATAACCAATCGTTTCCTCAAGAACCCTTGATCGACCCAGAGTTTCTCAAGTCGGTTTTTCGTTCGATGCTTCGTTCTCGGATTCTCGAAAACAAGCTGTCCAGCTTGTATAAAGCCGGGAAAATCGTTGGTGGTGTTTACCTTGGAAAAGGGCAGGAAGCGGTGAGTGCCAGCTTGGGCACCGCGCTGAACCCGGAAACGGATGTATTCTCCGCCTTGATCCGGGACCAGGCGGGGCGCATCGCATTTGGCGAGCCATTGCTGGATTGCACCCGCAGCTATCTGGGTTCGGTCGAGGGGCCGATGCGTGGCAGAGATGGCAACATCCACCGCGGTCGACCCAAGGAAGGCATGCCGGCGATGATTTCCCATCTTGGCTCACAGGTTTCGTTGGTGACCGGGATGCTTTTCGCCAAGCGGCTCAAGGACCCGACGAGCAGGGCCGTGGGCGCAACCTGCGTCGGCGATGGCGCGACCTCGACCGGTTCGTTCCACGAGGGGCTCAATGTGGCTGCGGTGGAAAAACTGCCATTGGTCGTGGTGGTGGCGAACAACCAATTTGCGTATTCGACTCCCAACTACCGCCAATTTGCCTGTGGCGATCTGGTCGAACGGGCCCGCGGTTACGGCGTGGGCGGATTTTCTGTCGATGGCACGGATTTGATCGCCTGCGCCACTGTCATGCGGGAAGCGGTGCGCCGTGCCCGCTCTGGCGACGGTCCGCAAATGGTGGTGGCACAGGTTTTACGCCTTTCCGGGCATGGTGAGCACGATGATGGCTCCTACGTGCCGGAGGATCTTCGGTCCGGGCATTACGGTCGCGATTGCATCGAAGTGGCGATCCGGCAACTGACCGACCGAGGAATTGTGACGGTCGATGAAATCATGGCTTGGCAAGAGCAGAATGCTGAAGAGGTTCAGCGGGCGGTCGCGCAAGCGCAGCAGGAGCAAGCCCCGGATCCCTATCAGGAAGACTGGAGCGCGCTTTCCACCCGATTTCCCCTTTGCCAATCCGGTAATCAACCCATCGCCCAGTGAGTGTAACTTATATCGACGCTATCCGTGAAGCCCAGGCAAAGCTGCTGGGCGAGGACGAACGCGTATTTCTTTACGGCCAGGACATCGCCAGTTTCGGCGGTGCGTTCAAGGCAACCAAAGGCTTGGCAGAAGCATTCCCGGGGCGCGTGTTTGATTCACCGATTTCGGAAGACGCGATGGTCGGGCTTGCGATTGGTGCCGCGATCGAAGGCATGCGGCCGATCGTGGAAATGCAGTTCGCGGACTTTTCGTCCATCGCTTTCAACCAGATCGTCAACCAGGCGGCGACCCATTACTATCGGACCGGCGTGCCGATTCCGATCACGGTGCGATTGCCCTCCGGCGGCACTCCCGGTTCCGGACCTTTCCACAGCCAAAGCATGGAAGGCATTTACGCTCAGTATCCGGGATTGATCGTGCTGACTCCAGCCACGGTTTCCGATGCCTATCACATGCTGATCGATGGCGTCGCCCTGGACGACCCGGTCCTCTACTGTGAGCACAAGTTTCTCTATCGCTGGCTGAAGGCGAAATCCATCAATGGCGAGCATCTGCCGATCGGTCAGGCACGCATTACCCGCCCGGGCAAACATGCCACGGTCGTGGCGTATTCCGCGATGGTGCACGAGGCGGTCCGCGCGGCAGACCGTTTGTTGGAAGAAAGTGGCTGGGAGATCGAGGTCGTTGATTTGCGATCCGTGAAGCCTCTGGACATGGACACTGTTCTTGCATCGGTGGCCCGCACGGGACGTCTGTTAGCACTGGGCGAAGCTTTCCCATGGGGCGGAGTGACGGCGGAAGTGGTTTCCCGGGTGACCGAAGAAGGGTTCCACCTGCTGGATGCGCCACCGCAACGGCTGAATGCCCGTGACACCCCGGTGCCATACCATCCCAAACTTTGGGCTGCCCACCGGCCTACACCGGAATCGATTTGTGACGCGCTGCGTCGACTGCTTTCTTTCTGAAAACCTGAAATTCGAACTTTTTCGCGATGCCCACCGTTCCCATCCTCATGCCCCAGCTCGGCGAGTCCATTGCCGAGGCGACCGTCGTCCAAATGCACGTCAAGGTGGGCGACGAAGTCTGGGCGGACCAGGAAGTCATTGAGGTGGAAACGAACAAAGCCGTGATGAGCGTCACCACGCTCTGCAATGGCATCGTTGCGGAAATCCGTGCCACTGAGGGCGAATCCTACGCCGTGGGCAGTATTCTTGGTTTACTCGAAGTGACGGAGGAAGAGGTGACGCGCACCGGCGTGGACACGATGGAGTCGCTGGAAGCGAAGCGCAGCATGCCCAGCCAGTCAGCTGCGGCCTCCGATTCGAAGGAAAGCAACCTCCACTTCGCCGTGGATGGTGATGACTACGAGGAAGCGCCTGCAGTCGTGCCATCGGTGAAGGGCTTGCCAGTGCCGACCGGAACGATGGGTGCGCATTACATTTCGCCGCGCATGCGCGCCCGGATGGACGACATGGGACTGCGGGAGGCGGACATTTCCGCAGTCGTCGGAACCGGAGCAGGCGGTCGCGTAACCGTTGAAGATTTGGAGCGTTTCCTGGACTATCTTCAGGATTGGCCAAGCTCGACCGCCTCGCCGATGCGATTGGCGGTGGCTGATGCGATGCGCCGCAGTTGGACCCGCCCGCTGGCAAATGTCGGCATTCCAGTCTTGCTGGATCGGGTGCTGGATCATCGCCGGGCCCAATCCCCGAAACCGGGCCTCACTCTTTACTTGTTGCGTGCGTTTGCCTTGGCGCTGGCGGAGCAGCCGAAAACCGCCGGTTATTTCATCGGCGAAAAAATCGTCCATCCACGGTCATTTGATATCGGGGTGGCGGTTCAAGTCGATGACGGAGTGGTGGTTCCAACTTTGCGCAAGGTGGACCAATTGCCGCTGAAAGACCTCGTTGCGATTTACGATGATCTGGTCGATCGCGCCCGCCGCCGACGACTCACCGAGGCGGATACCAAGGGTGGTATCGCGACCGTCACCAACTTCGGCACCTTTGGACTCACTTCCGGCATGCCGATCCCGCTGCCCAATGAAACCCTGATTTTAGGAATCGGGGCAGGGGTGAAGAAACCGGTCTGGAGCGATCAGGTGGAAGCGTTCCTACCTGCGACCGAGGCCGGGTTGTTTCTCACCTTCGATCACCGCGTCGTCGATGGCGGTGGCGCAGGTTTGTTGCTCAAACGGGTTTGCGAACTGCTACAACACCCGGAATCCCTTTAAGCCGATCTCGTGGAAAACCCGGACAAAATTGGTAAAATCGATATCCCGAAAAAGGCGATCTATCGCCTTTCGATTTACCACCGGTGTCTTCAAAAACTGCACGATAACAACGTCGAGACCGTTTCCTCCACGACTCTTGCCAGGGCTGCTGGCGTGAAACCGGCGCAACTGCGCAAGGACCTCGCCTATTTCGGCCAATTCGGCACCCGTGGCTTGGGATACCCGGTAGAAATCCTTTCCAACATCATCCGTGAAACGCTCGGTCGCGAGCACTTGCAGCCGGTGATTTTGGTCGGAGCGGGTAATCTGGGTTCGGCTTTGCTGCGTTATCAAGGTTTCGGTCGCGAAGGTTTCGAAGTGGTCGCCGCGTTTGACTCGATGCCTGAGGCGGCGATTGCCCGGGGGGTGATGATTCCCGTGATTTCGATCGACCGGCTGGAGGAGTTCATCGAGGAACGCGCCATCAAACTCGCCATCCTCTGCGTGCCGGTGGAGGCGGCGCAGTCCATTGCCAATCGACTGGTCAACGCCGGGGTCCAAGGCATTCTCAACTTCTCACCCATCGTTCTGGAGGTGACCGAAGAAGTGACGGTGAACAACGTCGATCTTGCACTTGAGCTGGAACATCTCGGATATTTCATCCGCTGATATGAAAAAGTCCCCCGGCCAGCCCCAGAAAACGGCAAGCTCCAGCGCTCCGCCCGCGAAGGAAACGGAGATTTCCGTCGAGGCATTTGTCGGCGCTGCGCTGCAGAAATATCAGGCGGCGCTGATCAGCTACGTCATCACGATTGTGCGCGACCCGGAGCGTGCGCGGGTTGTCGTTCGCGACACGTTCATTCGCCTGTGCCAGCAGGATTTTTCGAAAGTAAAAACCGATCTCAAAGTCTGGCTTTTGATCAATGGCCGGGATGCGGCATTACAGGTTTCACAGAAAGGAAAGCCTAGCCAGCCACCGGACGAGATCCGATGGCAGCGGGTTGCCGGACCGGATTTGTCGGCAGATGAAAAGTTTCTGCAAGACGAGCGATTCACCAAAATCATGCAGCTTCTCGATCAACTTCCGATCAAACAGCGGGAGGTTCTCATTCTTCATTGCCAGCAACGGATGAATGCTCTGGAGATTTCCAAAATCACCGGACTGTCCTCCTCCCAAACAAAAGTCCATCTGCACGCAGGCCTGAAAAGGATGGGAGAATTGCTGCCTAACGATTTGAAAATCTGAAACATGGTTTATCATCAATCATCGCCCATGTTTCGCCCATGACACTGACTCCGGAAGATCCACGCCTCACCTCCTATCTGTTAGGAGAACTGTCGCCTGAAGAAGCCGCAGCCGTTGAGAAGGCTGTAGCTGAAGACCCGAAGCTGCAGGCCGCTTTGTCGAAATTTGATGATATTCGCGAATTGATCGGGGATTCCCTGATGCGGAATGATTATCAATTGCACGCGGATCAGCAGGATGCTGTCCGGCGGAGCGCGGTCCTGGCCGACCGGACGCGGAAGCTCACACCCGCACCGGTAGCCGTTCGAAAGTTTCCGATCAAACCCGTGCTGATTGCATTGGGAACGGTCGCTGTGGTCGTCATTCTCGGAGCCGTGATTTTCGGCGGATCGAAGGATCAACCGGTGGCTTCATCCGGATCGCCAGAAGCCTCTACTCCAGACGAATCCGTTGCTGCACCCGCCTTGCCGAAATTTGCCATTGGCCCGGACAATCCCAGTGGATTCAGTGCAGCGCCAGTCTTGGAAAACCGCCCGGATGAGGCTGAGTTTCCGCCGCTTCTTTTTCGCAACCCAATCGCTGCCAGCGAATCGCCAGTGCTGTCGTTGCCGATTCGTTCCGGTCATACGAGCCTCGATTGGGTGAGCAATTTCATTCACCAAAACAGCAAATTGCCGCCGGTTAATTCCGTTCGGATCGAAGAGTTTCTGAACGCATTCGAGTTGTTACCAGCGGGAAGTGCCGCCATCGCCAAGGGGGTTTCCTTGTCGGCCGAAGCCATTTCCTGCCCATGGAAACCATCCGCCGTTCTCCTGATTGTATCGTTGCGCGGTGCGCCGAATGCCAATCATGAAGTCACGGCGAGTTTCCGGGCGGACCCGACGATGGTTTCCCATTATCGCTTGCTCGGCTATTCGCCGATGTCGGGTGAGGGGAAGGATCTTCCGATGACAACCCAGGTTCCTGCGAAATCGATGGTGACGCTGGCCTTGGTGATTGAGCCGCAGGGGGTGGCGAAAAATTTCGGAACATTGGATTGGACCGTCGATCACGAGAGCGCTCCAGCGGTGCCGATGGTTTTCAATCCATCAAATGAACCTTCGGACGATGCCCGATTTGCGGCTCTGGTTTGCACTTACGGGCAATGGTTGGCTGGCGATCAACGGGGGATCATCGACACTGAAATCGTGGCGGCGATGGCCCGTGAGGTCGCCTCGGAATCCATTTCCCCGGAACGATACAGTTTTCTGGAATTGATCGATCGCTCACTGAGCCTGTGAGCCACCGCTTAGTTGGGCAGAGTGGTTTTACCGTCTGACTCAAGCAACGTGGGTTCCACGACTTTCAAGCGGCGAATCTCGAGCTCTTCGCGCTGGGTATTGGCTGATTCGATCAAGCTCGAAAAATCCACATCGGCGATTGCCGGACAATGAGGTTGGATTTCCTGCAAGGCGACCCAGAGCAATTTTTTGCCGCAGATCCCAAGTTCGAGCATCTCAAGCGCTTCCATAAATCCAAGCTCGGGCGGGTTGAGACCGTCCCACATCATCTTCAGGCGTCCAACTTTCATCGACAAATCACCGCTGGCTTGGGCGAGCCGGTTCTGGCTCATGTTCAGCGTTTTGAGTAAACGCGTGAGTTGATCGAAATCTGATTTCACCTGCAGTCGCAGGTTGCGATAGAATGAAGTGTCATCCGGAGCATTTTTCCGATTCGCGAGATCTTCCAACAATTGTAGTGCGCCAGTGGCACCGGCTAAATGGTCGTTGAGATAGCGTTCGAGATTGGATGAATTCATAAGACAGCGGCCTTTTAGCAAGCGATATGCCAGTGCCCATGTTCGTCCCGGTTTGCCGCTTCTTGGAGTGGTCGTTTGGCTCGAGAGATTTCAGGAATGGGCCTTCTGCCATTCGCTCAAATCATTCAATCGGCTGCCGCGCTGGAGTCCGGAGATTCAGCGGTAGAAGGATCAGAAGGCCGGAAAGGAAAAACAAGCCATTGATGCCAATCGCGATCCGGTAGCCGAATGCCCATGCAAGGCAACCAAAAACGAGGGTGCCAATCACGCCGGCAAGTTTGGTAAAAAATCCCCAGTAGCCGAAAAATTCGCCGCTTCGGCCGTCGGGTGTGAGTGTGGAAACCACTGCCCGACCTGCGGATTGCAACGACCCCATTGCAATTCCCGCCAGAATACCAATGACGTAGAATTCAACTTTCGTCTGACAGAGTGCAGCCCAGACGCAGATGCCGATCCATAGAATGAGGGAAATGATCAAGGCAGGTTTTGCACCCGCTTTGTCCTGCAAAAATCCAAAGCCAAAAGCGCCCGCTGCGCCTGCAAGCTGTAGAACAACAAACAGTCCGATGATCTCTTCATCGGCCATGCCTAAAACCTTTTTGGCGAAGATTGAGGCAAACCCGACAACTGCGACTAAGCCGGAGGTAAAAAGCGTTAGCGAAAGGAACAGAATCGAGAGTGTGCGGTGTTGGCGTAAAACTCCGAGGGAGCCGACGTTGGTCTTCCAGCCAGCTGACCAAACCGTTTCTCCCGGGGCCAGGTTATGAGGCTTGGCCCGCTCTTTGAGAAAGAAAAGTGTAGGAAGGCTGGCTAACATGAAGAACAGCCCGGTCATGACGAAGGTCCACGGCACCCTGCCATCGCCGCTTTTTACGATCGCAAGCGCGATGACAAGGCTGAGTAATCCGCCGAAATAGCCAAAACTCCATCCGTAGCCGGAAATTTTTCCTGATGTTTCCGGAGTACTGATTTCCGGTAAAAATCCCGCGCAGAGGTTTTCGCTCAGGGAGAACGCAATGTTGGCGATCACGACGGTGATCAAAGCAGGCCAGATTTCGCCCGGTCCAACAAAGTAAAGTGCCATCGTGGCCAAAGAACAGACCACCGATGTCATCATCAAATAGGATTTTTTGCGGGCCTTGACGTCAGCCATCGCTCCAATCAATGGCGATAGTAGAATGACAACAACTTGAGAGGAAGAAAGGGCGAAGCCCCACCAGGCGGCAGCGCTGGGAGATCCTCCAGCGACGATTTTCTCGAAATAAACCGCGTAAATCACCGTGATGATCACCGTGGTGAACGAGGAGTTGGCGAAATCGAAACAGCACCATCCGAAAATTTCCCGTTTCTTCACCGGGCCAGGGTCCGCCAAGGCGTGTTGATTCATTGGCGGGAGTAAAGCCGTGAAAATGTGGGGGCGCAAGCCGACAAAAATGACAGGAAAGCCCCTATCACTTTCATCTCAAGGCAACGTAAGTGCCGGTCAGAGTGACCGCCGTTTCACCATTTTCCTCGATCAAAACCGTGAGTTTGATGCGGGATTTGCCCTTTTGGTGGAAGATTTTGAGAAATTTCGCCAGTTTCTTTGGATCTGGGGCCAGGCAAGTCGCGCGTAGTTCGCCGCGCACGGGTTTTTGGTAGGAGATGGTGCTGTCCCGGATCACGATGTGGGCATCTCGATCGCCAAGAGCGATCCAAAGGAATGTGTAGCCGGCGAGGGTTGCCAAGGCACTCAGGCTGCCACCAAATGCGGTGCCCAGGTGATTATGGTTTGGCTCCAAGGGAGCACAGAGAGTCAGTTCCGTATCGTTGACTGCCACCACTTGGACGCCCATGGCACGAGAAAGCGGGATTTTCTCATGCAGGAATTTCTGCAGCTCCAAGCTCGAATCGGTGGGAGTCATCGGAATCGTGAATCAAGGCAGGGGCTGCGCATCAATGGCATCCTTTGGAACGTTTGGAAGACGCTTCATTTTCCGGGCTGCCACTTGCTTGCGCAGTTGTTGAATGAAAAGTCGAAACAGTTGATCCAGAACTAGTCCTGTCAGCAATCCGGCAAGAGCTCCGGCGAGCGCGCCCGCGCCAATCGCGATCCAAGATTGGATGGGAATATCGAAAATTTTCACGGCGAGCCAAGTGCACACGCAGCCAGCAGGCAATCCGGCGACAACTCCGCATTGCAGAAAAAAGGCACGGATTCCATGGGAATATTTGCCGCTTTTGAAGCCGATCACCAATGAGGAGGAGATCACGCCAAGCGCCATCAGGGCGGAGAGGATGAGGCACGCAAACAAGCCAATCGCGATCCCGACACCCATCAGGACCAGCACGATCAGCAAGGCAATGAGGCCAAAAACAACCATGAGACTTTTGAACTGAGATTAGCCACGATTCGCGATCCCGGCGGCCAGCAGTTTATCGACGTGCTTTGCCAAAAGATCGGCTTCGAGATTTACCGGTTGGCCGGATTTGGCGGCGCGCAGGTGAGTGTGATCCCACGTGTGCGGGGTGATCCAGAAAACCGCCGAGTTCGGCAGAAGCTCGGCGATGGTCAGAGAGATCCCATCGATCGCCAGTGAGCCTTTGTCGATGCAGAGGCGGTGGATTTCGGGGGGGAGGCTGATTTCCAGTCGGTGATCGTTTCCGCTGGGTTCGATGGAGGCGATGCTGCCGGTCGCATCGACGTGGCCTTGGACGAAATGCCCGCCAAGCCGATCGCCAACACGGAGTGCTCGCTCCAGATTGACCACGGAACCGGTGGTTAGATGACCGAGGGAGGTGACTTTCAAAGTCTGGGCTAACAAGTCAAACGCGACTCCTGTTTCTTCGAACGAGGAGACTGTGAGGCAGCAGCCATTGACCGCGACCGAGTCTCCCAAGGCTAGTTCCTGGGAAAACGGGATATCCAGAGTGAGTTTGGCTTGGTCGCCCAGTGATACGAGACTGAGAACGCGGCCGGTGGCTTCGACAAGACCGGTGAACATGGCAATTACGGGTGTTCGGGCTGAAGGTTTTTAACCTCCGGAGTAGGGGGTTCAGCCGTAGCACTGGTTTCGTGCGTGGCTTCCATGCCCTCGACTGGCTCGAACATTTTGTCAATGCCCCGGTCTGGGAAGAACATCATGCAGGTGGCCACCAGAATGGTAGGGATCAGGGCACCGAGCATCAGTTTTCCGGGGGATACACCATCACCGAAGAAACGGCCGAGCAAGGCCTGTCCGGCAGGGTTCGGAGCATTGGCGATGACCGTGAGGCCACCACCGGTGACGGCACCCGCGAGCACCGCGTATTTCAAGTGGGGCGAAAGCCCTTCCACCTGGCTGGCGAGGAAGGTGATGGCGGCGTTGTCGTTGAAAGAGGTGAGGATCGTGGAGCCGATAAAGAGTGGCCATTCCTTCAGGCTGGAAATGATCGGGGCAAGCCACCAGCCCTGCAGTCCACCGTGGATCACCAGACCGCCCAAGAAGAAACCGACCAAAATGGGGCCGCGCAGATTGATGTCGTGTTGGTGGTGCGCCGTGGCTTGGGAGAAGGCGAGGAAGAATAAGAAGCCGCCAATGAAGAGTGGTGGGTAGTGGGAAAACGCTACAGTCCACGCCATGAACGCGAGGTGAGTGATGATGACAAACGGAGGAACCCGGCGCTCCTTGACGATCAGATCGCCTTTGCCATCACCATCGTGATCACCCGCGCGTGATGCCATTTGGCCGAGTTCCTTGCGGAAAAACAGGTAATAGATCGTGCTGGAAACCACGATGGAGAAGACTGCTTTGTCACCGTAGTGCAAAAGCATCTCAAAGGTGGTAAGACCCCACTTTTGCGCGACCATCAGAACAGGCGGAGCGGCAAAGTTGGTCAGAACTCCACCTACGGAAATGTTCACAAAGAGCAGACCGAGAGTGGCATAGGCGAACTTTGGAGATGGCTTGAGGCTGTAGAACTTTTTCGCCAGCAGCATGGCTGCGATGGTCATGGCTCCTGGCTCCGTGATGAATGAGCCGAGAAGCGGGGCGACGATCATGATGGAGAGCCACCAGGCCGCAGGAGTTTGTTTGCCGATCCGGGCGAATCCACTGAGGCAGGATTCAGCGAAACGCAGGATGGGGCGGGTGGAGGCCAGCGCCATGATGATGATGACGAATAGGGGTTCGGTGTAATTGACCCCCATGAAGTAAGCCTTCACCGTATTGAGATCGTAGTAGCCAAACATCGCGACGATCAGGACGAGCACCCAGATGCCGAAGATGGCTTCCACCTCGCCTAGGAAATGCAGGGCGGTGGCCTTGAAACTGACCATATCTCCCGCTACCGCCGCTTCTCCTTCTGCGGCTTTGAGCCGGCGAATCTTCGCATCATGCTCGTGTTGCACGTGATGCGCGCGCTTGGTGATCGGAATCGCGAAGAAAGTGTGGACGATGGCGAGCAGGAAAATGATCGTTGCGACTAACAGAAACGGCTGTTCCTTGGCACGGAAGGCGAGGCGTTCCCCGATGCTATCCAGGCCTTTGGCTTTTTCCAACTCATTGAAGTGACTCATTTCTGTCACGAAGGCCGGCTCAGCAAGATGAGATTCGGCTGCCCGGACCGGTGAGTGGAACGTGAGAAAGAGAGTGGCGAGGAGCAGGAGAAAGCGTTTCGTCATGGTGTCAGGGAATTCCCACGGGTTTCATACGAGCAAGGGTAGGAAAGGGCAAGGCAAACCGGACCGGCAGACTCAGCGACGAGCACAAACCGAGATGGAGCCGAAATGTTGGGAATGGTTGCTATTTTCTTGGCTTGTAAGTGAAACGCTTATTTTCACTCAGGATTTCAACCGATTGTAAGATAGTTTGTGATGTTGCATGTTAGATGCATGACATTTGATCAGTGTTCCCCCCAACTGCGGATATCATTTCGGCATACTTCATCTTGTATTTCAGCCCTAGGGCTGGAGCGAAGAATGGAGCGATCTGGTAATTTGTCAGCGAATGTTAGCTGGGTGATAGAGAACCAAGTTTCAAGTGGTATCATGGTTCTTGGAAAATGTGGGCAGATAGGTCTAACAGCCATTTCGAAGCTGATAGACATTTGTAAGGAATGGTCACCAATTCGCAGAAATTCGACTGTTCAATATGGTCGGATCTTTTTCGATTCAGATAGTCTGAAAGTCCGAATGGTTTGAAATTAGAGGGGTTACAGGCGGTCTTACAGTACCTTGTATACGAGTGTTTGTTCGACCAGTATTTGCAGCAATCTAACAATCAGTCCTGCGGGTATGGCCATAAATAGCGAACAGAATGATGAAAGTCTCCACAGCAGCTGGAAAGGCTCCCGTGCACAGCTTGCATTCCCGGAAACAACTCATCCTGCGCGATTTGATCGCAATCTAACGGTTTCCATCGTTGGCATTGGTGGCTCAGAGGGTGGGCTGTTACCTCTTCAAGAATTACTGTCCACCTTGGAGACTCCGACGGGGTTGACTTTCATCGTTGTGGCTCATGGAGCTTTTGAAGCGGAATGCCCGTTTGTTGAAGGGCTCCGGCGTTTCACTGCCATGCCGGTGCGACTGGTGAAGGATTCAGCGGTGTTAGAGCCGGATCATGTTTATGTGGTGCCAGCCGGTAGCTACGTATCGATCAAAAATGATTTACTTCAAGTCAACGACATGAAGTGGCCCGAGGGCAGTCACATGACCTTGGATTTATTTTTTCGGGCTTTGGCGGATGCCCACCGCCACCGGTCCGTTGCAATTGTTCTTTCAGGAGCACAAGACGACGGCTCGATTGGTTTGAAAAGAATCAAAGAACGTGGTGGATTGACGATCTGCCAAGATCCCTCCGAAGCGGAACATGCGAGAATGCCCCGGGCTGCCATAGCGACGGGGATGGTCGATCGCGTTGTGAAAGTGGCGGATATGCCAGATCTGTTGCTGAAATTTAAACAAGGCCAGAATGAGCTCTATACTGCGGATCGCATCGGCAAAGGGGCTGATCATGATTTCGCAAGCAGTGATGGGAATGATGACGTTATCTGGCGAATTCTGATGTATTTGAAAGACCGGATTGGCCTCGAGTTCAGCCGTTGCAAGCAACATCATATCAGGCAACGTGTGAGCAGGCGGATATGGCTCAATAAAGCTCAAGATGGATTGGCATATCTTGAGATGCTCAAACAGCGACCCGCGGAAACTACGGCATTATTGAGAGATTTGTTGGTCGGCTTCACGAACTATTTCAATGCCGAAGAATTCATTCGGTCACTTGAAATTCAGATTCCCGGCATGATCGAAAATCATTCAGGACGAACCATCCGCGTTTGGGTACCCGCATGTTATACCGGTGAGGAAGCTTACACGGTTGCCATGTTATTAAGCGGTCATGCAGCGAAATTGGAGCAACCTCCGTCCATCCAGGTATTTGCAACGGATCTAGACCAGGCTGCACTCAACTTTGCGCGTGAAGGGAGATATATGGAAATGCCAGGTCTCGATTTTTGTGCAGAGCAGATCCAACAATATTTTGAACGATGCAATAATGGATTTCGAGTCAAGAAATCGATCCGTGATATGGTTTTGTTTGCGCGCCATGATCTATTCATTGAGCCACCATTTTCACAGATGGATCTGATATCATGCTACGATCTCGTACTCGGATACGTAGAAGGACCTTCAGAGCAGATAATGGCGATTCTCCGTAATGCACTGCGTCTTGGCGGGAAATTAATTCCTCACAGTAAAACGGACGAATTTGCGGAATCGATGAACCGCGAAGCGATTCGTATGGAGCGGGACACCCATTCATTCAGTCGATGCGAGGAAATCAATCAAGGCGGGATGAACGCTCAGGCGTCCCGAAACAATTTCCCAATCCTTTGTGAAACAACTGGAGTTTCTGAGAACGGGGCTACGGAATATCAGTCGGTTGATGGGTTGATGAATTCACCACACGCCGAGAATTCCCTGACTCCGGATATCATTGAGCAGTTAACACCACCCATCATGATCATCGGACCGGATTACCGGATCGTCAATAGGTCTAAAAAAGCAATCAAGTTTCTGCAGCGGAAGAGCGGGCGTGAAAGTGGGAATTTACTGCAAGATATCCGTCCCGAAATACGGGCGAATTTGGCAGAGGCTCTCCATCGTGCAGAGCAGACTGAAAAGAAATTAATTCTCTCAAATGCAGAATATTATGAGAACGGAAATCGCATTTGGATAGAGATCGCAGTTCATCCGACGCAACCAGCGATGAAAGGATTCCGTTTGGTGGCGTTCCGGGAGCTGGGGGCTGCATTGACGGCTTGGCCGAGTGTTGAATTCGTTCAGCCAATGATATCATCTCAAATTGGTCGGCCGACTCAGACTGCTGAACCCTGCCAGCAGCAGAATCATGAGATTACTGAGAAGCAGACTAGACAGATTCGTTCGTTGAAAAGCGCGAACAAGCAAATCGCATCTGCAAATCGGGAGTTGAAGAAAAAGCTGGATGATTTGAAGCGGAATAACATCGAATTGAAAAATTTGATGGCGTCTACCAAAATTGCCAAATTGTTTTTGGATACCAAATTACGCGTCAGCCGTTCAACCCCGTCGTCCACTGGTATTTTTGACTTTCCTCAATCTGATATAGGTCGGCCATTTTGTGAACTGACCCATCAATTGGAATATCCTGAAATTCATTCAGACGCAGCTCATGTTCTACGGTCCTTATCCTTGATTGAACGTGAAGCGAGAGATTTGCGCGGTCATTGGTTTTTGGTCAGACTATTTCCATATCGAACGACAGAAGATCTGATCGCCGGGGTGGTCATCACTTGCGTGGATATCACGGAACGGAAAAAAGCCGAGGAAGCTCATCGCTGGCTGTCTGCGATCGTCGAGTCTTCCAATGATGCGATTTTCAGTTTCAATATGGATGGCAAAATCATCAGTTGGAATCGCGGGGCGGAACGAATTTTCGGCTATACAGCAGAGGAAACCGTAGGGCGAGAGCAGTCGATTCTCGCTCCGAAGCAATATCAAGCTGAGTTGATTGACATGCTCGAAAAGTTGCGCGACGGAGAGGCCATAGATCAGTTTCAGACCATTCGTCGGTGCAAGAACGGGAAGCTGATTGATGTTTCTCTATCGGCAGCTGTGATGAGAAATGAGGCCGGCGAGATTGTGGCGGCAACGGCGATTGCCCAGGATGTCACCGAAAGGAATCAGGCAGTTAGAGATTTGGAGAAAGCCCGGGATGAATTGGAACATCGGGTTGAGGAGCGCACCGCAGAGTTGCAACGACGAGTCCGGCAACTGGGAAAAATGGCGGCAGAACTGACGTTCGCCGAGCAACGCGAACGAAAGCGCATGGCTCATGTTTTACATGACGGTCTTCAGCAAATGCTGGTTGCTGCTAAAATGCGCGCGGAATCTTTAAATATGCAGTGTCCTGGTGATCGTTCGCCTGAAGTCACTTCATTGGTCGAACTGATGGATGAGGCACTGGCCTGTTCACGATCACTGGCAATTGAACTTTCTCCTCCGATTCTGTCTGAAGGCCTTCCCAAAGCCTTGGAGTGGCTATGCAAGATATGGTTGATGGATCGCTATCATCTGAAGGTTGATTTGCATCTTGATATGTCTCTTGACGCTGAGGGCGAGAATCTGAGGAATCTGATATTTCTATCGGTCAAGGAGCTGCTTTTCAATGTCGTGAAACATTCGGGCGTTCTGGAGGCGACCGTTGATCTTTATAAAGTGGGCGAGTCTGAACTGTGCGTGCTTGTTCAAGATTATGGCGTTGGTTTTCAAACCGGCGCCACGGGATTGAAGTCCCGTGCAGCCTCAGGATTCGGACTTTTAGGTCTGCGCGAACGCCTGGAAATGTTGGGCGGAGCATTTAAAATCGAACGAAATCGATCTCGTGGAGTCAAAGCAACCATCACTGCGCCCCGCGCCAAATCCTTTCAATGAACTCATTCGAAACCTCAAAATCATAAATCAGTGAAACGTGTATTTATCATCGATGATCATCCAATCTTGCGGGAGGGATTACGCCGTCTTTTGGAAAGTCAGCCAGGATTTGAAATATGTGGAGAAGCCAGCGTGGCGGCAGGTCTAACCGAACGCATTCTCCAATTGAAGCCTGATCTGTTGATCATGGATATTGCACTGCCGGACAAAAGCGGTTTGGAGCTTATTAAAGATTTACAATCGATTGGATCGAATGTGCCAATTCTCGTCTTTTCCATGCATGATGAAATGCTCTATGCAGAACGTGCCCTGCGTGCTGGAGCCAAAGGTTATTTGATGAAAGGCTCGGGAGCTGACTCTTTGGCAACCGCCATTAAAACCGTAGTTGCGGGTAATCATTACCTGAGCCAACGCGTTTCTTCCCATATCCTGGCAAGTTTGTCAGGAAAGCGAAAAGCTGGAAATCTTCCAATCGAGCGGTTGACCGATCGTGAGTTGCAGATTTTTGAATTAATCGGTCGTGGTGCCACCGTGGCCCGGATCGCGGAACAGCTGCATATCAGCCCAAAAACGGTGGAAGCTCACCGTGGGAATATGAAGACCAAGTTGGATTTGGCGGATGCTGCACGGCTGATGCGTGAGGCGGTGATTTGGGTTGAACTCTCAGCGGGATAAATCGCTTCGAAGAATCACCAGCTCGTCTGCTACCGCCGCGCATCACTCAGCGACGGCGGTAGCAGAGTCATCTTGGGAGCTGCTCAATGGCTGCGATTCAACCGCGTGGATCAGCCCCCGGTAGGCTATGATTCCTGCGATGTAGAGGACGGCGGTTGTTAGGAAAATTTGCCAATAAGGTAAGTCATGTGTGCGTAGTAGCTGGAAACAGCGAGCCGCAAGCCACCAGGAACCGCTCCATATCGCACCGCTGCAGGCACTCATCAGCTCGCGATTTCTTTCCCCGACATAGGTCATGGTGAGCTCACTGGTCGAGGGGCCAGCCATGCTCATCAAGGGTTGCCGAAAAATGAAGCAACACACGGCCAGAGGAAGTGCCCAGAAGGCCGTTTTGAGCAATTCGGTAAGTCCCATTACCATCAAAATCAAAACCGCTATGGATTGCACCCCGATGATGGCGCCTTTCCACCCGAGCCTGCGTTTCACCTCGGGCACGATCAACCCGGCGATTAACACCATCACACTGCTGATCGACCCGAAACCTGAATAGGCTTTTGAGCTGAGGTGGTGCACATGCCGGAAAAACAAGCTCATGAATTGAATGCTCAATCCGGCGCCAGTCGCGATGCAAAGCGTCGGAACTAGAGCCTTGGCGAGAATCGGCCAATCTTCGCGATGAATATGCAACCAATGCTGGGTGGGTTTTTGGCTTGCGACGGGGTTTGGCAGTCGCGCGTAAACGAAAGGAGCTACTGATGCAATCAAGGTAAGTATCAAGAGGGTCGCATGCTCATCGAAAACAAGGGTCATGCCTGCGATCTGCATTTGCCCCAATGATTGGAGAGCGGTTGATAAAATTCCTCCGCAGACACTGGCACCAGCCCAAGTCGCGAAAAGCAGGCTGAGTGCTTCGCTCGATTGCTCGGATGGCGCCAATCGCAATGTCATCGGCAAACTTGCGACGTTCAGTAACAAGTTGGCGAATCCCATGCAGAGAAATGCGATGGAGGCTGCGGACATCATTCCCAAACGGACCGTCTCCAGGGCTACAAGTGCAGAGACCGGAAATAGAATCGAGCCCAGGAGGAGGGGAGTCTTCAAGGGTTTGCCACGCAGCCAAAGTCCTGCGGGAAGAGCGAGAAACAAAGTGGCTAGAAATCGCTGGGAGCCGAGCGCTGCGATTGCGGGGTCATCCAAGCCACAACCCTGGAGGAAAAGATTGAGTAGCAAGAATTGCGCAGTGGTGATCAAATTGATCAGAAACTGACCGCTGGCGAATAAAATCACTGGGCGAGGTAAGTCGCGGTATCTTTCCAACCAAGCAGGGAGTTGCGGCATGCCGCCGCTTTCATGATCGGCAATTTCCGTGGAAGCAAGGGATTTGAGTGATGGCTGCGAGATCGGGAGGTGCCAACCCATGATTTGGGGCAAAGGGCTATCGATTCCGCCATAAATCCCAATGACTCGCTTCCTGTGCACTGTTCTTGACCTGTGCTATTTCGCAAAGTAGTTGCTGATATGCTTTCCCCTTCGCCTGCGTCTTTTCCTCCTGCTCCGCCGCCACCGCTTCCTCCTTCTCAATTTGGCGTGCCTGCGGGTGGGCATGAGGAAGCATCACTCCACCCGGACGTGATAGATTTTCTGGAACGAGTAAAACGAGGTGAGCGTGTGATCACGATACCTTATGTGCTTTCGATCCTGATTCTAACATTACAGCGCAGTATGGGAGGGATTCATTATGTGAACTCATCGAACTGGCCGATGGGACGCATAATCATCGCTACGATCGTTACCTCCATTTTTGGTTGGTGGGGGTTGCCGTTTGGACCCATTTTCTCGCTAATATCTTTGTATTATCTTTGGTTCGGTGGGCGCGATCAAACTCGCACCATGCTGAAATCCATGGTTGGCCCAGTGGAAGCCAGTCGAATTCTCGCTAATGCTGTAAAGCCGAAGCCTACAGCCGGAATTTGGATCATTCGAACCATTATCGTATTAGATATTTACGCAGTCGTTCAATTATTTCTAACGATCATACAGGGTGCATGATGGAATTGAAAAATTTACACTGAAACGTCGGTCCTAATCCGCCTAACCATTGGCGGCGATCGATGAGTCGCCCAGATGGATTGATCGTTTGGTCAAGGATTTGATGTTGAGCCGATTTTTCAAAAGCCATTTTTGGCTAGAAGAATTCATTGATGGATGCTTTGGAGGCAATCTGAAATCTAGTATCTCAACTTGTGGACCGGGAATGAAAAGTGATTAGGTTTCAACCGCCGGATAAAGATCATCATTCGGATCTTGTCAGGGAATGGCGATGATTTGTAATCCGGTGACGCCAGTCCAGCCGCCTTCGAGATCGCCGCGCCAATCGATTTGGATGTCTTTGGAAGTGTTATCTGGGAAAATGACGAAGTTTCCTATCGTGGCTTGCTCCGGTGATATTCCACCGGATTGGGAAAATCGGCCATCCACCCATCCGAGCTGGTAGTAACAATCCTTGCTGGTTTTTGAGCTGCTTGAGTTCGATGTGAGTGTTACTTTACCCTTACCTCCATTGTCGTCCGCTCCTAGATAGACATAAACTTGGTATTTTTTGTAGGGGATGTTTTGAATCGTAAGGGTTCCGCCTGCCTGAATGTATCCTTTTTGCAGTTTCAGATTTTCGTTTTTGAAACCCCAATCTCGTCCTGTTTTGGATCTCCAATCGTTGTCTCCAGCAGGGACTTTCCATTCCAACTTGGTTGGTGTTGGCTGTCCCTGATCGTCGATCGCGTGATCGACCGATCCTTTTGCTCCTGTTAGATTGTTCCAGTTTCTTTGCGAAACCATTGGTTCGCCTGTTAGGTCAGTGGATTTCAGGATCGTCGATTCGTCATCATTAACTGAAAAATTGAGTCCAATCGCTTGCGTGATGAGTCCGGGTATCGTTCCAGGCGGAGCCATCGTGTAGTCGGGTACGGGATTTTTCGCAAAGACTCTCACGTAATCGATCCACATGTCGGAACCTTCCTGATACCGGCTGAGATCGATTTTCCAGCCGCTGATGCCGCCGATAGCATAGTTGATTAAAAAACAGTGCGGGTATTGTTTTGATATTTCACCTGTGGGGTGGCGAAACACTTCAATATTATCAAAATAATAAATGGTATCCTGAAGATCGATTTTACAGCCGTAGGTGTGAAAGGTGGTGGACCAATACGACTTGCCGCCTAGCTCCATGATTTTTGCTACCGTGTTCGGGTGCTCTTTTTTGCTGCCGTCAGCATTGAATTGACCCCAAAAGTGACCGACGATGGAATAGCCAGGATGATTCGGGTTGCCTTTTCCGACACCGCCATAGGCTTCTACAATATCGAGTTCGTCACCACGGGTGCCGGGATCCAAATGGGTGATGGTCCAAAAGGCGGGCCAAGTACCGATGGCGGATTGGGCGGTAAAACGGCATTCAAGATAGCACGGAGCTTTCGCCCAAATACCTTTGCCATCCATGTTTACGGAGGCAATGAGACCCGTTCGGCCCTGCGGCGAGCGTGAATCCTTGCGCGCTGCAATCTTCAGCCAGGTGCCAGTTTGAGAAAATGGTTCGCCATCCTCGAGATCATCACTGAATGGCCAGCCACTGAAGTCGCCGAATCTCGGCTTGTGTGCCATGTAGGTGGCATTTCGGCCGTCATTGGAAATGGACGGACTTTGATCAAAGTCGTCGGCGAAGATCAATTCCATGCCTAGTGCTGGATCAGGAATGTTATTTGGAATTCCCTGATTCCATTTCACACCACCGGTATTGAATAGTTGAAGTTCACAAACATCTCTTTTGCCGGCTGCGTTTTCGGCCATGATGCGGATATTGATAGGACCGTTGGGAAATTGATCCGCTCGAAAAACAAATGAGCCGTTTCCCCCAGCGTCCAAGCGAATCCCATCTGGACTTAGATTCTGATCGTGTCCCCATGGATTTGGAAATTGAGAAGTGGGTTGCTGCCAGCAAAATGCGGAAGCGTGCTCCATTCCACTGGCCTTGAACTGGATTGGCACATCGCCGCGAATTTCTGAGCGATACGCGGGGCTGGATACTCGAATGGATTGAATCCAGTTTTCTCCACCCGTGTCCTGGCCATAATTGAATTCGGTGTATTCGTCCGATTGGGCACTGGCCAAATGGACGGAAATCACCAGAATCGGGAAGATCGAGCAGATCCGCCGGCATATCGATTTCACCATGAAATCTATTTACGCGACGGTCTTGCGATGTGTTGCAATTTACGAAACGAAAGAATCAAACCTAAAACCACCGTGCCTGCGACTAGGCCCGTCAAACCATTCAACAAAGGTGGAACTATTTTTGCGAGCCAAACTGCAGATGCTCCACCATGGGTGATTGATTCCAGTATGGCTTCGATCGCGTGGTGAATGGGAGGTATGCCATGAGAGATGATGCCGCCACCAACAAGAAACATGGCGGCAGTTCCTGCGACCGAGAGGAGTTTCATCAAAAATGGTGCAAACCAGAGAATCGATTTTCCGATGCTGCGGGCGGCTGATGAATCGCGTTGACTCAGATAGAGTCCAGCGTCGTCAAGTTTCACAATTCCGGCCACCAAGCCATAGACCCCAGCGGTCATGACCACGGCGATGATGCTGAGAACAAGCAGTTGGGGAAGGAATCCCTTACCTTCCACAGTGCCGAGTGTGATGGCAATGATCTCGGCTGATAGAACAAAATCCGTTCGGATCGCTCCCTTGACCTTGTCGGATTCTGATTCGGGCTTTTCCTCGAGTTGGGTCAGCTTCTTGACGGCAACTTCATGGTCCTTGGGCTGGCGGTGAAAGAGCAAATGGTGGAGTTTTTCGCAACCTTCAAAACACAGATAAAGCCCGCCGACCATGAGCAGAGGGGTGATTCCCCATGGAGCAAAGGTCCCGATGACTAATGCGAGGGGGACGAGGATGAGTTTATTGATGAATGATCCTTTCGCCACCGCCCAAACCACGGGCAGTTCACGTTTTGAAACGACACCGCTGACCTGTTCGGCATTGAGTGCCAGATCGTCGCCTAACACCCCGGCTGTTTTTGAGGCGGCCTTTTTGCTGAGAATTGAGACGTCATCGAGGATCGATGCGATGTCGTCGAGAAGGGTAAGGAGACTGCCTGCGGCCATATAAAGATCATGTCCTCCATGGTTAGGTCATGGGCAAGTCACAAAAAACAAAAGTCGTCCGGCATTGTCAGGCGAGATCGGCATCCATTTACAATCAAGAGACTGACAGGAGAGCGATCTAACGCGTCTAGGTGTCAGCGCTCACGGAGGAAGGATTCTGCTTGAGAAGTCTCAACCGGCAATTGTGGATCGCGAATTTTGGAATAGGTGTATGCCGCCCGGATGGCGATCGCATAAAAGAGAATGTCGATCGGAGAGAACATGGCGACGAGAACGTCGTAAGAAGCAGCATAGTTGAAATGGAGATAGGTATTCAAAAAGCCGAGACCATTTTCCTTTGCGACGAATCCGATTCCAGAAAGCACGTTTCCCGCGACACATCCAAGGATGGCAAATCCCACACCAATCATACTGTAAGCTGTCGTGTGTCCGCGTCCCATGAGTCGGATTAAAAATCCGATCAGTGCGCCGACTCCAATTGCCATGTAGCCGATTTGGTAACCTGTATAGACCGTGACCATGGTCCAAATAGCCGCTCCTAAAACGGCACCGATTGCTCCTCCGGCGATGGCCAAAACAATGTTTCCTTTCATGCTCTCGTCGCGGAACGCTAGGCGGCTATCGTTGAGGTGGAAGCCTAAAAGCAATTGAATGGGTGAATTCCCGTAAGACAGATGTCGACATTTCCCGGGATTCGTTCGTCGCCGGATCAATGAGCCTGCACAGCGAAAGGCGGCTGGTGCTTGCAGAAGCTCACTTTTCCGTCCATGCTCCAAGAGCATGATCCCAACTCCTAACCAACTGTTCTCGCGGTTTGAGCGCGGAGAAATCGAACGTGATGAACTCCAAGCCATGATGGCGATTCACGCGCGCGAATTGATCGGCGAAATGGAGGAGGATTATCGAAATCCGGCCGCGGCTTTGATGGAGAGCCTCTTGGCAAGGCGTGCGGTTGGCCGTTTGGTAAGGCAGCATAGCGGCCGATTGGTGCGTGAGGTTTTGGAGGCACTTTCCGAGGTCGAGGATTTTCCTCCGGCAAAGTATTTATGGAATGCGTCGCATCCGGATGTTCCGCTGCATTGCTATTTCCGAATTCGGCGGGCACCGATGTTTCGCATCGTCTCGTTGGAGCTGGAGCGCGAAAAGGTTTTGGTTGCTACCGAATATGGCTCAGTCGCCAAAGGCTTGGCGACCAAACGCTCATTCACCTTGAAGCGGGATGTGGCTTGGCGGCTTGTGGTGGTTTAGTCCGTAGCCACAAGCGCGGCCCCAAAGTGAGGCAGGCTACCGAGAGGCCTCCTGCCAAACCCCACCACACTCCGCGGGTTCCCAGGTGGAAATGAAATCCGAGCGCGATGGCAAGTGGAAGTCCGACCAGCCAATAGGAGATGAACCCCATGAGTGCTGGCACGTGGGCATCGTGTAATCCACGCAGCATGGCTCCGGAAACCACCTGAAGGCTATCGACCAATTGGAAAATCCCGACAATGATCAAGAGGGAGGCAGCCAGCGAAATGACCTCTTTGTTAGAAATGAAGAGGCTTGTTAGATTTTTCCCAAATAACAAAAATGTGGCTGCCGTCATGAGGGCGATGATCGTTGCCAGCAGCCAGCCGGAGATGGCGATAGGACGCAATTGGTGATCCAGCCCGGCTCCATTGGCTTCGCCGATACGGACGGTCAGCGCCATTGATAGACCGAGTGGGATCATGAAAGCGGTGGCGGCACACGTGATGGCTACCTGATGCGCGGCCATCGGCGTGGAGCCGAATCGACCAATGATAAGGCCGGAGGTAGAAAAGGCCGCGACCTCGCATAGCATGTGGAGACTGGCTGGCCAGCCGATGCCGAGCAGGCGGCGTATGGCGGTGAAATCCGGCCGTCGGAACCAACGATAGGGGACCCATTCCCGCAAGCCGTGGGCATGCAGCAACCAGACAATCATGGCAATCAAGACGAGTGTTCTGGAGATGAAAGTGGCTGTTGCGGCTCCAGTCAGTTTCATCGCTGGAAAGCCGAAGTGACCATAGATCAGCAACCAGTTTAGGCCGATATTGAGGGCGACACCTGACATGAAAATCCAGAACGGTGGCCATGGCCGGTTCAGGGCATCGGCATGATTTTTCAAAGCCAAAGCGGCCAGTCCCGGTATGATCGAAGCCATGAGAATTCGGAAAAACGCAGGCGTCCTTGCGGTCACAGCTTCAGGTTGACCGAATAGGTCCAGTCGCAATGAGATCAGCCAAGCCGCCGCGAACAACAGGGTGCCGATTGCTAGAGCGAGGTACGTTCCGTTGCGACAACTGGCACGGGCAGCTTCAGGGTCATTCGATCCTTTTGCGTTTGAGGTAAAAACCGAAACGGCGGTGAGGAGCCCAATGCCAAAGACAAAGGGCACGTGAAATACGGCGTTGGCAAAAGTGAGCGCAGCGAGCTCGGTAACGCCGAGTTTACCGATCATGACGGTGTCCGCCACTCCGAGCAGCATCTGGCTGAGTTGGCCGATGATGAGCGGGAAGGCGAGACGTAGGGTGCGTTTTGATTCGTGGACCAGATGCATGGGTTCGGCGGTCATTCGCCGCCAGGCAGCGGAGGTGTGAGGCCGCGAAGCCCGGATGTCCAAGATAATCGTTCGTGAGCCTTGTCCTTGATCTTGTGGAAATTGTGGCGATCAAGACTATTTAGAGCAACCTGAGATTCTCGCGCGAACTGCATCTTTGCGTTCGAGAAAACAGGAAATATCTCGTTCCGTCAGCGCTATTTCAAAATTGATAGGTTGCAGAAATGAAAAAGTTCCTGCCGGGTGCCGTGGTTCGATCATCTACGGACGACGCTTGCCCACCGAAACTATCGAGGCCGAGGTGGCCACCGCTACGCCGGACAGTTCCCCAGTTCCAGTATTTTTCGTCGAAAATATTATTGATTCCAATATTCAAGGTGAGATCCGGAACGGGCTTCCACCAACTGACTAAATCCAAAGTGAACCAGGCGGGTGGATGAAACATTTCACCATTCATCGTGGTATCATCTGTCCGTGTCATGGCTCCTGTGTAAGTCCCGATCAGTCGGCTGCCAAATTTGCCTTCTGGATCCGCGTAGCCTAGATATCCAATGATTTTCCAGGGTTCGACGGTATTGATAGGTTCATCGGTTGTTAGATTATTGCCGATGGTGTAAGCTGCATTTAATCCAAGCGTAACGCCTTTTAAGGCAGGCTTCCAAGAATCAGCATTCCATTCGCCAGATGCTTCTATCCCGTAGATTTCAGCTGATCCACGGTTTACAGCTGTGGTGATCACGCTGCCGTCCTCAAGGACATCTACCACGACATTATTTTCGATGAAGTCTTGATAACGTGTATAAAAAAGTTCGGCTCCAAATCGGCCAATCCGGCTTTCACCTTTATACCCAAGCTTGAAGGCATGGCTGACTTCTTCCTGCAAGTCAGGGTTTGGGATGGTGATTTGCTGGTAGCTGCTGGACGGGTGATCGAACACCATGGTCAATTCCTCAGCAGAAGGATTGCGGACTCCCATTCCGTATCCTGCGTATAGGCGAGTATTTTCAGTGGTATGATAGGCGATGTCTAGCCGGGGTGACAGCGTGATGTTTTGATAGCCATCGCTTGCTTCCGGTATGGTTCCGCTGCCGACTGCGTCTTGCAATCGCTGCATGAAATCTTCAGTTAGATCTGTGTTGATATCGTAGAAATCAAACCGCAATCCTCCTGTTAAATCCCATTTTGGGCTGACCTGGGCCTCGTCTTGCAAGAATAATCCGAGACGCGTGGTTGTCGCAGGCGCAAATGAAATCCGATTCGTTTCTGTTACGACCGTTTCTTCTTCGAATGTTCCTGCGGGACCCGTTAGATCGGGTACGACTGTGCCATTGGTTTCGATACGATCGAAGCGATTCGATGATTCTTCTTGTGATAAATCGATGCCGCCTGTGAATAAATGATGGGTATGACCCAAGTCGATGGACTTTCTCGCAACTGTATTTAAACCGTAAATTTCGGTTATAAAATCAATCCATTGCTCACGGTTTCTTCCATCAACCATGAGATCTGGGTTGGTCGTGGCGATCCATTCTCGCCATTGCTCAGAGATATCGGTCCGCTCCGTTGCCAGGGTTCTTGGATTGGTGCTGATGTTATGACTCGATGATTCTACTTTTTGCCAATAAAGCTGTGTTTCGACTCCGTCGATCCAACTCGCTACCGGGCGATAAGTCCACTTGACGCTGGCGCGATTCCTCTCTTCTTCCTGCCAGTTTTCAATGCTTTGCTTGTAGATATTGAACATCTCTATCGACGGATGCAATGCGCTTTGCATGTCAGCATAGACATCCCGATGATAATGCTCGAAAGTGAACTGAATGACGTGATCACCTGCATCGTAACCAACTTTGCCTAACCAGGAGTCGCTGTTTAGCGACATTGGATCTGGAGAAATGCTTCCATTGTTGGAAGTCTCATTGGTATCACGACCCGCATAGAGGAGGAGATAATCGACGGGGCCGCTTTTTCCTGCACCGCCGAGTTGCCATGCCAGACCGTCGTTACTGGAGAAATATTGAGTTCGTGCGAGGCCCCCCCAATTTTTGTCCCGATATATGTCCGAAGGTTCCAGGGTTTTCATCGAAACCACACCACCCATGGCATCACTACCGTAGAGGGCACTAGCCCCTCCTTTGAGAATCTCGACCAACTGGAACATGGAAGGGTCGAAATAATCGCGCCCCATGCCCCCGGCACCTGTTTCGGAACCACCATCGAATGAAGTGGAAACGTATTCGGGTGGTTGACGAATGCCATCGACTTCGATGCCAACTCGATTTCCTTCAATGCCCCGAATATTGAAACTTGAGGCACCACTTGATCCATACGCGACGGCACCATCACCAGTGGTCATGTCAAAAGGAACAACGACTGTTGGATCATATTTAACGATGCCACCAAGGTCCTGGACTCCCGTTTCTTCCATCGTTTTCCTGTTCACCCGCGTTACGGTGCCTTTGGTATCGAGCCATTTTTCTGGATTGAGCGATGCCACCACAATCATATCCTCCAAGGTTTGAAGAGTGGGGGAGTCCGGCTCTTGGGATTGCTCACTTTCCTGGGGCGTTTCTTGACCAAATCCTCCGGGAATTGAAGTTAGCAGGAATATGGTTCCATACAGAAAATAACGCGGATACGATGGGGAAATCATGACGAAATGGGGGGGATATTAATAGGCGATTTCGAGTCGCATGAATCGACTTTTATGGTTAGAAAGCGCTGCCTCATCGGTGACTGTCACCTCGTCACGATCATCTAACTCACTGATTTGAATCATGGATGATCCAGCTCCATTCCAAATCCAATCCTCTGTTCCTGTTTTACTTGCAAGGGTTGTCCATGTTGCCAAATCGCTCGATGTGCTAACAGTGTAGACCAAGGCTGATGACGGTTCTGCCGGCATCTTGAAGGACAAGCTCATGTGCTGTTCCGCATCTATCGAAATCACTTCGGGCTTAGGGCTGGCTCCTGGACCGTCTTCTCCTTCATTCGAATTGGGGTCTGTGCCCAATGCGAACTCGAGTAAATTTGACAACCCATCATGATCAGGGTCTGCATCACTCGCGGCACTCCCTGAGTCATCAATTGATCCGAAATGGGTTTGTTTCCAATCTTCGAACTCGTCAGACGAATGATCGCTAATATCTGTAAATTTCGAGGCGACATCGACGCGAATTCCTCTAACAGAAGTATGATTTGCAAGCGGGAGAGTGATGGTGATGGATGTGATTTCCTCGCTGATAGCGGAAAGATCCCATTGCCATGTAGCTCCTCGGTAGACAAATGAGTCAAGACCGTCCGTGTCCGGGATTCCAGTTCCGTTATCGACCTCTTCCGAATCATGAAGAATCATCGGCAGCGGCGATAGTTCTTGATTTCCGCCATTGTAACTCAATTTCGGGCCACCATTAATTGGAAATTCGGACTCAGGATCCCACACGGCATCAATCTGAAAAACAGCTTGTTGGATGTCAAAGTTGGTCGCCTGTTGGCTGACCGAAACCGAATACGGACCGGACCAGCTGTATAGCCCGGAACTTGCTGAGTAACCCGGACTGTTTACGGTGAGAGAGCCGCTCACATTCCATGGATCATCCGCATAATAATTCGGATTCACTGAGGTCAGCGTCGTCCATGAGCTGGAGCTCGTGGTGCCATCCAAATCGTAAATGGCGATGAGTGAATCTGACTCTTCTGCCCTGATCGGAGCGATGATGAGTAAAACACCAAGAAGGGTCACGATGATGTGCCGAAGAGTCATCCGAATTGATCGATTTTAACCTGTAAATATGGAACCATGACTGTGGATCTCTGCTGGTGTCAGCTGAGTAATCCTTATCTTCTGCGTCGAATAAGTCCGGCCAATCCAATCGCGCTCAAAAGAGAAATAGCCGGTTCAGGCACTGCGGCGGGTAGAATCGATGCGTCTACAGTCGTATCATCTTGCTGGATGCTTATTCCATAAATTTGAGCGTGTTGGACCGCGCTCCATGTAATGTCGAAACGATCAATATCACCGACAATACCACTCAAATCGAACCACAGTGCGTAAGTGTTGGTATATAGAACCTCGTCCCCGTCTGGAGTGGAAAATGTCCCTGCATCAAATTGGTCATACAAAGATGAACCTGAAGCAACTATCGTATATATCGTGCTATCACCAGATAAAGTGTATGATAGTAGAGGAAGCTCATGATTGTAAAAATCATAGCCATAAGCTTCGCCGATCTGAATTTGGAAAAGAATGGTTTGCAGACCGACTATGGGATCACTCGTGCTTAATGACAGGGTTCCGCCAAAGAGATTGGAGCTGCTGGAAAAGCCACCGAAATAGATGGATGAACTGGCAACGAATGCACCCCCCTCTGCTCCATTGCTGATTTTTGTCAATTGAGTGGAGGGGTCGTTTTGGTTGTTCTGGGAATTGATGGGCGACCAGATGGAGTTGCCTGGAAACCCACCGGTCGTGGTGATCGTGCTGCTACTCAGGTCATTCCAGGATGCATAGCTGCTATCGCTGCTCAGGCCTGAAATGGGCTCCAGAGTAACACCATTCAGAGTGGTGCTGGCCATAGAGGCTGCTCCCAAGCAAAGAGAAAGGGCCAACTGCCGATAGATTTGTTTCATTTCGGGAGCAGCATGCCCTTCTAACGGCGATGCCGCTCCCGTTGGATTGCGCGAAATTAGCGCTGGTTTGCTGGTGTGGACGATGAATTGCGATTCAAGCACCCAATTGCTTTTTATCTAAAGCTTTCTCTGTGTAACGCCCTCAACGGCTGCATGTTGCCATACCGAGATTTGACAGAATGCGTTGCACGGCGGTCGATTGATTGAGCGTGTAGAAGTGAATGCCTGCAACTTGGTGGTCAAGCAGATCGGCGCATTGCTGTGTCGCGTGATGGATACCAATGTTCATTGCGACTGCATCGTTTCCGTTAGAGCGCTGCATGGCTTTCATCAATTTAGCCGGGATACGCGATCGAGCCGCGAATTCGGATATTCTGGCTAAGGCGGAATTGCGAGTGATCGGCATGATGCCGGCTAAAATGGGAATCCTGATTGAAGCGATTTCACAACGTTCCCGGAAATCCAGAAAGTCCCTGTTATCGAAGAAAAGTTGTGTGCAAATGAAGTCGGCACCAGCTTCGGCTTTAGCCTTCAAATGATCAAGTTCCACCATCCGGTTTCTTGCGTCCGGATGCCCTTCAGGATATGCCGCTACTCCAATTCCTAGATCACAGCGGTGTTTTTCCGAGAACTTCTGAATGAAATTCACGAGGTCTGAAGCGTAACGAAAATCTCCGTCCTTGATGCAATTCATTCTCGGTGAATCGCCACGCAACACCAAAAGATTGCGTATCCCTGCTTTGACGTATTGCTCCAGGATTCGGGTGACCTCATCCTTGGTGTGCCCGATTCCTGTTAGGTGGGGTATGGTTGGGAATGGTTTTTGCTGTTTCAGCTTGAGGACCAGCTCATGCGTCGCATCGCGTGTCGATCCGCCAGCACCGTACGTAACGCTGATGAATGATGGCGAATAATTTTCCAATTCAGAAATCGACTGGAGCAATGATTTTTCGACAGCTTTGGTACGCGGTGGGAAAAATTCGAATGAGAACTTTGTGTCCGGGCCTGCTAAAATATCACGAATATGCATTGCTTCTGATCTACACTATGCCCGCTCACAAAGTTCCGGTTTCGTTGCCTTTTCCCTGAGATTGCGTGCAGCATCGACCATATTGATTAGCGAAGGCTCAACTTCTTCCCAACTTCTGGTTTTTAAACCACAATCCGGATTCACCCAAAGATTTCGCCTTTGTAGGACGGCCTCGGCTTTCTCCATCAGTTTCTCCATTTCCTCGGTGGTAGGGACTCTCGGTGAATGAATGTCATAGACGCCAGGGCCAATCTCATTGGGGTAATCGAAATCGACGAAGGCATCCAGTAGCTCCATGTTGGAGCGTGATGTTTCAATGGTGATGACATCTGCGTCCATCGCCGCGATGGCCTCGATGATATCATTGAACTCGGAGTAACACATGTGAGTGTGAATTTGCGTGTCATCTCTCACACCACTTGAGCAGAGACGGAATGCGTCCACAGCCCATGCTAGATAGGTCGGCCAATCCTCTTCCCTCAGCGGCAATCCTTCTCGAAATGCTGGCTCATCGATCTGGATCGCTGCGATGCCGATTTTTTCCAGATCGATCACTTCATCACGAATGGCTAGCGCAATCTGTCGGGCCGTAACATCACGCGGCTGATCATTTCTAGCGAACGACCACTGAAGGATGGTTACAGGTCCTGTGAGCATGCCTTTCATCGGGCGCTGGGTTAATGTTTGAGCGAATTTCGACCAATAGATTGTCATGGGATTCGGTCGACTTACGTCACCATAGATGATGGGAGGTTTCACGCAGCGACTTCCGTAGCTTTGAACCCAGCCGTTTTCGGTGAATAAGAAACCTTCCAATTGTTCTCCAAAATATTCGACCATATCATTGCGTTCAAATTCCCCGTGAACTGGCATATCGATGCCAATCCGATTTTGAAACTGAACGCAGTGCTCGGTTTCTTTTTTGAGGAATGCGTCATACTCCGCGTTACTCATGATGCCTTTTTTCCACTTTGCGCGGGCGGATCGTATGTCCTTCGTCTGAGGAAATGATCCGATCGTGGTGGTCGGGTAGAGCGGGAGTTTCAACTTCTCATGTTGCAAACTTTGACGATTGGCGAACGGTGATGTGCGTATGCTGTCGCCAGGAGTAATCGCCTTAAGACGAGCCTGAACACCGAGGTCACGAATTTTTGTGCTAGTATTGCGTCTCTCTCTGCTTTCTTGATTCGCCTGTAAAACGTTGAGATCGGATTCGCCAGTTAGAAGGTTTCTTAAAGTATCGACCTCGATCATTTTTTCGTCCGCGAACGCGAGCCAATCTTTGATCTCTCCATCCAGATCCGGTTCATTTCGCAACGTGACCGGGGAGTGGAGCAACGAACAAGAAGGTGCGATCCATAGGCGATCTTCCCCTACAGCAGACGTCGCTTGCTTCAGGATGCCGAGTGAATCCTCAAAATCGTTTTTCCAGATGTTGCGACCATCAACAATGCCTAGCGATAGAATCTTGTTAGACGGGAATTTGGCAAGCAATTCACTCAATTCATTCCGACCTCTAACCGCATCGAAGTGCAGGCCTGCAACAGGGGAGTCCAGCGCGGCTTTTAGATTTTGACGTAATCCGCCAAAGTAAGTGGCCACGAGAATTTTAGGCGAATTGGATACCTGAGACAATCGTTCATAAGTGCGCTGATAGTGCGTCCGTTCTTTATCTGTTAGATCCAGAGCGAGGATGGGCTCGTCCAGTTGAATCCAACTCGCGCCTTCATTACCCAGTCTGGAAAGGATTTCTTCATAGACGGGTATCAAACGATCAAGCAGCTCCATTCGATCAAAGTTGCTGCTGGTTCCTCCAGTAACTTTTCCCAGTTTTAGGTAGCTCAAGGGGCCAATGAGTGTTGGCTTGGCGTCGAATCCTAGTGCTTTGACTTCATGATATTCATTGAATATTTTCGTGTCAGATAGCTTGAATTCAGTGGTGGATTTGAATTCCGGGACGATGTAATGGTAGTTGGTATCGAACCATTTCGTCATTTCACTGGCATAGGTCGCGATGTGGCAGTTTTTGCATTCATTGGCGTGATCGCTAGTGGTGCTAAGATGATGGGTGCCACGTGCGATCCGAAATCGAGTATCCAGATCTGCGGCTTTTCCATCCCATGCAAAGCGTTCAGGAACGTTGCCAAACAGGCAGGTGGCATCCAGAATTTGGTCATAGAATGAAAAGTCGTTACAAGGCACCAAATCGATTCCAGCAGCGATTTGCTTTTTCCAGTTTTGTTCGCGCAGATTTCTGCCGACGGCCTCCAATCCAGCTCTCGATAGTTTCCCTTTCCAATACAGTTCTGTTGCTTTTTTGAGTTCTCGTTGCTCGCCGATCCGTGGGTAGCCTAAAAGGTGGGTTCGTGTTTTCATGCTTGGATCGACCATAGGCGAGAACCCGACCATTCTGTTAACTCATTGTTTTTATCATCGTCATTCGAAAATTGGATGATCAGATTTGCTTCATGATCGAACTCCGCCATTTGAAAGCTCTGGTTGCAGTGGCTGAAACTGGAAATTTGTCCAAAGCTGGCAAGCGACTCAATCTGTCCCAGCCTGCGCTTTCTCATCAAATGAAGGCGCTCGAAGAGCACGTTGGTGCTGAATTGTTCCAGCGAAAAAGCAATCCGCTAAAGCTCAGCCCAGCAGGAGACCGGCTTCTAACAACAGCCTATGAAGTGGAAAAGCTGATCGTGCAAAGCGAGCGTGATCTAGCAAGAATTGCTGAAGGCAAGGCCGGGCAGTTAAGAATCGCGGTAGAATGCCATTCATGCTTCGACTGGTTGATGCCGAGCATGGACGCGTTTCGTGAAGGCTGGCCGGAGGTGGAGATGGACCTGGTTTCAGGTTTCCATCCGGATCCAGTAGGACTTCTGCATGAGGATGTTGCTGACTTGGTCATTGTTTCCCATGTCAAACCTCGACCTCAGGTCGTTCACCACCCCTTGTTTCGATATGAGGTGCTGGCTCTATTGGCGAAAAATCATCCGTACACCTCCAAAACTCATCTAACAGCTAGAGATTTCGCCAGAGAAACGTTGGTTACATATCCAATTCCTGATGATCGGATCGACGTAATCCGTGATGTGCTTGCACCGGCGAAAATTGAACCTCTGCGCCGCAAGACGGAACTTACGGTCGCGATCCTGCAATTGGTCGCCAGCCATCGCGCCATAGCGGCGATGCCGGGATGGGCGGTTCAGCCTTATTTGGAACGAAATTACGTGGCGTCCCGTCCGATCCGGAAAAATGGCTTATTTGCCAACCTCTACGCGGCCACAACCGATGTGGCCGCGAAGTCGGTTTATATGTTAGAGTTTCTGGATACGATGCGCCGGATCAGCTTTTCGACCTTGAAAGGGATCGAGTTGCCGAAGTGATGGCGTATCGCGAGATCCTGTGGTGCCCAGTTAGAGCTGGAATGTATCGTCTTCCGGTTTATCACCGAGTGCCATCTGGACTTCGCCATTGTTGGCCAGGTGGACCAAACAGTGATAAGCATCTTCGGGATCGGAATCTGTCTCGTAAGCCATTTCAGCGGCCGTTTTCGCATCGGCTGTTAGATGGCCACGAACTTGATTCAGCAAGTTGAGGAAGACGCCGGCGGCCTTTTTCCCTGCCTCGACCCCGGGCTGATGGTAGGCATTGATATGCACCAGCGATGCATAGAAAGAAACTGCTCTCTCGAAGAGGGCGATCAATGATCCCAGTTGGAATGGAGTTACTTCCGGGATGGATATGGTGATTGATTTGCGGCCGGATTCATAGAGCGCCTTGCGTGTGCCGCGTAGAAAGCCCTGCAGGAAATCCGCACTTGTATTGCCAGGTTCCACTTCGATCGATGGTCCCGATCGTCCTTGGCGGACTTCGATGAATGTCGCGAAAAAATTGTTCAATCCATCGCGCAGTTGCTGGATATAGGCGTGTTGATCGGTAGATCCTTTGTTGCCGTAAACTGCAATACCTTGATGAACTGTATTGCCATCAAGATCCTTTTCCTTGCCGAGTGACTCCATCACGAGTTGTTGGAGATATTTGGAGAAAAGAACCAGCGAGTCCTTATAGGGCAGGACGACCATGTCCTTCTCTCCCTTTCCGTTGCCGACGCAATACCAGGCGATGGCGAGTTGCATGGAGGCGTTGGTGGAGACATCAGCACGACGTGTCTCTGCATCCATGGCTGCAGCGCCGGAGAGAAGCTCATCAATCTGGATTCCTTGAAGCGCGGCAGGTACTAGGCCCACCGTAGACAATACCGAGGTCCGGCCTCCCACCCAGTCTTCCATTGGAAACCGGGCTATGAAACCATGGGCATCCGCAAATTGATCGAGCTTTGAGCCTGTTCCGGTGATGGCGACTGTGTGCTTTCCGAAATCGAGTCCAGCGGCATCGTATGCGGCCTTTGTCTCCATCATGCCATTGCGCGTTTCCGGTGTGCCACCGGACTTCGAGATGACGAGAACGAGTGTCGTGGCGAGGCCAAGGCTGGCGAGCTTTCCTAGCGTATGGTCGATGCCGGCAGGGTCCGTGTTGTCTAAAAAGAAGAGCGGAAGCTTTGCATTTTGTCCCAACGCCTCGGAAACCAATTGAGGCCCCAATGCGGAGCCACCAATACCAATGAGGAGAACTCGTTCGAAAGTTCCGCCGCCTGGAGGAACTACCACGCCGGTGTGAACCTGCTCTGCAAAGGCTTTCAGTGATTCAAGTGGCTCGGTGATTTCACGCTGTATTTCTGGGGTCGGAGCAATCGATGGATTGCGCAGCCAGTAATGCCCGACCATTCGTTGTTCATCCGGATTTGCAATCGCGCCCGATTCAAGGGCAGCCATGTCTGCGAAGGCTTTATCGATTTTTGGCGATAGCATATCATAATCGGAATCGCTCAGATCCATCAAAGATAGATCGATCGAGAATCCGAATTCAGGGTAGCGGACGATGCGTTGATTGTAGGTTTTCCAGGACATGGTTAGAAAGGTTTGGAGTTAGATCTCAATAGGAGAGAATCGAGTGAATCGGATGTTGGGAAAGATTATCTCTTCCGTGAAGAAAGGTGAGCTCAATCAGGAATGAAATGCCGACGAGATCCGCATCGAGTTTTTCCAGCAGACTTACTGCCGCCGCGGCTGTGCCACCAGTCGCTAGGAGGTCATCGACTAGAAGGACGGTTTCACCAGGCTTGATGGCATCTTCGTGGAGCTCGATGACCGCTTCTCCATACTCCAGAGAGTACGCCGCTTGATGAGTTTTCCAAGGGAGTTTACCCTTTTTCCGAACTGGGATAAACCCAGCTCCCAAGCGGTCTGCGACCGCTGCGGCAAAAATGAAACCACGAGCATCGATCCCGACGACCTTGTCGATCTTGCGGTCTCCAGCGGTTTCACAAAGCAGATCAATGGCCTGGCGGAACAGCTTTCCATCGCTAAGGATTGGCGTGATGTCCTTGAAGATGATGCCAGGTTTTGGGAAATCGGCAACGTCCCGGATGGCTGCTTGGAGTTCTGCGGTCTTGGACATGGGCGAAGGTTCTGAATTTAAGTGGCAACAATCAAGGCGCAAGCGACTTCGTGAGTTTAGACTCATCAAGCGATTGGAGCCAAGCTTCCGCTTGATTCGGGTGGATGAAACGGATGAATCGAATATGCGAATATCTTTCATCCACGATAGCTGACTGGTATTTTAACTGGTTTTTGGAATGGGTTTTGATCGACCACAAGATGATCGAATCCCGACTGAGAAAACTTTTGCGGAAGGTTTCCCGATTTCCCGAGCCAGGCCAGATTTCTTGCTTACTCCAGGAACGCAGCATCGCTCGTTTCACTGCACGGGTGATTGTCCTCAAGAACGTGTAGTCGAGCCAAATCACCGTTTCGACCTGTTCCCACTTCATCGATACGGTCCGGGTGTAATTGCCATCCAAAATCCATCGCGAGCCACTGAGCTGATTTTTCAGTTTGTCAAAAAATTCATTGTCGGTGGAAGGAGACCAATTCGAGTGCCAATAAAGTCGATCCATTTCGATCAGCGGGGCCGCGAGACGCTCTGCAAGACGTCGGGCGAATACGGATTTCCCGCTACCACTCGTCCCAATCACGTTGATTCGATCCAAGCCGGATGGTGTGATGAAAGGGTCCCGCACGATGCCATTTTAAATGGCAAATTTTCAAAAATGACAAGTGCGCTGATTTGAAGGAAAGAACGGCATGGATTTGCCATATTTGAATGGACAAAGAATCCAATTGAGCAACACCCTTTGCAGGCTCTAACAATTTAATGGTCTTTGGGATAGTCGGCTAAATTCTCAAGTTCGAATCTGAATATTCGGCCGAAGAAATCGACGAAAAACGGCTTACCTTCGGAATCGATGGCAGCGACCCCTGATGGGAGTAGAACACAGCGGTTCTGAACACGGGTTTCTGCGAGCGTTTTGACGCTCCCAGTTCGCAAGGTTAGGATGCTGGAAGGAATAGGGGTTATGTTGGTTGCTGGGCGATTATCAGAACGGAATTCGGGCGTAGTTGGTGGCTGGTTGGTAATGCTCGGTGGGTTGGATTGCCAGCCATCCAAATTTACACTAAAAAAACCATTTCGACATATAGCTCGTAGAATTTTACCGTGCTCCGCAAAATGCAATGAATTCGCTTTTGTTGTTTCGAATAAACGGTGTGGATAGTCTCCAGGTTGGTCTAGCTGGATCAGATGGATTCCTGCATTCTTACCAGGCCATGCAAGATATTTTCCATCCGGCGAAAGAGCAATCTTGTCTAAGGTCTCAGTGTAGATGAATGCAGTAGGCTCCATGCTATAGAGAAGATGGATTTCCTGATCTCTCAGATCTAGTAGATAAAATCGGTTTTCACGGGTATAGTAAATCACGCGACTGTCGGCGAAGCGAATCCATACAATGGCATGGAGCTCGCCACACGAACCATCGATCTTGAAATCTTTAGTAACTTTCGTGCTCAAATCAAACAAGGTTAGCCCCTGGTTGGTCAATGCAACGAATTGATGACTCGAAGGATCGACTAGAACCATTTGTCTAAATCCTTTTAGTTGACCAATTTTTTCGACACCTGGTGGCATGCCGCCAGTGAGAGAGCTATGTTCAATCCAAAGATCAGCGATGTAGATGGCGCTGCCATCATGAGGCTTGCTGCAAGTTAGAACAATCGTGCTGGTGGATTGAGGTGCAACGGATCGGTGGGTGGTGAATTCGCTGTGGAGGCTTGAGAAAGATTGCCAAGTTGGGAAGGGGATTTCGGGTGAAGGATCTTTCGAAAGAGTACTTCGGTCGATCTCATGCCCCGTGGAATCCCGGAAACTCAGTGCCAGCTGGACCCCGCTATTAGACAGTAACCATCCTCGAACACAGGGAGAAGGCGCAATTGGATTACAAGGGAAAGTGAGTAAATCTATAGTCTGGGAACCGGTGTTTTCAGAAATTTCCATAACACGACTCTGTTCGAATGGTCCGTGAATATCTGATGATTTGAAGGGTGGACTCACTTCCGGTGCATCCATGACAATCCTCTCTCTGATTTGAATTGGAACAGACAATCGTATGTTTTTTCCTGACCGTTCTTTCGCGAGTAATGCGATAAATTGGCTGTCTTCTGGCAAATCAAGATCAATTTGTCCTGTTGCTTTTGCCGCTAAAACGGAGTGAAAGGTCTTCATACGATCGACCCGGTTACCGGTTACAAATTCCAAATCGTAGAGACCATCGAGAAAGGAAAAGTCGCAAGATGGAATAGTGTAATCATTTTGCGATTGGATGCTGGATAGTGACCAGCTGATTTTCCACGTTTCGCCGGTGAATATCGCGGATATTTGTGGCTGAGCGCCTGCTGGGTTTCGAGTTATCAGATCCAAGACTTGCTGGCGCCAGTTGCTATTATGAATTTTCGGGTCGAGTGGATATGCAAGCCACGGACGAAATTTTTCGTATAACGAAATATCGGATGAATTACTGGATAGCAACCGGTCGAATAAGGCAAGAACGTGTTGTGAGTACTTTGGGCCAGGTGCAAGGTCCTTCAAAAAAGATGAGGCAATTAACTCAAGTCTGTTTTTGGGAATGGTTTTGAGGGAATTATGATCTGGAAAATTTGTTGCCCACATTTCTCGTGGTGCCTCGGCTTGACTGGTTAATCCACAAAACTCAATCCAGCTCACATCACGTGAATATCTGGCCATGGGCCAAGCGATTTCGTTGAGCATGAATCGTTTCGATTGGGAGTCCTCAGTCGTGATGAGCTGCTTGATTTGAGACCAGTCGGTATCGATAAAAGAGCCATCACCCAGCTTAGTCGCGAGAGTGAATTTGCTAAGACAGTCTTCAAATGACGAGAAAAGATCGCTGAGTTGGCCCGTTGAATGAATGAATCGAAACCGAAGTTTTTCGCCATCATTGGCTAAAAACTTCAGGAGTAGTAGCAGTTTATTTTTGAAGGAAATTTGCTGCTCTTGATTGAGTGACTTTAAGAACGGAATGATCGATTGATCCAAAGTTTCGGGATTAGGATAAGCCGCTAGCTTGATGATTAATCTGACACGTGCAGTCGCTGACGTTTCTGGATATCTCGATTCAGCATCTGCAAGTGGAATGGCTAAATTGAGTTTGATCAGTGCTTCAATATCCAAATCATCGATGTTGAGATCGGTTGGCTGTGTCTGTGAAGCATGATTTGATGGAGTTGTTCGTACAGTGAAATACGCATCAGCTAAAATATCAACCGCTGTGGCCTGGTGATTTTGATCCACCAATTCACTCGCAATTTCAGCCAACATGCGACCGTTTGCTGGAGTTATGGCGCGGTAGCGGTTCAAGATAGGTTTGAGACTCTCTGGCTCGATTTTGGCTAGATGGCGGTAGAGAGGAAGAAAGTCGCTTTGGTCACTGATAGTTGGTATGGGTGATGTCGATTCCTCATCCAAAATGGGGGAATTCAGTAGTAATTCTACCAGTTGGTGATTGTTCTCTCTGGTGAATAGTTCGAAGGGATTCAATCGGGGGGATCTTGAGGAAGGCTGCGTCATGATTTGATGAATCGTTTTCATCAAATAAGAAGGAGAGACCTTGTAGAGTGATTCCATTGCTCTGAGGGCTAGCTCAGGGTTGTTTTCCTCTGTTGCTGCCGCAAGCACATCGGCCGCCACCCATCTTTCTGACGGGTCCAGCTTGAATAGTTGTTTTGCGTAGGGATAGATGGCTTGGGTCGAATGGGTGACATGGAAACTATGAAGGAGGCATCGAACTCGAAGGATGGTGATGTCTGATTTCCTTGCTTCTTCTAGCTGCTTGACTAGATCCTTTTCAAATCCGTCATACAGGTGGTTGTTTATCAGAATTTGATAAGAAGTATTCTCGGGTGAACTATCTGTTGTCCCATGGCTTGAATGAATGGATCGATTTGAATTCCAGAATTGTGAGTATCGGGCCAGTATTTGTTTTGCGAGATCGATTGCCCTTTCTGAATTTGACTCGTCGGATTCGACGCAAATTTTCAGTTGATCAATGATATCCAAGGAATGGCTGTCACTCATTCCTGTGGGTAAGTCTTCCGGTTTCGGATCTGCGGAATTGAATTGTCTCTTGATTGTTTCCAGAATTTTTTTTGTATCTCTAACGGGCCGCCGTGCTGGTCTAAGATTATTTGGGACTAGATAGTTGTGATATGCGGTGAATGCGCGTGCTTTAGCTGGACAGAGATACTGATCGCAGTTTTCCAAATAATGGGCAGATTCTTCGGGGGAATGGCCTCTAGCTATTGCTTCTGCAAACAGGAACATCCCGGCTGTTGGATCGATAGGGGAGGTTTTGTTGAAGTTCTCAATACGATCTTTGGCAATTGCTACCACCTTTTCGTCAGGACACAGATATTCACCTGTTTGAACCAGTAAATCATAAACGAGGGTGCGTTCTGGAAAATCTGCGAAGAAGATCCGGAGTCTTGCTTGTAGTTCGGTGTCCAGTTGGTTTGATTCTGGATTGAAATAGGATACACTATTTACCCAAGGTGAGTGAATTGAGATGATTGAAAATATGGTATTCTGGGGCGGAGGGACGCGGTGATGGCCATCTATAGCGCGGTATGAGCTACTTGTGTCGAATCCTTGGCCGAGGATTGATACATCCGGGGGCAAGAATAGGTAAATAAATGACAGTTCAGAGTTAGCCTCTACTTCTTCCAGATTTCTGGGAATGGGTTTTGTCTGAAGGGCCCGATATTTTTCCAATCCAGCTGCTGATTTAGGGATTGCATTGATTATGCTTTGGCGAAATGACTCAGAGTGCTCTCCTGCAGTTACGATTACCTTGGAGATTGCCGTTTCCACGTCGGGATTCGGAACTCCAGAATTAATTAGAAAAGTGAATGTGGAATAGGCGTTAATGTGCAAATCCAGTGGGCTGACTGATCGATCTCCCATCAATAGATCGGGCAATCGATCAAGTAATATAGCTAGAGATTCTTCCGATAATCCATGCTGCCTGGAGCGGTAATTGAAGTAATCTAGCAGTCTGAATCCGGAAATGCTTGGTGGTAAATTCTGGAAATGGCAAAGTGGTATGGTTTTGTCAATTTGATCCTCCAAATCTGCTGCAATCAAATAATAAATCTGTCTTTCAGGGGATAATTTTTCGAACTTCGGATTGGTTTTCAGAATTTGGTAGCATGTTTCTGGTTTTATCAGATTTGATAACCTTCTGAGCGCCTTGTAGGCATTGTCACCCTGATATAGTTCTTGATCACTCAGTTCTTCGTGAAGATCTGTAGCTGCAACTTCTAAATATTTTACAGATTCATTCCTCTTTGTGATTTGGGATGACGCCATGATCAGGTTTAGGTCACTATTTCCTGGATCTGTCGTGAAGATATCCAGCAGGCGTTGCTTGATTTCTGGAGTAACATGACCCATCGGTATTCCGGGGCGACTTGTAAATAAATCTGCCGTTTCAATTTGACCTGTCGGCATATTTAGCCAAGCGATGAGCGGTTGTGAATACCTTCCGCAAAGCTGGAGTAATCGCCGTCTTTCGCCGGTCGTCAGGTCTCCACGGTTCAAGGCTTCGGCTAAATATCGGTTCAAGATAGGTTCGTTATTGGCATGGATCTGATAGAGGGTTTCTAGATCGCCGACGGAAGGTTTTTTGCCAGCCTCTTCAATCGCTTTATTATATTCACTTGTTTGGCCTAGCGCGTCATGCCACAATGCTCTCAAGACTGGCGATTCTGTTTCCTGTAGCAGCTTGTCCACATTGCCTGTGCGCCTAGCAATTTCTAAATGTTGGATCGCCAATTTGGTCCTAACTCTTCCTGCTAGCGGATCCTGTTGTTCCAGAAATGACAGCAATTCCATCGCCTCATCCTGATGGTTGGCAATGACATCGTTCCTTACCACTGAAAGCCATAGTTGAACATTCGAGAGGGAAAGAGTGTCTCCATCATGGATGGTCCTTTTGGCTTCCTCGGTTTCTCCTAATTTCCAGAGAAGTGATGCTTCTCGTGCAATGTCGGTAATGGGTCCTCCTCGCTGCGCATCCAGTGCTGCGGGATAATCGTGATCTTCTTCCAGTAAATTGGTAAGGCATAGCTGGATATTCGGATTTGGCTGTTCTTTAGCCATCGACGCGCGTAACGCGGCGATAAATTCCTTACGATGTTCCGATGACATCGGCAGTCCCACGAAGCCGCTCATGAGAACATCATCTCTCATCACTAAAGTAGGGCGTGGTATGGCTGCTACGACAGTCGCCGGGGTCTTGCCGACAACATCAAAAAAGTCTGGTTTTTGGGTATTCTCCGCTGTTTCGCCAAATGCAGGCGAGAAAATTGGGGATACCCATACCAGCGCCAAAAAAAGAATGGCATGGCTCATCAACATAATGATTCGGGTTAATTTGCGAGAAGGCACTCACCCAATCACCGACTTCAGGTGCTGTAGAGCATTATTTTTAAAAATTGAAAATTTGCTCAAAACTCATGCCCGAAAATGTATCCAGATCATTTGGATTCCATGAATAGGGATAAACATGGATGTTTGAAGGTTGCTCCCGCAGGCACTTATGTGAGGAGATTTCTGCGATTTTGCCGTATGTTTGGACATTTTGGACCAAATCGTTCAACCTCTGGCGGGTTTTCCATGATGTTATGAAGAAGTGTCCCTTTTGTGCCGAAGAAATTCAGGATGATGCGATTAAGTGCAAACATTGCTCCGAGTTTCTCGATGAATCGAAGCGACCCGTCACGGTTGTGCCTCCATCCATCCCGCATGATTATGCCGCCCCAAGCCCTGCACCGGTGCCGTTTTTCTACCGCACTGGTTTCATCGTCTTTCTTTTTCTCCTCTTTCCACCAGTTGCACTTCCATCGATCATTCTCCATCCGCGATTGAACAAAGCCTGGAAAATCGGGCTTTCCATCGCGATTCTTGTTGTTAGCTGGCTGACTTACATTGCACTGAAATCGTTCATCAATCAATTGAACGAAGAAATGAAAGTCTTGAACCAAGGTTTTGGTGTCTGAATCTTGCTTGATTGTCTAACTTCATATCACTTCAAGGCTTTGTAAAAGATAGCCTGAAAAAGCGAGATGGCTCCGTTATCAGTTCGGTGTAAGGCGGCTGCGGTGATGGTGATATTTCGGTCCAGTCCTCGCCAAGATCGACGTTGGATTCCAAGACACCGGTGCCGGACCAATCGACCACAATGTTTCCTTGCACGACCACGGGTTTGTAGAGTTGAGGCTCTTCTGTTGATGAAGCGCTGATGATCAGGGCGCCGAGATAAGTGAAGTGATAAGCATTGTTGTTCGAGGAACCCGGAGATACTTCAATGGTTAGAACTCCTTCTGCCGTGGGTGTCAGATCCGTCAGGACAGCAACTGTGTTGATGTTGTTAGATGGATTCAACGAGGTTGAGTTTACGCTAGCTCCGGTAACCGTATAAAGTGTCTCACGATTATCGGAAACATCAGTTCGTGAAGCGTAAAACGTGAGCGAATAGGTCATCGCTGGATCCAGTCCGGTGATTTTGAAGGCTGGGAAAATATTCGCGCGTTCGTTGAAGAACTCGGTGTTTCCGTAAAACGAATCCTGGCTTGCTGTCGTTGGGAAATCAGTCGCTGTTAGAGTGCCGTTCGGGTTCGCATCGTTGAACCGTCGTATCATTTCCAATTGAAGGTTTCCTGCATTTCCTGCCTCGTCCAATAGTGGGCCAAGCACTCCGGAATCTGTGGCGGCGACAGCAGAAGTGACATTGTTCCAGGTCCGGTCGGGATCGGTGGTGGAGCTGGTAACGGTCGCTCCAAAATCACAATACCAACTGCTGCCCGAAGCGGACTGGGCGTGGGTGATGAAGAGAGATCCGGCGGAAAAGGCATTGCCAGCGATGTCGGTGACCACTGGATTCACGCCAACCACAAATCCATCTTCCACGGAGCTTTCCAGCACCAGCGTGACCGATTTTCCGTCGGACGAAAGCGTGGCGGAAATGACTTTCACGACTTCGCCATGGTAGGCGACGGTGTAATTCGCCGCGATCGCCGCTTGTTCGGAAGCAAGCGCTTCACTGAAGCCCAGCTGGATCGTCGTGGAATCCGTTAAGCTGGCTTCCAGCGGCGTGGGGGGCACTTCATCCGATGTTACGGTCAAAACCACCGGGTCGCTGGTCAGGGTCGAAACTGCATTGGTGATTTCCACTTTAAAAACAGCTCCATTCAAATCTGAATCTGCAGCTTGGATGGTATAGCTTAATTCATTCGCACCATCGATCGCTTTATCGTTCTTGAACCACTGGATGGATTCCGGCTCCGATCCGCGAATCAGCGCGTTAAAAGTTACCGATTGGTTTTCGCTAACCGTTTGGGAAGTAGGCTGGCTGACAAATGATAATTCCACCGTTCCGGTCACGGTTTGCCAGGCCATGCGTTCGAGAAATGCCGGATCTTCCGTTAGATTCAATCCCAAGGAACTGATCGCCTCCTCCGTGTGCAGTCCTTCCGGGCTTTCGCCGTAGATGGTTGCATAGAAAACCGCCGCGCTGAGGAAGTATCCATTGTCATTTCCGTGGTATTCGTCACTGCCGTGCAAGTCCGCGAAATCCGTATCCGATTCGGCGAGCAAACCGCCCGCGTTTTCCCATGCATCGCCGACCGGGGAGATGAGGACTGGTGCGTTCTCAGGATGATCGGTGGTTAAGGCAAGGGCGAGAGCTTGATAGTTGGTGCGCAGCTCCGATTGCATCTCTGAGGTGGTCGCGAACGTGCTGGCGGTCGAGCTACCCGTGATCAATGAATGTTTCGCGCTGCGCGCCCAGGTTTCGTAAAGGATCACCTGAGTCGCCGAATGATTCGCGATAACGCGATCATATAAAAGCGTTCCATAAGTCATGTGATCCTCGACGCTGCCAATGTGAGTGGGTTGCGTTGAGTAGTTTTGCAGGATCACGTAGTCCCATTGGCGCGATGCAATCGCAGCCTGGCTGGTGGCATCATTTTCATGAAATTCAAAGCTCTGCCCGCCAACGGCCCGCATTTCCGTGGTCGGATCTTCATGGCCTCCGGCGATCGCGAGTCGGTCGAAAATTTCAGGCACACTGGTAGTGCCTCCCTCGCCATAGGTGAAACTATTACCTATAAATAAAATCTTTTGCTCGGCATGAGTCGAAATGCTGAGGGCAAAAAGCGTGGCAGCGGAAAGAAAACCGGAAATGTGAATTCTAGGCATGGGTAGGTTCATTCAATGGGTTTCGGAAGATTGGCTTAGAAAGGGTGTGCCGAAATGGCGGAGTACCACTCTTTTTTCCTCCCCGACTGTTTTTTCTCCGCCACGGAAAAACATTGCCGCATTGGAAATTTCCGGGCTTGGTGAACTTGCAACATGTGCCGCCACATGATGGACGAATCGACCGAGAAGACCTTGATCAATGCCTCTAAGCTGGGGGACATCGCTGCTTTCGACGAACTCGTGAAGTCGAACCAAGCCAGCATCCGCGCGTACTTCCGCATGCGAGTCTTCGATTGGGCGGCGGCTGATGATCTGGCGCAGGAAGTTTTTCTAACCGCTTACAAGCGACTGGGAACCTTCCGCGGTGAAGCCCGGTTCGGTGCCTGGACCCGTGGAATCGCCTCCAATCACTTGCGCAACTGGTTGCGCCAGCGTCGCGATGAACCCGTTGGCGGTGGGGAAGAGCTGCAATCGCTTTTCACCAGCCAGATCGACCTCAGCTACCAATTCGAAAGTTCGGTTGAACCCGAGCCGGAGGAGGCGGTGATGCTCGCGGCCTTGGATAACTGCTTGAGCAAACTCGGCAGGTCCGCGCGCAGCTTGTTAGACGAGCGATACCATGTCGGCAAAACCGTTCGTGAGATTGCAGATGGGACTTCGCGCGGCTATTCGGCCATTGTGATGCAGCTTCTGCGCATCCGGAAAATTCTCGCAACCTGCATCCGCCAGCAGCTCGGTCCCACCCGATGAAAAAGCAGGATGCGGATGAATTGCTGGCCCGTGTCCTCGGCGGCAAATCCAGCGAGGAGGATCGGGCATCGTTACTCGACTGGCTTGCTCAAAACCAGGACCAGCGATCAGAAGCAGCTGAGCAGTTGGTGATCGATAGCCTGCTCGGTGTGACTTTGGAAAAGAATTCCGGCGATGATTTTCGAGATCGTCTCCTGCAAAGACTGGCACTCGAACAAGAGCGGAGATCATTCCAAAATCTGGGTGCCAGAGTGCAGCTGAATAGCCGCAAGCTTGGGTTCATCCTCGGCCCGCTGTTGGCGACGATCAGCTGGTTCCTGCTCCATTTTCTGCTGGCGGATGCTCCGGCGATCGCTGGAAAAGCGGCACCTGCGTGTTGGGCTGGCGCGGTGCTCATCTGGTGCGTGGTGTGGTGGATTTTCGAACCGGTACCCATCGCCGCTACTTCGCTCATTCCACTCGCGCTTTTTCCGCTGTTCGGAGTTTTGGACGAAGTCGAGATTGCGGATTCTTATGCCAATCACTTGGTTATACTTTTCCTTTCAGGCTTTATGCTTTCGCGCGCGATGGAGCAGAGCGGCGCCCACCGGAGGCTGGCACTGGGGCTTGTTAGAATGATCGGTGGCTCGGGAGGGCGGCCCTTGGTGCTCGCTTGCATGATTGCTTCCGCGGGTCTCAGCATGTGGACATCGAACACGGTGACGGTGCTCATTTTGCTGCCGATTGTGATCGCGATTATCGATCAACGGCGGGATCGCCAGCTTGCGACGCCGCTTTTGCTTGGGATTGCTTATGCCGCGGCCATTGGCGGGATTGCTTCGCCCATTGGCACTCCACCGAATGCCGTGCTCATTGCCCAGGCAGATTTGCTCGTCGCAGCGGGGCAGCTTGCGCATCCGGTTGGATTCGTCGATTGGGTCAAATTCGGGCTGCCTGTTTCGCTCATTCTGGTTCCTCTGGCCTGGCTGTGGCTCACACGCGGAATTTTACCAGCCGCTCCGTTTCGCATCGCGCCGCTCGGTCCTTGGAGGAAAGCGGAAGTCCGCGTTTCCTTGGTCCTCGGGTTGACCGCAGTGCTCTGGATGACCCGCTCGGATCCCTACGGCGGCTGGAGTTCGCTACTCGGGGTGCCGACCCTGAAAGACAGCACCGTCGGCCTGTTGGCGGTGATCGCGCTTTTCCTCATTCCCAACGGCAACCGGGATGGAAAAAATCTGCTGGAGTGGGAGCACGCCGCGAAAATTCCCTGGAACGTTCTCATCCTGTTAGGCAGCGGTATCGCCATCGGAAATGCCATCGCCGCCACCGGTCTCAGCCAGGCGATTGCAGAAAACCTCAATCTACTTGGCGGGCTTTCGACCTTGCCCATGGTGGTTGTCGTCGTCATCGCGGTTAGCCTTCTCACCGAAATTGGCAGCAACACGGCCACTTCCACCATTTTACTTCCGCTGCTAGCAGCTACCGCTCTCGCCGCGCAGATTCCGCCCATGCTGTTGATGGTTCCGGCTGCCATGGCAACGAGTTGCTCGTTTCTGCTTCCCGTGGCAACGCCGCCCAATGCGGTGGTGTTTGCCGTTGGTGAGTTTTCCATCCGCAGAATGCTTTTCGAAGGAATGGTGCTGAAAGCCATCAGCGCGGTGGTCATCATTGCCGTTTGCTACCTGATGATGGCCTGAGGCGATATTTTTCGTTTTTTGGTGTGGTACGATTCCTCGGTTCGACACCCACATTAGACCGGCATCCATTTTGCCGGTCGGAAATCGTAACCCAATTCCAGGAAACCTACATGATCCCCAAACTATTGATCCCTGCCATTGCGGCAGTCTTCGCTACCGGTTCCTTAAACGCCGCAGTCGTTTACATCGATTTCGGTGGCAGCGACACCAGTGGAAACTGGAACTCCATCACCGATGAAGTCAGTGGCTCCATCCTCGATGCCATCGACAGCAACGGCCAGTTTACCGGCATCTACGTGGAAGTGACCTCCCGCTTCAATGCCTCCAACTACACCGGCACAACCGATTCCTCAGCGGGCTATCCATCGACTGCGACCGGCGATTCGTTCTATGGCAACGCCTATCAGGCATACAACGGGCAACCGATCATTGCCAGCTCCACCGTGACGTTTTCCAATCTCACCGCCGGTGTGCAGTACAGTTTCACCTTTTACGCCTCACGCGTCGGCGTGGCCGACAACCGCATCACCCGCTACACGCTCACCGGAGAGGGCGATGCGGAGTATGTTGAACTGAATACCTCTAACAACGTCACCAATTCCGTCACGATTTATGACGTCGTCGCGGATGAGAATGGTGAAATCACGTTGGATGTAGGTGCAGGCACTGGGAATGACAACACGACCGGGTTTTACTACCTCGGAGTGGTTGAAATCAATTACGTCGTCCCTGAGCCGACTTCCGGCATTCTTGCTCTGAGCGGCCTTGCTCTCGCGACCTTGCGCAGACGGCGGCGCTAGGCTGAGATTTCGCATCCTTCCTTACATCGGACCCGATAGTTGGAGCATGTAAGGAAGGTTTCTCGCGCCAGGGGTGAATTGCCGTTGAGTTGGTGAATTTCGCGATTGCCGGACTGCCGCTGGCGGCTAGAAGTCCGATGATGAACTTTGAGTCGTTGAAAGCTTGGGCGGAGGAGGAGACCCGCGCGGTGGTGAAGATTTTACCGAAAGAGGTAAAAGAGGCCGCCGGCAAATGTGCGGTTTCATACGAAACCAAACCGGCCGCGGATCAGGACGATGACGATTTAAAAGGCGATGAGCTGGGGGTTTTTGTCGGCGCTTCGCATGATGAGATCGACGGCGAACTGCCGCCGAGGATCCGGCTCTTCCTCAGCAACGTTTGGGAATGGGTGGAGGAAGATGAACAGGATTTTCGCGACGAAGTCGGAACCGTCTACCTCAATGAGCTGGGACTGTTTCTCGACTCGATCGGCGGTTGAGCGAATCGACCCGGATCAATTGGCGGTCGCGATTTTGGCAATCGCCGCCGGGTAGAGCCGGTGTTCGATTTCCTGAATCCGCGCATGTAGGGATTCCGCTGTGTCGTCGGGAAGAATGGCGAGTTTTTCCTGCATCACCACCGGGCCGGTGTCCATGCCCGCATCGACCTGATGAACCGTGCAACCGGTTTCGGTAGCTCCGGCTTCCAGCGCCTGCTTCCACGCGGCGATGCCTGGGAACGCGGGTAGCAGGGAAGGGTGGATGTTGAGAATCCGGTTCGGAAACGCATGGAGCAGCGGGGCTTTGACCAGCCGCATGAAACCGGCGAGGCAGACGAGTTCCACGCCCGCTCCCTTGAGCTGGCTTGCGACAGCAGCTTGCGCCTCATCGGGAAACTTGTTGCGGAAGCCATGGCAATCGATCACATGCGCTGGAATGCCGCGCAGCCGGGCACGTTCCAGGATGTAGGCATCGGGATGATCGGAAAGGACGATCACCACCTTGGCGTCGAGAGTTCCTGCGTCGATCGCATCGAGAATTGCCTGAAGATTTGAGCCTGAACCAGAACCGAGAACGCCAAGAAGCATGGAGCTGGTTTAGAGGCTGATGGAGCGGTGCCAAGTTTTTTGTTCAGGCGACTTGGAGCTTGGAAAATGCAGGTCGGGAGGTTAGTTGCATCGGCATGCACGACTCCAGAATCGACGCTCTCGCCCGCCAATTGGTCCGATACTCCACCGCGCTGAAAAAAGGCGAAAAGGTGTTGATCGATTTATACGATGTCCCGGATTCCATCGGCATCGCTTTGGTGCGCGAAGCGCGGGCGAAGGGGGCGTTTCCATTCGTGCGGATTCACCAATCCCGCCTGACCCGTGAAATGATGCAAGGAGCGGCCGATGATCAATATGAGATCGCGGCGAAATTGCTGCTCGCGGAAATGAAGGAAATGGACGCCTACATCGCCGTGCGTGGTGGCCAGAACATTTCGGAAACCTCTGATGTACCTGCGGCGAAAATGCAGCTGGTCATGAAGCACATGCGGCCGGTGATGGATCATCGCGTGCGCAAGACCAAGTGGTGCGTGCTGCGCTGGCCAAGCCCATCCATGGCGCAGCAAGCGTCGATGAGCACCGAGGCGTTCGAGGATTTCTACTTCGATGTCTGCCTGTTAGATTACAAGGCGCTGGTTCCAGCGATGAATGCGCTGAAGAAATTGATGGATAAGACCGACCGGGTGGAGCTCATCGGACCGGGAACGGATCTGCGATTTTCCATCAAGGACATCCCAGCCATTGTTTGCGGCGGCAACTACAACATTCCGGACGGCGAAGTCTTCACTGCACCGGTCCGCGATTCGGTCGAGGGCTACATCACCTACAATGCACCGACGATCTATCAAGGCATCGCGTTCGATGGCATCCGTCTGGAATTCGAAAAAGGCAAGATCGTCAAAGGCGAAGCCGGTGCCAAAACCAAGGCGCTCAACAAGATTTTGGACAGCGACGAAGGGGCCCGCTACATCGGCGAGTTCGCCCTCGGTTTCCATCCGAAGATCAAAGAGCCGATGCGCGACATTTTGTTCGACGAGAAAATCGCCGGCTCGTTCCACTTCACGCCCGGCCAGGCCTACGAGGATGCGGACAACGGCAACCGCTCGCAAGTTCACTGGGACATGGTGAACATCCAGCGCAAGGACTACGGCGGTGGCGAAGTTTGGTTCGACGGCAAGCTCATCCGCAAAGACGGAGTGTTCCTGCCAAAGGCATTGGCGAAATTGAATGGCTGAGACGCCTAACTTTTCAAAATCAAAAAGGCGCACCCTCATTTGGAGGATGCGCCTTTTTTGTGGGAGACGGCTGAATCGGATCAGTCGTTCATGTAAGTCTTGTAGCGGTAGGCGATGGCGTAAGGGATGAACAGTACCGCAGTAGCCAGAGCCAGAAGGGCAAAGAAACGGAAGTAGCTGGCACCCTCGAGTTTGCTCTGACCGCCGCTGAACTCGGTGTAGCGGAATCCGTTTTCGGCGGGTGGGTCCACGACCTTGAGCTCAGCCTTGCGCTTGGCGAGCCATGAGTCCGGGTTGATGGTTTCGGCACTGATTTTTTCGACCGTCATGCCGATGTCCCACTCGGTTCCCGCCTTGCGATCCGGACCGTCACTCATCAGGCGGACTTTTGAGGAATCGACCAGGCTGTAACGGATCGGGTTGCCGAATTTGTCGGTGGCATTGCCGACGATCTTCTGACCTTCCTCAGGACTTGGGAATTTGCCTTCGGCGGCAGCGGCTGCGGTTTCGATCCGTTTGGCAGCATCGACAAACACCTCATGGCCGGGAATTTCCAGCGATTTGATTTCGCCCTTGGTGGTGTGGGCGACGAGATCGTCATCGGTGCCGGTTTTGCCGTCGTAACCGGGGAGGACGACGTTGCTCGGTGAATCCTGCCAATTGGCTGGGAGTTTGACGGTTGCCTCGGGCAATTGCGATTCCGCCGGCTCAGGAATATTGATGTAGTGGTTCACTTGGGCGGTGAATTGGTTGCCCAGGAAAACGCCATGATCCAGGATTTCATCGCCTTTGGAGCCTGCGTGTAGCAGAACTCAAGCGACACAATGGAGACCAGAATTTCCGAGGCGGTGAGCAGGAAATATGGCAGCAGCTGCCAAAGAATCGATGGTCGCTGGCCATTGTCGATCCAACTTTGGATCATCGTGGAAGCTCCGAAGGACGCGGCGAGCAGGAAGAAACCCACGCTGATTTTGCGCAGCGGTGTTAGCGTGATGACTTTGCTGGCGGCGGGGTAAACCAGGAAGGTGAACAGAGGGATGAACGCGAGAATCAAGATGGGATTGACCGCCTGAATCTGGGATTCCAGCAGCGTGATGCCACCCACGGTGAGGTTCATCTTTTGAGCCTGCAGCACCCATGAAGAGCCGGTTTGGTCGAACAAGGCCCAAAATACCGCGTTAAAAACGAACAGCGGCAGGATTTTGGCGATCGCCTTGAGTCCGCCGCCATCGAGGATTTCTTTAAAGAAAGCAGCTCCAGCTGGAGGCACGTGGATGAATCGGTTGCGGCCCATCCAGAACATCAGGGTCGCGATCGCCATCAGCACACCGGGAACGCCGAATGCCCAGTGTGGACCGTAGTATTCCAACAGCCACGGGGTGAGGAGGGTGGAAAAGAAGGAGCCGAAGTTGATGGAAAAGTAGAACCAGTTGTAGACCCGGGTGAGGAGATGCTGGTTACTCTTGCCGAATTGGTCACCGACGTGGGCGGAAACGCAGGGTTTGATGCCGCCGGAACCGAAGCAGATCAGACCGAGACCGGCCACCATCCAGGCAAACGAGCCACCGACGGAGCCCATGCACGCCAACGCGGCATGACCCAGGCAGTAGACGATCGAGAGCCAGAGGATCGTGTTGTATTTGCCAAAAAAAACATCGGCCAGGATCGCGCCCAGCAGCGGAGTGAAGTAAACCCAGCTGGAAAATTGGTGGTAATACTCGATCGCTTTGGTCTCGTGCAGCGCCTGCACCGGCGCGGAGTCCATCAGGTGCAGGTATTGGATCATGAAGACGGTGAGGATCGTCTTCATGCCATAGAACGAGAACCTTTCAGCTGCTTCGTTGCCGATGATGTATGGGATGCCGGATGGCATTCGAGTGGTATCGGTCGGGGCGCTGCGGTAAGACATAGGTCGGTGTTAGATGGGCTTGGGAAAGGAGCTTCGGCCAGGAAGCACAATGTCTGCCGGAACCGGAACAAATTCCCCCGGCAGCATATCAAACGGCTGGATTACCAGCGCACGGCAGCAGCGGCCCAGGTCAGGCCTGCACCAAAAACCACGAGCACGATATGATCGCCACGCTTGAACGCGCCGGATCGGTTTGCCTCGTCCAGTGCAATGGCCACCGCGGCGGCTGAGGTGTTGCCGTATTTGTGCAAATTGACGAAAACCCGTTCGTTTGGCACCGCGAGGCGGTCGGCGATGGCATCGATGATCCGCAGGTTGGCCTGATGGGGGATGACGCAGGCGATTTGCTCGGGCTGCAGGCCGGAGCGCTCGATGACTTTTTCAGCGGCTTCCTTCATGCGGATGACCGCGTGCTTGAAGACTTCCTTGCCGAGCATGGCCAGGCTGGCGAGGTGTTTGCCGGCATTTTCCGGTGTGATCGGGCAGGCCGAGCCACCGCCGGGGATGTTGAGAAGGTGGGTCAGGTTGCCGTCGGTGCCCATTTCGGTCGCCAGAATCGAGCCTTCGCCTGGTTCGGCGCGGCGAAGCACGGCAGCTCCAGCACCGTCACCAAAGAGCACGCAGGTGCCGCGATCCTCCCAGTTCACAAAGGCGGAAAGTTTTTCAGCGCCAATGATCAGCGCATTCTTGAAGGCACCGTCCGAAATCATCCGTTTGGACAACTTCATGGCATAAAGGAATCCCGAGCAGGCGGCGGAAATATCGAAAGCGACGGCGCGTTTGGCTCCCAGCATTTGCTGAACGTAGCAAGCGGTGGCCGGGGTGAAGGTGTCGGGAGTGATGGTGGCAACGATGATCAGCTCGATGTCCTCGGCGGCAATGCCAGCTTGTTCCAGCGCGCGTTCGGCGGCTTTTGCGGCCATGTGGGACGTGTATTCGCCCTCTGCGGCAATCCGGCGCTCCTTGATGCCGGTGCGGGTGACGATCCACTCATCGCTGGTATCCACAAGCGTCGCCAACTCCTCATTGGTCAGGATTTTCTCAGGGACATAGCTGCCGGTTCCGGCGATGCAGACTTCAATGGAGGAAGCGGATTCACTCATGTGGCCGGAGCGTGGAATTGCAGGAGCGGGGGAACAAGTTCAATTTGAATGCGCTCGTCCCGAAATACCCGAAATGCTGGGTTGGATCCTCACCGTCAGGTTGATAGCGCAGATGCCTCTGCCGTTGCAGAAGTCAGTGGAAATCTCGGCGCGATGAGCCATCGCGCCGTAACCCGTTTTTTCAGATCAATCAGATCAAGCCTCGATGACTTCGGCAGCAGGGGATTCGTGGAGAGCGGCAAGCGCCTCTTCGATCCGTGGATTGACGCCGTGTTCGACGGTTTCTACTGCCACGCGGATGGCGTTTTGAATCGCAAGCGCGGAGGATGAACCGTGGGCGATGATGACCACGCCATTCACACCGAGCAGCGGACTGCCGCCGTAAGTTTCGTAACTGCTCTTTTCCTTCAGTGCTTTGAAGGCGCCGCTGGCCAGAGCGGCACCGCAAAGGCGCAGGGGATTGCCCTTGAGCTCGGCCTTCAGCCATTTCGAAACGGCCTTGGCGGTGGCTTCGACGCTTTTGAGGACGATGTTGCCGACAAAACCGTCGCAGAGCACGACGTCCAATTCAGAGTCGAACAGGTCGTGGCCTTCGACATTGCCGATGAAATTGATGCCCGGAGTGGCGCGCAGGCGCTTGAATGTTTCCTTGGTGAAAGTCGTGCCTTTTTCGTCTTCCTCACCGTTCGACATCAGGCCCACCCGTGGGTTCTTGACGCCCAGAACGTGGCGGGCGAAGGCGGTGCCCATGATGGCGTAGGCAACCAGATGTTCCGGTTTGGCCTCTGGATTCGCGCCTGCATCGAGAATGTTGCAAAGCCCGTGTTCGTTCGGAATGGCGGAGGCGATGCCCGCGCGATCGATTCCTTTGAGCGTGCGCAGCTTCAGGGTCGCCGCGGCCACGGCGGCTCCGGTGTTGCCTGCGGAGACGAAGGCGTCCGCCCGACCGTCCTTCACCATGTCCATCGCGATGCTGATGGAGGACTGCTTCTTGCGACGCACCGTTTTCGCGCCCGGCTCGGACATGCCGATCACTTCCGGGGCGTGGACGATGCTCACGCGCTTGTCATTGAGATTCAGTCCCTGCTTGGCGCATTCCTCCTTCAGAATGTCCTCGTCGCCCACAAGAAAGAGGTGCTCCAGCTTGGGATACAAACGGAGCGCGGCGATGGCTCCTCCGATATTGACCGCAGGCGCGCGGTCTCCTCCCATGGCATCCAGGGCGACTTTCATGTGTGATTCGGCGATCTACGGAAAAAACGATACGAAAATCACCGCGCAAGGAGAGCCCGGCGCGGTCATTTCAAAGATGGATCTTCGATGGAAAGCTCTTAGAGAGCTTCGACATCCAGCACTTGGCGATCGCGATAGTTGCCGCAGGATGGGCAAGCGATGTGGGAAGGAATGCGGGTTCCGCATTCAGGGCAGCTCTTGAAGATCGGTGCACGCCAGCGGTTTGCGCCACGGCGCATTTTTTGACGGCTTTTGGATTGGCGGCGCTTTGGTACGGCCATGGTCGTATGTAGTTTAGGGTTGGTCCTTGAGGTCCTTGAGAGAATCGAGGGCCGACCATCGGTCGCTTCCCTCGGAGCGGGGCGGAGTCCGTAGCCCATCTTCGGGCGTTTTGTCTACTGATAAATATCGAGAATCGATTTCGCAGGGTTCGGGCTCATCTCCCTCGTCACAACGCGGGTCTGCCGGGAAGTTGATCAGGATCTCTTCACGCAAGGCATCCGTAGCATCCACCTCACCCGCGCTTTCGATCTCCAACGACACCGCAGCGTCTTCTAAATGAATGGTTTTCTTGAATTCCTTCAAAGTCACCACGCAGGTGAATTGGAACGGCGCGGACAAGGTTCCGGTCAGCAGGAGCTCAGATCCGAATCGCTGCACCCACAGGTCGTATTCGAGTGGGCCCAATGGCTTCGCATCACCTTCAGGGAGGTCGAAAATCTCCTGCGGCAGCTCGCCGGAATACGCCTTCCCCTCATCAGGAAGGGAGCTTAGTTCGATCTTCAATCGCCTGTTCATGGACAGATCGTAACCCGGCGATTTCATCCGCCAAGTCACAATTCCAGACGAATTGGATGATGCGATGTAAAATTTTTATATCTCTGAATGAAAGATTTGCGATCACTTACGTTGCGCAGTGGTTGGCCTTTCACCCTTTCGAAGTGAATTTTTTAAATTTTTAGGCTTCAGAGAAAAATCAGCGCTCCGTGAAATATTTTAGAGCCCCAAGATAAGCCCGAAAGCCGATTGGCAAATCGCCGGAACTGCTGGAAAAATCGGACCATCGGGCAATCTGCAATTCGGCTATGCATACAACATATGGTATTGTGAATAATTTGTGGATACCACATAAGGAGATTCGGTTTGACCCCGGTGGGCATAATCTGCCACTATCCCCGACGCTGCGCCGCCACGAGCGAGCCGCTCGCCGGCCCCGAAATCACTCTCCACCATGTCTGCCACCACCACCGTCACCCTGGGATCCAAAACCTTCGTCCTCGATCGCGAAAAAGCCGAAGCCGCCTTCGCTGCCAAGCGCGTGATCAACGGCAAGGACACGATGTTCTTCAACATTCTGCCCCTCAAATACCAGTGGGCCTACGATCTCTACAAGACGATGAAGAACAACCACTGGGAGCCGGAAGACATCACGATGCAGAAGGATGTCGAGCAGTGGCGCTCCAACGAAATCACCGATGTCGAGCGGTGGATCATCAAAATGGGCATCGGTTACTTTTCCGCTGCCGAGGGCATCGTCGGTGACAACATCCTTCACGTCGTCCGCGAGGTCGTCACCGCGCCGGAGCTGAAGCTGGTTCTCGGCCGCCACGCGCACGAGGAAAACATCCACGCTGACAGCCTGGTCTACATGCTTTCCTCACTCGGCCTCAACCCGCACGAGTGCGAGGCGATGTTCGAGGACATCCCGACGATTAAGGAAAAGAACCACTTCGTCGTCTCGAACAGCCGCTCGCTGCGCCGCGACATCGACCTCACCGTCACCGAAAACAAGCAGGCGCTCGCCAAGAACATCTTCATGTTCGGCCAGGTCATGGAAGGCACCCAGTTCTACGGCTTGTTCGGCATGATCCTCAGCCTTTACCGGCAGAACAAATTCCCCGGCATCGGCACCATGTTCCGCTACACCATGCGCGACGAATCGAACCACATCGAGGTGTTCCGCAACCTGCTGATGGATCTGATCGATGAAAACCCGGACGTCTGGACCGAGGAATTCCGCGAAGACCTGCGCCAGACGATGGCCGAGGGCATCCGCCTCGAAAAACAATTCATCCGCGACTGCCTGCCGGTTTCCGCGATCGGCCTCAACTCGGACGACTTCGAAACCTACATCGACTACATCGCCGATCGTCGCCTCGTTTCCTGCGGTCTCAATCCGCTCAACGCATCGACCGGCAACCCATTCCCATGGCTGGCCGAGCTGATGGACATCAAAAAAGAAACCAACTTCTTCGAAGGCCGAGTCACCGAATACCAAAAAGCCTCCGCCCTAGGCACCGTCGACGACGACGAGCTTTAACCACCATGGGGTGGTGGAGTGCCAAGTGATCAGTCATCAGTGATCAGTGGAAGAGTAGATTCAAGAACCATGAGCGACATCCAAACATTCGAGGACCTAGAGGTCTGGAAACGCGGCTGCAATCTTGCCGTGGATCTGCATGTTGCTCTGGCAGAGTCCAAGGACTTTGCATTGCGGAATCAAATGGAGCGCTCATCCCTCTCGATCCCTTCGAACATCGCTGAAGGCGCTGAGCGCGACAGCACGGCGGATTTTATCAAATTCCTCCGCTACAGCAAAGGCTCCTGTGGCGAACTCCGTACCCAGCTCTACATTTCCGAGCGCATTCGACAAAGGCTCAACGCTCCGCCGCTCGCGGAGAACCGTGCGATGATCAAAGAAACACGCGAGCTTTCCCGCATGCTGCAAGGTCTCATCAACTCCCTCCATCGCCGCCTTCCTCAAAAAGGAGGACAGGCATCAATCACCCCTTCCTCCTCCGAACCTTAGCCTCCACCCACTGATCACTGCTAACTGATCACTTGGCACTTTCCTTCCCTTACACTCACGCCCGACCATGTATCGCTCCCTCAATCTAAACGAAGACCTCGCCCTGAAACAAGTCGTCACCGATCGCTTCGCGCTCACAGACCGCGGCTTCGCGTGGCGCGATGTGCTTGCCAAAGACAAAACCGTTGCCGTCCCGGACATCACCATCACCCGCGGCAATACCGACACGCAGTTCTCTCTCGCCGACGTGGCCGATGCAATCGGCGACTCGCTGGCCGACCTGCTGATCTCCCGCTCGGAAGATGAAAAATCGATCTTCTCGGATGTGAACCGCAAGTTCGTTTCCGATGTCGCGCACTCGGTCGCTTCGTTCCTCACGAACTCGCTTAAAGCCGATGGCCGCCTGCGCCTTTCCGAGGCCGATCTTTACCTGTTGATCGAAAAAGCTCTGGTCGAAAACGAAGCGCACGATGTCGCGAAGTCGCTGGCATTCCGCCGCTCGATGCAAAAAACCGGCGCGGTCGATGTCCACGTCGGCCCGCACGCGCTGCCGGTCCGCTTGATCCGCCGCAATGGCAATGTCGTCCCTTGGTCGGAGACGAAAATCGAGATCGCGGTGCGCAAGGCGTTCCTCACCATCAAGGAAAATCCGGAGCCAGCCGTCGAGGTCGCCAAGGGCGTGACCGATCGCATCCGCCGCGGCGATTCGTCGTTTGTCCACATCGAGGACGTGCAGGACATGGTGCAGGAGGAGCTGATGCGCCAGGGCCACTACAAGGCCGCGACCCACTATGTGCGCTACCGCGATGAGCGCGCCCGCCTGCGCAAGGAAGAGGAGGAAAATGCGGAGGACGTGAACCAGGAGTTCATGATCACCGTCACCACCGAGGACGGAAAATCCTCGTTCTGGGACGGCAGCGAGCTGCGCAAACGCATCGCCTACGCCATGATCGGCCTCGACATCGCCATGCCGGAATCGGAAATCGAACGCGAACTCCGCCGCTCGGTCGGGTCCGAAATTTCCGAGCGCGATCTGAAAAACACGATCATCCTCAACGCCAAGGCACTGATCGAAAAGGACGCGGATTTCGCGAAGTTCGCCGGCCGTATCCTGCTTTCCTACATCTACGAGGAAGTCCTCGACTGGAGCATTTCCAAGGACGGCATCGAGCAACTCCGCGCCGCCCACCAGGCCGCGTTCAAGAGCTACCTCAAGCACGGCGTCGCCATCAAGCGCCTGCACCCGGACCTGCTCGAGGCCTACAATCTGGACAAGCTGGCCGAGGCCTTCGACCCGACCGCCGACCTCGATTTTGACTACCTCGGCATTCAGACGATGTATGACCGCTACCTCATCGTCGATAAAACCGGTGCCAAGCCGCGCCGCATCGAGACCCCGCAATTCTTCTGGATGCGCGTCGCCATGGGCTTGTTCAAGAAAGAGGAAAAGGACGCGGAAGGCTGGGTCATCCGGCTTTACAACCTCTACAAAGGCCGCCGTTTCTGCTCCTCCACGCCGACGCTTTTCAACTCGGGCACGCTCCACAGCCAGCTCTCGTCCTGCTACCTCTACAAAGTCGACGACTCGATCGAATCGATCATGTATCGCGGCATCGCCGAAAACGCATTCCTCTCGAAATGGGCCGGCGGCCTCGGTGGTTCCTGGACCGCCGTCCGCGGCACCGGTGGCTACATTCAAGGCACCAACGGCGAGTCCCAAGGCATCATCCCATTCCTCAAACTCCACAACGACCAGCTCGTCGCGGTGAATCAGGGCGGCAAGCGTCGCGGCTCCGGCTGCGCCTACCTGGAGTCCTGGCACAACGACATCGAGGACTTCCTTGAGCTGCGCAAAAACACCGGCGACGAACGCCGCCGCTGCCACGACATGAACACCGCCAACTGGGTGCCGGACTTGTTCATGAAGCGCATGGAAGAGCGGGGGACCTGGACCTTGTTCCGCTCCAATGAAGTGCCGGACTTGCACGATCTCTACGGTCAGGCATTCGAGCAACGCTACTGCGAATACGAAGCGCTGGCCGCCGAAGGCAAAATCTGGTCGCGCCAGATGCCCGCGCTCGAGCTGTGGAAATCGATGCTCAAGATGGTCTTCGAAACCGGCCACCCATGGATCACCTTCAAGGACCCATGCAACGTCCGCAGCCCGCAGGACCACGTCGGCGTCATCCACTCGTCGAACCTCTGCACCGAGATCACGCTCAACACGTCCGATCAGGAAACCGCCGTCTGCAACCTCGGCTCGGTCGTGCTCGACACGCACATCACCCCCGATGGCGCGCTCGATCACGAGATGCTGAAGGAAACGATCACCGTCGCCATCCGCGCGCTCGATAACGTGATCGACATCAACTTCTACCCGACGCCTGCCGCGAAAACTGCGAACTCACGCCACCGCCCGATCGGCCTCGGCGTGATGGGCCTGCAGAACGCGCTCTACAAGCGCGGTCTCGCCTTCGCTTCGGACGCCGCGGTTGAGTTCAACGACGAGTTCATGGAAGCGATCGCCTACTATGCCTATAGTGCTTCCAGCGATCTCGCAGCCGAAGTCGGCACCTACTCGACCTACAAGGGCTCGAAGTGGGACCGTGGATTGCTGCCGCAGGACACGGTCGATCTCCTCGCCACCGAGCGCGGCCGCAAGATCGATGTCCCGCGCGGCGGAAAAATGGACTGGTCCGTCGTTCGCGAAAAAATCGCCAAGCACGGCATGCGCAATTCCAACGTGCTCGCCATCGCGCCGACCGCCACCATTTCGAACATCATGGGCACCACCCCCTGCATCGAGCCGAACTACAAGAACCTCTACGTGAAGTCCAACCTCTCCGGCGACTTCATCGTTCTCAACGGCAACCTCGTCAACGACCTCAAAAAAGCCGGTCTCTGGAATCAGGAAATGCTCGATCAGCTCAAGTATTTCGACGGTGAGCTCGACGCCATCGACGACATCCCGGAAGCGATCAAGCAGAAGCACAAGACCGTCTTCGGCATCAGCCACGAATATATCGTCGACGCCGCCGCCCGCCGCCAGAAATGGATCGACCAAAGCCAGTCGGTGAACCTCTTCCTCGCCACCCCGGACATGAAGACCCTGTCTCACATGTATCGCCGTGCCTGGGACAAAGGCCTCAAAACCACCTACTACCTGCGCACCCTGCAAGCGTCCAACATCGAGAAATCCACCATCGACGTCCGCAAAGAGCAACGCGGCATTATGGCCACCCAATCCACCAAACGCGAATTCACCGCCGAAGAAAAAATGGCCTGCTCCATCGATGCCATGATGAACGGCGGGGAATGCGAGGCTTGTCAGTGAGTTCCGGTTGTTATGCGTGACCCGTCCCGCGACACCTTGGTTAGCGGGATGGCACTCGTGACGTTAGCGGATTATTGAGCACGACATGTCGCCTTCTTGAATCACACTTCGAAACTCTCCGCCACCGACGCATCAAAAAAGCGCTGGCTTACTTAGGAACGCAAATGCCGGAACTCGATTCAGCCACCGTCGATAAACTTGCCGATACTGCAGAAATGTTTCTAGCGGACTGGGGAGAAGGCTTTTCATTCCGTCGCAAACCAATCGGCGTGGGTGCCACGGCCGCTGTATTTGAAGTCTCAAAGAAGAAAGCAAAATATGCGCTGAAAATTTACAGTGAGCGTCTCTACACTGGCGAAAAATCGACAGCACAACTTCATCGTACAAAACTACAGGAAAAATTAATTGGGCATGATTGCAAAAGCCTAGTCACAATTCAGTCGATCCAGCTTTATAAATCCTCTTGCATATGCCTAATGGAGTATTTGCCTTGGGATACTCTAAAGAAATGTTTGGCTAAAATCCCCGAGGACAAAATTCAGATCCTGGTGGATCAGTTGATCGATGTGATTGATTACTTAAAATCTGTCAACTTGATACACAGGGACATTAAACCAGAAAACATATTGATCTCCCCGGATTTCTGCTCTCTAAAAGTTGTCGACATAGGTGTAGTTCGAGAGATTTCGGGAGCGGAAGATAGAATCGATGGAACTGACACAGGAAAACTAAGGCCGTTTCTCGCAACTGCGCAGTATAGCCCTCCTGAATATCTATTTCGCACTTTCGAACCCTCGGAAGATTTATGGAACGCCGTAAATATATACCAAATTGGTGCAATAGTGCACGACATGATCGTTCAAAAACCACTTTTTGACGAAGAAGTCCATTCGGGTAATCGATATAAATTGGCGCTTGCGGTATTAAGAAGTAAACCCGTTCTTGGGGCGGCGGCGAAAAGTCGTGAGTCGCGCCTCGCGGCAATTGCAGAATTAGCACTAATAAAAGATCCAGTATTAAGAAATGATCTCGTCAAAATAAGTGATTTCAGAACTCCAAAATCAGAACGTGCATCAGAAGCACTGGCCGGAATTCTTGGGAAAATTAGTATCAATGCCAAACATCAATCGAAACTCAATGAACTAATCGAGGAAAAGGAAAGGTATTGCTCCCAAAAAATTGAAACAATCGTTGCTGCAACGATTGCGAGTATCCACTCCAATTTTGAGCATTCTTTGAAATGCAATCGACAGAAATCGAAAAGCACATTGCACCGACAAGTCTTCCAAATTAAGCTGCCTGCACGACAGATTAAAGAGAGCTTTTTTCTCGAATTCGATGAGATCGTAGACCCTACTCTTGATGAAATAAACGTCATATTAGGTCGAGAACACGGCAGCACTACCATAACAAAAATTGTTGGCACCATGTCTTCTGAATCGGATTTACTTGAACCTGGTATTATGACTCATGCGTTTGAGGCTATTTGCGAGCAATTGAAAGCGAACATCGATTATAACGGCTTATGAAGAACACTTGGTGGACTAACCTCGAAGACTTGGATGTGGATCAGGAAAAGGTTTTAGACCTTCCTCCGTCGGGCAAGCATGTCATTTTCGGACCCCCAGGCTGTGGCAAAACCAACCTATTACTTCTTCGCGCTAAATATTTATATGGGAAAGAGGGATTTAAGAACATTCTTTTTCTTACCTACACAGGATGTTTGGCCGACTTTATTAGATCTGGATTGAATGATCAGAAATTTTTCAAGCCTGATCAGGTTCAGACGTTTTGGTCATGGGCAAGATCGCATATCTCAACCTATTATCCGCAAGGCCTCGCCGATTTTGAGTCGCTTTTTATTAAAAATAAAGACAAGAAGATTGAGAACAGCAAAGATAACAAAGAACGGAAGAATAAAATTTTGGTCGAGCTCCTGGAAAGTGCCTACGCCAAAGCGCCGACTCACATCCTCTACGACGCTGTCTTTATTGATGAAGCTCAAGATTTGACAAAAGAGCAGATAGTAGAGTTGTCACGGCTCGCTCCGGTAGTAACGATTGCCGGTGATGATCGTCAGGGTTTATATGGAATGGACGGACTATCTGTTCAGGGTTTTAAATCTATAACGTTGGAATACCATTACAGGATTGGCAAAAGAATATGTGAAGTGGCGGATAAGATTCTTCCGCCCAAAGATGGCAATAACTCACTTTTGGATTATTGCTTATATTCTGAAGAGAAGAATGCGTCTGACGCTGATATTTTCTCACATGCAACAAGGAATGACCAGTATCGCGCGATACTTGATAGACTGCAGACCCAACTTAGAGCCTTTCCTGATGAACTATTAGGAGTGATTCTTCCTACAAACGGCATGATCGAGGAGTTTAAGTCCTACCTTAAAGATAGTGAATTTTTTGAGATCACATCCTTTCATTCGGACGAAGGAGTAAATAATTCATTTCGTTCGGATCGACCGATTCATGTGCTGACTATTCATGCGGCAAAAGGGACAGAATTTCGTGCGGTTCATATTGCTGGCGGAGAGGAAATAAAATTCCCGATGAACCGGCGCGAAGTGTCATTTACAGCAATCACAAGAGCAAAAACTTCATTATCACTTCATTACAGTGGACAGGTCATGCCCTTTATTGCCAGTGCCTTTGCGAAGACGAGCACAATCACCAAGAAGGATCTATTCTCATGAAATGGGACAATTATAGATGGGTGGAAATTTCGCGATCTGAACTATTGTCATTTATTTTCAGTCGCGATAGATCGCATAGAACTAGCTCACCTCCAAAAAGTAGGAGGCTTTTAGCCGGTTTCGAAGGATACCACTCTAATTCGGAAGAGCGCCCCGAGGTCCTTGTCATTGAAGATGAAGATGCAGAGGATTTGATGGCGTGGCTCTATGCATTCGCTGCGGACTTCATGCCTCTTAGCATGCATTTTCAAGTAGTGCTCGCCTCTGATTTTGACGCTATAATGCGGACGGACTCTTTTTCGAATCCGATTTTCGAACCTGTATGGGCCTCAATGATTTTGGGTGAATTCATGATGCGTGGCCGGGGTAGTAAAGTTCTTAAAGATTTTTATATATCGTGGATTGAAACGTCCTGCAGCTACTCCCTTTTAGCTGCACTGCAAGTTTATGGTGATAATAAACTGATATATGACACATTTATCGGTCGGCTTAGACGACTCAAGGCGAACGAGCAACTGGGTTTTCCTGAGCTTCGGCTTGAGACACTTGAAGTAGCTTGGAAAGTCTGTATTGATTTACCTGATCGCGCATATCAATTTGAACGCGAAGATGAATTTTTGTTTGTTCAAAGGCTTTTCCATTTGCTGGAGAGCTCCGCGAATAGACAATTTAGCCATGAGTTTCTTGATTTGCTCTATTCCTCCTATTTTAAATCAGATTCCGTGGAGCGTCGGCTCACAGGTTTCGACCAAGTGGTTCGAAAGTGCTCCGATCAAAATCTCTCGGACCAAACGGAAGTGGGGTTTTATTTAGGAGCGGCGGCGTTCCTTGTTGGAAGGGGAACTTCCCATCTTGGACTTATTGACCGTCCTGCTTCCAGCTTTCCGTCCGCCTACCTTTGGTTTTCGATTCTAGCAGGCCTTTGTGGGAAAAATTCATGGGATCCACGTTGGTTCGAGCTAATTAGACGAATAACACCTTTTTTGCGTAGTAAGAGACTTGAGGGGGATAAACCTGCTGACCTTTGCTGGGTGGAATTTTCTGCTATGGAAAGGAGTAGAGAATCGTTGTCATTCGCTAAGGATATAGTTCGTATTTTTCCTAGTTCTCTTGTCTTGGAATTGATTCCGAACGTTCATTTCCAAATTCGATTGGCGCGCGAGTCTGCAGATAGTGAGAGGTCGACAACAGGAGGTTCTCCCACGAAAGGTTCAAACCGGGAGCTAATTCTTCAGATAGAAAGTTTGTTGAAGAGGTTGACGAAAGGTCTTGATACGCAGTCGTCTCAAATCCCTGAGCAACCTGAACTTAAACTTATTACGGAGGAAAAATCGAATCGGAAGAAGCGATCATCAGATTGATGATACCTTAACTTGTAAGTTAACGATGAAGAAAATTGTAGATCTAGGGTGCTCTCACTACATAGCCCATTTCTCGGATCCGCTATCCGCTCGATATTTGTGGCGCGGTTTTAAGAAGAAAAACTTTCATGGGATACACAAACTTGGCCCAGTTGTTGGGCGACAACCGCGCAACAATTCCCCCCTTGTTCATCATACTGCAGACACCTGGTTTCTTGATAATTTCGGGATTAGGTATCGTTCAGAATCGCTATTTTGCACTGGTGATAAAACGATTGCGTCCCACTACGGGAATGTTTATCCAATTGTCCCTCAGAACGATCATCGGTTTTGCTGGAGTCCAATAATTAGGGATCTTTTTGCGGAGGTGGAGCTTAACTTCATAAATCCAAAAGACACCAATTCAATCGTTACACTGCTTGAGGGTGCATCCTATACTGAGGCAAATCTCTCTGATGCCTTGATAAAAGGGCACGAAATAATGGTTAATGCACCAGGATTTTTTATTTTGGCTGATTAGCAGTTCTTAATGGATCGGTGTAGAAAACTTTGTGTTTTAGTAGGTTCAGATATGGGTTAGGCGGGCTAGAGCTTTACTCCAGGGAGCTTCTTGATAGAGCCAGCTGCGTAGCCATCGCAAATATCGAACGGTGCTCTGAGTGGCCCGCTGAAAGACTTGGTTCATGAAGTTATTCGCTTGCTGGTAGGTTCGCCTTCGCGGTTCTTGCGTGTTTTTTGTCTGCGGTGTTTTTTCCTGGTTTCGACTTTGTCATCGATTCCTTCTGCGCATTGGATGGCTTGTTCAAATAGCAGGGTGAGGTTGTGAGACAGGCATTGAAATAAGGCTTGGGCTTCTTTTGCAGTTTGGCTGCTGGCCCAGGATTTGGTTTCCGCCATTTTGTTTTTGAATGGCTCAAAAACCTTTTCATGCTCCTCGCCGGTCGCACTCTTTCAGAGCACGTCGCGTTCGCTCCTGTCCATGTCGCTCCGCTCCATTCGATATCTGCGATGTTTGTAGCCTAATGCGATGGTCCAAGCGGGAAGTTGTATTTCATTTGTTAGATAAGTGTAAATTTTTCCCTCACTAGGATCATGGCGAAGGGGTAGGCATTTAAAATAGGCCTTTTATAATATAATGAATCATCGTAGCCGTACCGGATGCTTTGCACTTGATTCAGGTATGCGGGCCTTGAAGGATCGCCGCATGTCGAGATCATGGAAAATCGCCGCCACGCTGGCCGGGCTTGTCGTTACGAACAGCGTCGTCTCTGCTGCCAACTATTACTGGAATCCGGCCACCCCGTCGGGAAACTGGGTGATAAATGCGTACTGGAGCGTCGGAGCTCCGGGGACCTACAACCAGAGTTGGTTCAACAACAACAATTCGGCGATTTTTTCAGGAGAGGACCAAATTGTGAATTTGGACAGTATTGTGACGGTTGTGTCGATGGATTTCACTGCGGATGGCATCCAGATCAGCGACGGAGGTGGTAGCATCTTCATACATGGTTCCGTGCCGATTTCTGTTTCCGGGACGGACATCGCCACCATCAATGCGCCGCTGATAAGCGTTGGAGTGGGAGTGGTGATGGTGAAGCAAGGACCCGGGACACTGGTGCTTTCCGGGGCGAACAACATCAACACGGTCAATGTGGATGCCGGAACCTTGCGCCTCGGCGGGAACAGCGCGATCGCCTCGGCAATCTCCTCGTCTTCGCTGATCGTGAATGGGACGTTGGACCTTGCCGGGTACTCCGCATCCCGCTCAGGTCTGACAGGAAGTGGTGTGATCACCAATAGCGGGGCCCAAGCCTCCACCCTGACCCTGGGAACCTCATCATCCGGGACGAGCAACTACGGTGGTGTGATTCAAAATGGCACGTCGCAGGTCAACCTCATCAAAAGTCAATCCAACACCCAGATTCTCTCCGGAGCCAATACGTTCATGGGAACGACCACCGTCAACGCGGGAACCCTCGCCGCATCCAATGCCACGGCCATCGGTAGCAGCACGCTGGTGCTCAATGGAGGCAATTTCTCCACCTCGGTGGCCACCGTCGGAGCGGGTGGTGTGACGATCGCAGGTGGAACCCTGAGGCTGAACGCAGGGAGTGCCGGAGCGCTCGCGCTTTCGGCGGGATCGGACTTCAGCATGACGGGCGGGACATGGGCCCTCCAACTCGCAGAGGGAGCCGATCAAATCACCGGCAGCGGGATGTTTTCAATCACCGGCGGCACCCTGGACCTCGGCGGTGGCGAGATCGACTACGACCAATCCTACACGTTGTTCTCCGGGTTTTCCTCAGGCAGCGTGAGCGGCTTGACGATCAGTAACTACAGCTCCGAGTTTCTCGCATCGCTCGGCGATGACGGAGTGCTTTCCTTCACCGCGGTGCCCGAGCCGGCTATCATGATGCTCGGGGCGCTGGTACCCGTCGCATTCCTCCGTCGCCGGCGGATCCATGACAAAGGGCCAGGCTGTTAGCATCTTGACAGAAGGACGGGCCTTCAGGATACTTTTAACAAACCGTAGAAGTAGTGATGAAATATATTAGAAATTTTTCGATGTTGATCTGCTTATTTCTTAGGTAATGTGGACAAATTTAAAATCTTACCCAATCTGCTATTGCTGCGAGACTTATGAAAGAAATGAAAGTCTCGGTGAGACGTTCGTAACGAGTGGCGACACGCCGGTGTCTTTTAATTCTGCAGAAAAAATTTTCTACTACTCTGCGGCCACGACCAATTTCTGATAGATAAAATACTGGATTTATCCGGTTGCTCTTCGGTGGGATCATCGGGAAACCTCCCGCTTCAAAAATAGATTCCCGCAGTTTGTCGCTATCATATCCACGATCTGCCAACACCACCTTGCCGGAGACATCACCTAGCACTTCAAGGGCGAAGAGAATTTCATGCCGGTTGCCTGGAGCGAGCGTGAGTTCCAACGCCTTCCCTGCTCCATTCACGCAGGCGTTGAGTTTGGTATTTCTTCCACCTTTAGTTTTTCCAAGTGTCCGTTCTTCTGCGGGTAGTGAATGTCGGCAAGCGTCCTGATGAGCTTTGAGGTGGGATGCGTCAATTACCTTGAATTCATCCATCGAAGTGGATTGAGCCTCCGCTGCCGTCTGTTTGAGTAGTTCCGGAAACACGCCCCGCAGAGACCATCTCAAATGGAAGCGATAGACACTGTTCCATTTTCCATATCTTTCCGGGAGTTGGTTCCATGGCGATCCGGTTACCAAAATCCACCAGATTCCACTTAAAGTTTTGAAAAGATTGGCCGGTTTTCGGCCCTTTTTCAAAATGTTAGATTTTCCAGAAGGCGAGTTAAGTTAATTTTTTTAGATGGTCGTAAACCACGTCCGGCATCGCGTCAGCGAGATAAGTCATGTTGCTGTTAATTTCGCATAACGTGTTGGAAATTCAAGCTTTATATTTGTCCACGTTGCCTAGTTGCTGTGGCTCTAGATCTAAGGATATGATTTGGGTTAGGTCTGGAGATCAAATTGTTTCAGATATTCAGATTGCTGGTTCACCGGCTTCGTGGCAAATACGAATTAATCCAGAAATGGATGGCATACAAAAGGGATTGATTCTTAGTTTGGAAAATAAATCAAAGTTTCCAGTAAGTGTTAGTTATGATGATGCATCTTATGTGGTGAACTCTGGTGAGGTAGTCGTTATTAGCAATGTATTTGAAGTTGGCAAATTCGTGTCTGTGAAGATACCTGATAAAAAGGAGGCTCATTTGAGGGTCTCGCTTGGTGGAAGTAAGCTGCAAGATGTAGTTGATGTTCGTGGCGACGTGTTCCTTCCGAGGTAAGACCATAAGGGGGCTTGGATCAGCGTAGATATTGCGAGCCGAGCTTTCATCGTATCTCCTTGCTGAATGACGATCATAGCATGGATCGGTGTAGAAAAATTTGCGTTTTCGCAGGTCCAGATGTGGGTTAGGCGGGCTAGGGCTTCTGTCGATACCGGCATTGTTCCAGCGACGCGCCAGCAGCTGGAATCCTTCGGCTACGACCAGACCGGCAACTGGACTGCAGTGACATCGCTAAGTCCATCGCTCACCCAAACCCGTGTGCACAACACCGCCAACGAAATCCAATCGGTGAGCGGCCCGAGCGGGGTCGTGCAACCGATTTACGACGCGGCAGGCAACATGACGACTTTGCCCGCGCCAAACAACTGGGGCAATGGCTACACCTGCAAGTGGGACGCGTGGAACCGCCTGATGGAAATCAAGCTTGGCAGCACGGTGGTAGGAGCGTATACCTATGATGCAATGACCCGCAGAGTGCGAAAAACCGCAGCGAGCGAAACACGCTTCGTGCTGCGTGACTACCTTGATCCGGTGGCGATCATCGACACCACCGGAGCGGTGACCGAGCGCTACGGCTACGATGCCTTTGGTCCGGCGCGGATCATGAACGCAAGCTTCGTGACGCAAACGTCGAGTGAATGTGCCTGGAAGTTCCTGTTCCACGGCGAGTTCAAGGATGGGGAGAGTGAGCTGTATAACTACGGCTACCGCTACTACCATCCGCAGCTGGGCAGATGGATCAACCGAGATCCTATCGGAGAGAGAGGAGGCGTGAATCTGTATGGGTTCGTGGGGAATATTAGTGTAAATTGGACGGACTTTCTTGGTTTGAAACCTCCGGTCAGAAAATGTACTTCACTCATTAGAGCTGGGCATGGATCTAAATCTGGAAGTTGCCAGGTAACGAATGGATTTCCACCTCCTGCAGAAGTGAAAAAAGGCGATCGCTATACAGCCGTGAGCTGCTTTTCAGGAAATATAAATAGTGTGCCAGAATATAATTCGTTTCACTACGAGGGGGAAATTTGACGATCCTAATATAGAAGACTTCGTAGATGACGGGAACGGTGGTTATATCCTTAATGAAAAAGAGCCTGGTTATCTATGGATGGATAATAATCTTAAAAACCCATTCGAAATTGGTGACAATGCAGCATTGGGAAACGCATATGAATCTGCAATGAAGCAAGCTGAAGCAGATTGTAAGGGTGGCGTGTGCCCATGCTCGAGTATTAAAGTGGAAGTTCAATGTCTAAGTTTTCCCGGATATTCAATAATCTTTTTTGATGCTCGGGCTAAGTCTGAGGGGTGAAGTCTATGTGGTCATAGGTGAAACGATAAACTACAAAACCAAATCTTTGAAATGATCAAAATTATATTAATTCTTTTAATGACATTGCAATATGCTTATTCTGGTCCTATATTTAATGTCGCTCAAAAATGCGAGCTAACTGTAATGAAGTTGATTTCTGTTACTCCGACATTTTCTGAGGATATTTCAGGATATCAAGACATGATGAAAAAGGTGAATGGTGAGAAAATTGATAAAATCGACCAGAGTGCAATCATGCCGTGGGGGGAGGTAATCGGATATAGCTTGTCTGATAATATTGAGGTTGAAGATAATGTGATTGAAGAAATGAATGAGTGGTATTCTTCTGTAAGATGGACTGATGAATCGGTTACGGGTAAGGTGATTGGGTTGTCGCCCGTAAAAGTTATATCTTTTGAAGATGATGAAGACCGAAGTAAGGTGTGGCTCATTATTTTATATGGTGATCAAGTAGGTGAGTTTATTTGTGGATTTAAATCCAGCGCGACTTTTGTTCAAGTTAGGCCTGATGTGAAACGGTCCACTTTAAGTAGTGAGCTGGCTTCAAATATTTGGAAAACGATTACGCGAAGTGATAAAAAATGAGGTGCCAAATTTAGGTAACTTTCGATAATCTCTTTCTACATGGATCCGCTGGAGTAGTTTTGGCGAAGCGATCAGCGGCGGCCCGAAAGGAAATGGCAAGACAGCCAGGGCGGGGCTAGTGCGAGCCTTTCGCGCTCACAAGGATGTTGGCGCGCGTTGGGCGAAGAAGAACAACGAGGTTCACTACGTCTACAAAAACCACGTGAAGGCGGATGTAATAACCAAGTTAGTTCGAGACTTTCGGGTCAGTGACGCCAGTGAGCACGACAGCCAGTGCCTCGAGGATTTAGTCAAAGAAGGCGAGGGCACGGTGGATGCGGAAAGCGCGTATTGGAGTCGCGGATTGCTGACGATCCTGCGGCGCAAAAAAGTCCAAGCACGCATTTGCCAAAAAGGAGCAAAGGGCAAACCACTGACCAAGGCGCAAAAAAGTGAAAACCGCAAGAATAGCCGGATTCGAGCGCGTGCCGAGCATGTGTTCGATGCGCAACTGTGGCAGATGGGCGCGGACCAGATTGCTACGATAGCTATCGTAAGAGCGGCACGCAACAGCGGCCTAGCAACCTCGTTTACAACCTGCTTCGACTGGGACAGCTAACCTGCGGGTGGCATGGTGATGGCGAGAATGGCAGCCGCCGTCGAGGTCAGCGAAAAAACCACCGAATTTCCCACGATTTGTTAGATCCAAGAGACTGCCATGGTTCGACCCCGCCACCGGATGTGGCTTCAATGAGTGAGAATGGCGCTCCAATGAAGATGATCATTCTGAGCTCTTGAGGCAGCTTAGAATATAGGCTAGAGTTACACAAAGCGGGTCATAGCTAAGTCAACTGCTAAAAAATTTTCAGAGAGGATAATTTTTTAAAATGCTTGCATTACAGCAAATTTGGGGATATTTTCTTTGTGAATTGATTCTGTCTGTGAATGAAAAAGTCTAATAATTATAATATACCCTAAACTGCATATTGATTGAAATAGAGTTCGCCAAAACTTCAGTTTTCTTATGCAAAACGAAATCGCTAGGAATTCACAGGCGTCAGCAAATTGTGTATATCACTAAACAAAATTATGAAAAAAAGACATAATAAGATTGATTCACTTTGGAAATATAAATGCGGATAACGAATCGGTTGAAGATCTCAATAAAGAATCCATAAGACGTTTTCTCCGAGAAGTTGGTGGAGCAACAGCGATGTCAGCCGCATCTTTGACAATATAAGGAAGAGCCGAAAAAAATGACGGAGAACCATCATCATGCTCGAAAAATATACTTGAAAGTCCTAATGGAGGATATTATGAATGCGGGCTTGTATGCTCACAGCTAGTAATAACTCAGACGTTCATATGGCCAAAGTTGCTACTGATATAACGCCTTCAAACGGGTTTCGCAATCTCGTGAGCATAAGTTTCCAAATATTTGGATGGCAAAACACCAATTGGGCTGCTTGAGTATCTTATACCATATACACTATTAAATCACATGTCACAGAGGCATGTGGTTTTTCTAGCGAAACGACATTAACAGCAGGGATTCATAAAATCTATACAAGATCATTCTCATCGTATAACGCTCTATTAAATAGGTCGAAAATTGACACATGCTATGTATTTATTTCATCATACTCATAATTGTAACCGCAACCTCAGTAGGGTTCAAGGTTATGTGAAAGTAAAGAATGTATTGTCTGCGGCCTATTATAATTCAGAAGTATGTCTAATCGAAGTTAAGGATGAAGAATATGGCAATCAAGACGATTTACATATTAAGATCGAACTAGTGTAATGAAGCGATCCAATAAATTAATTATTTTGCAGGCATGCTTATTTTTGGGTATGTCTCTGTATCTGTTATGTTCCCTTTCTGCAAGTAAGCAACAAAGGACTAAACTTATAAACAATGATACGCTCGTATCTCCAATTAAAAATACACGTTCTTCGCAAGTTCACGAGGATTTGGACTATCGATCGGATCGAAATTACTCAGATCCAGCAAAACAAAATCTTCGTGAGAAGGGAGTTTTAAGCAGGAGTGAAAGTCCAGTATATACCTTACTTGGCGATCTAGGTAGTAAATTATCTAACTATGGTCTCGATGAACTTGGAATCAGTGAAGAAGTCCGCCCACTACTTCAAGAGGCAGTAGATAAGTCATTCACAGATATGACCAACCTTCTAAAACAGAAAATGACATTGGAAATCGATACTCCAGAGTTAAAAAAATATCATATTCCACCAGTTCCAGAAGGACAGGATGTGTTTGAGAAACTAAAAAATGATTTTCATAGACTTCTTCCTGAGAAAAAAGCGGACACACTGATTGCAAGTTTTTCAAATGTTTCACAATTCTACGCAGGATTTGGGAGATACGAGGGAACAGTAGAAATAAAATCGGAAAGTAACTCCCCGTTCGACTACGCCATCGAATACAAATTTAACGATCCGGAGGCAGGTGATGGGAATATAATTAGCCAGGGATATCAGGCAGTTAGCGATCCCGCAGAGTTCCAATATCTGTTCGGGTTATTCAAGAATTAATGTAAAACATCTCTGTGATATGGATAAAATTCGTTTATCAAATTACATTCTTGCCTTTGGTAATTTAATGTTATTAGCTTTCATTGTCATTTCAAAACAAAAACACTCCACAAAAGGCATAATACCTAGTGATAGTCCTATTCGCAATATTCAGAATACGTCTCTCCCACGCAAAACACAATGGATTCAAGCTTATGAAAAATTCAAATCCCATGAAAGCGGATTAAAAAATGCCCGGCCAGTAAAAAATCGTCAACTTCTACTTGTCGGAAGCAAAATATCCGACGATGCTCTAATTTCTGCAGGGATTAGCCTTAATGAGAAAAATTATATCTCCGAATTAGTCAAATCCACTACTGACGAAATGTCAGTTTTGATAAAATCGAAAATAGAAGAAACGTCAACTGAGCAAGGTTTTTATTCATATAAAATTCCCTTGATCCCTGAAGGACAATTATTACTCGATCAATTGAAAGGGAAATTACAAAAAAAATATGGTTTAGATTCAGCAAATAGCTTATTTTCAGGGTTTGACACAAAATCTTACCTGGGTAACTTTGGGCGCTTAGAGGTGCAAATGGATTTAGTGGTCGATCCAAATGATACAAATTTATACAGAGTTAGATACAAAACCATAGATCCAAAATTTTCTAAAATCAAAACGAATGATGTAATGACATTGGGTAATTTTAATAAGGTGTATGGGGAACTATTTGAATTACACTAGTTTTATTATTTCTCAATATTAATATAAAGGTCACATCCAGTGACGGGGGTCGAATCATGGCAGTGCCTTGGATCGATCAAATCGTGGAAAATTCGATGGAGTTTTCTACGCCGATCGAGGCATGATAGAAGGATAAGGCATTTTGTAATGCTCTTGTGATGAGGGGGTATCTCTTTGGTTGACGCTAATCGGTGCAATGTTTGAACAATTATACTCGCGTAGAATTAAACGAACTGATAGTCGTCAGAATGAAATGCATAGAAGAACTTTCTATTTAGCGACTGCTATTACCGTACTCACGCTAGCATTCGGTAAGGCCATCTACGATCTCGTAGGAGTAAACCAAAACGGGAAGAGCAAATCAGTTGCTAAATCAATTGACCGGCCAAAGTCTTCGAATTCGCGACAATTATCCACTAAATCTTCCATCGATCGAGAAGTAGCAAAAGAAAAAACTTTAGTTAGATTAAATAAAAAAGAAGCTGAAATTCAATCTGAAATTGACAATCTTTTATCAAAAATACGAAAATCGGACCCGCAGGTAGTTATAGCTATCGAAGCACAACGTGAAGCAATATCTCTAATGAGAACTCAAGAAATGAATCTCAGGAGATTAGATTACAATGACTGGATGGAATACAAACCCGAGCAAGCAGCCCCAGCCCGACAAATGGCAATTATAAAAGCTTATCGTGAATTGTTAAATGATCCAAAATATCGAGATATTGTGAGGAGTGGTTTGGAGCTGCAAAAATCATTTCTTACAAACGACTATCCACTCATAAGTGACGCTCATGAACTATCAGCCTCTTGTCAAGAAGCTTGGGGAAACGGGAAGATCGAAATAAGGGAGCCGGGCATCATTCCACAAGAAATAGGAATTCAGGTCCTCGCCGATTCTGATGCCGTTTATCAGAACCTCAATGATTCTATTGGAAATCTATACCAAGATGTCCCAGGTGCTCACAAAACATTTATAGAACAATGGATCAAATACGCAGTAATTAGTACTTCCAATTCACTGATATTTCGAAAGCGAATGCCATTATCCTATTGGGTTCTGAAGCACGATTTATTGAAAACCCAAAAAGAGATACAAGATAACACATCAAACTAACCACGACACGAGCATGACAAAGGCGGATCGGTGTAAAAACTTTGCGTTTTAGCAGGTCCAGATATGGGTTAGGCGGGCCAAGGCTTTGCTCCAGGGAGCTTCTTGATAGAGCCGGGTGCGTAGCCATCGCAAAAATCGAAAGGTCCTCTGAGTGGCCCGCTGGAAGACTTGGTTGATGTAGTTATTCGCTTGCTGGTAGGGGTGGCCTTCGCGGTTCTTGAGGGTTCTTTGTCGGCGGTGTTTTCCCCGGGTTTCGACTTCGTTACCGATTTCTTCTGCACATTGGGTGACTAGTTCAAATAGCAGGGTTAGGTTGTGAGAAAGCATTTATCTGGATCTGCTAGAACGCAAAGTTTTCTACAATGATCCGCTGGAGTAGTTATGACGAAGCGATCGGCGGCGGTCCGAAAGGAAATGGCAATACAGCCAGGGCAGGACTAGTGCGAGCCTTGCGCGCTCACAAGGATGTTGGTGCGGATGCGGGTTTTTGGAAAAATGATGTCGCTCGGGAATATCGCAAGATGCTGATGGAAGGAGCTTTGGAGAAATCCGAAGAGGTGCTTGACCGATCCGGAAAACGCGTGAAGCGGACTTTACGAAAAGGAATTCCACGCGCGGAGGCGGAAAGATCATCGAAGGATGACGGTGATTTGCCAATGGCGGCGACTTTACGAAGGCGGGTCCGCTATTTCAGCGATGGTGCGGTGATCGGTAGCCGCTTGTTTGTGAATGATGCGTTTTACGCAGCTCGGGATTGGTTCGGATAGAAGCGAAAAGACGGGGCTCGAAAACTGCGTGGGCAAGCTGCGTGACTCCGCCTGCACGGCACCAACCAGGCATCAACCTTAATGATTCAAGGGATACTCCCGGTGATGCGCGGTTACTTTTATTTCTAGCTCCGCTACTTTTGGGTTCTAGCAGTGATGCTGATTCGCGGGGATCGGCTAGCTCCATGGATCTGGCATTTTTACAGAATCGGCGTGACCAAAGTGTCCGGTTTGATCAAGATTCTGGCAGCTTATGGCCAAATTCGATGCTTTTAAATCCAAGATGGAATCCGCCGGAATGGGGGATGCGGCAATTCGTGCATTTCAACGCAATTACGAAGCACTGCTGCGTGATGAAACGGGTTTGATTCCGGAAGATTCGATCGCGCCAGCGGCGGAAATCGCATCATTTGAAAGCCTCCCGCAATCGGAGCCGAAACCGGAGCTGCTTTCTCAAGCAGTGGTGATCAAGCTCAATGGAGGGCTTGGCACAAGCATGGGCCTGACCGGACCAAAGACGCTTCTTCCGATTCGTGAGAACACAAATTTCCTGGATTTGATCGTCCGGCAAATCGTCGATTTGCGGAAAACCACCGGGGCAGGGGTGAGGCTTTTGTTGATGAACAGCTTCAGTACCAGTGAGGATACACTGGGACATCTTGCTGCTTATCAAGCAGATGGGTTTGCCGAGGCTTCGGAAGTGGAGCTGATGCAGAACCAGATTCCAAAAATCGATGCCGCAACCTTGGAGCCGGCCAGTTGGCCAGCGGATCCGGATCTCGAGTGGTGCCCGCCGGGGCATGGCGATTTGTTTCCTGCGTTGGTCGGAAGTGGCTGGCTGGATCGCTTGCTGGCGGATGGCGTTCGTTATGCGTTTGTGTCGAATTCGGACAACCTCGGCGCGGTTCTTGATCCGGCGATTCTTCAATATTTCGCCGAATCCGGTGCTCCGTTTTTGATGGAAGTGACCCGCCGCACCGCTGCCGACCGGAAGGGCGGTCATCTCGCGGTTCGCAAGAGCGATGGCCGCTTGTTGCTGCGTGAAGTGGCGCAGTGCCCGGATGAGGATTTGGAGTCTTTCCAGGATATCGATCGTCACCGTTTCTTTAATACCAATAGCTTGTGGTTGCGTCTGGATCTGTTGAAAGAGCAGCTCGCCGCGGATTCCGGAGTCTTGCCATTGCCGATGATCCGGAACAAAAAGACGGTTGATCCGCGGGATAAGAAATCGCCAGCCGTGTTGCAGTTGGAAATCGCCATGGGCGCGGCGATCGAGTGCTTCGATGGCTCGACCGCCATTGATGTGCCGCGCAGCCGCTTTGCGCCGGTCAAGACGACTGGAGATTTGCTCGCACTGCGGTCAGATGCTTACGAAATCCAGGAAAACGGGCAGGTTCGCCTTCACCCGGAGCGCCAGGGACTTCCGCCGGTCATCGCGCTTTCAGACGAATACAAGCTGGTGGATCAGCTGACCGCACTTGGTGTTCCGAGTTTGTTGAAATGCAAGTCCCTCACCGTCGAAGGTCCTGTCCATTTTGAGGATGGAGTGGTTCTTGAAGGTGAGGTGGTGGTGAAAAATTCTAGCAGCCAGCCTGTCAGGATCACGCCCGGCACTTATAAGGACCAGACGCTGAGCTTCTGATCCTTTAAACGAGGGTTTTTAAGGTAAAATATCGCCATAGATTCCGGGGTCACTTCCCGGGATCTCGATGGCTCCGCAATTTTTCGCATAGAATTCCTTGGGGCCGACTCCACCGATGATGGCGTAGGCGTAGCCGAGGTCCCTGAGGCTTTCCAATGCTTTGAATAGCAATGCTTTTCCCAGGCCGGATCCGCGCGCGCTTTCTGCGACACCGGTGGGGCCGAAATAGCCACGCATGGTGACGTCGTGGCAGGAAAACCCGAGGATTTCGCGATCTTTCGTTGCTATGTGGCAGGCAACGGGTTGTCGCGAAAGGGAAACTTCGATTTCACTGACCCATTTGGCGGAAAAGTGGGTTCTGGCGAACTCGGCGACCGTGTGTTTTTCGAATGCTCGTGCCCTCCTGATGCGGATTCCCTGGTCGCTGATTTTGCGATATAAGTCGGTTTGATCCTCCAAATCGTAGAGGCGGACGAGCATGTCGATCATGTAATGGATTGAAAACTGACTGGTTCGGTAGGCAAAGTCCATTTCACCAAATTTCCGGTTTTCTTTGCTAGACGCAGGGAACGCGGCCCGTATCGTCTGCCTCATGCGAACATTCACACCCTACTTTGTCGCGACGGTCGCTTTGGTTCAATTTACCCACGCCGCTGATAAGAAATGGTATGAAGAGATGGTGATGGGCCCGGCATGGTCCGAAACCTTCTCCGATTACTTCCAAGGAGAAAAACGGACCCCTGCTGCTATCAAGGGCATCGTCCTGGATCTCGGTAACGACAACCACGCGCTGTTTGACAGTGAAGCCCTACGCCTGGTCACCGCTTATAAGGGTGATTTTGAATGGGGTGGGGTAGCTTGGGCCGGTTCCCACGGAACTTTGATCACTTTGGCCAACAAGGATCCGCTTTTCAATACTGCCTCCATGCCTGGCTGGGGCAATAAGGCCGGTTCTTTTGAGGACAAGCGTGAGCATCCTGGTTACGGCAAGCTCGAGCAAGGTAGCTTCAACGGCTATTTCCGCAGCGGTGAGACCATCACTCTGGACTACACGGTTTTGGGCAGTCGCATTCTCGAAACCGATGCGATGGACAAGGGCAGCCTGACCCGTTCTTTCTATTTCGACAAACGCAATGACGAACTCGTCATGGTGGTCGCTGAGGAAAAAGGTGACTTCACCCTCAGTCCGAAGCGCGATAGCGCCAAATCCGCAGACGGTCTTGAGATCGTAGCCACTGGCGGCGTGTCTCTCGTTACCGATACGAAAAACCACGGTCGCCTTCTGGCCAAAATCCCACGCGGTGGCCAGGCGCTCCAGGCTCAAATCGCCTATTCACGCAGCGAAACGCCGAAGCCAGTCAGCATGCCTGATTTCAAGGCTCTCGTTTCCGGCGGTAAGCCAATTTTCGACAAAAAAATCAAGGGAACCGTCAACCTGTCGAACGACAAGAAGAGCCCTTATGTCACGGACGTAATCAATCTTCCAGAAAACAACCCTTGGAAGTCGAACCTCCGCTTTGTTGCCTTTGACTTCCTGAGCGATGATAAGGCTGCCATCTCCACCTGGAACGGCGATGTCTGGACCTTGACGGGGATCAAAGACATGAAAAACCTGGTCTGGCAACGTGTCGCATCCGGTCTGTTCCAACCACTCGGCCTCAAGGTGGTTGATGGAACGATCTACGTGAACGGTCGCGACGGCATCACCAAGCTCATCGATCTTAACAACGACGGTGAGATCGACCAATACAAGGTGTTCAACCACGATGTCATCGTGACGGAAAACTTCCACGAATTCGCGTTTGAGCTCCAAACCGACAAGGAAGGCAACTTCTACTTCTCGAAAGCATCCCCAGTCCGCCCCGGCGGCCGTGGATTCGACAAGATCCTGGATGACAACGGTGTGATCGCCAAAGTCTCGAAGGACGGCTCGAAGCTCGAAGTTCTCGCTACCGGCCTGCGCGCCCCAGGTGGCCTTGGCATCGGACCTAACGGCGAAATCACCTCCGGTGAAAACGAAGGAACCTGGATGCCTTCCTGCAAAATCAACTACGTGAAGCCTGGCAACACCCCAGTATTCTTCGGCGTTGAGCCATCCCGCCACGACGTGAAGGGCAAATACACCGAGCCACTCTGCTACCTGCCAATGGATGTCGATAACTCCGGTGCTTCCCAAGTCTGGGTACCTGAAGGAATTGATTTCGGTGTTCCAGCTGGTGAAATGCTCCACCTGTCCTACGGAACTTCCAGTATTTTCCACGTGCTGACACAACCTCGTGGCAACACCGGATTCCTCGAAGGTGGTGTGGTGAAACTCCCAATCAAACTGCAATCCTCTGCCATGCGCGCTCGCTTCCACAAGGACGGCTCGCTCTATGTCGCAGGTTTCCGTGGATGGCAAACCAACGCTGCAAGCGAAGCTGCCTTCCAACGCGTGCGCCACAATCCAGACGTGGTCGTTCCAGCTCCTACCAAGATGGAATACACCTCCACTGGCATCAAACTCACCTTCCCAGCAAAGCTGGATAAGGAACTTGCTGAAGACCCAACCAGCTACAGCGCTCAACGCTGGAACTACGTTCGTGGTCCACAATACGGCTCTGGTGAGTTCTCCGTGGATCATCCGGATCGTGATGCAGAGAAGCAAGCCCTTGAAAAGGAATCCCATGAGCATCAAGTTCGTGACGATGTCGAAATCAAGGCCGCCAAGCTCAGCGCGGATGGCATGACCGTCGATATCGAATTGGATCACATGAAGCCTTGCATGAACCTGAAGGTCACTTATGACCTTGAGGATACCGATGGTGAAGTATTCAAAGGTGAATACATCGGCACCGTTTATAAGGACTGACCCTACCCCATATGCGTTTCCCGTTTCTTGCCTTCTGCCTCCTGGCAGCTACCGCAAAAGCTGATCTGATCGCGACGTTTTCGAAAGATGGCGTCACCGATGCCCGTCGCGATCGGTTTCCGGCTCTGAGTATCAAACCGGGAGAACCGGCCACCCCATTTTTGGGTGCCGGGGCCTTCGAAGTGACTTGGACCGGGAAACTCGTTCTTTCTCAGCGGCAGCGCGTCTCATTCTCATTCGAGGGTGAGGGCGCTGCTGCCCTGAAAGTCGATGACAAGGAATTGCTTTCCAAAGATGGAACACTCTCAGGTGAGGGTTCCAAAACCACCCGTCTGAATGCGGGTGAGCACGACATTACGATTACTTACAAAAGCAAAGCGGACGGCACCGCCGCATTTCGCTTTTATTGGGAGTCGAGCGAAATGCCTAGGCAAACCGTTCCTCCAGATGCTTTTGCCGCTAGCGAATCAGAAGCGGCAACTTTAGGTGAAGACCAGCGTTCCGGCCGCTTGCTGTTTGCCCAACAGAACTGCTCCAAGTGCCACGTTTCCAGCACCGGTTCCTTCGGGGCGAATGGAATGGTGGAATTGTCGGAAATCGGGCCCGTTCTCGCCGGCATTGCTGACCGCGTGACCGAAGATTGGCTCAAAAACTGGATCGCTGATCCGAAGTCGATCAAGCCGACAACTCACATGCCGACCTTGGTGGATGCTTCTACCAAAGAAGGTCTTCAAGAGGTAGCGGATCTAGCTGCCTATCTCACAACCACCCAGAAGCTCGGCATGCCGACTTCGCCCAAGCCAGATCCTCAGTTGGCTCAAGCCGGTGGCGTTCATTTCCAGGAACTTGGCTGCGTGGCTTGCCACACGATGCCTGGCGTCGAACAACCTGACTTGGAAAACAAGCGGGTCCCACTTAACAACGTCGCCTTCAAGTTCCAGCCCGGAGCTTTGGTGGATTTCCTGAAAAATCCTCACCAGTTTTACAGTGCGATCGGAATGCCTGATTTCCGTCTTTCAGACGAGGAAGCCAATTCCCTCGCAGCGTTTCTTCGGACCTCTTCCGAAGGAAAAGAGACCAAACCGGGCCATCAGTTCCCGAAAGGCGATGCGACTCGTGGTGCGGAGATCGCCGGCTCGCTCCAATGTGGCGTGTGTCACCCGGGTCTTCCGATGACCCCATCGGCAGTTACTTCGCTGGATGATCTTTTCACCAAGGACTGGACAGCCGTTGGTTGCGTGGCTGCGGCAGATAAGCGCGGCAAGGCTCCGGTGTTGAATCTTTCCGATGAGGACAGAAGCAAGTTGGTAACCTTCTCCAAGAGCGGAAAAGACTCCTTGTTTAGAAATAACGTCTCGGAGTTCGCAACCCGCCAGCTGGAGAGCCAGCGTTGCGTGAACTGCCACTTGATCGATGGCAAGCCACCTCTTTTGAGCTCCACCCAAACCGAAACGGCTTCACTCACCGAGCACGTCAAAGGTCTCCATGAGCGTGTTGATCAGTCCCGCCCGCAGCTCACCTTCATCGGTGAAATGCTCTACACGGATTACATTGAGGCCATGCTTTCCGGAACTGAAGATCCGCGGCCACGTCCTTGGCTCGGCATGCGTATGCCATCTTTCCATGCTCATCCTAAGGAACTTGCTGAAGGATTGTCCCGACTTCATGGCTTTGAACCATCCGGACCACAGGAAGTGAAGGTGGATCCAAAGATGGCGGAGATCGGCAAAGATCTTGCCAGTGCAAGTGGCTTTGGTTGCGTGACCTGCCATGCCATCGGCGATCAAAAAGCAACCGCGATCTTCGAAGTGGAAGGCATCAACCTCAAACTCGCTTCCAGCCGCTTGCGTGAAGGCTACTATCATCGCTGGATGGACAACCCACCATCGGTCACGCCTTCCACCAAAATGCCACGTTTCTCCGATGGCAACGAATCCCAGCGCGCTGATGTGCTGGATGGCGATGCTTGGAAGCAATACGATGCCATCTGGCAGTATCTGCATTCGCTTGACGGTAAGTGATCAAGGCTTGAATTCACCTCCGTGGCCTTCTTGATTGACCACGGAGGAACTCTTGCTGAATGTTGGGATCTAGCAATTTTGCGCTTATGAAAGAACCCATCACCATTTCCATCACCGGTGCGGCTGGCCACATTGGCTATGCACTTTTGTTCCGGATCGCGTCCGGCTCCGTCTTTGGAGCCGATCAACCGGTCAATCTCCGGCTTATCGAAATTGAACCCGCATTGCCTGCTCTGCACGGAGTGGTGATGGAGCTTGATGACTGCGCATTTCCGCTGTTGCGTGAAGTGGTAGCGACAGCCGACCTGGATGAGGGATTTGCTGGAGCAAACTGGGCATTGCTGGTGGGCTCTGTTCCCCGCAAAGCTGGTATGGAGCGTAGTGATCTGCTCGGGATCAACGGACGGATTTTCACCGGCCAAGGGCAGGCGATCGCCAAGAATGCTGCGAAAAACATCCGTGTTCTCGTGGTCGGGAATCCCTGCAACACCAATGCATTGATCGCCAAGAACAATGCCGCAGGGGTGCCGTCGGACCGCTTCTTCGCGATGACCCGGCTGGATGAGAATCGCGCGAAAAGCCAGTTGGCCTTCAAAGCGGGTGTTCATGCCTCGGATGTGACGAACCTCTGCATTTGGGGCAATCATTCTTCAACCCAATACCCGGATTTCACCAACGCGAAGATCAACGGCAAACCTGCAACCGATGTCATCTCGGATCACGATTGGCTGAAAGGTGAGTTTATCTCAACCGTCCAACAGCGGGGTGCGGCAATCATCAAAGCGCGCGGGGCATCTTCTGCTGCTTCTGCTGCGAATGCCGCCATTGATACGGTGAAAAGTCTGATTCAACCGACAGCGGATGGGGATTGGTTCTCCGTGGCAGTTTGTTCCGATGGTTCTTACGGCATTGAGAAAGGCCTCATCGCCTCCATGCCCATCCGAACCAAGTCCGACGGCAGCTGGGAAGTCGTGCAAGGCGTGCCGGTTGACGATTTTAGCAGAGAGAAGATCGATGCGAGCGTCGCAGAACTGATCGAAGAGCGTGATGCGGTGAAAGATTTGATTCCTTCCTGATGGAGCGAGAGCATCCGAACGATCCGCTGCACGGAGTCACACTCAAGGAAGTTCTAACAACCTTGGTGGATCGCTATGGGTGGCAAGAACTGGCGGACCGGATTCCGGTCCGTTGTTTCATGTTCAATCCATCGATCCAATCCAGTCTTACCTTTCTGCGGAAAACGCCTTGGGCACGGCAGAAGTTGGAAAACTGGTATGTATCGGACGCGATGCGGCGTCGTTGAGCTGGCGAATGAAATCGGCAAACTGCGTCCAATCCTCAATGAGGTAATCGGGCTTGCAGTTGCCGGGGCGGATCGAGTCTGGATGTCCGGTAAATAGAGCGGTGCGGAAGCCAATTCGAGCCGCCGGGGCGATGTCTTGCGCCGGATCATTTCCAATGAAGAGCGTTTCATCCGCAGCGATGCCACGGGTGGCCAAGCGATCCGCCATCAATTGGAACAGCCCGGCTGAGGGTTTTGCGATCCGGTGCTGATAGGAAAGAATGCTCAGATCCGAGTCGATGCACCGAGAAGCTCCGTTGGTGAATCGATCTAACACCGTCAGCGTGTTTGCTTGCGCGTTGGAGAGCAATCCCATGACCATGCCCATCCCTGCGAGTTCGGTAAGCATGGAGATCACTCCAGGCATCATGGAGCATGGATGCCAGCAATCTTCCAGTTCCACCAGGAGCGCATGCATGTCATTATTCGGTCCCGGCTCCAACCATTCACGGAGTAGATGCAAAAGATCGATTTCTGGATGAGCATGAGGTGAGTTGTGGTGCTCATTTTGAACCAATGCATGCAGGGCTGAGCTTGGCGATGCAGACACGGAAAAACCATGCCGATGGAATAGGGCACGCAGTGCGGAATCCACATGCGGGTCGGGTTTGATCCCGCCAGGTTTCGCGATCAGCAAAGTCCCATAGATGTCAAAGACGCAGGCGCGAATGGTTTTGGATGCTGTGAGATCCTGTGGCTCCGCGTTCATGAGAAAATGAAAATGCTCTGGCCGGAAATAAGCTCGAAGCACCTGTTCGCGTTCAAGGTGGGATGGGGGAGCTGTTTGGGAATGAATCAGCTTGTGATAAGAGGTGAGCAACTCGCAGGTGGGTTCAGTCCAGACTTCATTCGACCATTGGCTGGAGACTGCATTGGACAACCATTCCCTGAGATCCACCATCTTGCCCTCTGACTCCACCTTCAGCTCGGTGGTGCGAAGAATCACATCGCGTTGGATGCTTTCGGGCAAGTTGCCAAAATCAAAAGCGCGATTCTGGAGCAGGGAGTTGTATGTTTGATGGAGAAATTCAGGTTTGAGGGGTTGGCCGTAAAGTCGATGTGAATGCTCCAAGCTCCGGACCATGGTTCGTCGAAGAGCTGTTAGATCGATCTCATCGCAGGGAACTGGAATCCGCTCATACAACTGCCCGATGCGGCTCGGATGGTCAGCGGTGACCTTTGGAAGATTCCTGCCGAGAATCGGTTTCCTCAGTTTCAAGGATTCAAAAAACGGCAAACCAAAGCCTTCTACTACCGATGTCGTAATAAAATGGGTTGCGCGTTTTAGCCAGAAATCGAAATCGCGGGGCTCGTTGTTAGACGCATCCCGATGGCCGGGCGATTCATCGACAACCGCAAAATCGATCGGTAGCTTCAGTCTGGCGGCAAAAGCTCTCCAATCATCGTGGACGGGGCAGGCGGTGGGGTTTTTCGGAGCCTGGGTGATGGCGATTCTCGCGCCTGCTGGCAGGAATTTGGAAAGTAAGACCAGCTCGCCTAAATTTTTTCGTCTAATGCCACGGATCGGAGCCAGCAGTAGCGGAGGCGTTGTTGAGCTCACATCGCTTTCGGTTGCGGGGATCGAAACCGGATTTGGAAGATAGTCCGTGTGGATTTCAGGAATCCCTAACTGCAGAAACTGCCTCTGATCCGATCGGTTGATCCATGCGTATCGGATGTTGGGAGCGATTGGATAGAGCTGTGCGAGATCACGGATATGATGATAATTTTCCGGTCTTCCGTCTTCTGCTAGATCGTGGATTTGCAGCAGCAACCTGGCTTGTTTTTCTGCGAGCAGCGCGACCATCTCCGGAACCAGTCGGCTTTTTCCGAGCGAATGATTATGGAAATGCCAGAGGTCAGGCGTCGCGCCGAGAGCGTCGCGAGCGCACTCCATCACGCTCTGAAGCAGCTCAGGGGCGCTTGGAAATTTGGAATGCTGATGCTCATAGCCCAATCCCTTGATGACCCGGATCGGCAAAGATGTCGGGTTGTCAGGAGCTTCACCGACGAGGATGACATGCGGGATCCCGGTGGCTGTTAGAAGCTCTGAATGGGCACGGATGACGCTGCTAACGCCACCCGCTTGCAGATGATAATGGACGATGGCGACATGCATCCGTTGGGTGGTCGCCATCGTCGGTTAGCGGAGAGGTTTCACGAAATGGAACGACCAGATTTCAAATCCAAGTCGATGGTATAGCCGGTGAGATGGGTGGTTGGCGGTGTAGCTGTCAATGATCAGCATGGAGCACTCTTTTTGTTTCGCGAGCTCCTCCAGATGGTTGATCAATGCGGTGCCTGCGCCGGTAGAACGATGATCGGGGTGAACCACCAAATTATCGATTTCCATGTGTCTTCCGCACCAGATTTTCGTCGCAATCCAAGCACCGGTCACCCCCACCAAGACCTCCCCGGCGAAGGCGCCGAAGAGTTGGTAGTGGGGATGATCCGTGAAAATGGTCTCCATCCGGGATGTTAGAACATCAGCCCCAACATTTGGATTGAGATATTTCAGCAATGAGATGGCGGCAGGAATATCCGCGTGGGCGAGAAGCTTTACGTGCACGTTTTGCATGCGCGGCGATTCAGTGATCATTCCTGGGGTTTGATTCCGACGAGCAAGGCGTTACCGCTTCCCAGGTATTTTTTCGCAAGTGCGTTGATGTCCGCGAGTTTGATCGAGTTGTAATCCTCGTCGCGATTGCGGGCTAGATCGAGCCGCTCGGGCTGGAGTTGGCATTGGCTCATGACTGTTCCAAGCCAGTAGCCGTTGTCGCGAAGGGACTTTTTCAACTGTCCAATGACCGGCTTGAGGGCGCGATCCAACTCATCCTGCGTTGCTCCCTCGGTAGAGAGCTTGTCGGCTAGTTGCAGCATGGTGTCTAACAAACGATCAACGTCTTCCGGTTTTGCGATACTTTGGCCAATCACATAACCCACGTCATCCATGGCATCAGAACCGGATGCACCCGCACTAGGGCTGTAAGAGGCACCGAGTTTTTCGCGAATTTCTTCCCGCAAGCGATCGCCATAGATGCTGGCGAGAATGTTGAGGCGGCGGAATTCTGGCTGATTGCCGCGAATGCCATCGGTCTTCCATATGGTGGTGGCGATACCTTGTGGAACCTTGGATTCGTAAGTGAAGAGCTTGCGCGCTGGTGCGTTCGCGAACTCGATCTTACGGCGATCGTCGAGTGCTGGAGGTGTGGCATCCCTGGTTGGCAAAGCTCCGAACGTTGCGAGGAGTTCCGGCAACAAGGTGTCCATGTCAAAGTCACCTACGATGGTGAGTTCCATGTAACCTTTCGTCAGCTGTGGATTGAGCCAGTCTTTGACCTGATCGATGGTGTAAGTGTTGAGCTTCTCAGCGGAGGGAACGGTGTAGCGGAAATCGTTGCCATACATCCAGGCATTCATTTCTTGCTGTGGTCCGCTCGGTGTGTGCTTCAGTTGTTGGAAGATCATTGGCACTGCCTTTTGGAATTGCCACAGGCCTTCCTTGCGATAGCCCGGATCCGTCAAAGTGGCTGCCATCAAACGAAGCTCAAGTTGCAGATCCTTGGGAGTGGTCGAGCCTGCCAGGTTGAAAGCGTCTTCACCAATTGAAAGACCACTGCTCACGTTCTTACCTGCGAGAATTTCCTGAAGCTCATCATTCGAATGCTTGCCGAGTCCGCCGCCTTCGAAGACGGCTGTGGCAAAGGCATCAAACATTGGCGTGTCCGCTGGCTGGGAAAGCTGGCCGGTACCGATGCGTGCCAGAAGGCGAATCCGGTTGGTCTCGAAGTCGGTTTTCTTAAGATTCACGCGAATTTGGTTCGATAGCACCAATTGGGTGATGCCCAGGTCTTCGATTTCGTTGCGCGAAACAATCTTTCCGGGTTTGCCAAAGTCGGTGTAGCCGAATTCAACCGTCTTGCGAGTTTCCGGCGCTTCGACTGGCTTGCCTCTGGATTCCTCGAATGCGGCCGCCAGTTGCTTGTCCGTTCCTTCGGGGGCTGTCTTGGTGGTCAGAACCAAATGATAGCCGGAAGTGTTCCAGAAATCGGTGAATGCCTGATGAACGGATTCCAGACTGACGTTCTTGAGACCTTCGCGAACGATATCGAGATTCGTTTGAGGTGTTGAGAAAACCGAGGCGTCATTGACAGATCCTGCCAGAGCCGAGGCAAGCGCATCGGACTTGCGGGTTGGTTCACGTTTGACGGCTTGCTCGTAGGCATTCAAAATGTTGGCTTTGACCTCCGCCAACTCTGCTTCGGTAAAACCATATTCCTTCGCCCGGCGGAACTCTTGCTCCATCACGGGAACCGCCGCTTGCCAGTCGTCATTGGCTGCAGTTACGTCAATGGATCCCAACTCCGCATAATTGAAAATTACGCCACGCGATGCGGAACCGGAGACAATCGGGGAGTTTTCCTGTTGAGTGATGCGTTGGAACCGGCGTGAGACGATCGCGTTTGCCAAGGCAAGCGGCAACTCCTCAATGCGATTTTCCTTGGTGTCCGCCTTTGCTTCGTATGGACGAATCGAGGTCAGGGAGATTTCCGTCGCGGTCAGCTCATCATCGGTGAACACAGATGCCTTCAGGCCCTCAGGTGAATGAATCGGGCCAAGATCTGGATCAGCTCCGGCGTTGTCCGGGTTGGTCATGGAGGAAAAGCTGTCCTTGATGCGCTTTTCCATTTCCGCAGGGTCAATGTCGCCAACGACCACGAAAGTCATTCTGTCCGGGACATAGTAACGATTGTAGTAATCGGTGAAGCGCTCGCGCTTCGCATTTTTGATCACATCCGAGGAGCCGATCGGGAAACGCTTGGAAATGAGGGAATCCGGCAGCATGAGGTCATACTGCTTTTGCATCAAACGGTAACCGATCGAGTCACGGCTCATTTTCTCTGAAAGGATCACGCCACGTTCATTGTCGATTTCCTTTTCCTGGAGAAGCGCCCCATCGCCGAAATCACGCAAAACGTTGAAACCCAGATCCAGCGTGTCCTTCGAAAGTTCAGGGAGATCGAGCATGTAGACCGTCTCGTCAAACGAGGTGTAGGCATTCGCATGGGCGCCGAATGCGATGCCGAGGCGTTGCATTTTCGGAATCAAATCCTCAGCGGCATAATGCTTCGAGCCGTTGAAGACCATGTGCTCCATGAAGTGAGCGAGTCCCTGTTGGTCATCAGCCTCCATCAACGATCCGGAAGCGATGTGCAGGCGGAGTGAAACACGTGAAGGCGGCTCGGAATTCGGGTAAATGATGTAGCGGAAACCGTTGTCCAGCTTGCCAAATACCGCCTTGGGATCGGCCGGAATATCCGATTTCTCCTGCGGCCACGGTTTTGGGTAAGCGGAGGATTTATCAGCCTTACCGCTTTGATTGGCAGTAAGTTGAGATTCCTCCTTGGAGGTTGTGGTTTTAGTATTCAGCGATTCCTGATTCCCGGGGGAATTCGTATTGGGACTGAAAGATAGGAATGCCGCTGTCGCCGCGAGGACGAGGACAAGGAAGAGGGGCGTGGCCTTCTGCATAGCTTAGATTTGGCGGTATTGATTGAGTTGGCAATGGGGAAAGCGTCAATCGGAGAGGAACTTGTGCGGCAATGTAAAAAATATCTGTAAATCGGATTGCATTCCTGCGGTCGGCATGCTGTTTTTCCCGCCCGGCGTAAAATCCGGGGTCAAAACAAGATGCGCGCGTGGCGGAATTGGTAGACGCGCTAGATTCAGGTTCTAGTGGGGGCAACCCCGTGAAGGTTCGAGTCCTTTCGCGCGCACCATCTGTAAATAAACGAGTTAGGGAATCCGTAAGGGTTCCCTTTTTCGTGTCTCGATGGTGCCGATGACCACCGCCAATGACCACCAGTAGTTGACGTATTACCTACAGGTGGTCAAATGAGTGCATGAAAGCAGTGCAGCCCGTATGGCAACGAACTCAATCGGAAAATCTGATTCGCCATCGATCTGGGACCTACTATTTGAACGCTAAGATTTCAGGAAAGAAAGTCAGGGTATCCCTGAAAACGGACAATCTGAAGCTTGCGAAAATTGCCAGGGATGAAGTTCTCAACAAATTGAGGAGCGAAGCTGAAGGAACAGCCTTAAGATTCAAAACCCTCGGCGATGCGCTGAATCTGGTCGAAGACAGAGCCAAGTCTACTGCGGATCTCAAACAGTCCACAAAGGAGTTTTATGGCCACCTGTGCGCCGGGCTGCGGAAGACTTTTCCAGTCGATTTGGAAGCCAGTGAGTGGAGTGAAGACGAAGCTCGGGAATGGTGGTCTAAGTTTTCGAAAAAGCATTCCACAACCCATGCCAACAATGCACTTCGATTGATTACTCAGATTGGCGAGTTGCTCGTCGAAGATGGCTCGATTTCTAAGAACCCCGCCAAGGTCCTGCGACGCAAGAAAGCAAAGGACAAAGCTGTCCGCCCGTTGCCATCAGTTGCGGTGTTGGATTCGATTATCGAGAGTGTTCGATCCGGACCTTCGACAGAAGCTGCAGATTTAATCGAATTCCTTGCATGGTCTGGCCTAAGAATTGGCGAAGCACGTGAAGTAAAGTGGGAGGATATTGGAGCAGGATGGCTGCTTGTTACCGGTGGCGAATCAAAGACGAAAAATCACCGAACTCGGCGGGTTCCAATCAATGAACGCCTACGATTGCTTTTAGAGCGTCGTCGGCCTTCCTCTGCCAGGGGTAAGGTATTCAAGATTTTGACACCTCGAGAAGCCCTTACCTCGGCATGCGAACGCCTGGGGCTGGAACATTTGCGTGTGCACGATCTCCGCCATTGGTTTGCCACTCACGCCATTGAAAAAGGCGTGGATATCCCGACAGTCTCAAAGTGGCTAGGGCATCTGGACGGCGGGGCGCTCGCCATGAAAGTCTACGGGCATCTCCGGGACGAGCACAGCTTGCGTGCTGCTGAGAAGCTAGGATGAAAACATGGCATGACTGGGAGAAAGTCCTATAATCCGGTGATTATATGTCTTAGCATCCGGGATGATCAGGAGAAACTGTAGGCACCTTCGAATTGTATTTTTGGCGTGCTGTCTGGCTTCCGTTTCATTTGGTAAAGAGGTAAGTCACCCGGAGAGCTGGTATAGGGATAAGGCCGCTGCTTCACTTGGGGGAAAGACCGAAGTGCGGGTGTCGAACGGACGGGTCGATATCGTTACTGACGATTATGCGATTGAGGTCGAGAAAGCCTCGAATTGGAAGGAATCGATCGGCCAGTGCCTGTGGTATTCCCTACAGACGAACAAGAAGGCCGGGATCGTCTTAGTGGTAACAGATGAGAAGCGTGACCGGGGGCACATCATTCGCCTCGGCTCAGTGATCGAAGCAAACAAGCTTCCGATTCGTGTATGGATCTGGCCGGACGATTTCAGGAATGAGTAAAATGCTGCTCAAATTATCTATATGCCGAGCTTTTTGAGCGAATTTTTGCTCAATCCGTTGGTATATGTCTAATCTAACCAGGCTATCCACTCGATCGGTTGTTTGATGACGATTTCAGGGAAATCCGGGTTTAAGCTCTCAAGCACCTTGACCTTACCGCGCTCAATCCATTCACCGAGTTCTTCCTTTTCTTCCGGTGTTGCTTTCCGGGTGTTGTAACGCTTGACGGTGTAGCCGCCGTCGTAATCAACCAGGTAGATCAGCCCCTTTTTCATGTACGGGTTGCGAGCTGTTTTCTTGAGTCTCATAGGAACCACATCGCCGTCATTGAGAAGCGGAACCATGCTCAGTCCGTTGATTTTGACCATGACGGTATCGTTCTCGCCTTCCCAATCCATGACCTCGGCAGCGATCGGGGAGCCTGCAGCCGCGTGGAGGTTGGCTTTGGCGGGGAATTTTACAGTTTTTCCAGCCTCCTTTTCTTTTCGGAGCAGTTCATCAGCAAAGTTGATGATCGCGTCATGGTAGAAGCTAGGGATATCTTCGTATCCACCAGCTTTACGGCCTAGGTTGATCTTCTGAACTTCGGCACCATTGAAGAAAACGAGATCCCAAATGCTGGCACTTGGCTTCGACAAGTCTACCTCTCGACGGCGCTCTTCTTCGGAGAAAGCACGCTGAACAGCCGCGACAAACTTCTTTGGTGGGTTGGAGGCAGTCGGAGTTAGTCTATCCCTGACGTATTCATAAGCATAGCCTGATGCTTCGGCTAATGTTTGGCGAGTGAACCCAAGTTGATCCATTCGGACTAGAATATCCTCTTTCGTCATGAAAGAAATATAGTGAAAAACAAGATTCCGACAAGAAAAATCAAATCAATGAAAGTATTTTCTTGTTGTGGACATGATTTTCATGTTTTGTCTCTTTTGTAACTCAAACCGAACGACCCCCAAACATGAACGACGATTCACTTTCCAAGGTCATGGCCGAGTTTGAAAAAAATATTGGCCCTGAACGATTATCAGCAATTCGCCGCGAAGCAGTCCGTCAGGGCGTTTCCGTCATCAAGCTCCTTGGCGATGCTATCGCTGAATTTGCCGATAAAATGGCGAAACCAACCGGCAAAGCAGCCTGATCACCCAATGCGGCCGCGCATGATGTAAACCCGCCCCTTTTTCAGAATCGAGAAACTTTCGGGAACGCCTCGGGAATGATGCACCTGTCCATAACCATCGGTGTATATGCTACCCGGCCAACCTGAGTGATTCTTAATAAATTCTAAATCCATTAACGATTCCAAATGAAATCTCAATTCATTGACTCCCATACTAAATCTTCCAATAAGAGTATCGATATCTATGCCAGCAGAAGCATCAAAGAGAGCCTGAAGAATATTTTTTGCTGGGTCCTCGAGCAAATATATCTCCGGACGAAGCTCTACTATCTCCTTTTCAAGATCAAGCTTGCAAGACTTCAGGGTCTCATTCTCAGAAAGCGCATTAGCAAGCTGCTCTCTCAGAGACGCGTTCTCGCGCTCCAAAACGGAGTATTGGTCCGCAGCAAGCGCAAGACGTTCTTTCATGATCTTGGCAGAGCCGTGTTCATCGATCAATTTTTCAATCGCCGCAAAGGGGTTGAGAGAAGCCATGACAAGCGTCTAGACGAGAGATCAGACGAAGGCAAGGCGCCACGCTCTCTAACCGAGAAATCTGAAAATTCATCAACTGAATCCTTGATCTGCATAACACGATGAACGCAATCCAACTCGAAGTAAGACTGCCAGACGACCAGTTGCAGAGTCTAGCTAAGCTGATCATTTCAGGAATGGGCACTCTACCACAAGACGGCAGTGCTCTTTCAATTACCCAGCTTTCCCGATTGATGGGGGTTTCGACTCAAACTGTTAGAGACCGAGTTCATGCAGGTCTTATCAAACGGATTCCAAATTCAGGAAAGCGAATCCTCATTCCCCGCGATGAAGCTGAACGTCTTCTGACAGGAGAATCTCGTCCCAAATTGAATAATTAAAAAATAACTAACCGGCACTCCCTGCGTGAGCTGTGCCCAGATCTTAAGGTATATTAAAATGAATGCAAATATAGATACTGATAATATAAGTTTGGTGGGTGGGATAACTCCTGCTCCTTGGGCGGTCCATCGTAACAGCGCGGGCGTTTTGGAAGTGATGGCTTCCAATGGATACGGACGCCAAACCGTGGCTCACATGGGGCTTGCTCCTGATATGGGTTATCTGGCGGGAACCGCGAAGGCGAATGCCCAATTGATCGCGGCTGCGCCGGATCT
>NZ_JAENIJ010000200.1 GCF_016595435.1 Luteolibacter pohnpeiensis
CTCCATCAACACGGCCTCCACGCCCTTTTCCTCGTCAATCCCAGACGCATCAAAGCCTTCGGAAACCAAAAACTCAGACGCAATAAAAGCGACACTGCCGACGCCCGACTCATTGCACGATTCCTCGTTGCCGAACAAAACGACCTCACCCCCTGGGCTCCAAAAACCACTGAAAACGAACAACTCACCGAACTCGTCCGCTACACCGAATCCATCACCCGCGAAATCGCCAAACTCAAAACCAAATGCGAAGCCGCCATCGATCCCATCGTCCTCAAATCCCTCAAACGCAGAATCAAATCCGAACAAAAAGAACTCGCCGCCATCCGTCTCCGCATCAACGCCATCATCAAATCCTGCGACACCATCAGGAAGAGCGACCAGCTCATCCGCTCCATCCCCGGCATCGGTGAAATCAGCAGTCACATCATGCTCGCCGAGATCCCCGATCTCACCCACTTCAGCAACG
>NZ_JAENIJ010000201.1 GCF_016595435.1 Luteolibacter pohnpeiensis
ACGTTCTGGATTAGAATGAAGATGATTGATTCGGTAGTTTTACCTTAGCGGTGGCTGCCGGAATGACTTTCGGGTTGGTGGTGGGGGAGGCGGAGTGGATTGGGTTACTTGGGCTGCGTTGATAGTAGATCGGATGGCTTTTGGCGTGATCGCGACTCACGAGAGCTTGGACCGGCACGAATCGGGGCTGGGTGGTGAGCAGCTTTCGCGTCGGAGTTTTGATGGGATTGGATTTGTGGGTAGGTAGGGGATCGGATCGCAGATCTCATTTTCCGCCGAATATTAGAACAGATCGGCCCGAGTATCGAATCGCTGAAGCTGGAGCAGTGGATTGAATTTTGCTTTTGGTTTTCAGGCTTTTTCTCCGGAGGTCAGCCAGTCCAGAACAAGGCGGCGCATCCGACGGCGATCAGCTCGATAGTTGATTTTGTTGCTTCCATCCCGCCGCGGATGGCCTTATACGTT
>NZ_JAENIJ010000202.1 GCF_016595435.1 Luteolibacter pohnpeiensis
ACGTTCTGGATAAGAATAAATACAATTGATTCGGTAGTTTAACCTTGATGTTGGCTGCCGGAATGACTTCCGGGTTGGTGATGGGAGAGGCGGAGTGAATTTAGTAGTTTGAACTACGTTGGTAGTAGATCGGATTGCTGCGAAGGAGTCGTGTCTCACGAGAACTTGGTTCGGCCCGAATCGGGGCTGGGTGGTGAGTAGTTTTCGCGTCGGAGTTTGGATGGGACTGGATTTGAGAGTAGGTAGGGGATCGGATCACAGATATGATTTCCCGCCGAAAATTAGAACTGATCGGCCCGAATATCGAATTGCAGAAGCTGAGGCTCTGGAATAAATTTTGATTTAGGTATTCAGGCTTTTCTCTGGAGGTCCGCCAGTCCAGAACAAGGTGGCACATCCGACGGCGACCAGCCTGTGAGCTGACTTTGTTGCTTCCATCCCGCCGCGGATGGCCTTATACGTTC
>NZ_JAENIJ010000203.1 GCF_016595435.1 Luteolibacter pohnpeiensis
TTTGGGTTCGTTACCAGAATATCCGCTGAAGAAATGAAAGCTCCGATCGGTAAATCTCCGCAGGGATTCCGATCAATGCCGGGCCACTGGTCGTCACCCCATTCAGCGACTGCCCAGAATCGATGACCTGGCTGGCAGACCTCATAATCGCGCTGCGTATCGCGACTCGCTCATGAGCCTCGCTCCAGTCTTGATGCCAGGCATCTTGGGCGAGCTTAATACCTTCCATAAATATTGGTTCCGCCTGCATGGGGATGCTCTTCCACTTTCCCTTCTTGGTCTTGGCGGAAAACGTGTTCATAAAGTTGACCCTGCCCATGTGCGCTACCGCGACGGCACCTAAAATCTCGGGCAGCCAGTCGATCAGCCTCCTCGCGAGCATCGAATCGGTCGCCAACTCGAGAACTCTCGCCTCAATATCGTCGTCAGAGATACCTTCTTCGCCGATGATCTCAATCGCTGCT
>NZ_JAENIJ010000204.1 GCF_016595435.1 Luteolibacter pohnpeiensis
AATATCGGCTCGCAGGGTTTCCTCCGCACCAAGCCGGGCGTAAAGGTGAACATCTTGGCCCAAGGTTCGACCTCCGGCCAAAACCTGCCACAACGTGAATTGATCGCCTTGGCGGACCGTCAGTGCGATACGTTCATTTTGGGGCAAACGCTCACCTCCGGCACGGCGGAGAATGGCAACCGGGCACTGGGCGACGTCCATGAAAACACGAAGAACGCAATGGTCGATGCCGTGGCGGATTTCGTCGGCGAAGTCCTGACCCATCAGCTGGCTCCGGCCATCGTGACGCTCAACTGGGGTGAACGCGACGACATCCCCGAGATCTGGGCGAAACGCGAGGAATCCAAGGACGAGAAGGCGAAAGCTGAACGAATTGAGATTCTTTCCCGGATCGGAGTAGCGATGAGCAAACAATTCGTGTATGATGATCTGGGAGTTCCGATTCCGGCTCCCGATGAAGA
>NZ_JAENIJ010000205.1 GCF_016595435.1 Luteolibacter pohnpeiensis
GGACGACTGAAGGGTGGTCGTTTCGAACGAACCAAGAGCGCGGCTCGTTTGTGGATATCGGGGCTGGCAATGGCAAGGTGCTTGAGGCGGCAAGGAGAGTCGAGGGAATCACGGCACTGCATGCGATCGAAAAAAGCCGAACCCACCTCGATATGCTTCCGCCCGATATTTTCATCCTCGGGGTCAACTTCTGGAACACGACGCTTATGGACAAGGAATTGGGGTTCATTTTCTCGAACCCTCCATATTCCGAATTCGAACCGTGGACGGCGAAGATTCTTCGCGAAGCGCCAGGAGGCTCAACGGTCTATCTGGTCATTCCGGAACGTTGGCAGCGATCGGTGCCGATCCGGAAGGAACTCGGCGACCGGAAGCTGAAGTACGAGGTCATCGGCCAGTATGACTTTGCGGATGCGGAGGATCGCACGGCGCGGGCCGTGGTGCATTTGCTGAAGGTGAA
>NZ_JAENIJ010000206.1 GCF_016595435.1 Luteolibacter pohnpeiensis
TTCACCTTCAGCAAATGCACCACGGCCCGCGCCGTGCGATCCTCCGCATCCGCAAAGTCATACTGGCCGATGACCTCGTACTTCAGCTTCCGGTCACCGAGTTCCTTCCGGATCGGCACCGATCGCTGCCAACGTTCCGGGATGACCAGATAGACCGTCGAGCCGCCTGGCGCTTCGCGAAGAATCTTCGCCGTCCACGGTTCGAATTCGGAATATGGAGGGTTCGAGAAAATGAACCCCAGTTCCTTGTCCATGAGCGTCGTGTTCCAGAAGTTGACCCCGAGGATGAAAATATCGGGCGGAAGCATGTCGAGGTGGGTTCGGCTCTTTTCGATCGCATGCAGTGCCGTGATTCCCTCGACACGCCTTGCCGCCTCAAGCACCTTGCCATTGCCAGCCCCGATATCCACAAACGAGCCGCGCTCTTGGTTCGTTCGAAACGACCACCCTTCAGTCGTCC
>NZ_JAENIJ010000207.1 GCF_016595435.1 Luteolibacter pohnpeiensis
TGGAAGCTCGAAATCAAATTGGCGGCTTGTCGCCGTCGGATGCCGCGGCTTGTTGGGCATTATTCTTCCGGGCCTTGGGTATGAGTTGTCCAAGCAGGAAGCCTGACGCACCTAGGCATGCAACCCAGACGACCAAGATCAGCGCTGACTGCCTACTATACAGCTCCGAGACATCTTGGATCTGCACCCACCCGGTAACGATGACCACCATCACAAAAGCTGTCAGACCCCAACGTGTTCGGGCATCACGTGCGAGCAATGAGCCGATCAATCCGGGCACGAAGAACGTGAGCAACCCGAGGATCCATACAATTGCTCCGGCAGGCTGCAAGATGATCCAATCTCCGCTGGAATAGCCCCACAGAGCCCCGGGCACCGACGAAACTGGAAGAATCCCACTATCGGGAACCCCAGGAAGCACTGAGCGGTAAACCCAAGTGGTCGCCCACCAGAGCA
>NZ_JAENIJ010000208.1 GCF_016595435.1 Luteolibacter pohnpeiensis
AAAGGCGTCCAGAGCGAAGCGAACTAAGGAGCTTGTCCGTCGTTGCCACCACTGACTTGTTCTGCCGATTTGGGAATCCGCGCATTCAATTGGATTTCCGATTCCGAATCTCTTTGATTACTTCCTGATTGTAGGCCTTCGCGTATCCGACCCACAGATGTGCGTTGGGTGTTGTGCAACCGCATGGGAGGCGCTTTCGCGGAACATTGGTAAATCGATCATCGTGATCAGGAACACCAGGCGCATAAACCCCACGTGTCCCAGCTTCCAAAAATTGAGTCAGTCCGCTCCGTAGATCTATCCCTGCCTGTTCACGCCCTTTAGCGGGCGTGATACTGCTCGCAGTAATTGAGGATGAAAGGGCGGCAGGCTGATGAGAAGCGCATCCCGCGAACACGAAGAGAGCTGCAATCAGCGTTGCTAAAGTAACGCGTTTCATTTCTTAGCAGAACGTCA
>NZ_JAENIJ010000209.1 GCF_016595435.1 Luteolibacter pohnpeiensis
ACGTTCGGCATAAAAACAGAAGATGATCGATTGGCGCATATCACCTGACTTCGCGACTATCAAAGAGCGTGAATGGTTTTTCCCATCGTTCGACATCCAAGAGTATCTCCTTCCGCAGATCAACGTCGGCAAGGCTCTAATCGACGAATATGGTGACACTCATTTCACTGAGGAGGACTGCGCACGCTTGAAGGGCAATATCGAGTATCTAATCGATTCTAGGATTCTGGACCGGAAGGCTGATATTCAGTTCGATTCTTTTGAGAAGGGACTCGTTACCTTGTCTTGTGCTGAGATCAAGAACTGCTTGCTCAAGCTTCACGAGGCAGCAGATCAAGCTTTCAATCAACGTGCGACCCTGGTATTCTATGGAGACTGAGAACCAAAACCACAAGCCGAACAAGTCAGTGGAGGCAACCGGCTAAAGCCGGTGCCTCACCTCTGACGTT
>NZ_JAENIJ010000020.1 GCF_016595435.1 Luteolibacter pohnpeiensis
AGCGCCGATGGTAGTGGGACGATAGGTCCTGTGAGAGTAGGTCGTCGCCAGGTAAAAGCCCGGCTCCAAAGCAATTTGGAGCCGGGCTCCTTTTTTATATGCAAGAGGCAAAACGCAGTGCTCTTCGGAGAAAGTCCCTGTGGCGCTTTCAAGTTGCGCACTCTTCATGGGTTCGTTTACGTGATTTTCTTCGAATCTTCATTGGCATTTCAAATCGAACAGATGGAATCGATTCATGCCACATATCCTCCTCGTCGAAGATGAGCCTGCGATCGCAGACACGTTGCTGTATGCACTTGGCACAGATTGTTTTGAGGTCACCCACGCATTGACAGGGGCGGATGCCATAGCTGCTTTTAAAGAAATATCCTTCGATTTTGTGATTTTGGATATTGGTTTGCCGGATATGACAGGGCTGGATGTGTGTCGTAGGCTGCGCAAAGTCACCCACGTTCCGATTTTATTTCTCACAGCCCGAAGTGGCGAGGTTGACCGGATTCTTGGACTTGAATTAGGAGGGGATGATTATGTTACGAAGCCATTCTCTCCTCGTGAAGTGGTGGCCCGTGTGCGAGCAATTCTCAGGCGCTCACCTGAGCTTCGGGACGAGGAGTCACCGAGTGAATCAGTGAATGAATTGGGATTGGCTTCTTCATTTTTCCATCATGACGATTCTTCCATGCGGGTTCACTGTCATGGTATTGCATTGGATTTAACGGCACATGAATACAAACTATTACTCGTATTAATCAAACAGCCTGGGCGGGTTTTCACGCGTGAACAATTGCTCGATAAAGCGTGGGCGGATCCGGGTGCTGTTACGGATCGGACCGTCGACGCGCATATTAAATCCATTCGAGCAAAATTGCGTGAGGTGCGTTTAGGCGCGGAAGATTGCATTCAAACGCGGCGAGGTTTGGGCTATCTTTTTGATATTGGTTAAACATAAGCCATTGATATTTTGAGATTCACCCGCGTTACACTGTTCTTCATCGCATTCATTATCACGCTTGGATTTTACCAGCTGACCCGAAATTTTTTATCAGAGGTTGAACCTCAAACATTCCAGGCAACCGAAGAGGTGTTGGTAGATACTGCCCAAGTTCTCGCGGAATTGGTGGAGGATGAAATCACCAATGGTGACGAACAAACCCGTGGTTTGAGAGCTGCGTTCGAGGGGGCTCGTGGCAACGAGTTTCAAGCTAGAATTTTTGGCCATTTGAAAACTCGAGTCGGTATCCAAGCTTATTTGACGGATGCGAAAGGAGTTGTGATCTACGACTCAGAACATGGGAAGCGCGTGGGACAGGATCTTTCGAATATGAGAGATGTTCATCGAACGCTCAAAGGAGAATATGGCGCGCGGAGCAGCCGGGACGATGAAGCGGATTCGACGAGTTCCATTTTATATGTGGCTGCCCCGGTGGGCCCACCGGATCATCCTCTCGGAGTTTTGACGGTTTATAAACCACAGGCGGATGTATTGCCCCTGATCAAGGAGAGGCAGCGCATCATTTACACAGCTTGCGGCATGATTGGTGGAGGGATTTTATTTCTGATAGGGGCGGTCTTTCTTTGGCTGTTCCACCCGATTGGAAAAATTACGGAATATGCCAAAGCGATCGAAAGGGGCGAGCGGCCTCCCAAGCCAAGGATTGGGATCGGCAAAGAGGTCAACACATTGGCTCATGCCTTGGATTCGATGCGCGATGCTTTGGAAGGGCGACAATATGCGGTTCGGTATATCCAGACGCTGACTCATGAAATGAAGAGTCCCTTGGCTGCGATCCGTGGCGCTGCGGAACTTCTGGATGAGGATATGCCTGAATCGGACCGGCACCGGTTCCTCGAAAACATTCGCGCCGAGACGTCTCGCGCAGAGCGATTGATCAATCGCTTACTGGAGCTTTCAGCGATCGAAGGGATGAAAAGCCTGGAGAAAAGTGAAGAACTTGAATTTGGACAAATCGTGGAAAAGGCCATCGATCAGGCAAAGCCTTTAGCCGACGTTGCAGGCGTGAAAATCGTTCGGCCGCAGAATAAGATGAAGCTGCGTTTGGTGGGTGATGCTTTCATTTTGAGAGCTGCAGTTACCAACTTGCTTGAGAATGCCATCGATTTTTCACCACATGGTGGGACAGTTCATGTCTCGCTGGAGTTGGTGGATGAGCGCATCGTTTTGAATATCCATGACGAAGGTCCAGGATTCCCAGATTATGCGAAAGAGCGGATGTTCGAACGGTTTTACTCGCTCAGGCATCACGCCTCGGGACGCAAGGGAACTGGGTTGGGACTGACCTTGGTAAAGGAAACGGCAGAGCTCCATGGTGGTTCGATCACCTTGAGCGCACAGCCCGGGCGCGGGACGGTGGCATGCTTGCGATTGCGGGCGATTTGAGGATCAGGCTTTGCAATTCCGTGCTAAACCTGTTCAACTAGAGGCATTCAAAGGTGTTATGTTGGAAGAATTCAAAAAATTTGCTCTAAAAGGAAACTTGGTCGATATGGGTGTGGCATTCGTCATGGGTGCGGCATTTACCAAACTGTCGACCGCCTTCATCAATGACTTCATCATGCCGATTGTGGGGTGGGTGACTCCCGGGAAACTCGATTTTTCCAACAATTACTTCATCCTCAAGAACAGTGCTTCCGTGCCGAAGGGAACTCCTTTGGCTGAAGCGCAGAAACTAGCTCCTGTTTTCGCTTACGGGGACTTCATTTCAATACTACTGAATTTTTTGATCGTGGCATTTGTGATGTTCATGATCGTTAAGACGATTAATAAGGCTAAATCGCTACACGAAAAACCTGCCGAACCATCAGCCTCACCCAAGCCATCTAATGAAGAAGTTATTCTGAGTGAAATTCGGGACCTGTTGAAAAATAAAAATTGATTGATTTGTAAAAAATAAGGCCGCTCGACTCAGTCGGGCGGCCTTATTTATTGAATAGTTAATCTGTGAAATTATGGCTTTGGTTTCACGGTCAGGACTCCTTGCATGAGCGAAAAGTGACCAGGGAATGTGCAGATATACGGATATTCACCCGGCTCAGGAGCGGTGAAAGTAACTGTTGAAGAGTCGCCGCCGCCAACTAGTTCAGTGTGAGCTACGATTTTAGCTTTGCTGTCTTCGTCTTGTGGAATGTAGCCAGTGTCCTTGGCTGGAACGCACGCAGTTGCAAATTTTGGAATGTCGGTGCCGGGTTTCAGAATGACAACATTGTGTCCCATGGCAGCGATTGGCAATTTGCCGATGTGCTTGAAAGTCAGGGTCACTTTTTGACCGGTCACAACTTCCAAGGTCTTGGTGTTGTACTGCATCATGTCGTTTCCGGTCAGTTCCAGTTTCGCTTCGTCTTGTGCAAGAGCGAAGGGAGCGGCGATGACTGCGGCTAGGATCAGGCAAAGTTTCTTCATAGGTGTTCGGTGATTAAGATGATCTATCGTAGAGCCAGCTTGCTAGGCCTGCAACTCAAACGACGCCTTTTATACCGGGTTTTCTCTGCGGGTTTCTCAAAAAATTTGCACCAATCTGCGGGTAGCTGAGGGGAGTTGAAATGCGCCCTCTGAGTGATTTTTTACACTAGTCAAATTCAATTATTGAGGTAGCTTTTGCGGTACAGATACTAGGTGAAACTCGAAGATATTGGCACGTCCTTTGCTTTCCTATCGCCTACCAATCCGCCCATATCATGAAAAAAATCGAAGCAATCATAAAGCCATTCAAGCTAGAGGAAGTGAAGGAGGCCCTGGCTGAAGTGGGTGTCCAAGGGATGACCGTAACCGAAGTCAAAGGCTTCGGTCGCCAAAAAGGACACACTGAAATTTATCGTGGTTCCGAATATACTGTCGATTTCCTACCTAAAGTTAAGATAGAAATCGTAGTAGATGAAGCCCAAGCCGAAGGCGTCGCAGCAGCTATTGTTAAGAGCGCGAACACAGGTAAAATCGGTGATGGTAAAGTATTCATCTCTACCATCGAAGAAGCAATTCGCATCCGGACCGGAGAAACCGGCTCTTCTGCAGTCGCTGTAAACTGATCTCCTAACTGCGGTGAAATGCCGCATACTCCCACGAAACCGTCGGCTTCCTGAAGGGCCGTCGGTTTTTGTTTTTGATGTGGTTTCGATCTAAGGTTAATGGATGTCAGTGACCGAAACGGAGCCAATCAACCTGTGGTTTTTTCTGCCAGCCAGCGATCCCCTCGGGCGGGATGAGGTCGCTGGCAAATTGCGTTTCATGGCTGAAAAAGTGGAACTGCATTGGCGGCGGAAAGGGAATGTATTCCGTAGCGATGACGAGGTGATGACTAAAATCGATCTTCCTTACGGAGAGATTGAGCATGTCGAGCTGGTCAAAAAGTGGTGGAAGATTCGAAAAATCGTTCTCCGCGTCGGTGATCCCACCTTGGTGGCGGAAATTCCAGGTGTTTCCATGGGAAAACTGGAACTGCATCTGGACCAACGATCCACCTTGGAAGCCAAAAGGCTTGTATCGTTTATTGATTTCAGACGATCCATTTTTCTTCTGGATGAACAAACCAAGTTGCTAACCGGCTTGAGCTAAATGGCTTAGCTTACCGCGTGGCGCGGCGCCAATCTTTGAATGCGCTGCCCAGGTGGATGGCGATGTCGGACGCCGTCAAGGATTCAACCGATTCGTGATCATGATGAACTGCAATTTCCGCGGCACGGCCACATACCCATGCTGCCACTGTGGCAGCATCGAGCGGAGGTTCGCCCCTTGCTAGCAACGCGCCGATCACACCAGCGAGAAAATCTCCCTGCCCCCCGCTGGCCATACCAGGGTTTCCGGTGGAATTCACCCGGATGGAGCGGCTGGCTTTAGAGCCAATTAAGGTTCTCGCGCCTTTCAGAAGTAAAACAGGCTCATGTTTTTTGGTAAACTGACTTACCGCTTGTTCGCGTGGAAGTTCGCTCATTTCTGGAGCGAGTCTTTTGAATTCTCCGGGGTGGGGGGTGATCACATGATGCTCAGGCAAGAGCTCTAATCGTCCTGCTGTCGAGATGGCATTCAAGGCATCCGCATCGATCACGGTTGGAATTGGCGATTTTTCAATCAGCTTGAAGAGTTGCTGCTGACGCTCCTGATTCATTTCTCCGAGGCCACATCCCAGTACTAAGGCATCGTACCGCACCTTGAGAATCGAAGCTGGGTCTTCCGTGGGGATGACCATGATTTCAGGCGGACATTTCTTGGAAATCGCGTCGGCAGCATCGGGCGGCGCGTGAATCGTGATCAGCCCGGCTCCACCACGAAGCGCTCCGGTTGCGGACAGCACGGCAGCACCCGTAAAATGAGAAGATCCCACATAAAGTCCGACGCGACCGGATGTCCCTTTATGAGATTCGAAATTTCTCGGAGATTTGGCGATCTGAAGACTCTGTGGGCAAATAAGTTCGAGCTCATCGGCTGCTTGATCTGCACTGAGTGGATCGACGCGGACGAGTCCGAGAGCTCCTGTCGCCTCTCCGGCACAGGCCTTGAGTAAGCCGATTTTCGTCGCTCCAATCATGAGCGTTAGGTCGGCGATCACCGAGGTTTCGGAAATTTTTCCATCATCCGGATCTGTTCCTGAGGGCAGATCGATCGCAATGGTCGTACATCCGCGTCTCTGGCGGAGTTCATTCATTTCAGCCGCGAAACTTGCGAGTGGTTCCCTTAAAGCTCCCTTTGCGCCGATTCCAACCAGGCCATCCAACAAAAAGACGGGGTAGGGGAGATTTTGGAGGTCTGGTGGAGTCGCTAATACTGAATCTTGCGATTCCGTTTCATAGGCATCCCATTTGCTAGCTGTAAGTATGGCACAGCTGGCTTTGGGGAATGCCGCACGGATGTAGGTTTGCCAACCGAACTGATCGCGGAGAATTTTGAGGGCAATGAGCGTATCCCCGGCGTTGTGCCCCTTTCCAAGATAGCCAATTGCTGTTCCAGGAATCGGAAATTGGCGGGCGATTGCGATCGCAAGGCTCTGACCGGCCTTGTCCATCAACGTTTCTTCAGTCCAGCCCTTTTGGATGGCCTGCGATTCGAGCTCCCGCATTTCTGCGACGGAAAGCGAGGCCATGGGGTAAAAACGATTCGGTGTTGGACCGTTAAAATCAGCCTTCGTTGCGGAAGCGCTGGATGCCTTCGGCAATGCCTTTGGCCAGTGTATCTCTATACCAGGCGGACTTCATGCGATCCCGCTCCGTCTGGTTGCTCACAAATCCGCATTCTGCAAGAACGGCAGGGATTTCCGTATGCCGGATGACGTAGAAACGGGCGTATTTTGCGCCGCGATCAATACAGTGCACTCGATTGATCATCCCTTGTTGAACAAACTGGGCGAGCTTTTGGCTGTCGGAGCGATTGTAGAAAGTCTCCAAACCACTGACCTGTTGCTTCCAGGTGTAATTGTAATGAATGCTGACGAAAATCGCGTTGCGGTAGCGGTTGGCGATCGTTACCCGCTGCGGAAGGGAAATGAAATAATCACTCCGGCGTGTGACGAATGTATTGAAGCCCATTTTTTTCAAATGAGCCTCAAGTCGGAGTGCTGTATCCAGTGCCAGATGTTTTTCATACACGCGGCCCCATTGTCCGCCTTTATCATGACCGCCGTGACCCGGATCGATCACCACGGTTCGGAAACTTTTGGCTTGGGCGACGGAAGCGAAAGCGCACGCACCCAGCAATGTGATAGTCCGAAGGAGTGTTCTCATAACGATGAAATGGAAAAATCGTTAGGATCTATCTATTTTTTTTAAAAAAAGTAAAGAGATTATTTAAGCAATCCGGAATATTTAGGTTTGCAATTCATTGGTAAATGAATGAAGGGCGATCCGAGGCTTTATGAATCTTGGATTTGGCCTCAGCAACCGCGACTGGGTCATATGGGGTGCTATTCGCGACACTCACGACACCATCGGGCGAGGTGTAGAGTGAGGGGTCACCTTGGGCACTGCGGTTGTGGTATTTACGATCAACGATTTGGCCATCCGAATTGATGATGCAGTGATCCCAGATAGAGGCATTCTCGAGATAGAGGACGTGCAGTTGGAGATTTCGATCCACTGAGATCTGGGGTTTGCGCACGCTGAGAATCTCACCGAGGGGGAAGGTTCGCATCGGAATGCCGGTTTTGCCGTCAACGACTTGAACGTAGATCATCTGGTGGTTTTTAGGGGTGAAGCTCATCACGCGATACTCCCTGGTTTCATTTGGTTTTCCCGGAACCCCGACTTTGACTGGGGTGATGTAGGGGCGGCCTGGGCTGAGGTTGAAAATTCTGCGATTGCTGGGGACTTCGCTTTCTTCGTTACCAGGCATCCGGACGATGGCCGTTACTGAGTAGTTCCCCTGTTGCGAAAGGTAGTAGAAACTCGAAAGGGAAAATTTGCGGGCCATCGTTTGGCCGACAGGGATGGTCATGGCGCCGAAAGCTGGCTTTTGTGGCGATACCACAAGGGAACCGTCCCCTTTCTTGACGATGAAATCGATCCAGGGCAGCCGGGTGGATCCAGAAAAATTCAATTCTCGGCCGGAATTGTTGGTGATGGCTACCTGCGCAATGACCGGTTCACCGGTAAGATATTGTGTGCTGGTCAAATCCAAGCGCACGCTGATCTGTGCCTTGGCCAGACCAACGATAGCGATGAATATAGCGAGGTTGCGGAGAATGCGAAGAGTCATCAGGCTGAAGGCCTACCGAACTCTTGGCGAGACGTCAATGCAACCGACCGAAAGATGGAAAAAAGATCATCATTCGTGGCCTTCCGGTAAGGCGTGGCCTTCCGGATAGAGCTGATGGTACTTGATCGCTTCCACGGCAACGGCCGCAGCGGTTCCGAAAATGGTTTCCGGGCTCGCAGTGCGTGGGATTTGTGCCGCGGGGCGGGCCAAGCCGAGAATGAGTTGGCCATAGTTTTGAGCTCCGGCGACATGCTGCAGCAGTTTGAGGGAAATGTGGGCGGCATCCAAATTTGGGAAAACGAGCACATCTGCGCTGGTCCGGGTCTCGGCGCCCGCCAGTTTGGTTTCGGCAGCAGCCGGATCGAGTGCCACGTCTGCTTGGATTTCGCCTTCGATTTCGATGTCGAGGAATTGCTTGAGCGCCTCTTCCCGTGCCAGCGAGGTTGCCGCTTGGACTCGCTTTGCATCTGGAGTTCCGGCTGAGCCGAGTGTGGAGTGGCTCAGCATGGCAACTTTGACCGTGCGGCCCAGGAAGTGGTGAGCCAGTTTGCCGGTTTCCAGTGCGATGCTTGCCAGTTCTTGCACCGTCGGATTCGGGATCATCGCGGTGTCAGCGAGGAACAAAATGTTTTCGTGTCCGAAGTGCTGCAGATGACGCGCCATCAGCATGGTGGTTCCGAAGATTTTCGGAACATGCGCCAGCGGCTTGATGGTATTGAGCAGGGCGCGGAAAAATGATGCAGGAAGCGCAATGTTGCCTCCAACGATGGCGTCAGCCTGGCCGTATTGGGTCATGAGGGCACCGAAATAATGTGGCCGAGAAACGAGCTCGGCGGCATTTTTGATCGGATTGCCTCGATAGCGGGCAACATTTTCCACGCGTTTGCAGAACAGCTCGAAGTCGGTCGCCTTGGGCGGATCGATCGTGTGAATGAATTTCATCGAGATCGAATTCTCTTCGGCGATGGAGCGGATGCGTTCGCGATTGCCCAGCAGGATCGGCGCAACGGCCTCCAGTTGAACCAGCCTTGCAGCGGCTTGTAGGACGCGGACGTCTTCTCCTTCGGTGAAAACCACCCGTTTCGGATGGCGCCTGAGTTGTTCGATCAAATGCTGGGTGACTCGGTTGCCACTGCTCGATTCTGGTGTGTTTGAGGACATGGAAATGGTTCAGGGAAATGGGCCCGGCGCTTGCTTCGCGCGCACAATCTATTATGGGTCGCTTGCGTCGTTCAATCGGATTCATCCCTAAACCACATCGTGCCTGCTGATTATCACACCCACACCCCCCTTTGCCGCCATGCGGAGGGCGAACCCGAGGCTTATATAGACGCTGCGATCGCAGCCGGACTGACTGAATACGGCATTTCCGACCACGCGCCGATGCTGCCAGAGCCATTTGATGACTGGAGAATGTTCGAAGCCGAGCTCCCGGAATATTACAATTGGATCGAGCGCGCGAGGGCGAGAGCGGTCGGCCGACTTGAAGTCAGGGCTGGCTTGGAGTGCGACTGGTTGCCCGGATGCGAAAAATGGATCCAAAATCTCAGCGAGCGTTACGCGTGGGATTACCTCATTGGATCTGTCCACTATCTCGGAGGCTGGGATTTCGATAACCCGAAATGGCTGGGACGCTGGGCCGAAAGTGATGTGGAGCATGTTTGGGCCGAATATTGGAAAAGTTATGCCGCCATGGCGGAAAGCGGGAGCTTCGATATTTTAGGCCATCCGGATTTGGTCAAAAAGTTCGCTTACCGACCCACCGGCGATCTGGATCGCTTTTATGAACCTGTGATCGATGCGATCGCGACATCAGGCGCGGTGATTGAGCTTAATACCGCAGGTTGGCACAAACCATGTGAGGAGGCTTATCCGGCTCCGAGATTCTTGGAGCTGGCACGATCCGCAGGAATCGGATTGGTGATTTCTTCAGACGCGCATACGCCGGGCGATGTGGCGCGTGATTTTCCTGCCGCCATTCAATTGGCCAAAGCTGCCGGTTATACCGAAACCGTCTTATTCCATCAGCGGCGTCGACGCGTTGAGTCCCTTTGATTTGCTCTGGCCCGATACGCGCAAAAAAAGGGTGATCGCATGAGCGACCACCCTTTAAATTAGTTCAGACGAAAGTCTGCGTGGATCAGAAATCGACGCTGACCATCATGCCGCCAACCAATTGGTTTTTGGCACCGCTGTTGAGCGTGTAGTCCTTATCGCTGAGCGAGATCGAAGCAGCGATGAATGGTGAAATGGTGGCGGACTCAGCGAACTTGTAGTCCAGAGCGACTTTGGTGGTCACGTGAGCGAAATCATTTGGCTCAACATAGTAACCAAGGGCGCTGGAGACGTTCAAAGTAAGGCAGCTGGTAAGATCAAAGCCTTTGGAAAGGGCAAACTCGGAGTAGCCGTCGTTGTCGGTTTCCACATCCAGGAAGTAGGAAAGAGACGCTTCCACAAAACCGAAGTCGTGGGAAAGAGCGAACACCACTTCTTGAGCATCATCGATATCATCGTAGTTATAATACCAAATGTAACCGACCGATGCGGTCACGAAGTCGAAATCCTTGGCAACGCTGCCGTAGAGATCGAGCTCGTTGAGGTGATCGCCGCCCATAGGAGCGTCGAACGAAGCTTGCCAGAAACCAGCGCTCAAATCGAGGCCATACATTTCTGTGGAAACATCACCGCCAACCTCAGTGAGGTCTTGGCCGAGGTTAAGACCGCGGAAGAGGTACTCGCTGGTGTATCCGGCGTGGAGGTTGTAATCAAGGTCGATCGCCGAAGCACTTCCTGCGGCAAGTCCGGAGGCAGCTGCCAAGGCAACGATGGTTTTACTATAATTGCGCATCTGTTTGTTTGGTTGTCGATTGCAGATGTTGTCTTAACAAATTCGGGTTAGGATGTTGTTACAGACAACGGGAGACGACTCCTATGTAGCACTCTGGGTGCCGGAGCAGCGCCTAAATGTAGATATTTCACATTTCCTAAGCTTCTGTCCAGATCCTTTTGGGCTTTTAGGTGTCTTCTAGTCGGAGGGTTAGATACTTGGTTTAGTGATGGCAAGTGAAATGAGGCGCATTGAGATTTCATGCCATTAGCCAACGATAACTATTCGAGTGAACGTACGTTTCGAACGTGTAGATTTGTTCTGCAAAGTTCGCCTTAACACCAAGAACTTTGTTTTTTTCAAGTAAATTCGAGTAACTGACTAATGAATGTGGATCTTTAACGGGTAATGCACCTGAAATGTGGCAACCGATTGGCTTCAGGCTGGTTGCCAGTGGGGTGAGCAACCTTTTCATACACATAAGCTGTGCCTATTTTTTCATAAAACAGCATTACATTGTAAATTTGCTAAGATTTCAGCTTCCAGGTTGAGCCTAAGGTCGGGAGGTTATTTTGGCACGATCGTTGCTTCCCCCGCAAAGCGCTGGGGGACTTGTAGTTCCCGAATAAATAGCAGCAATACATCCCCACCCCTAACCACAATGATTAGTCGAAAAAAAAATAAACTGCGGACCTTATTGGTCGCGGCAATCGCTTTTGCGGCGATTCCGATGACCGCTCCGCTATACGCGCAGGAGGAAACCGCGCCGCCTACCGAGCAGATGGCTGATACCACGCCAGCGCCTGAAGCACCTGCTCCCGAGGCTGCGGAAGAATCAACGTCTGCAGGCGAAGCCGCGTATAAAGAGTTCATGGCCGGGCCTGAAGGGGCGATGTTTGCTGTGAACAACCTTTGGATCCTGATCGCAGCAGCCTTGGTGTTCATCATGCACTTGGGCTTCTCGGCTGTTGAGTCCGGCATGTGCCAAAAGAAGAACTGCGTGAACATCATGTTCAAGAACGTGTTCATCGTTTGCATCGGTGCACTCACCTACATGCTCTGGGGCTTCAAATCGATGTATCCCGGTGAAGATTGGTTGGTGAATGGGATTTTTGCATTAGGCAAACCTCTCCCGAACTCAATTGCTGACGGTGAGATCGTCGCTAATATGACTTCCGCCTACGCGAACTACACCTATTGGACAGACTTCATCTTCCAAGCGATGTTCGCTGCGACTGCTGCAACCATCGTTTCTGGTGCAGTTGCTGAACGGGTGAAGCTTTCTTCATTCATGATTTACGCAACCATTCTGGTCATGTTCTTTTACCCAATCACGGGCTCCTGGAAATGGGGCTTGGGCTGGCTTGATAAGATGGGCTTCTATGACTTTGCCGGTTCAACATTGGTCCATGCATTCGGCGGTTTTGCTGCGCTCGCTGCGATTCTCGTTCTCGGACCACGCCGTGGTAAATACACCGCTGAAGGTGTGAAGCCAGTGCTTCCTCACAACCTTCCGTTTGCACTTACCGGTGTGTTTGCCCTGTTCATCGGTTGGTTCGGATTCAACGGCGGTTCCGTGCTGAGCGCTGACCCAGCTGGAGTGTCCCGTGTTTTTGTTACCACAGCAATGGCCGGTTTCGCGGGTGGCCTTGGTGCTACCTTCTTCTCTTGGATCGTGATCAAAAAACCAGATCTCTCCATGGGTCTTAACGGAATCCTCGCCGGTTTGGTTGGTATCACCGCCGGTGCTGATGTGCTCGGAACCTGGGTAGCAGTTGCCGTTGGTGCAGTTGCTGGCATTCTGGTCGTGATTGCAGTGCTTGTGTTCGACAAATTGAAAATCGACGATCCTGTCGGTGCCGTTTCCGTTCACGGTGTTTGCGGTGTTTTCGGAACTCTCGCTGTTGCCCTTGATGGGTCACACTCGGTGCTTACCCAGCTGATTGGCACACTCTCTGTTGGTGCTTTCGCCTTCGTGGCTTCCCTTGTCCTGTTCTTGATCCTGAAGGTCACGATCGGTGTCCGGGTTGATGCCCAGGAAGAAGAAGAAGGCTTGGATGTTGCCGAGCACGGTGCACCAGCTTACACCGACTGATTGATTCATCCTCCGATCAATTGAATTGATCCTCACGCGGGCGGTCCATAACGGGGCCGCCCGTTTTCGTTTGCAGTCCGGGCCAACTCCGGTTCCTCTGGCGGCGGTGAAAAGTCCCAGCCGTTTGATCTTTCTTGGCACCTTGGCGATCGGCCTGATCGTCGCGGCGATTCTTTGGTTCATGCCCTACGACTGGAAGGCAGATTCAGCCGCGCGATTCAAAGTCGAGGCCACGCAGATCACTCGCGACCATTCCTATTTTTGGTTGGATGTTCATTTGGTGAAATCCGGTAGCGAGCCCCATGTCAAAGAAAAGCCGGTTTGGCTGCAGGGGAAAGATGGTGAAAAACTCGACTCGGTCGGGGTGACTTTCGGCACGGATAAGGACGGCGAGGTTTCTGAAATCTGGTATAAATTCTGGGTTCCGGAGTCAGCTTTTCATGGCCCGCTGACGTTGCATTTGAATGAAGGAGAATTGACCATTCGGTCGCATGCAGATGTCCCTTCGTTGGAGGAAGGGCAGATCAAAGTTTACCGCACCAAATACTGGTAATCATGTCTTGGCTGTTGATTGATAATTCGAACACCCGCACCAAGTTCGCGCTGGCGGACGAAAGCGGATTGCTGGAGTGGAGAGGTGTTATTGCAACGCCGGACATTTCTCAGGAAACCTTGTTAGAGCTACTCCAAGGGGTGGATTATCATGGGGTGTTGATCGGGTCGGTTGTTCCGCTCAAACGCGACCTCATGGCGGAGTTTTTTCGCGATGCGCATCCGCTCCATCTTCTGGATTACCGCAGTCCGCTCGGGATCGGGATCGATTATCCCAATCCTCAACAGATCGGAGCTGATCGTTTGGCAAATGCGGTGGGAGTCATGGCCCGTCATGGAACACCGGCCGTGGTGATCGATTTTGGAACCGCGGTGACGTTCGATGTGGTATCGGCTGCGCCAGCGTATTTGGGCGGAGTCATTGCTCCTGGTCTTGGCGCGATGTCCGGTTATCTAACCCGAAAAACCGCACTGCTTCCCGAGGTGGATCTGGTCGAGCCGGATACCGCTATTGGCAAGTCCACCGTGCAGGCGATGCAAGCCGGAGCCGTGTTTGGATATCGCGGATTGGTGCGTGGAATCCTTGCTGAAATTCTCAAGGAGCTTCCTGAAAACACCTTCATTGTCGCGACTGGCGGAGACGCGGCACTGATTGCCAAGGGGGTTTCTGAAATCTCAGCCGTGGATCGCGATCTAACATTGGACGGATTGCGCCACGTCGCCTGCAGAGTGTTCTCAGAAAGTCGCTGAAAAGACGTGCCATTCCTTGATGTTTCGCTACGCCTTGGGGAGAAATGAGCGAAACACCACTTGCGATTGGAATCGATTTCGGCGGAACCTCCGTGAAAGCCGGCGTTGTGAAATTGGACACGATCATTGATCATGCTCCACCGATCGCCACCCAAGATTTTACCGAACCTGCAGGACTGATCGAAGCGATCGTCCGCGTCATCGAAGATTTGCGCGCAAGACACCCGGGCATCGTCGCCGTTGGCGTGGGCATGCCTGGATTTGTCGATTTCGAAAACGGCGTGGTTTATAATCTAACAAACGTGCGGGGCTGGGTTAACATTCCCTTGAAAAGCCTTCTGGAGGAAAAGACCGGTTTGCCCGTGGTCGTGGATAACGATGCCAATTGCATGGCGTTTGCGGAATGGAAGCGCGGAGCCGGGCAGGGGACCAAACATCTGGTCTGCATCTCGCTCGGAACAGGCGTCGGTGGCGGCATTATTGCTAACGGCCAGATGGTGCGTGGAGCCTACCATGGTGCTGGTGAAGTCGGGCAAACATCCATCGATTACCAAGGTCGTAGAGGTCACTATGGCAACATGGGCGCTTTGGAAGATTATATTGGCAACAACGAAATCACCGCCACGGCCCATGATACCTACGGTGAATCTGGTACTTCGAAGCCATTGGACGAATGCAGTCCGGCTGCGCTCGCCGCTGCGGCTGCGGAGGGGGATGAGACCGCGAAACAGCTCTGGGACGACATTGGTAAAAAACTAGCCACAGCGGTGATGAACTGCTGCTGGTTGCTCAACCCGGAAGCCGTTGTGATCGGAGGTGGCGTTGCCCGGGCGGGCGCGCTGTTGTTCGAACCACTCAACAAGTATCTGCTCGATCAGCTATCGGGCCCATTCAAGGATCACCTTAAAATTCTACCCGCACGGTTCGGTCACGAAGCCGGAACCGTGGGGGCGGCGGCGATGGCCTTGGAATGGTCCGACCATCACCACAGCTGAACTTTTGTGATCAACCCGTCGTCCGCAGGCCGGAGGCGATGGCGTTGATCGAAAGCAGTAATTTCGGCAACAGCGCGTCGGCAGCGGCGCGCTGATCGTTGGCCACGTGGTTGCGCCATTGCTTCAGCAGGCCGATTTGCTGGTGGTGTAGCACGCGCAGCGGGGCCTCGCGAATGTCCAGAGTCTTGGCCATCCGAGGGCGGCGGTCGCGCATGCTGCCCTCGAACAGCTCCGCCAGCAAGGTGCTGGTTTTTTCGAATTCATCGATGATGCGGCCGAGGAACCGTTCGCGGATTTCAATATTCGCGACCAATTCCGAGTAAGCGCGCATCAGGTCCAAATTGGCCGATGCCAGGTTGGTTTCCACGTTGGTGAGGACGTAGCTGAAGAACGAGGATTTCTCCAAGGCGGCTTTCAGTTCCTGAAAACCAGCGGGATTCTCGGACTTGAGCTTTTCCAGCGCGGTGCCGACGCCGAACCAGCCGGGCAGATAGAATCTCGCCTGGGTCCAGGAGAAGACCCACGGGATGGCTCGCAGATCGCTGATGGAAAATCCTTTTTTGCCGGTCCGGCGTGCTGGACGGGAGCCGATCCGGGAATTTTCCAGCGCGTCGATCGGCGTTGCCTGACGGTAAAATTCGATGAATCCCTCAGTCCGGAGGAACTTTTGATAAGCTTCCTGGCTGGCCGATGCCAAAACGGTCATGAACTTCTGACAAGGATCCGGCTCCGCTTCCATGTGGCGGTGGCGCGCCGTGGTGACTGCGGCTCCTGCGAGAAGCAGCTCCAGATTGAAGGTCGCGTTGGCGAGGTTGGCGTACTTTTGGACGATGGTTTCGCCTTGCTCCGTCATCCGGAAGCCGCCGCTCATCGCACCATGCGGGAGAGAAGCCATGAACCAATGCGTCGGACCCGCTCCGCGGGAAATGGTGCCGCCACGACCGTGGAAGAAGCAGATGCTGACATCGCGCGCCTGGCCCACTGCGGTCAGCGCGTGCTGGGCTCGTTGCAGGGCGAATTGGGCGGCGAGAATTCCGCAATCTTTGTTCGAGTCGGAGTAGCCGAGCATCACCTGTTGGCCCGGTTTTCTGCCGTGTTTGGTCATCGCATTGCGGGAACGGATGGCCAGCGGATGATCCAAAAAGGCCTCCAAAATTCCCGGTGATCGATCCAGATCGTCCATGGTTTCGAAGAGTGGAACCACTTGCAGCGGGCAAACCAAACCTTCCTCGGTGAGATCCATCAGCCCGGCTTCACGCGCGAGCAGATACACGCCAAGAAGGTCGGAAAGCTGGCGGGTCATCGAAATGATCAGCGATCCCAGACCGTCCGATCCCCAGCTTTTCCGATGGCGGACAAATACCCGATAGGTGTCCAGCACATCATTGGCTTCGGGGCCGATGCGTGTGGTCTCGTGCAGGAACGGCCGTGGGGAATCGAGCTCGCGATTGAGAAACTCAAGCCGTTTGGCCTCGTCCCATTCGCTGTAGTTTTCGCCATCCTTCACTCCGGCGGCTGCTAGCAATTGGCTGATCGCCTTGTCGTGGAACTCCGAGTTTTGCCGGAGATCGAGCACGGCCAAATGGAAACCGAAAACCTCGAGCTTGTGACGCAATGGGCGGATCGCCTGCTCTTCGATCAAGCTGCAACCTGCTTCGGCCAGGGTTTCGGAAATCAAATCCAGGTCCGCGGAAAGTTTCGCAGCGCTGTCATAACCGGCTTTGCCGCGGGTTTGTTCTTTCAGGCGGAGCGCCATCAGATCGGCCATTTGCCGCCAAGGCTCCTCGGCATTGCGATCCAGAATTTCGCGCACGTCCTGCTCGGTGGCGACCATGAACGAGAGCTCGTCGATGCGCGCCTGCAGTTCATCCGGGACGGCGGTGAGGTGGCGGGAAAGGGTCAGCTGTTTCGCGAGTTTCCGGAGTTCGCGATGCAATAGCTCGAAGGCCGCGTGGCGCAGGGCTTCGAGTGATTTTTCCGTAACTTCAGGCGTGACCAGCGGGTGGCCGTCGCGGTCACCGCCGATCCATGAACCGAAGGAAAGCCGGGGGATGTTGCCTGCGGAGCGGAGGAGGTCGAGCGGAAGTCCCGCATCGCTCCAGGCATCGGTGAAATGTTCGTCCAGGCGGTTGATCGCGGCAGGGAAGAGGTCGCGCAAGTAGTGAATAGCGTTGCGTAATTCGCTATAAATATCAGGCCGGACCATGTGAATTTCCGCCGTTCTCCAAAGTGTCTCCAAAATGGTGACCACGCGTTGGCGGATGCGCCGACGCTCGCGAGCGGTGTATTTCGGATACTCGTTTCGCACCATTTCATCGTAAAGTGCACGGTGCCTTTCGCGGATGCTAACTCGTTTTGCCTCAGTTGGGTGAGCGGTAAGAACCGGCTCCACTTTGACATCGCGCAGGACTTCGAGGATCTGTTCCGGGTCCAGTCCCAGCGATTGCAGATCCTGGATCGCTTTTGGCCAGAGACCGCGGATCGATTGCGGGCCGAGCACGTTTTCCCGCTCGCGTCGGATATCGGCGGATACCCGTTCTTCGACCATGTTAAGCAATTGGAAACCAATCGAGTATAGTTGAGGGAGGCCTTCCGGGGACGATCCGACACTGGGTTCGCTACCTGACCACGGCATGAATGGTAACAGCTCGGTTTCGCCGGTGCTGGCCAAAGCGTCTTTCAGACAGCCAAGGAGGAATCCAAGGGTTTCGTCGATCAGCTCGAATCCTTCGAGCCGGAGTTGTTCGCGGGTGGGATGGCCGGCAGGGTCAGTCATGTCTGCGACAAGCTAAGCATGAACCGAGCCGAAACGAAAAGGCCGATTCTTCTTCGCGAAATCCCCCTCTCTGGAGTAGCAAGTCGCCGTGAACGCATGGCATCAGTCGGTTGAGTTGTTGAATACCTGTCTCAAAGCCGGGGTTACCGAATTCGTGGTCTGTGCCGGGGCCAGGAATGCTGCGATTCTGGAAGCGCTGGCGCGCGCCGAGCAGGCGGGGTTGGTTCGGGTTTGGCGGCATTTTGAAGAACGCTCTGCCGGATTCTTTGCTCTCGGGCGGACGATGGAAACGGCTTCGCCTTGTGCGGTGGTGACGACCAGTGGGACCGCCGCCGCGGAACTTTTACCCGCCATGATCGAGGCAAAATACCAAGGCCGCCCGCTGATTGCGATCACGGCGGATCGGCCAGCCGAATTTCGTGGCACGGGCGCCCCGCAAGCGATCGAGCAGCCCGGACTTTTCGGCGATTACGCATTTCAGGGCGGATTTGACGGCTGGAGTGGCCGCGAACCGCTGCATTTGAATCCAGAGCTGGAAGAAGGGTTCGAGTTGGACGATACGAATTTTGCGCAAACGACCGCCGGTGAATTCAAGCCGGAACGGGTTCGCATAGATGTGGCGGAACTGGCGCGATGGCTGAAAAAGGATCTGTTCCGTGGGATGGTGGTAATGATTGGCGGATTGGAGCCGGAGGAGCGTGAGGAGGTTTTTTATTTTTGCAAATCGCTGCAGGCGCCGGTCGTGGCAGAGGCAACCAGTGGTTTGCGCGAAGGTCTGGCGGACCTGGCGCTGCGCGATGCGGACCGGGTCTTGAAGAGGAATCCGCCGGGCAAAGTGCTGCGCATCGGCGATGTGCCAAGTGGTCGCTTTTGGCGGGATTTGGAAGACTTACCGGATGTTTCGGTTTGGTCGGTATCGCGCAATGCGTATCCGGGTTTGGCGCGGGAATGCCGACTTACCGTCGGGCCGCTCAATCGGGTGATGTTGGCGCTTGGCGATATTGAACCGGCCGAGGACGCCATGGATTATCTCGAAGGTGGTTCGAGAGATGCGGCGAAGATTGATGAGTTGTTAGAGAGCTATCCGGATAGCGAGCCGGGATTGCTGCGCACGCTTTCCCATTATGCATCGATTGGGAATGGTCTGTTCCTTGGAAACAGCATGCCGATCCGGGAGTGGAATTTGTTCGCCCAATGGGATCGGCCAGTGCCGATCGTCCGTGCGAATCGCGGTGCGAATGGGATCGATGGCCAGGTGAGCACCTGGCTCGGTTGGTCGGCCGATGTCGCAGGCAGCTGGGCGGTGGTAGGTGATCTAACCGCCTTGTATGATCTGGCAGCGCCATTTTTGTTAGAACAGGTCGAGGGGGAAGGTCGCGTCCTGGTAGTCATCAACAACGGCGGAGGGAAAATCTTTGAACGCTTGCCGAGACTGCAAAGCATGAGCCCCAAAGCGGTGGAATGGATGACAAACCCACAGGCGGCCGATCTTTCCGGATTTGCCAAGCTCTGGGGCATGGACCATCTGCAAATCCGAACGGTCGATGATTTTGATCGATATGAGGAACCTGCGAGAACTTTGCTGATGGAAATTGTGCCGGATGCGACGCAGACCGAACGATTCTGGAAAGAGTGGGATCGGTTTGCTGGAGTTGTGTGAATGCGGATTCCGGTTAATTTCGGTCCATGCCGAATGCACTGATCCACGAGACCTCGCCGTATTTGCTGCAGCATGCGCACAATCCCGTGGATTGGCATGCCTGGAGTGATGAGGTGTTCCAACGCGCCAAGGCGGAGGATAAACTGGTTTTTCTATCGATTGGTTATTCGACTTGTCACTGGTGCCACGTGATGGAGCGGGAAAGCTTCGAGAATGAAAAAGTGGCGCAGGTGATGAATCACCATTTCATCAATGTGAAGGTGGATCGGGAGGAACGCCCGGACATCGATGCAACTTACATGGCATTCGTTCAGGCTACAACCGGGCAAGGCGGTTGGCCGATGAGTGTCTGGCTCACTCCCGATGGGAAAGCCGTCGTGGGCGGAACCTATTTCCCGCCAGAGGATCGCCAAGGGCGTGCGGGGTTTGTCCGGTTATGCCACGAAATCGCGCGATTGTGGCGCGATGATCGGACGAAAATGGAAAGCAGCGCTGCACGGGTGATGGAACATTTGCAGAAGGAAGCCGCAGAAACCGTGGCCATGCGCGGTTTGGCTGGACCAAAGGTTTTCGGGGACTTCCTGGATCGTTGCGAAAGCATGTTCGATTCGCAATGGGGTGGTTTTGGCGGTGCGCCGAAGTTTCCCAGACCGGTGGTGGTTCGGGCTTTGATGCAATTGGTCGAGCGGTTCGGCATGGATTCCGAGGAAGGTCACATGGCCTGGGAAATGGTCGAGCGAACTCTCAAGGCGATGTCGGCCGGCGGCATGCATGATCAACTGGGTGGAGGATTTCATCGATACTCAGTCGATCGCTATTGGCATGTTCCGCACTACGAAAAAATGTTATATGATCAAGGTCAGCTCGCGATGGCATATCTCGATGCATGGCAAATTTCCGGGAATGTGGAATTTCTACAAGTGGTGGAGGAACTTTTCCAATATCTCCTCGATGAAATGCGGGATGACAGGGGTGGTTTTCACGCGGCTGAAGATGCGGATAGCTTGCCTGTGGCCGATGCTGCCGAAAAACGGGAAGGTGCTTATTGGACCTGGGAGGCCGGTGAAATCTATCAGCAGTTGGATGCGAGATCCGCCGCGATTTTCTGCGCGGCATACGGAGTGCAGGCAGAAGGCAATGCCCGGCCGGAGAGCGATCCACACGGAGAATTGGAAGGCCAGAATACCTTGTTCCGCGCGATGCAGGTTGCCGATTTGGCGGCGATGTTCAATCTAACGGAAACTGAAATCCAGTCATCGCTGAATCATTCGAAGTCATTTTTGTTAGAAGTTAGAATAAAGCGTCCTTTGCCACACCGTGATGATAAAATGGTGACCGCGTGGAATGGTTTGGCGATCGGAGCATTGGCGCGCGCGGCTCGTTTGCTGGATCGGGAGTCATGGGGAAGCGCCGCCAAAGCTGCAGCGAATTTCATCCAATCTGAGTTATGGGATGGAGAAACCTTGTTCCGGGCATTTCGTGGGCAGCGTGGAACCACCGAAGGCTTTCCTGCCGATTATGTATTTCTTATTTCGGGATTGTTGGAATTGCATGGCGCTTTCCCGGCAGAAGGTTGGCTGGTGTGGGCGGAGGAATTGCAACGAAAGCTCGATCAGGATTTTTGGGAAGCATCCCAAGCCGGATATGTGATGACGTCGAAATTGCAGGGAAAGCCACTGCTGGTGATTCGCGAGGATTACGATGGAGCCGAACCATCGCCCAATCATTTGGCCGCTGAAAATCTTCTCAAGCTGGCCATGTTGTTAGACGAGCCGGAATACCAAGTTCGTGCGGAGGCATTGCTTCGGGCAGGCTCGCGAGTTTTGGAGACCAATTCATTTGCTGCTCCCTTGCTGCTCTCCGCCTTGGATTTGCACGAGCGGGGAGTGATGAAATTCCAATTGCCTGGTGGATTTCACCCAGCGCTCCGGCAGCAGTTTTTACCACGTGCCGTTTTCAGTGAATCTGTCGCCGGTGAATCGATCGTCTGTGAAGGTCAAAGCTGCCGACCGTGGGAGCCGGCGCAAAGCATTACCAACGGAAAATGACTGGCGGAACGATAATCCTGACGTTCGCGCCTTTTTCATCCTCCATTCGTTCTATCGCCGTGACCACGTTGTTTTCGAACTCCACGGCGGTCTTGCTTTTTTCTTCACGCGTGATGTGGGAGAACTGTCGGTAAACTGCTCCACTGTAGGGATCGATCCGGGTGACGTAGTGTTTCACATCCTCGTATTCGATGTATTCCCATTTTCCGGTTTCACCATTGGCGGTCTTTCGTGATGCTGTTTTCACCGGTTTGCCCAAGGAACTGGTGACTTCCTCAAGCGTCATGCCGATGGCCACATCGTTCGCATCAATCAGGGCGACGACTTCGATTTGGCGTTGATAGAGCTTTTTCAGATTTTCGACAAAATCCGGATCTTTGGATTTAAATGCCCAGGGGCCGACCCATCCGACAACAGCTTTTCCCACCCCTTTGCCGCGCACGCGATAGGCCTTCTCGGTCATCGCTTCCAATTTCAAGGTTTGGTTAATCTGGAGAGTGCCGATTTGTCGGGTTCCCTCTTTGGTGGAATAAATGGGCGCTTCTTTAATGACCTCCAGCATGATGGGATTTTTCACCGTTTGGTCGAGGTAGACGACGTCCGGATCCGAATCCAACAGGGATCGACGTTCGTCACGTTGGATTTCCGCTGTTGCGTTCAGTGTGCACAGCCCTAGGAAGAGTATGAGAAATCGCCACATCGTTCTAATAATTTAGCACTTCCACCAAAATCAGGAAGCTTTAATCGACTGAGACGAAAACGGTATTCGGGATATTCAGGAAATTTTGGCAGTTGCTGATTTTGTTCCAGCCCCTGAAAGTAGCGGCCCGGAGCTATGCCACAAAATCTCTCATCCAAGCTGTTCGCCGTTGCCAAAGAAGTGATCCCAGGTGGGGTGAACTCACCCGTCCGTGCTTTCAAAAACGTCGGCGGTGAGCCGTTTTTTGTCCGTCGTGCCAAAGGTAGCCGGATCGAGGATATCGACGGCAAAAGCTACATCGACTACATCGGTTCCTGGGGACCGAACATTCTCGGCCATGCTCCCAATGTGGTGGCGAACCGCATTCACGAAGTCGCGAAAGAGGGAATTTCCTTTGGCATTCCTCATCCCGCTGAGGTCGAGATGGCCCAGAAGATCATCGACTGGGTGCCTTCCGTCGAAAAAGTCCGGATGTGCAATTCGGGCACCGAGGCGACGATGTCCGCGATCCGCCTCGCCCGCGGATTCACCAAGCGCGACAAGATCGTGAAATTCAATGGCTGCTACCACGGTCATAGTGATTCGCTGCTGGTCGCGGCAGGCTCGGGTGCTTTGACCCATGGCGAGCCGGATTCAGCAGGAGTGCCGCGTGATTTCGCGAATCTGACGATCGTCGTCCCTTACAATGATCCGGAGACGCTGGAAAAAGTCTTCGCCGAAGAAGGCGAAAACATCGCGGCCATCATTGTCGAATCCTATCCTGCGAATGCCGGACTGGTTTTCCCGAAACCGGGCTATCTCACGTTGTTGCGCGAGATCACCCAGCGATATGGCAGTTTGCTGATTTTTGACGAAGTCATGACGGGATTCCGTCTTGGCAAAGCTGGTGTGCAGGGGCTTGAAAACCTGACACCGGACCTCAGCTGCTTCGGCAAAGTGATCGGCGGTGGCTTGCCCGTCGGTGCGTTTGGCGGCCGGGCGGATGTGATGGACATGCTCGCCCCCGTCGGACCGGTTTACCAAGCCGGCACCTTATCCGGGAATCCACTCGCTATGGCGGCCGGATTGACGCAGCTGCATGAGCTGGAAAAGAACTCGGGCTTTGCCCGGCTTGACCGGCTTGGTGCCCATTTTGAAAGCGGGCTGCACCAATTGCTGGCGGAAAAAGGCATGCCTTATCGCTTCAATCGGGTCGGATCGATGTTCTGCCTCTATTTCACCGATCGGGAAATCGTGAATGTGGACGATGTGATGAAGCAGGATCTCGATCTCTTCAAAAAATTCTTCTGGGGCTGCTTGGACAAGGGCGTCTATCTCGCGCCATCGCCATATGAGACAGGATTCATTTCGTTGGCACACACGGAATCGGATCTGGACGACACGCTGACGGTATTTCAGGAAGTGCTGCAAAAAATCTAATCATCCGCCGATGCCACCTCCACAAAAAGGCCACAAGATTCTCGTTTATCATGACACCCAGTTCCGCTGGATCATGCAGAACCGCAGTGGATTCAACGAATTGGTCATTGAAATGGCGGCCGCGGTCAATGGTCAGAAGCTCGTGGCGACCCTGCCGCGAATTGTGAACCACTCGATGATTACCAGTGCGATCGATTTTGGTCGCAAAAACGGTTGGACCCCGGACAAGGAGGCGCCGGCGTTTCAGTGCAAATACCTGCGGGGGAGCTTCCACATGCCGCCAGCGGCGACGGATTGAGCGAAGTCCGGACCGATTGCTTCAGCGGCGGCGGGCTTTGTCTTGCTCAAGCCGGTCGAGATATTGCCGCCGTTCGTAATCGTATCGGCTCTGGCGAATGAGGTCGCCTGCGGTTGGGCCAACGAGTGGGGCGTTGCCTTCACTTTTTTTGCCAGACTCCTTGCCGACGAACTTTCCGGGGCCCGGAGCGCAGGAGTTTGTGCCAAAAACGCCGATCATGGACAACGACATGACGAGGAGCGGAAGCCGTCTCATGGGAGTTCCGACGTGGAGCATCGATAAAAAATTCATGGATCGGGGAGCAATGTTCACGGGAAATTGGACAATTGCCCGGAAACGATGGAAAAGAGGATATGAACGACGAATTACCCGGTGAGCAATCGTTTTCCCAGGCGGCATGGATTCTTCCCTCCGCAGCGGCCATCTTGTGTTTGATCGCCGGGGCTGCCTCCGGGCTGATTTCAGTTGAGGGTGGGGGAGTGTGGTATGAAAAGCTGAACAAACCACCGGGAACACCAGCGGCCAGCGTGTTTGGGCCCGTTTGGACGGTGCTCTATCTGATGATGGGGGCGGCAGCCGGGCGATTGGTGCACCGTCGGCAGTGGAAGGCATTTTGGGGTTTTCTGATTCAACTCGTGCTGAATCTCGCGTGGACGCCGATGTTTTTCGGCGCTCACCAGATCGTACCTGCGCTGGGGATTATCGCCATCCTCGGGTTGATCCTGGGATGGACCATCCGTGAAGCTGAACACAGTGACAAAGTTTCGGCCTACCTATTGCTGCCCTATCTGCTCTGGGTCGGTTACGCGACCTATCTGAATGCCGGCATCGCTTGGTTGAACCGCTGAGTGGCAGGACTGCCCCAATCCCATTTTGTCATCAACCCACCCGACGTATGACTGGCCTGAAAACGATTTCATTGCTCGCGCTCTCAAACATCTTCATGACCTTTGCCTGGTATGCCCACCTGAAGGAGTTGAAGGACAAGCCGTGGTGGATCGCGGCATTCCTTTCGTGGGGCGTGGCGTTGTTCGAATACCTGATCCAGGTCCCCGCAAACCGGATTGGCTATCAGACTTTTAGTTTGGGCCAGCTCAAGATTCTGCAGGAAGTGGTGACACTTACGGTTTTTGTGCCGTTTGCGATTTTCTTCATGAAGGAGAAACTGACGTGGAATTACCTCGGCGCGGCGCTTTGCCTGGCGGGTGCGGTCTATTTCATTTTCAGGAAGTGAAGCATGGTTATCGCTTTCCACAAACCCTACGGGGTGCTCAGCCAGTTTACCCAGGATCAGCCTGGCCAGCGAACACTCGCCGAGTTTGGTTTTCCCGCATCCGTCTATCCGTTAGGGCGGCTGGATCTGGATTCGGAAGGGCTCATCTTGCTCAGCGATGAGCCGGGAATGAACAACCGTTTGCTGGATCCTTCCGCAGGTCATTCCAGAACCTATTTGGTGCAGGTCGACGGAGCGGTGGATTTGGAGGCGACTCAGCGACTTTCGAAAGGCGGGCTTGTGATCAAGGGGCATCGGACCCTCCCATGCCGTGCGGCACCCTGCAACGATCCGGATTTTCCGCCGCGCGATCCTCCGGTGCGCTTTCGCAAGGAAATCCCGACGTCTTGGGTCGAGATGACGTTGAAAGAAGGCAAAAACCGCCAAGTGCGGCGCATGACAGCGGCGGTCGGATTCCCGACCCTGCGACTGATCCGTGTGCGAATTGGGTCGTTCGAGCTGGGGGCCTTAAAAGTCGGCGAGTGGCGCGAAATGAATCCGACGGAAATTTCCGCCATCTGGAAATGAGTTCCCTGCTCGAACCCGCTATTGATCAAATTGCTGGAGCAAATTGCCCAGTTCATCAACGACTTCAGGCGGAGCGAATTTTTTCAATCGCTCGAGCGAAGTACGATTGAGGAATTCCCGGCCACGGCTACCTCCAGTAAACAAATCAACTTCAAGCATCAGCCGAGGTCCGAGTTTGGTGTTGATGACGGCGTAGACAGGTTTTTGTTCTTCTCCGTTGGTGCTTTCCACGCTGACAGCGGCCCACGTCTTACCGACTTTGGTCTGAAGAATCTGGGGTGTTTTTTCCGAATTTCCGTGAGCTTTGATTTCGAACGAAAGGTTTTGCACGGATTTGGCCGCTCCTCGTGGGTCGGTGAAAGTAGCGGCCAGTTGAAGTGCTCCTGAAACATCGGTGGCTTGGGTCTTGGTAATCCATTCCCGGACCAATTTTTCAGCGTCTTCCTTGGTCGGCGGCTGGCCGGGCTGGATTGCTTCGATTGGCGTGGCATTCGCTAGCAGGGTTGATACCCATTCGTTGTGCCATTTTCTTTGGCTGTCACCGACCCAGCGGTGAATTTCGTCGAAATCCTCTCCATCGACACCCGCAGAGGTTTCTTCGGACTCTAGCATCCATCCATCTGAGGTATTGCTAAAATAGAAAAGACGAATGTCTGATTTGGTGGGGCTTGTGGTGGAAAAAAACTGATATGCCGCAACACCGCGAGAGCCAGCTTCATGAGTGGCCAGCTTTACCGGGATGACAAAAGAATCCAGCGGATGAGCACCGCGCCAATCACGGGCCAGTTTCGCACAGGTGCGCTTTGTGCGCTCCGGGTCATCGTTGAGGTGGATGTTGGCCAGCAAGCCGGTTAGATCTTTTTTTTCCAACCCAGCGTGGAAGGCGGACACCGCACTATTGAAATCCGCAGAGGGTTGTAGCGGGATTTGTTCCCGAAGTCGGGATTGAAATTCTGGGTAGGAATCGAGCTCCAGCTCCTGGATCGCCTCGTAAGCATCATTCTCCGAGTCGAGCAGCGCCTTGGGAAGGTCGACTCGCCAGAGTCCATCGGAATCTTGGCTCAGCTTCAGAGTGAGCAGCCAGATGTTGGGGTTGCTCGGATCCAAATAAGCTGTCACCAAGCTGGCTTGGTGGGTTCCCAGGTTTTGAGTCATCGGGATGCGCAAGACTTCCGGGGAGCTCAGCAATCGCCACGGATCCGTATCCTTGAGCTTGGCCGATGTGGTGTCGCGTGCGCGCCGAACGAGCAGATTCCAATCAGCAGGCGGCGTTTTTTGCAAACCGCCGAGCAAGGCGAGCATCAGGTCCAGGTTTTTGTCGATGCAGGCCTGAGTGAACCGTTGTTGCACCTGAGTGGCTGACATTTTGCGCAACTCATCGGGAGAAATACTGAGCGCGAAATGTTGGCGCATCTTTTCTCCGGCCTGATCACGCAACGCCTCCATCCAGGTGACTTGGCCGTCGAGCATCCAGGTTTCCAAGGATTCCATGCGCTGGCGCAAATCACTTTGATAGGAACTGCCGGTGTTTTCAAAGGAGGCAGGGACAGGGGCTGGCAGCCATTCACCGCCATGCTTCATCAGGGCGATGCCGTAAACCCGCCAACGTGCTGGATCGTAGCCATCGGAATCACTGACGAGCACCGCGGCAAGGTCTTGGTCGATTTTTACCTCACCAGCGTTCAATTCTCCGTTGCTGATGTCTTTGGCAATGCGCTTCAGCCACCGATCGATTTCCTCCCGTTTGCCCGGGGAAATATTGGCGGTGATGGCGGTGCCCTTTCCTGGCTCAAGGTCGATGTTGCCCTCGCGGATTTTTTCCAAAAATCCCACAGCCGCCTTGGCAGGTGTCGCCGAGGCAGCATGAGCCTCGGGCATTGCCCAAGCGGCAGCCAGAACCACGGCGATGACGAATTTCACAAAGCAACCCATAGCGGATTCAGCCTCGCGGGAAAGCCCGGATTTGTCATTCGATCCAACGCAGGTGCTCTGGAAAACTTCCCTTCACCCCGGCGAGGCGCGGATAGCCTTCCCACTTCTCACGATTGCCGATCATTCGGTAGAGCATTCGTTTGAAGATGTCTTTTTGCTCCGGGAATCGAAGTTCCTCTTCTTGCAATCGGTCGCCTTTTTTGCCGGCGTTGAGAACCCAGGTCAGCTTCAGGTTGCTGTCCACCGTGTCCTTGCGGGCTCCCCAGGTGCGAATTTCACAAAACCGCAGATCACCCAGCCAGATGCCGGTGGAGTGCCTGCGGGCGATCCACCATCCGTCGGAATACCAATTGATCGCCTTGGCTTCTGGTGTCGTGGAGGCCTCAGCGAAAGCATCGTTTCCCTTCGGGTATACGGTCCAGTGAATCGGGGTTTTCTGGAATTCGAATACGGATCGGTAGCCCACCCAGAGCTCATCTCCGCAATCGACCACGGATCGCCACAGAATGATGTTGTAGGGCGTGGGTGCCTCCATCCGCCGTTTGTAGGTCACTTCGCGGCGATGCAGATCTGCCTCGAATCCGCTCGAGACGGCCCACTTGGCCAACAGGCTGAACAGGGTGTAAACCATGCAGATGCCAAGGCCCCAGAGGCAAATTTTTCGCCTTTTCGGCTTCTGTTTTTTCGACCGCAAAAATGCGAGCCAAACCAACGATATGACCAAAGGCGCGCTGAACAGGTAATCCGTGAGGTAGAGATTATTAAATGCGATCCTTTCGTTCAGAAATGGCCACAAAACTGGTGTGCCATAGACATTGAAGCAGTCGACCAGCACGTGAACCCCCAAGACGAGGAAGATGAATCCGGCAGCCTGTCCCTTGCTGACCTTGTCGCGTTTCCAGAGTTTCGCCAGCCAGGGAGAAATGGCGAGGGCTGCGACGATGATAAAAAGCAGTGAGTGCGTCAGCGTCCGGTGGACCCAGAGATCGTGGGTCGTGTTGAAAAACGGGAGCAGCAGCACGTCCAGATCCGGCAGTATTCCAAAAAGAGCTCCCCAGGAAAGAGCACGATTCCCGAGCTTTTTCCCCAACACCAGTTCGCCCATCGCCGCCCCTAGGGCTGCCTGCGTGATTGAATCCATGGCCGGAGAATGACGGCGTCTTTTCGGTTAGAAAAGAAGTTGCTGGGCAGATTCTCGAATTGGCCGACGATCTTCGATAGGGCGGCAGCTCGGTTGCCAGGAATGGGGAGAGTTTTCTCAGATTGGCTGGGCAGCGCGAACCCCAGGCCAAGCAAGATTCTCAATCGGTCGGGTCAACCGACCTCGTGGAAGCGTCGACTCGGCCAATCAACTCCCCGTGCTGTTTTACACCTGTTCCCCCCCAAATACAAAATCAGCCCCGGTAGACCGGAGCTGAGCATTGCGACCTTTTGACGATTGTCTCCGGGCCAAAAAGAGCTTTTCGATGACCCATCAGCCGCCGATGTCGGTGCGGCCGGAAAGCTGGGCACCTTCTTCCATCGAAAATACCTTGGATTTGATATCGCCGTTGATGCGGGACTTGTCCTTCAGCTCGCAGCGTTGGGAAGTGATTTTACCTTCAACTTTGCCGTAGATTTTTACTTCGCCGGCGCTCACGTCGCCTTTGACGGTGGCGTTTTCACCAATGGTAACGCGGCCTTTGTCTGAGGTGATTTCTCCCTCGACCTTGCCGTCAATGATCATGTCATGGGAAAAGCGAATGGAACCAGTGATTTCGATTCCGTTGGAGAGCACGTTGGTCGGATTGGCCATGGGAGGAATGGAGCAGAGCTGAGTCCGTCTGGCAATCGAGAAAGAAGGGCCGTGGCATTCGGTGCAAAATTTGCCGTGCGTTTCACCATGCACCCGCTAGAAGAGTCCCGAAACCAACGTTCTTCTCAAATGCCTCGCGTAACGATCACTGTCCCGGATTCCAATGCTCAACCTTATCGTTTCCAGCTGGATCGTCAGGTAGTGAGTCTGGGAAGAGGGAGCGATAATGATATTGTGATCGATTCCTCATCCGTTTCGACCGTACACGCTGAAATGCGCCGAGTCGTTGGAGGGTATCAGCTGGTCGATTTGGGTTCAACCAATGGCCTGAAGTTAGGCGAGGAGCGGGTTTCGGTCATCACCTTGTTGCCCGGTGTCTGTGCCAAACTGGGGGATGTTGCCTTTGATTTCTCGCTTTCAGATGATGAGCAAGCCGCCTTGTTGCGGGAGCAGCCGTTGCAGAACTCGCCTATTTTGAAAGAGGCCGAAGTTCCCCGGGTAGCCCGGGTTTCTCCACAGGGTGGTCGCCAAATCATCATTCAAAACGAATCCGAGGGCAACATGGGCTTCTTTGCCGCGCTGTTGGTTCTGGTGCTGGTGGCATTCGCCTTTCTTCTGGGCATTCAGGTCCGCCATAAAAAGGAAACCGGCGTTTCCCTGATGAAAGCGGTGCAGGAAAAATACTTCACCGAAAAGGTGGAAGTTCCCGCCAAGCCATAGGAAGTGCGGATGATCCATGGATGGTGGATTGAATCTGCAATCCACCGTGAATGCCATGGCAATCAAGGTTCGCCTTCCCGAGCTGGAGCTCCCGTTTCGAATCGCATCAATTCCGCGATGAAGGTGAGTGGAATATGCCCGGTTTCACCGTTGCGGTTTTTTGCCAGAACGAGCTCGGCTTCACCGGCTTTGGCTTCTTTTTCCTCGGCGTCTTCGGCGTAATAAGCGGTCCGATAAAGCAGGCCGACCATGTCAGCGTCTTGCTCGATTGATCCGGATTCCCGGAGGTCGGACATCCGGGGCACCCCGAGGCTTTTGCCCGAACGGCTTTCAGGTCCCCGGTTCAGCTGGGCCAGAATCAGGATCGGTAACTCAAGCTCTTTCGCCAACCCCTTGATGCCAGCGGAAATTTCCGCGATTTCCCGCTCACGTGAGTTCTCTGCCTGCTTGGTGCGGGATTTCATGAGCTGGAGGTAGTCGATCGCGATGAACTGGATATTCTCATCGCGTTTTTTCCGCCGTGCTTTTGCCCGCAATTCGTTGATCGAGATACCCGGAGTGTCGTCGATGAAAAGCTTGGAGGCCGTCGTTTCCATCGCCGAGCGTTGGATGCGTTGGAGGTCGCCCTTGTTCGGGGTGTAGCCGCGGGAAAGTTGGCTCACTGCGAATCGCGCGCGAGAGAACACCAAGCGCTGAACCAATTGGAAGGCGCTCATTTCGCATGAAAACACCATGCTCGGCTTCGCCTGATCCATGCAGATGTGTTCCACGATATTCATCATGAACGAGGTTTTACCCATCGATGGTCGGGCTGCGACGACAAACATTTCTCCAGGCTTGAGACCGCTGCTCATTTTGTCCAGTTCCTCGAATCCTGTGGAAATACCCTGCGCTCCACGCTCGCCAGCGAGGAGCGACTGGAATTGCTCGATGACTTCCTGCACCGACTGCTTGATGGTCGGTGCCTTGCTGGTTTCTGAGCCTTCCCGGATGGCCAAAACGCTGGCTTCGACGCTATCTAACAATCCGGCGACCTCGTCGGGGGAGTCATACGCGCGCGAAATCGCTTCGTTGGAATTCTGAATAATCGCGCGCAGCACAAACTTATCTTTGACGTGCTGAAGGTGGTGCCGGAAATGACCGGGGCTCGGCGCGTAGGTATATAAATCGGTCAGTGCGGCCGGACCGCCAACCCGGTCAAGCAGCCCGCGATCGATCAGTCGCTGAATCAAAGAAACCAGTTCGACCTCATGACCACCTTCGAAAAGCTCTACCAAGAAACCAAACAGAGTGGAATGGGCCGGTAGATAAAAGTGCTCTTTGGTCAGACGTTCCTCCATCGCCACCCCAATGTACTCCTGGGGATCCTGGAGCATGGATGAGAGCAAACTTTTTTCCGGTCCAAGTGCGTGGGGCAAGGCACGGGTCACGTCGTCAACGGAACTCGCCCCCTGTTGCAGATACGATGAATTGGATGCGGATTTGGTTTCGTCGGCCATGGGAGGCGGCCAGATTCGCACACTCCAAAGTTGCTGGTCAATGTCCGCCTGTGCCAGAAATTGTGAACATGTTATCCGCCCACTATTCGCAGGTTGTTCGCAATCTGAATAACCTGTGAATAGTGGGTGAATTAAATGCGAACAACTGAATGTGAATAACCTGTGAATTGATGAGAGCAACTTGGTTTATCACTGGGAATCAGTGTTGAATATTGCAGTCATTGCCTCAAGATTCTGCCGTGAAAGCCGTGGTTCAGCGAGTGATTCAAGCCTCCGTTTCTGTGAATAACTCTTTGATTTCAGAGATCGGGGAGGGCCTGCTGGTGCTGTTGGGGGTGCAGGAAGGAGATGGTATTGAGGATCTCGAATGGCTTTCGCAAAAGGTTTGTCGAATGCGAATTCTCGCGGATGAGGAGGGAAAAATGAATCGATCGCTCATCGACACCGGCGGAGAGATGATCGTAGTCAGTCAATTCACTCTTCAGGCATCCACGAAGAAAGGGAATCGTCCGTCGTTTCTTCGTGCTGCAGTTCCCAGCCTTTCCGAACCGCTTTACGAGCAATTTTGCCGGTTGGCGGAGATCGAGTTGGGTCGACCGATTGGCCGGGGAGTCTTTGGAGCGGACATGAAGGTGTCCCTCATCAACGATGGTCCGGTGACCATCGTCATCGATTCTAGAAACCGCGAATGAGTGGATGCGCGAATGGTCGGGCGCCGTCTTAGCGGATTTCCACGACCCTGACTTCTGGCTTGGCCATGGGAGATCGCTTTTGTCGAACGGATTGCCAGCGGCGAAGGCAGAAGTTTTTGCGGCGGAGTAGAACTTCTAAGGAGACTCCGGCATTTTCCAATTGAAGATGGGATGCCAGAATTTTCCTCAATCGGTAGAAGGGAAGGTAGTGGTCATCTTCCAATTTGCGACGGCAAATCAAGAAGGCGTCCAGCACCCGTTCCCAATTTTCTTCGTGAAGAATCATTTGTCGGAAATCGAGAAGATCATTCCAGGTGGATTCCGGGCTGACCGGGAAAAGCTCCTCGGTCACCTTCGCAGCGGTTGATCGCCAGGTTGTAATGGGCTTTTGGCTCGCTTGATGGTTCTCGGTCACGGGTGAATTCTAGGCTGTTGAGATCGATTCGCAATAAATTTAAGCTATTTCCCCACGCAAAATGATGAATGATTGGCGCTGCTGAATGCGTATCATGTAATAAGGGCGAATCCTAAGTGGCTATTTAGCACTTAATTTAAATAACTGCTTATTTTTGGGTTAGGATTCTAATTCTATTTGAGAATAGATATCAACATGTAAAGTCTTTGTATATGGATTGGCTCAAACTAACGAGTGAAACCGATGAGTTAAACTGTTGTATGGTACTGTCTTTGATTGCCGATTGATTTGATTGTGATGATATTAGGCAAGATGAAAAATAATACTGCCAGTTGGTAAAAGAAGGTGCTATGTATTCGTTTATGGCAACTGATGAGAGTTTGGCTCTGGTACGGAAAATCGTGGATCGACTCCGTGAAGCACGACGTGTTCAAGGATTAACCCTTCGGGAACTTTCAGGCATGAGCGGCATTGACGCTGGCATGATCTCCCGGGCTGAGAGGGGAGAGCGCTGGCCTTCATTGGCAGCGTTGCTCGATCTGTCGAAAGCGCTCGACGTGAAAGTATCCGAAATCCTGGCCGCAGAAAAACGCTAACCGAAAAGAACCCGGCGTGGCTCTTAAGGTACCCTCGCGTACTGAAACTTCGTTTGTTTCACATGGGGTCGCTTGCGAAAATTAGATGATTGATCTAATTCATGATGGGTAGTTGTTAGGCGAATAGTTTTCTGTCTAAAGAACGATATTGAATCGCTTCTAAAATGTCATTTGTCCTGATCTCGGGAGCTTCATCGAGATCGGCAAGTGTACGAGCGACCTTCAGAATCCGGTCATGAGCGCGGGCTGAGAAGTTCATTTCTTCCATGGCCCGTTCGAGGTAATGGGCAGCTTCGCTGGTGATTTGGCAATAACGTCGTACTAAACGTGACGACATGGATGAGTTAGTCCCAATGGATGAATTGGGAAACCTAGAGTGCTGTACTTTTCTGGCGTTAATTACTCGTTTTCGGATGCTCTCTGACTTCTCTCCACTGGTTTGATTTGAAGTTAGTTCACGGAATTCGACGAGTGGAACTTCGACATGTAGATCAATACGGTCCAATAAAGGGCCGCTGATTCTCTGGCGATAGTTTTCAATTTGTTTTGGAGAGCATCTACATTCCCGTTTAATATCTCCGTAATATCCACAAGGGCATGGGTTCATGGCGGCAACTAACATGAAACCCGCGGGAAACGTTAAAGTTCCGGCGGCTCGTGAAATCGTAACTTCCCGATTTTCTAGTGGCTGGCGTAAGACTTCCAAGGTCTGGCGACGAAATTCCGGCAGCTCATCGAGGAAAAGAATCCCATGATGGGCTAGGGATACTTCACCAGGACCCGGATTTGAGCCACCACCGAGCAAGCCGGCATCTGAAATGGTGTGATGAGGTGCTCGAAAGGGCCGGGTTGTGATGAAGCCTTTATTCAAATCGAGCTGGCCGGTGACCGAATGAATCTTGGTGGTTTCGATCGCTTCCTCCTCTGTCATATCGGGCATGATGGAAGGAATGCGTTTGGCGAGCATGGATTTACCAGTCCCAGGTGGGCCGACCATGAGGAGATTGTGGCCGCCAGCCGCAGCGACTTCCAAGGCACGTTTGACGTGGTGTTGACCCCGAACCTCTTCGAAATCCACATCGTAGTGGCGTTGGGCGTCGAAAAAAGCTTGTCGATCCAGCTGATAGGGGAGGATTGCCACATCGCCGTTGATGAAATCCCAGGCTTCTCGGAGATGGCGAATGGGAAAAACCTGGATTCCTTTGATCACGGCGGCTTCAGCAGCATTGGCTTCCGGTACGAGAACTCGGCTCCTTCCTTTTCGTTTGGCTTCAAGCGCAATGGATAGAACTCCCTTTACCGGGCGAACGCCGCCGTCCAATGCGAGTTCACCCACAACGCAATATTCCGAAGTATCAATCGGTTGCGTTCCACTTGCGGCAGCCATGGCGAGGGCGATCGGCAAATCAAATGCCGGTCCTTCCTTTTTTAAATCCGCCGGTGCCAGATTGACGGTTTTTACCCCATCCTGAAGAAAAAGCGCCGATGCCCCGATGGCGGAAATGACTCGTTGAGAAGATTCACGCACCGCTGCATCCGGTAAACCTACAATGATCACCATCGGCTTATCTGCTCCACGGACATTTACCTCGACCTCCACTTCTACGGCATCGACGCCGCGCAAGGCTGCTGAAAAAAGACGCGTAATCATCTGAACATCGGTATTGTGAGCATCCAGATAAGAGTTGGCAAGCGACAATTGGTGTGAACTTAAATAAAAATCCAAACAATGTATTGGCTTGGTTCTCAGAGATCACTGGATTGCCGGGAGAAATTGGGCTACATCTTGGCGGCGATTGCTGATCGAACCCCTCATTTTATGAAAATCTGGTTCTTATTTCCCCTATCCCTGCTGATGGCATTGGCCACTTCATGTCGCACCGTGTGTCCGTTGAATCCCATGACGATGAAGCCGGATTGCAGTCCTTGCGCGCGCGAGAATCGGCCTGACTGCTGTATGCCAGCAGTTACGATTCATCGGGAGAAATAAGGTCTTAAGAATCCAGGGCTTCTGGTAAATATTCGCGGCTATCCATCAAACTGCAGGGCTTGGAGAAAAGCGATCAGCGGATAAGTCCTCGAATTGTAAAGTCCTCGAAGTGGGGATGCTGACTGAGTCATCCTCGGATGAGGCGAGAGCGGATCCGTTGCCAGTAATTCCGATCGCGTGATTGGTCAAAGCAATGGGTGAAGGTGTTGAGCCTCGGGCGTGGGGGAGCGCTGGGTCCAGCGACCAACACTTCATTCATGCTATCACTCGTGGTCAGGCTGCGGATTGAGCCGAACTCTTGGGCTAAAAGACGACGCGTCAGCGATTGCATGCTGCGATGGCCTTGGCCGGTGACAAGATTTACGGCCAGCAGCCCATCTTTGGCAACGGCCCGTCGCAAATGCTTCAGCAGCGAGGGATCCCATTTCCGAGGGCGGAACACGTCGGTTTTGCCTGCCAGATAAATATCATCAAAAACGACATCAAACTGCCGCTGGTTCTGTTCCAGCCAAGAGTAGGCATCTGCCAGCTGAACCTCGATTTGCAAATCATCCAATGCCATGTGCTCACGGGCGAGGTCGACGATTTGTGGATCGATTTCGATTGCGGTGAGTTCGCAATCCGGCAGCAGGTGGCGGAGAACGCGCAGCGAAGTGCCACCAGCTAGGCCGAGCATCAATACGGATCGCGGCGGACCCGCGGTGCGGATCAGCGCAGCAGCAGCAATCAGGTCCCAGGCGAGTCCTGTCAGAAAACGTTGAGAATGATAGGAAGCGTGGATCGCTCCGGCGACGCGAAACTCCGTGGCGAGTTTGGATTTCCAAATTTCAACGGACTGGAAATCCGTGTCGACTTTCGCGAAGCGACGCATCGGTGGAATTGCCTAAAATTTCCAGCCAAGTCCAACGGTCATGCCGAACGCATCAATCCCCGGATTGGGATCGGTCTGGCCTCCATTGGAATGGTGGAGGAAGTACGCTCCGCCAAGGATTGAGACATTCTCGCAAAGTTGCTGGCGGATGCCCAGCTGGCTGAACCAATTGAGAGTAAAGTCCTGACCCTGGCCTTGTTCGCCACCGGAGCTGTTGGTGAAACCTACTCCGCCACCGAGCGACAGGAACAATGAGGTTTTTTCAGACGGAAACCAGTATTCGAGGGACGGCGCGGCAGCGACGCCGACGTAGTAATCTTCCGGTCCTTTGATGAACGATTCGAAAAGTGCGGAAACCCGATGCCGAACCACCAGTTTCGCGCCGGAGTCGCTTTCCCACGGCGTCCAGACCGCAGGGCTGCGGAAGGTCAGCTGCGTGGGAATGATCTCGTAATCAATATCGGTGTTATGGCCGACATTGCGGAGAAATCCACTTTCCAGCACGTATTCCCACTCGTCGGCAGGATGAGAAATGGCGGTTCCTGCGGCTGCCAGGCTGGCAACAATGGCGATGAGTGAGACGGATTTCATGGGGGTTGGATGGGGTAAGAAAATCAGTATTCCTCTTCTTCCTCTTCGCCGGGGACTGGGGGAATCAAATCCTCACGCATCAACAGTCGGCGTAAATCAAGGTCCGGCAAAAGATCGGGAGCCGTGCTGCAAACGACGGAGGTGTAGGGGGTGATCCGATCCAGTTCGGCGATTCCGCAGTGGACCATGGAGGAAATGATATCCGGATCGAATTTTTCGCGCTCGAACAGATTGGTGATGCGAAACACCAGCATCGATCGGTCGAGGTCATACTCAAAACCGCCCAGCGTCAGTTGTTTGTTGGCGTGGGCCAGCAGTTCCAACACCGCCTCCATGTGGGCTTTGTCCACGCTCAGCGGAGCCTCGGTGACGATGCCGAGCGCATTCAGTTGTGGGTAAGCTTGGGCTACCAGATTGACCCGGGTGTGATGGGCTTCGAATCCGGCGCGCAGCACATCGCGGCCTTCGACGAGTTCGCAATGCCAGCCGTTGCCGCCGAAGCAATCTTCAACGGAGAGAATTTGTCGGGAATGAGGACGCATGATCGGGAAAGTGGGAGTTTCAGGATGCCTGACCCGCCCGGGATACCCGGCCCATGATGGCTTTGGCAAGCAACTCGCGGCGATCTCTCGGAATCGGTTGCAAGGAAAGGTGAATTCCCGATGTTTTTTCCCGGTTGTGGTGGAGGGTCAGCAATCGGCGGTCTGTGTCAACCTCCGCATCTTCAATCTCTTGCCATGTAACCAGACGCATTGTCGATGCAGGCCGGAAAAACGGAAAAATCTCGATCCCGAGTGGTGTGAAAATCAGATAAGCGTGCTTGGTCAGCCGGATCGCCACCCGGATTGCCAAAATCGCCAGCAATATCGGCAGGGCCGCCCAAGCCGGGTGGGGGAGCGAGGGGTTGATGAATCGATAGTAGGCACAAGCGAGCAAAGTGATTCCCATCGCTAGAAAAACCGCGGCGGCAACCCAGAAAATCGACGCCTGGGCCGCGCGGGTGAAACGCAGCTCCTTTTCCGGATTTTGGATCTTTGTGGCCATAAAATCAGTTCCCTACCTGCAAGGCCGCGACTGCTTGCTTGGCATTTTCATATTCGCCGAGCAGCTGGTCGATATCGACTTCTCCGCCGCCGGCTTCGATTTGTTTTTCCAGGCTGGTGAGATGGGCATGCAAGCGTTCAAATCCGAAAATGGCAGCTCCGCCTTTGCTGCGGTGAAACTCTTCGCGCAACCGGTGGTCATCACCAGATGCGTTGAGCTTCCGCCACTCGGGAATGCGGCTTTCTACCTCTTCAAAATAATCTCCGGCCAATTCGTAAAAGCTATCCATGTCGCCACAGGCCATGCGCCGAAAGCGGTCTTCATTCAGAATCGGGGGGTCTTGATTCACAGGGTTGGGGGGTGGTTGGGATCAGTTTGTAGATCTTCAATTTCACGGGCCAGGCGTTGCTCGGCTTGATGATTGCCGGTGGCGCGGGCCAGTTCGCGGCGTAGTGCGAGAACGCTCGGATGGCGTAGCTCACTTTCGCTCATTTCCGCAATGAGCTCGGCCGTGGCTCCGTGATCGCCAATGGCCAAGGTGCCCTCGGCTCGGGTTAAAAGTGATGGCTCTTCACCAACGAGTGGAGCTTTGGTATACACCGCCCAGCGCGCGCTGTCTGGAAGATTGGCCGGAACTTCCGGGCCATCCACTTGCTCAAGATAAACGAACTCGTCTCCTTCGCGGTGGCGTCTCCAGCTGTTGAGGGAAATCACCAGAAAAATGCCGAGTAGTGCAAAGGATCCTTCGAGTAGAAAGGGGGTGGAAATGAAGCCGGCGATCATCCCGAGCCACTCGCCAAGGAAGCCGGGGACGTAGTGCCAGCCCAGCAACAGGCTGCAAGTCAGTATCGCAATGCTCCCGCAAATCAGTGCTGCCACTAAAACTTGCCTCAATCTTGAACCTTCTTCGGCTTCCATCTGCAGCGACTTCATACACGTGATCTGCCACAATCCAAACGCAGAGTGTTCGTCACAAGTCAATCCCATACAAATGATTGATGTGAACGCGCACTTGCCCAGTCGGCATCGCAGGGCTAAATGCCGGTCATGCGGCTATTCGACACGCTGACCCGGACCGATCGCGAACTCACTCCCATGGACGGTAAATCCTTCCGGTTTTACTGCTGTGGACCTACGGTTTATGGACCTGCCCATATCGGGAATTTCCGGACCTTCGTGCTGCAGGACGTTTTTCGCAGAACGCTGGAAACCGGTGGTGTGCCGACGCTGCACGTGAGGAACATCACGGATGTGGATGATAAGACCATCCGTGATTCGCAGGCGGCAGGCTTGAAATTGAGCGAATTCACCGCCGGTTGGACCGATAAATTCCATGCGGATTGCGCGAAACTCGGTTGCTTGGAGCCACACATTGAGCCGCGTGCGGTCGAGCACATCCCACAGCAGATTGCGATGATCGCCCAGCTGGTAGAAAAAGGTCATGCCTATGCGTCAGAAGACGGCTCGGTTTATTTCAAAATCGATTCATTCCCCGGCTACGGCAAATTGTCCCATCTCGACACTCGCGAGCTGGACCTCGGCAAAACGCAAAATGCCCGCGCCAATGCAGATGAATACGAGAAAGACAACCTCTCGGACTTTGTCCTATGGAAAGCCCGCCGCCCAGAGGACGGCGAGAATTTCTGGCAATCTCCCTGGGGCGAGGGTCGCCCGGGCTGGCACCTCGAGTGCTCGGCGATGATCAAGGAATACCTCGGCGAATCGTTCGATCTCCATTCCGGCGGCATCGATCTGGTTTTCCCTCACCATGAAAACGAAATCGCGCAGAGCGAATGCTCATGCGGCGGACATTTCGCAGCCCATTGGTTCCACATCACCCACTTGCTGGTGGATGGCGGTAAAATGTCGAAGTCCCTTGGCAATTTCTACACCCTCGATTTACTGGAAGAAAAAGGCTTCAGCGCGATGGAAGTCCGCTACGTGCTCATCGGGGCGCATTACCGCAAGCAACTGAATTTCACCCTGTCCTCGCTCACGGCAGCGCGGGAGGCCTTGGCCAAAATGGCGAAAGGCGCGCGCCAACTCGCCGCGAAAACCGGCGGTGATGTCGCCCTCGATTCGGTCGAATTCGGCCCATTTCAAGCGGCTTGGGACAGCTTGTGCCATGACCTGAATACGCCAGCCGCACTGGGGGGGATTTTCACCGGATTGCGCGAAGCATCTTCTCTCGAAGGCGAAGCTGCCGCCAAAGCCCTCGCCGGGTTGAATCGGATTTTGCGCGCTCTGGGCCTCACCCTGCCGGAAGAAGCCGAAGAATCGGACATTCCGGCGGAAATCGTGGCCTTGGCGGATGAACGTTGGAAATTCCGCGCCGATCGCAATTGGGCAAAGTCAGATGAGCTTCGGGATCAGTTGGCTGCAGCCGGATGGTCCGTGCTGGATTCAAAAGATGGCTACAAGCTGGAGCCGGTGAAATAAACGGCGGTCCAAAATTCGATTTTTCCTCCACTTGACCCCACGGAATGGTGGTTTTAGCTGATAGCTGAAATGGAAAAACAAGCACTCATCGACAATACGGAGCGGCATCGTTTCGAGATGATCGAAGACGGCAAAATGGTTTTCGGTGACTATCGGATCGAGGATGGCATCATGACCTTGCCTTACGTTGAAGCGGACCCGCTGCTGCGCGGAACCGGCGCAGCAGGGCGGTTCATGGCCGCCGTGCTGGATCTTGCCAAAGAAAGAGGCCTGAAAGTGGTCCCGATTTGTAGTTACGCGATGACTTATTTCCAACGGCATCCAGAATATCACGATCTGTTGGCATAAAGGAATTGCATAAGAGTTCTTGGCAGATGGAGCCGGTTTTCCAGAATCACCGGCATGAAGTTTGTTGTGTCGGCCGCATTGGCCAGTCGCGTCTCGGTGGCAGTGATTCTAGGGTGCTCGGTTTTCGGGATGAGTCCTGTTACAGCCCAGGATTTATCAACGGTGGTGAACCGCGGCATGGGAACGACCGGAACTGGAAACGTGTCAATCGGGCCTCAGCTCCCATGGGCTTCCATCAACCCGGGCCCTGAAACTCCCGATGGCTATTCGGATGGCTATCACGCGGAGAAAAAAATCATCGGCTTCAGCCAACTGCACGTCACTGGCACCGGTAGCTTTGGCAAATACGGCCAGTTTTTGGTCACCCCACAGATCGGAATTAAAAATCCGAATGCCCATCCGGGATCGGAGAAATCGGACGAGGTCGCTGGCATTGGCAGCTACCAAGTTCGGCTCAAAGATCCGGGAATTCTTTGCAAGGTCAGCCCGACCGAGCATTCGGCGATTTATCAGTTCACCTACCCGGAAAGTGACGAATCGAGCTTGCTCATCGATCTTTCCTACAGCATTCCGGGGACGATTTTCAATGCAGGCTACATGGACGAGGGTGAGGTTTTCGTCGATCCGAAGTCTCACACCATCCGTGGCTGGGGCAGCTATTGGGGCGGCTGGTCTGCCGAAGCCGTCCGGGTTTATTTTTGCGCGGAATACAGCCGCGATGCGGAGGTGGTCGGAACCTGGAAAAACAAAAAAGGCGGTGAAGGAGAGCTTTCCAAGAAATGCGAGAACAAGGACGATAAAATCGGTGCCTGGCTCAAATTCAAAACCAAGGACCAGGAAACGATCGGCCTCAAGCTGGCGGTTTCCTTCACCAGCATGGATCGCGCGGCGGAGTTTTTGAAAGCTGAGATCCCCGACTGGGATTTCGAGAAGGTCAAATCCGCTGCTGAGTCCGCCTGGCGTGACAAGCTTGGACAGGTCCGCCTGGAAGGCGGCACGGAGGACGAGCGGACGATGTTCTACACCACGCTATTCAACACCATGCGGATGCCGAAAAACCGCACCGGTGACAATCCACATTGGCAGTCGGATCAACCGTATTGGGACGATCATTACTGCGTTTGGGACAGTTGGAAAACCACCTTTCCTCTCCACCTGCTGCTCCATGAAAGCATGGTGCGCGACAACCTGAAGGCGTTCATCGATCGCTACAAACACAATGGCCGGGTGATGGATGCCTTCGTCGGCGGCAACGACCGGTTCTACAAATGGACTGGCAAGGATGCTCCGGAATGGCTTGGCAACCAGGGTGGCGATGATGTCGATAACATCTTTGCCGATGCCTGCGTGAAAGGTGTGGAAGGGATCGATTGGAAAGAAGCCTACGAGTTTCTGAAATTCAACGCGGACCAGCAGCGCACACCGTCCTATCGGGTCGATGACCGCGGATGGGTGCCATTCCGTGAATTCGAATTCGGGCTGTATTGCTCGCGCTCCATCGAGTTCGCCTACAACGATTTCTGCGTTTCAGAAGTCGCGGCCAAATTCCGCCAAACCGAGGATGCCAAGCGCTATGCGAAACGCAGCAGCGGTTGGGAAAATCTCTGGAATCCGGATGAAGAAAGCGATGGCTTCAAAGGCTTTCTCGCACCTCGCTGGCACGACGGTACCTGGTTGAAGTTTGATCCGAAAAACTCCCGCAGCGAACCGAGCTACGGCGTGACGGACCGCAGTTTCTATCAAGGTTCCTCCTGGGTGTATTCCTATTTCATTCCTCACGACTTCGCCCGTTTGATCGAGCTTTCCGGGGGCAAGGAAGCGTATGTGAAGCGCCTTGAGCACGCGTTGGACAAGAAGCTCATCGACTTCAGCAATGAGCCATCCTTCCTCACGCCGTTCAGCTTCATTTACGCAGGCAGACCGGATCTCGCGTCCAAGTGGGTGCGGTCGAATTTCAAAAACTACACCATGACCTCGTATCCGGGCGATGAAGACGGCGGTGCGATGAGTTCTTGGTATGTGTTCGCCAGCCTGGGCCTGTTCCCGAACGCGGGCCAGGACGTTTATCTCCTCAATGGTCCGCGTTTCCCGAAAGCCACTCTGACTCGGGAAAACGGAGCGAAGATCGTGATCGAAGGAGTCGATGCCAGCCCGGAAAACATCTACGTCCAATCGCTTACCGTGAATGGCAAGCCATGGGACAAAGCCTGGCTGCGGCACGAAGACATCAAAAATGGAGCCACGCTCCGTTTCGTGATGGGGCCGGAACCTTCCGATTGGGGAACGAAAAATCCTCCTCCATCGGTCAGCCAGCCCGCGAACTAAGACGGCTCATTGACCTCGTTTGCCTTGGTCGGTGAGATACCCGATCAAGGTTTCCGATTCATCACTCTGGATGATGGTGGCGCCGTGATCCATCAACCAGCTCCAGCCTTGCTTGGGATATTTCAGCGAGCGAGCGTCGTCATGGCCGCCGTTCAAGCTCGCCCACAGGCTGTTGATCCAGACCCGCGCGCCCTGTTTTTGAATCGCAGCGATGGTCGCCGGTGCAACGATCGGATCCCGGTCGTCATCAAACACCAGTTCGTAGGCGACGGGGTGAAGCGGGCGATAGGAATCGATCCACTGAGTCATGGCCTCTTCGGTCTGATCCGCTCCCTTGCCGGATAGCACGGGCATGAAGAGAATGTGGCGATCGAGCTTCTTCAGCTGAATGGCGCAATCCTTGGCGGAATCACCGGATTTGATGATCGCCTGCTCGCTGGTGTGAGTTTCCTTGAGCACTTTGCTGCATTCTCCGAAAAGCGAGCCTGCCTTATCGAGATTCACCATGCACTTGCCGCGCACCGTCTCCATGACTTCCGTTAAAGTTGGAATGGTTTCATCGGTGATTTCCGCTTTCGATCCACCGAGCCCGAGCTTCAGATGATAGCTTCGCAGTTGCTCCAATGTCAGATCGCTCACCTTGCCTTTGCCATCGGTGGTCCGGTCAATGGTCGAGTCGTGCATCAGAACCAGCTCGCCGTCCTTGGTTTTCCGGACATCGATTTCAAGAATATCGATGCCTTTTTCGATCGATTCACGGATCGCGGACAATGAATTTTCGGGGTGGCGCTCCCACGCACCGGTTGATTTTCCTGAAAGTGCGCGATGGGCGACCACCAGCACGCGATCCGATTTCGGATTTAAAATCGCCTCACGAATGGCTTTGGCATCTGGTTCGGCTGATGCAGAGAATGGAAGCGAAGCGAGGGCGCCAATGAGAGCGAAGGTGAGCAGGTGGAGTCGTTTCATGATCGGAATTTCAACATCCCAAGCCGCTCGAAAAGCAGGCTTCGGTGCCTGAATTGTTACGAAATCGAATTGCGCAAAAATTCACCACTTTCCTGAAATCCCGTTCGATTTCTGAGAGGATTTCAAATCCCGGTGGCTGAAAAATCCTTGCTCCCCTGCGAGGCGTTTAGGAATTTTGGCGGGAAGTCTCCACCAATCATGAACCTCATCATTTCTAACTGCTGCTATTTTCTGGCCGCGATTTCAGAATGAACATCGTCGACGAAATCTTCAGTGGCGCGGTGAAGGAACGGTCGGCGTTGCTGGCAGATGGAGCGATCCTGACGTTTGGCGAATTGGAGTCGCAGGTCAGTGAAGCCGCAGATTGGCTGGCAGCTTGTGAGGGATTTCACGCGGGGATTCGCGTCGGGCTTTCGTGTGCGAATGGCGTCGAATACATCGTCCTCGCCTTGGCGCTTTTGAAAGCCGGAGCTTGCCTGGTTCCGCTGGCTGACGAACTCACCGCAGCTGAGCGCGATGAGGTGGTGGAGCGGACGTGCCTCGGTGGCATTCTGGAACGCAGTGATGCTGGCCGGATCTGGCGTTCTTTGAATCCCGCAAGGTTTTCACACGAAGAAGAATTTCTGGCACTGAACCCTGCGTTCATCCGCTTCAGTTCCGGCACCACCGGGAAAAGCAAAGGCGTGGTGCTAAGTCATCAGAAACTGTTAGAACGAATCACGGCGGCGAATGCAGGCCTGCAGATCGGCCCGGCGGATCGGGTCCTGTGGATGCTGCCCATGACCCATCACTTCGCGGTTTCGATCGTGCTCTACCTTCACGCCGGCGCTTGCACAGTGCTGGGAGAATCCCATCTGGCGGCCGATGTGTTAGAACTCGCCGAGGCTTCGAACGCCACTGTCATTTACGGCTCACCCTTTCACCACGCCTTGCTGGCCGCGGATCGGGGCGGGTATGCCTGGCCGGAGCTGAGGTTGGCCGTGAGCACCGCTGCAGCGCTGGCCCCAGGAACCGCCGATGAGTTTTTACGCCGCTTTGGCAAACCGTTGGTGCAAGGCCTGGGCATCATCGAAATCGGTCTGCCCTTGTTGAATCTCGATGGCGAAGCGCCGGCCTCGGTCGGTCGTCCGCAACCGGCCTACCAAGTGCGGATTGAGGGCGAAAGTATCGGCGAATTGTGGGTTCGCGGGCCGGGCATGTTCGATGCCTACCTATCGCCGTGGAAGCTCTGTGCGGACGTTTGCGACGACGGATGGTTTGCGACCGGAGACCTCGCGGAAATGGATGAAACCGGCCGGGTATTTTTGCGTGGCCGGAAGAAAAGCGTGCTGAACGTGGGGGGGATGAAGGTTTTCCCTGAGGAAATCGAGGCCGTGCTGAATCGGCACCCGGCAGTCGCGCGGTCACGGGTCACCGGCCTCGACCATCCCGTCATGGGCGCGGTGCCGGTCGCGGAAGTCGTCCTTGATGGCGAAAAAACAGCCACCTCCAGACAGTTGGCCGAATTTTGTCGCGGACTGCTCTCGAGCTACAAAGTTCCCATCAAATTTCGCATCGTCGATGCCGTTCCTCTCACCGCTAGCGGCAAGATCAAGCGCGTGTAAAGGTCGGCCAAACCGTTTTTCCGATATCGAGTCGCCATGGAGACGAGGGTGATTTCCATACCCGGCATCTCCACCGCCCCAACGGGGCGAAAAGGGATAGCCCAGAGTATCACCCTGGGTTAGATGTGGAAAAATAGATCCGCCCTGAAGGGGCGGGATTGTCGGTTGGAAATGCGGGCCGATTGGATGTCGCCCTTTCAGGGCTTAATGTGTAGGTGACCGAGGTTCCCAAGGTTGCACCTTGGGCTATTCCATGATGCCCCGTTGGGGCAAGTTATGGGTTGTCGGTCCGTTGGATTGTTTTTTGCCGTTATTGCCGGTTGTTGTGGCAAAGTTTTTTACTTGAGTGGAGGTTGGGGGAAAGGTGCGGAATCGGAAGATTTGGGTGATTTTTCCGCAGATTCCAATGCCGCCCTTTCAGGGCTCAATGTGTGGGTGATCGATGTTCCCAAGGTTGCACCTTGGGCTATTTCATGATGCCCCGTTGGGGCAAGTTATGGGCTGTCGGTCCGTTGGATTGTTTTGCCGTTAGCGCTGGTTGGTGTGGCAAAGTTTTTTGCGTGAGTTGAGGTCGGGGGAAGGGTGCGGAATGATGAGAAATCGGAAGATTCGGGTGAATTTTCCGCACATTCCAATGCCGCCCTTTCAGGGCTCAATGTGTGGGTGATCGATGTTCCCAAGGTTTCACCTTGGGCTATTTCATGATGCCCCGTTGGGGCAAGTTATGGGCTGTCGGTCCGTTGGATTGTTTTGCCTATCGGACGATGCAGAGAGGCGGCCTGTTGCCAAAATATTCTACCCATCTCAACTGCTGGACCGCTTTTCGGCACGGGTTGATCGACGGGATGGCGGTCGTTCCAAAACCGCGGATTTACTGGGCAACGATTCCCTCCTTCGTAATATCCTCATTCCAATGCACTCGCATCGCCACCGCCCCAACGGGGCGAAAATGAGACAGCCCAGGGTGCAACCCTGGGAACGATCCCACCACAAAATCGGAGCCCTGAAGGGGCGGAATGAGCGCGCCGCCGCAGTCAGGACTTACCCATCAAAAACAAACGATCTGCTTGGAAATCTTGGAATCGGCGGGAATTTCCGCGCTTGGCCAAACGACGGAATCCTCAATCACGCTGTTGTCGCCGATGTCGGCAAATGGCCCGATAACGGAGCGATTGATGGTGACGTTTTTCCCAATCATCGCGTGTGGATGAACCGAAGGAGCGAGGAAAAGTTCGCGATGCGCTAGCAGGTAGGATTCCGGATCGCCGAGATCCAACCATTTGCCGCTGTCCAGAACGATGGCCCCGAGCTTTCCCAGCTTGGCGAGCTCCAGAAATGCCGGGATCACGGAGATTTTCTCACCCGCTGGGATCAGATCAAGGAACTCGCGATTGATGCAGTAAATGCCGGTGAAAAGATGGGTGCCTTCGCCTTTGCCAAGCTTGTTGCGAATGTCCGTCACCCGATCCTCGATCTTGTTCAGCGCGATGTGTTTGGCATGGCCAGTCGAGCGAACTGCGAGCGTCACCGGCAGGCCGGAGGCCTTGTGCGCGGCGATGAGTTTTTCCAGCGGCAGGTCGGAATAAATGTCGCCGTTGTGCACCAAAAGAGGGCCGTCCTCCATCCAATCGGCGATGTTTTTCAAGCCGCCGCCGGTTTCCAACAACTCCGGTTCGTGGAAGAGGGTGATGTCGGCATCGTCGCCTTCGGCGCTGGCCAGGTATTCTTCCCAGGCGTCTGGAATGTGGTGGGTGTTGATCGCAAAGCGGGTGATGCCGGCGGCGCGGCAGGCATCGATGGTCCACGAGGTCAGTGGTCGATGGAAAAGCGGGACGAGAGGTTTGGGAAGATATTCGGTGAGCGGCTGGAGGCGGGTGCCAAGGCCGGCGCCAAGAATGAATGCTTGGGTCATGCATGATGATTCCCAGTAGCCGGGCGAACTTTCAAGTACTGCCCGGTGAAATCATGGTCGATGCTCCATTTCTTCCTCCAGCAGGCGCTTCAGAAGTGGCGCGAAGCGATTGTAGAACAAGCCCAGCAAGATCAACGCAAGCCCGAGCACCGAGAAGGAGGCGACCCGCATGAACGCGTTGAAATCCCAAACATCGACCGCGAAAACCTTGATTAAGGATGCCGCCAGCAAGACGAATCCGACTTGGCGAAACCCGAGCAAACGCCGCCAAAGCCCGATGCTGACAAAGGCAAACCCGAGCATCGCCCAGAGCACTGCCGTTCCATTCCAGTCGAGACGCATGACCAGCATTTGAGTGGACCAAAGCGAGGTGAGTGCCGCGACCCAAATGCCCAGCAAGTGCGAACCACGCCGCCAGGTGATGGCAATAGCGAGTGAGGCGGCGATCACGGCTGCGCCTGACCAAGCCGTCTCAAGAGCCACTTGCCAAGGCCCCATGATCAATGCCGCCACCACGCCAAGCCACCCGATGGCGGCGAAACCAGCGGCTTCGGTCACAATCGGACGTTTGATGATGGTTGAAATTAGGATGAGCGCCAGCGCAGTGCCCGCCAGGAGGTCCGCATGATATTCAGGACTGAACAGGTAGCAGCCGTAGACGAATCCGAGAAACGCCGTGATCCGCGCGGGTGGAATGGCGACGAGGCTTTCGGATTTTCGAACCAGCATCACGCCAATCTCTGCCAGAGCGATGGCGGTGATCATGAATGGAACAAACGGCGCCAGCGGATCATGGTAGCCGGTCTCGATCAGGGCGGCCAATGGAAGAAATACCGCAGAGATCGCAAGTGTCGGGCAACGCAGAGCTTTGCCGATCAGGAGGAGGATCAAGCCAGCGCCTGCGACCGTGAGAACGATCAGCTCCGTGGAGAGATTCAGCTGATGGATGAAATTCCAGGACGAGATCGCGGTCACCCCCGCAAAGGCGGATGCTTGAAGGATCGAATCGATCGATTTTTCACCGAAACGGTGCCACAGCCAGCATCCGGCGAGCATCAGCGGAAATGCCACATAGGTCGAGATTCCGAGCCCGGAAATCGAGACGATCAAAAGCGCAGCAGCAAGGAAAAGCAGAACCGAATACTGCATCGCGACCATGCGGATTTTCCGATTCAGAAACAGCGCTACGGCGGAAAGAACCGTGGCGACGCCAACGGTCACCGGAAATCTCAAGGACGGTTCAAGCCGCCAACACCAACTGGCCAGCGCGGTGACACTGGCCAGATAGAATACCGCTGACGAAAGGATGGGCTTCCAAGCGAATCGCTGCTCGTCCTGGTTCAGGCCTAGCTGCAGCACCACCCCGGAAATGGCCATGACCAACGCTGCCAACCCTGCGCTCCAGACAGGCGCGGGTTCGGGTGAACCGATCAATAACAAGGTCGATCCGAGCGCGGTGATGAAGGTGAAAACCAATTCCGGCTTGGTCTTGAAGCGGAAAAACGCGAGCGCCAGCAGCAGCGACTCAACCGCCAAGGCAAGCGGGAGCTGGTTGCCATCGAGTTTCATCGCAAGCGCCAGAGTGATCAGTGCGAGCCCTTGGCTGATGTCGACTGAGCCGACGATTTGCTGCTGGCGGCGGCACCATGAGCCAAGTATCAGCAAAACCGCGCCAAAAACGGCGGGAACCAGCCAGTAAGCAGATCGGTCGTTTTCCGCGATCCATACGGCGGAAAACAGCAGGAAAAACGCAGCATTGTTGGCTCCGGTGAACCACGCCCGGCCACGATCGGATAGAGTTTCCCTGAAGCGCCCCAGCACCCCGGGGAGCGAAAAGATCACCCAGGTCGGGACTAAAAACCACATGCTCGCCTGATCGGTCGGTTGGCCATGAGCTCCCTGAAGAACTTGCCACACGGTGAACGAAACATAGGTGCCCACCATCGATGCGATTCCCGGTCCGGCCCAGCCGGGGCGCAGCATGAACATCAGTCCGGTCAACGCCAGAATCACATTCGAGACGCAGGAAAGCCAGCCGATCGGCTGCAGGATTGTGGCGTAGGACGCGAGCAGCAGCCCGAGCACGGCGGTTGCCTTTGCATTGCGAATCCACGAAATGCCGGCCATCGCCCCGGCGGACACGAGCAACAGAATCCCCGCAAACACCGGGCTGTCGATGACGCGCAGGCGTTCGACATGATGCGCGGCAAAGCAGCAGTAGTAGAAAAACGCCAGGCCTCCCGCCATCACCACCTCGCCGTAGGCGTGAAGGTGCTCGCGTTTCGCCAGTCGGCGGCCCGTTTCGGTCAGCAAGCCTGCGAGGAGAAACAATCCCGTCAGGCGCAGTCCGTTCGGCAGATCGTGAATCCAATTCCGATAGGCAAAATTTCCTAACAGAACCAAGCCGGTGAGCAGCAGGACAATGCCGATCCGGACCAGCCAGGTGCGGCCAAATTGCAATTCGAACGATTCGCCTGCGGGCTTTTTCGGCAAGGGCGGGGGAGTCGACGGTTGAGGAGCCTGTTTCGGCGAAATTTCAGCCATCGGAACCAGCATGGGGGCAGGCTCAGGAACTGGCTCCGCTGCTGGAATGTCAGCCACGGGCGGATTCTCAAAATTCTCAAGAACATCGAGTTTCGAAAGCCTTGTGTTGAATTCGTCCAACTCCCGCTCGTGGCGGATTTTCATGACCTCCAATTCATGCCGCAGCTTCAGGATTTCCTGTTGGATGGGGGAACTTGCGTCTTCGGGCACGGTGTTAAACTAATCGGTTTTCCAAAATGGCGAAGCGCAAATCTCATGATTCAGAGACAGGCTTCTGGACAAACGGCAACTGCTGTTGCATGGAGGGAAGGCTGTTATGAATTTGGATCTCTCGTCACGTTCACCCCTTTGTCACACTCATCGTGAGGAAGTGGCGAATGTCATGACCCATGCCGCCGGAGTGCTTCTCAGCATTGCCGCGCTGGTTGGGATGATTCTTGCGGCGCAAGGCAGCGCCCTCGCCGTGGTATCGGTCACGGTGTTTGGAGCTTCGCTGATTTTGCTCTACCTCTCTTCCACGCTTTACCACGTTTTCACCACGGTCCGGACCAAGCAGTTCTTCCAAATGCTGGATCATGCCTGCATTTACCTGCTGATCGCCGGATCCTACACGCCGGTGACCCTGATTTCTTTGAAGGGGCCGTGGGGATGGAGTTTGTTCGGAGCGGTCTGGGGGCTGGCCATCGCCGGTGTGATGGTGAAAACGCTGATCCCCGGTAAAAAAGACCACTGGATCTCGACCGCACTCTACGTGGTGATGGGGTGGCTGGTGGTGATCGCCATTGGTCCCCTGCTCAAGGCCCTGCCATTTGCCGGACTGGCCTGGTTGGTGGCTGGTGGTTTGAGCTACACGCTAGGGGTCGTGTTTTTCGCGTGGACGAGTCTGCGTTTCCATCATGCGATCTGGCATTTGTTCGTGTTGGGCGGGAGCGCCTGCCACGTGGTGGCTGTCTGGTTTTACGTCCTCAACTGAACGATCGTGCCAGAGCTGCCAGAAGTGGAAACCACGCGGTGTGGGATCGAGCCGCATCTTACCGGGGCGCAGATTCAGGAAGTCATCGTGAAACGATACGACCTGCGCTGGCCGGTGTCGGATTCGGTCGCGGAACTGGAACAGCGGACCTTCATCGGCGTGACCCGCCGCTCGAAGTACCTGCTGTTGGCGGTGAATGATGGCTCGACCCTGCTGATCCATCTGGGGATGTCCGGCAGTTTGCGGGTGATCGATCCTGCGGAAGCCTGGAAAAAGCACGATCATTTCGCCGTCACGCTATCCACCGGCATGCAGCTGCGGTTTCATGATCCCCGCCGGTTCGGAGTGATTCTTCATCTGAAATCCGAAAGTCCTTTCGAGCATCCACTGCTGGCCAGTCTCGGTCCGGAGCCGCTGGGCGATGGTTTTAGCGCGACCTATTTGAAAAGCATCTGCTCCACCCGGAAATCCGCGATCAAGCAGGTCATCATGGACGGCAAGGTGGTGGTGGGTGTGGGAAATATCTACGCCTCCGAAGCGCTTTTCCGCGCGGGAATCCGACCACAGACACAGGCTTGTCGGCTTTCTCTGCCAAGACTGGAACGGCTGGTCAGTTCCATACGCGAGGTGCTTTCTGATGCCATTTCCGCAGGCGGCACCACCCTCAGGGATTTTCTGAAATCCGACGGCCAGCCCGGCTATTTCCGGCAAAAGCTATTTGTCTACGATCGGAAAGGCGAGCCGTGCCTGGTTTGCGGCACCGAGATCCGCCACGCGGTGCAGGGCCAGCGCTCCACCTATTGGTGCCCGACCTGCCAGAAATAACCGCGGAAAAATCATCATCCCGCAGAAGTTTCACTCGCAGCGGTGGCGCGGACTTCGCACGCTCGCGGCATGAAAAATCTGGCCTTTTTAGGAGGTGTCATGGCGGTGCTTGTTTCCTTTGCTCAAGCCAATGAATGCGCGGAAACGATGATGAATGCGACGTTCAAGCTCTTCAACAAGGACTCCACGGCGACGTGCTTTTTGATCCAGGATCAATCCCAGGTCTTTATCGTTTCCGCAGGCCACACGTTCGAAAAATCTTCCGGACGCACCTCAATCCTCGTGCTCCGTGAGTTGGATGGTGACAAGGACTACGAGCGCAAGGACGTCAAAGTCCAGATCCGCAGTGACGGCAAGCCGCTCTGGACCAAGAATCCGGACTACGATGTCGCGGTCATGCCGGTGAAGCTGGACCTGCCGGAAAATGCGACTTTGCCGATCTCCTCATTGATCGAAAAAGATCTCCCGGGCTTTGGCGACGACACCATCCTGCTGACGTATCCCGCCCGCGTCGAAGCCAACGAAGCCGGCTTCCCGCTCGCACGTCGTGCACTGGTCGCGAGCTACCCTGCGAAGTCATTGGAAAAACAACCAACCTTCATGCTCGATGTCACCTCATGGGATGGCGACAGCGGCGGCCCGGTCTTCATCGATAATGGCCAGGGCAAACCGGCGATCTACGGCCTGGTGATTGAGCGCATCAACCACATCGAAAACATCACCGGCGAGCGCGAAACCCGCCGGATTGAGACGGCGATGGGACTGAGCCGGGCGGTGCATGCATCGGTGATTCTGCAAACGATCCGGCTGGCCCAGTCCAAGGGGGCTCACAAAGAGTCCTGATCTGGAATTCAGGGCTCCCAGGCTTCGAAGTCAGAGAGCTGCTTCTTGGTCGATGGTGAAACGTAGAAGTGCACGCTTTCAAAATAAGCGGAAACATCCCGTTTCACCGTCTGGCCGTAGCGCAGCACCAGATGGTCCTGCCGTTCATCCGACGAATACCGGGGGGCATCGCCGTGTTTGGTGTCTTCCTTCCAGTAGCTGCTGAACATCCGCGTCAGGCTGTCCATGCCAAACGCATCAATGAGTGGCAGGAATACTGAAATGTTGACCCATGGATCGGCAGATTCCCCGTCGCGGCGGCGTTTGAGCAGCTCATCGGGATGGGCAAGCGATTCATGACCCAGCTTGGGATCGCGCTTGGGAAAAATCGCCGCATAGGCGGACATCGTGAACAAATTGACGGTGGATTCGGTGAATCCGTCCGGCGTGATGCACTGTGGTTGGTGATCGTGGCCGATTTCGTGGAAAAAGCCCCAGTTGCCTTTTTCCTCCAGGGTTTTCAGATCCAGCGCCTCCTTCGCCTGCGGCAGGAAGGCCATGATCGGGTAGCCGGAGTGCATGAAGCCATAGGCGATTTGGCGGTCGAAACTGATGCGCATTGGCTCCAGTCGGGTGCCGGTGTAGCCGCCGAATTTCCACTCCGCATCCATCACTTTTTGCCAGAACTCGGTCAGTCCCTGCGGATTCCTTGCCTTGCGGGCGTCGCTTGTGGGCACGTAGAGGCACAGCGTGCCGAAGTCCATTTCCGTCCACGGTGCAGGCTTGGCCAGTTCCTTTTTCCAATCCGCCTGTGACATGCCGGGCCGCCACCAGGGCATCTCGATGCCGCCGCTGATGGTCAGGCTTTGCAGGTCGGGCGATGGCAATTTTTCGAACGTGCGGATGATATAGCCGAAGGTTGTCACCCGCAGGTCGCCTTGATTTGCCCCGGTGGGGACCTCAATGTAAATGCCGCCGCCAAATGGGTTGCCAACGGTCACCTCTGGCTGGTTGAGCGCGAAGTGATTCGCCACCACCGGGAATCGCTGAAGGCTGCCGGCGGTGTTGCTGCCGGGTTGTGAGACATTGTCTGTCTGGGTGCCGATGCGAACTTGTAGCCCCATTTTGCGGAGGCGGGAAGGCACGTGAATCGTGATCGCTTCGCCCGGGGCCGCATACAATCCGGTCGCCTGCCAACGCGGTTGGTTGAGATTGATTTGAACCTCGCGATCCTCCACCCGTTCGGCATCCGCTGGAATGTCACCCATCAGAACCTTCGCGCTCGGATGAGGGAGCAGGGCTTCCACGGGCAGTTTGATGTAGGCATTGGCCCGCCGAGTGATGGTTTGATTCTCTTCTTTGGTGGCAACTTTGAATGGATTCTTGCGATCCGGATTCATCCCATGAGCCCAGGCGACCAGTTCCTGGACCGTACCGAAGCCACCGAGATCAACCCTGCGGTCCAGCTTCGGCAAATCCTCGATCGTCAGCGCCGGATGCGCGGCAGGGGCCGCCTGCAATGGGGGTTCACCCTTGCGGATGTTGAAAATCATCCGGCCAAGCGTGAGCGCGTTCTCCACCGTCGAGCCATCGTTGCCTTCGGAAAAATGAGCCAGCAACTTGGTCACTTCCGGATTTTTCGCCAATCCGGCGATCGCCTGGTCATTGGCCGGGCCGTTGGCGATCGTTGGGGTGAGGAGCTGGATGTAGGTATCCGTCAGATCAAATTCCCGCGTGTTGTTGCGGATGCGGATGCCGGTGGTTTTTGGCAGCTTGTCACCCGGACCATTCTCGATGCGTTGCCACAGATCGGCCAGCAGCTGCAGCATCAGATCTGGATGATCCTGAGCCAGGGTGCCACCGGCGGTGTGGCCTTCGTTCAGGGCAAACAGGCCGTGCAGAAAGGCACGGACATCTGGCTCTGCCTTGTTCGGGCTTGTGGAAATGTCCTGGTCCACCATTTCCAGAGAGCGCACGATTTCCGGAGCAACTTCGGAAAGTTTGGCGCTTTTCTGTTCCACCGGGGCAGCGGGTTGCGAGAAAACCGTCGCGGGCGCTGCATAGAGCGTCGCGAATACAGCTGCCGCCAAGCCTGTCTGAAGCCAGGTTCGGCATCGGCAGGATCGCTGCGGCGGTGGAGTGAATGGTGAGAAAACTTGGGACTTACTGCGGACGGGGGAAAGACGTTCAGTCAATGGAGCAAAGTGTATGATTTTTGTAGAAATCAAGGCACAGCGCATCACGGCGAGACACTGAAGATCAGGAACAGCCGATTTTCAGTCCTTGCGCGGTGCAGGTGCCTTGCGTGGGTTCAACGGGGATGAAGCTTCAGTGTCGCTGAAGCGTGGATAGAACTACTGCAATCCGAACCGGTTGCAAAAAAAATCCGCAGCACCGTGCAGGCACTGCGGATTGAAATCGATTTCGAATCGGGAAACGAACGCCGATCAAGCGTAACTGCGGATCGATGCCTTCACCGATTCGTAGACCAGAGCTTCCTTGTGCAGGCTCGGCTCCTTGCCCTCGCCGTTGTAGGCCCAGGCGGAAACGTGGGAGAACAGATCGTCGTGGCGTTTCGCTTCACCAGCCTGGGTCTTGCCAGCTTGGACTTCAGGATCGGCTTCGGTGAACTGGTGCTCGGCACGGAAGTGGCCGCCGCAGGACTCTTCTCGGTCGCGGGCGTCGTAGCACATCAGCTCGCCGAACTCGAGGAAGTCGGCGACGCGGCCGGCTTTTTCCAGCTCCATGTTGACGCTGCTTCCGGAGCCTGGGATGCGGACGTTTTTCCAGAATTCCTCGCGGATTTCCGGGATCTTGGCGATCGCTTCGGTCAGGCCTTCGCGGGAGCGCTCCATGCCGCACTGGTTCCACATCACATGGCCCAGCTCGCGGTGGAAGGAATCGACGGTGCGGTTGCCTTGGACGCTCAGCAGCTTGTTGATCCGTGCGCTGGCATCGGCTTCCGCTTGCTTGAATTCCGGCATCTCGGTGGACACGCTGCCCGGCTTTTGAGTCACCAGGTAGTTGGCGATCGTCGTCGGGATGACGAAATATCCGTCGGCGAGACCTTGCATCAGCGCGGATGCACCCAGGCGGTTTGCGCCGTGGTCGGAGAAGTTTGCTTCGCCCAGCACGTGCAGACCCGGAACGTTCGACATCAGGTTGTAGTCAACCCACAGGCCGCCCATGGTGTAGTGAACGGCAGGATAGATCATCATCGGCCCCTTGTAGGGGTTTTCACCGGCGATCTTTTCATACATCTGGAACAGGTTGCCGTAGCGGGCGCGGATCGTGTCCTCGCCGAGGCGCTTGGTCGCGTCGCGGAAATCGAGGTAAACGCCGAGACCGGTCGGGGCGACACCGCGGCCATCGTCGCACGCTTCCTTCGCCGCGCGGGAGGAAATGTCGCGCGGGGCAAGGTTGCCGAAGGACGGGTATTTCCGCTCCAGGTAGTAATCGCGATCTTCCTCGGCCACGTCGGACGGATTGATTTCCTTCTTCTGCAGCTTCTTGGCGATCTCGCGGGACTTCGGTGCCCAGATGCGGCCGTCGTTGCGGAGTGACTCGGACATCAGGGTGAGCTTCGACTGATAGTCGCCGCTGACCGGGATACAGGTCGGGTGGATCTGGGTGTAGCAAGGGTTGGCGAAAAGCGCTCCACGGCGGGCGGCGCGCCAGGCTGCGGTGACGTTGCAACCCATCGCGTTGGTGGAAAGGTAGAACACGTTGCCGTAGCCACCGGTCGCCAGAATCACGGCATCCGCCGCGTGGGTGGAAATCTTGCCGGTGGTCATGTCGCGGACGACGATGCCCTTGGCGTGGCCGTTCACCAACACCATGTCCAGCATCTCGGTGCGCGGATACATCTTCACGCCGCCTTTTTTGATCTCCTTCTCCAGCGCCTGATAGCAGCCGATGAGGAGCTGTTGTCCGGTTTGACCGCGGGCGTAGAAGGTCCGGGAAACCTGCGCACCACCGAACGAGCGGTTGTCGAGCAAGCCGCCGTATTCGCGGGCAAATGGGACGCCTTGGGCGACGCATTGGTCAATGATGCCGTTGGAAACTTCCGCCAGGCGGTAGACGTTTGCCTCACGGGAGCGGAAGTCACCGCCCTTGATCGTGTCGTAGAAAAGTCGGTAAACCGAGTCGCCGTCGTTGCGGTAGTTTTTGGCGGCGTTGATGCCACCTTGCGCGGCGATCGAGTGGGCGCGGCGTGGGGAATCCTGGTAGCAGAAGCACTTCACCTGGTAGCCAAGCTCGGCCAAGGTGGCGGCAGCCGATCCACCGGCGAGGCCGGAGCCGACCACGATCACGGTGAATTTCCGCTTGTTGGCCGGGTTGATCAGCTTGGAGTCCATCTTGTGCTTGGACCATTTCTGTTCAAGCGGGCCGGTAGGAATTTTGGAGTCGAGAATCATGAGCGTGGGGAAGGTTGGGAGTGCCTGTCAGCGACCGAACTTGAAGAAATAAATGGCGACCGGGATGGACATGAATCCGGCCCAGATGACGAACGCGTAGATCTTTCCGCCGCAACGGATGAGGTCCTGCGACTTTTTCGAGCGGAACCCGAGGGTTTGGAAAACCGACGAAACGCCGTGCGAAAGGTGGGAGCAAAGCAGACTCAGCGCGACCATGTAGAAGAACACGGCGGGGAACCAGGAGAAGCCGTCGATCACCATTTTCCAGGCGTCCTGGCGCTGCAAGCCGGTCTCGGCGAAATACTCGGGGTCGATGTAGTCGTTGTAGCTGTTCGAGAAGCGCACCGTGAAGTGCAGCAAGTGGTAAATGACGAAGGCCAGGATTGTTAGGCCGGTCCACATCATGATGCGGGAGGAAAGGGTGGCCTGGATCGTGTTCTTGTTCTGGTATTGCTCGCGCGCGCTGCGGTTTTGGATCGTCAGCTGAATGGTGGCGATCACGTGGGCGACGAGGCAGGCCAGCAGCACCAGGCGGGCGACCCAGACGCCCATGCCGTGTCCGACTTCATGCAGGAAGACCGCATAGCTGTTAAAGGCTTCGCGACCGACGAAAACCAGAAGGTTTCCGATAAGGTGGCCGGCGAGGAAGAGAAACAGGACAATGCCGGTGAGGGCGACGATGTACTTTTTCCCAAGTGATGAGTTCCAAATGGCGGAAAAACTGCGGGTTAGGGCGTTCATTGGTAGTGAAGACGGAGAAAAAACGCCCGCGGGCGGGCTGGCGCGCCCTTGATACGTTCCCGATTTCAGCATTTCAAGGGGAGACTGTCGCTAGATTGCGTTTCCTGGTTTGCAAACCCCGGTAAATCAAAGTTGGCCCGACAGCTGCTAACGCCTTATATACAACCCATGGCAATGTTTGATCTCTACAATCCTGGCAAATTTCATGATGAGATGTTTTGCGAAAATGGTGAGGTCAGACCGTTCTGCGCGCCACTGTTTGAACGTTTTGGAAAGCTTTCCGAGCGCGATTTCCTGACCCGGAAGAGCAATTCGGAACTCTATTTCCTCCGCCAGGGCATCACTTTCAACGTCTATCACGATAACCGCGGCACCGAGCGGATTTTCCCGTTCGATCCGGTTCCGCGCGTGATCCCCGCCGATGAATGGGCGCATCTGGAAGCCGGGCTCACCCAGCGCATCATCGCGCTGAACCTGTTCCTGCATGATATTTATCACGATCAGCAGATCCTGAAGGACGGCGTGATCCCGCGCTTTTACATCGAGCAGGCAAAGCACTACCGCCCGGAATTCCGCGGCGTGGACGTGCCAAAGGACATCTACATCCACATTTGCGGCAGTGACCTGATCCGTGGCTCGGACGGCGTTTACTACGTGCTGGAGGACAATGGCCGCTGCCCATCCGGTGCCTCCTATTTGCTGGAAAACCGCAACGCCCTGAAGCGTGCGTTCCCGGGAATTTTCGATTCGATGGGCGTCCGTCCGGTCGATTCCTACCCGCGCGACCTGCTCAACATGCTGCACTACATCTCGCCCCGCCGGGATGTGAACCCGGTCTGCGTGCTCTTGACGCCCGGTTGTCATAACAGTGCCTACTTCGAGCACTGCTACCTCGCCCGCGAAATGGGCATCGAGATCGTGGAAGGCCGCGACCTCGTCGTGGTGGATAATTTCGTTTACATGCGCACCACCCACGGCCTGGTCCGGGTGGATGTGATCTACCGGCGTATCGATGACGATTTCATCGATCCCGTGGTGTTCCGCAAGGACTCGGTGCTCGGCGTTCCGGGGCTGATGAATGCCTACCGCCATGGCAATGTCGCGCTGGCCAATGCCGTCGGCACCGGCGTGGCGGATGATAAAGTGACCTATTACTTCGTGCCGAAGATGATCGAATACTACCTCGGTCAGGAGCCGATCCTGCCGAACGTGCCGACCTATCTGGCCTCTGAGGAAGAGGATCGAAAATACATCCTCAGTCACTTGTCGGAATTGGTCGTGAAGGCGGCCAATGAATCCGGCGGCTACGGCATGCTGATGGGGCCGACCGCCAGCAAGGAGGAGATCGAAAAATTCCGTCAGCTGATCATCGCAGACCCACGCAACTACATCGCCCAGCCTGTGATTTCCCTTTCGCGCAGCCCGACCTGGTGTGAAGGCGGAATTGAAGGCCGCCATATCGATCTCCGGCCGTATATCATTTACGGTGAAGATGTGAAGATCGTGCCGGGAGGCTTGACGCGGGTGGCGCTCACCAAGGACTCTTTGGTGGTGAATTCGTCACAAGGCGGCGGCAGCAAGGACACCTGGGTGCTCCGCCAGTAAGGAATCGCTGCGTTTTCGATCAAAAAACCCCCTCGTATCTTCATGCTATCCCGCGTTGCCAACACTCTCTACTGGATGGTCCGTTACGTCGAACGGGCTGATAATTTGGCCCGATTGATCGATGTGAACCAGCAGCTGCTGCTGGACTTCGAAAGTCTGGATAGCCAGCGCCTGAAGGCCTTCTGGATGCCGATCGTGCTCAGCCTGGGGGAAGAAGAGCTTTTCGAGCAACTCTATGACGATGTCGGCAGCACGCAGGTGATCCGGTTTCTCACCGACGACGCGAAGAACCAGAACAGCATCGCCTCCTGCATCGGCCTCGCTCGCGAAAATGCCCGCACGGTGCGCGATCAGCTTTCGGACGAGCTGTGGGAGGAAATCAACGCGCTTTACCTGTTTACCAAGTCGGACGAAGCATCGCGCTTCCTGGAGCTGGACCCGCCGAAGTACTACGAAAACATCCGTCGCTCGGCGGTGACTTTCCTCGGCGTCGCGGCATCGACGATTTCGCGCAATGAGGCGTGGGATTTCATGGATCTCGGCCGCTTTCTCGAACGCGCGGATAAGACCACCCGCTTCCTGGATATTTCCAACTACCTGCCACCGGCGGAGGAGGGGGGAGAGGTCACCGCTCCTGGCGTGCTCCACTGGACGGCGATCCTGCGTTCCTGCGGCGCCATCGGTGCATTCCGCGCGGAACGCAAGGCGATCTCCGCCCGCAACGTGCTGGAATTCCTGATCTTTTCGCGCAATTTTCCACGCTCGGTCCGCTACTGCATCGAGCGGGTGGACACCAGCCTGCACCGGATTTCGAATTCACCGCAGGGCGTGTTCACCAATGAATCGGAGCGCGTTTCCGGGCGCTTGCTCGCCGCGCTGAACTTCGGCTCCACCAGCGATATTTTGGACGCTGGCCTGCATTCCTATCTGGATGAACTGCAGCGCCGCTTCAACGACATCGGCTCGGAGATTTTCGAAACCTATGTGTTGATGCCGGAGCGGGTGCAATTCCAGGCTGAGGCCAAGTCCACGCCATCCGCTCTTTCCGCGTGGCAGATGGAGCAGCAACAGCAACAGCAGTGACCGGCTACCCAGAATCACCGCAAACCAGCAACCGCTCCACCAAACTGGGGACGAAACTCTCCGTGCTGCACCGGACGGTGTTTCATTACGCGCACCCGGTCACGGATAGCGTGAACACCCTGCATCTGGAGCCGCGGACTTATCCCTTCCAGAATACCACTTCCGCTCTGGTCCGCATTTTGCCCGCCACCCGCGTGCGGCGATTTACCGACCTGTTCCAGAACATCACCCACCACTTCGAGCTGCCAAAGCCTCACCAGAAGCTGGAGATCGAAAGCCGCATCAAGGTCCACAACCTGCCCTTGGTCATCCCGGCGGCAGGGCGGGAAATGGTCATGGCGGATTACACCGACTCCTCAGTCAAGGAGCGCACCTGGCAGTTTCTTCAGGACAGCCGCTGGGTTGCCAAAAGCCCGGAACTCTGGCGCATGGCGCTGGATCTCACCGCAGGGTTGAAAACGGTTTACGATCAGGCAACCGCCATCATGGCCTGGATCCGGCAGGAATTCCGCTACGAAGCGGGCATCACCGATGTGAATACCCATCTGGACGAGGTGTTCCGCCTGCGTTGCGGGGTTTGCCAGGATTTCGCCCATGTCATGATCGGCCTCTGCCGGTCCATTGGCATTCCCGCCCGCTACGCATCCGGATACATCTACAATGGTCCGCGCGATTCGCTGGTCGGCGCGCAGGCATCCCACGCCTGGTGTGAAATCTACCTCACCGGCGTCGGCTGGATCGGCTTTGACCCCACCAATAACACGCTGGCCGATGAACGATTCGTGAAAATCGCCGTAGGCCGTGACTACGAGGACGTTGCTCCCGTCCGCGGCTCGTATTTCGGCACCGGTCAGTGCTTGTTGGAGGTGGATGTGGTGGTGGAAAAACTCGCAGAATAGCGGATTTCCGGTAATCATCCGCAAGTTGCCGCAACACGGAATCGTAGTAGCCTGTGCCATGAGACGTAAACTAGCTTGGCTCCTGACTTTGCTCTCTGGCGGCTACCTCCTCACGATTGGTATTTTGCCAGACCCACTTCCATTTCTCGACGAAGCCTTCGCCCTCACGATTTTTGTGAAAGCGGCGAGCTACCTCGGCCACGACGTACGCGGCCTGCTGCCATTTTTCGGCAAACGCCGTGCTAAATCAGCCCCGCGCCGCGCCACCCCTGGCCCGATGCCACACCGGCCTGAGCTCGCATGGACCAAAACGGTCGATGTCTGATCTCCCACTGCCTCCCAAGACAGCAACTTTATGGTAAAAAACCACCGCAAGCCCTCCAGAAAACCTTGGTTCATCACCATCTGCAGCCTCTTCATCATCGCCTGCCTCATCGCCATGCCCTTGCTGGTTGGCGATCCGAATGGCGATAAAGCACCGGACTGGGTCCGCTTCCTTGGCCACTTCCATCCGGTCCTGCTGCACCTCCCCATCGGAGTCTTCGCGCTGATCTTGTTTCAGGAAACCGTCGGCATGTTCCGCAGCTGGCGCTATGGCCCGGGAACGCCGCTGTTTCCCATGTTCTTCGCCGCTGCCACCGCCGTGGTCGCCGTGGTCGCCGGGTTTTTGCTCTACCAGGGCGGCGGTTACGAAGGAAATGCCACGGCCACCCGCCACCTCTGGCTCGGCCTCGCTTTCAGCGTCGCCGCCATCCTCACCTTTTTAGTCAAAGCCTGGACCGTAGCCTATTCCGGGAATGCCCTCGCATTCCGCGCCATGCTTTTCGGCAGTTCCGGGCTCATGGCCTTCGCCAGCCACGATGGCGCCTCCATGACCCACGGCAGCACCTACCTCACCCAATACGCGCCACCATTTCTCAAAAAACTGCTCGGCGAAGAAGTGCCAGCGGCAAAATCCACCCCAGCTGCTAAGGTGGCATCCGTCGATGATCTCGTCGTCTACACCGATGTCATCGCCCCCATTCTCGATAACAAGTGCGTCCAGTGCCACAAGGCGGAAAAGTCCAAAGGCCGGCTCCGTCTGGACACCTACGACATGATCCTCAAGGGCGGCAAGGAAGGTGATGGGATCGAGCCCGGCAACGCCCACGACAGCAATCTCGTCTTCCGCATTGAGCTGGAAAAAGACGACGATGAGCACATGCCACCGGAAGGCAAGCCGGACATCTCCGTGGATGAACTCGCCGTGCTGAAATGGTGGATCGACAGCGGCGCGGACCCCGCCAAAAAGGTCAAGGACCTGGAAGTCCCGGACGCCGTGCGCAAGTCCCTGGACGAGGTCGCCGGCAGCCTCATCAAAGCCACCGCCGCCGCCCCCATCAACGAGGAGCTGAAGCAAAAAGTCGCTGGCATTTCCAAGGAACTCTCCGGCGCGCTCACCTACGAAGCTGCGGATTCCAGCAACCTGGTCTTCACCGCCGTGTCCATCCGCGATGGATTTGACGATGCCCAATTCGGCAAACTCAGCCCCGTGCTTCCCGAGCTGACCTCGCTCGATCTCGCCTCCACCCAAATCACCGATCAAAGCGTCGAGAAACTTGGCGATGCCAAAAACCTCCGCACCCTGCGCCTGTCCCAGACCCAGATCGGCGACGCCTCGCTCGATACCCTGGCAGGCTTGCAAACCCTCGAATCCGTCAATCTCTACGGCACCGAGGTCACCGATGCCGGCGTGGAAAAGCTCAAATCATTGCCCAATCTCAAGCACCTCTACCTTTGGCACACCAAGGTCACCCCGGAGACCATTGAGCGTCTCAAAAAAGAAATGCCCAACTGCGAAATCGTCACCGGCATCTGAGCCGGGCAGGGGAGCATGCTGTGGCGGGACGCCCCAGCCACTCTCAAACACACCCGCCGCCCCATCGGGTTTGCACGAACGATTCGCGTCGTGGTGTTAAACATGACACGCCCCAACGGGGCAAAATGGGATAGCCCAGGTTGGTTTGGGAAGATGAACACCACACGCCCCAACGGGGCAAAATGAGATAGCCCAGGGTGGTTTATATGAGGCAGAACACGAATGCCCCAACGGGGCAAAATCCGATAGCCCAGGGTATCACCCTGGGTAAGATGTGGAAAAATAGATCCGCCCTGAAGGGGCGGGATTGCGGCCGGGGTGTGGGATCGTCGGGGGAAATGCGGACCAATTGGATGTCGCCCCTTCAGGGCTCAATATTTCGAACATTGATGTTCCCAAGGTTGCACCTTGGGCTATCTCATTTTGCCCCGTTGGGGCAGATATGGCATGCGCCGGGGGCCGATTTGGGTGATGCATCGTATGGTTTTGCTGGGGGGTATATGGCTGCGTCGGTAATTGCGGGTGGGAACGGCGATTGGGTGACGAATGCCCCAACGGGGCAAAAATGAGATAGCCCAGGGTATCACCCTGGGTTGGGGGCACCCCAAAAAAACGAGCCCTGAAGGGGCGACATCTGCCGCTAAAACCCTTTCCACACCCATTCCCGCATGCCCCACCTCGCACGGGAACCTCTTCAAATTTCGGAAATAACTATCCTCAAAACCTTACGAAAATTCAATCTCATCCAACCTATTTCCGGGATCAAATTTCATCCACAACATCCCAGATAATAAAAAATCGCACGATGAAAACCTCGATAGATCTCCATCGTGCGATGAATAGATTCGAATTCAAAATCAAAATAACTATAGAGAACGATGCGTGGTAATATTGCTCCAATCAGAAAATCCGGTGCTGCCACCAATGGCCCGAATTCGATACGCATACACATTACCCGGCGTTAATCCTGTTACTAAAATATTACGGGAACTCGACTGGATCGCGACTTGGGAAAACTCACCCAATACCCCCTCATTCGATACCGGGGCGATGTCCACCTGGTAGCACTTTGCCGTGGCCACCGGCTTCACCGTCACCTCCGTTTCTCCAGACATCCCTTGCTTGATCCGTTGCAACAATGGCGTGGCTAATGGAACCATGCTGCGGTTACGGCTCATTGCCTGGAACCCACTGTCCAGCAACATCGAAAGGTTGTTTTTCGATGCCACCTGCACGTAGAGCGCCAGCTCCTGCAGCAGCGATACCAAATACGCCTGGCGTTCATTCTTCAATGCCGTCCCGGCAGGGCCGCTGCTCGCCTGCAGCTCCATGGCCTCCTCCAGCCCAGCGATTTCCACATCCAGCGTGTCCTTGGGAAATGGAGGGCTGATGTAATCCACATCCGAATACAACTTGGCAGATACCGTTCGTGCTAATGTGACTAAATCCTCCGCACTACCCGATGCGAATTTCTGCGATACTCTTAGTTTTGTGGTGCTCATTTCTAATCATGAATTATTGGTTGGTGTAGCCAAATGACTGGGAATTTTTTCAATTACTTGGCTATGGATTAGTCATTAATCTAAAAAATTGTATCCCGGCAACTAAAAATGAATCATGACAATGGATCTAACAAATTTAATGAATTCGGTCGCTTGCCCTAATGATAAATGAACATCATTCATCATCAAATACTTAGGGATTTTAAAATTCGCAAATCTAAGCAAGATTTGCGCAGTGAAAAATTTAAAAATATTTTCAAACCTTGCGCTGAGATGCGTCGATTTTTGAAATGATTTCCCGGAATCGCCCCATGATTTAGCAGTGAAAATGACCTCAGCGTTCCGATTGAATTCCGCCTTTCGCTCCATCCGAATCCCCCCCCTGCATCTTCCCAAATCCGATCTGTAGAAGCTAAAGCACGTCGAAAACTAGGCAAAGTCCGTCGCGAACAAGGCAAAGTCCGCCACGAACAAGACAAAGTCCGCCGGGAACAAGACAAAGTCCGCCGGGAACAAGACAAAGTCCGCCGGGAACAAGACAAAGTCCGCCGCGAACAAGGCAAGGTCCGCCACGAACAAGGCAAAGTCCGTCGCGAACAAGACAAGGTCCGCCGCGAACAAGACAAAGTCCGCCGCGAACAAGACAAAGTCCGCCGCGAACAAGGCAAGGTCCGCCGCGAACAAGGCAAAGCCTGCGACGAACAAGCTAAAGAACGAAATCGTCACCGGCATTTGAGCCGGGAAGGGGGGCATGCTGTGGCGGGACGCCCCAGTCACGACCTGCGGCGAGACGCCGCAGCCACTCTCAAACACGCCCGCCGCCCCAACGGGGCAATATGGGATAGCCCAGGGTATCACCCTGGGTTGGGGCATTCCAAATAAACCGAGCCCTGAAGGGGCGGGATTGCGGCCGGGGTGTGGATCGTCGGATGGAAATGCGGGCCGATTGGATGTCGCCCTTCCAGGGCTCAATATCTCGAACATTGATGTTCCCAAGGTTGCACCTTGGGCTATCTCATTTTGCCCCGTCGGGGCGGATATGGCATACGTCGGTGGCCGATTTGGGTGATGCATCGGATGGTTGCGTCGGGGCAGATATGGTATGCGCCTGTGGACCGATTTGGGTGATGCATCGCTTGCTTTTGCTGGGGGGTATATGGCTTGTGTCGGTAATTGCGGGTGGAAATGGCGATTGGGTCACGAATGCCCCAACGGGGCAATATGGGATAGCCCAGGGTATCACCCTGGGTTGGAGCATCCCCAAAAAACCGAGCCCTGAAGAGGGCGACATCATCGGATGATTTCCCTCCCGCCACCATCCTTCATGCATCGCCCTTCATCGCAATCCACCCCGGCCAAACCCCTATCCATTCACGCCACCAATCCCTTATTTCCACCCTAGCGCCTTTTTGGCTTCCCGTTGCCTCTCTGCCGATTAGAACAATCTTTGCAAGATGCCCGATTCCTCCTCCCAAGCCTTCCTCCGCGAACAAGACAAAGTCCGCCGCGAACAACACAAACTCCCTCGCTCGATGGATAAAGTGCGTGCCGAAAAAACTGTTTTCTGAGATAGAAATCCCGGCATTGCCATCAAAAGCAACGCCTCCTGCTGCTCATGCAGCAAAAACCAAACTGCCATCGCCTGTTCCTAGCGCGAATATCGGAGATCACACGCTGCCTTGCCAACACCTTGAATAAACAACAACTCGCCTCCAAGATCTGGGAATCGGCCAATCAGATGCGGTCGAAAATCGAAGCCAACGAATACAAAGACTACATCCTCGGCTTTATTTTCTACAAATACCTCTCTGACAAATTGGTCCGCTTTGCGAAGAGCGAAGACTTCACTGATCAAAATCTGCACGATCTTTCGGAGGACGATCCCGAGATCGTCGAGCACATCAAAAGCCAGATCGGTTACTTCATTGCTTACCCGCACCTCTTTTCCACTTGGATCGAAAATAAAGGGGATTTCGACGTCTCCCACGTCCGCGATGCTTTGTCCGCCTTCAGCCGCCTCATCCATCCGAACCACAAGCGGCTCTTCGAGGGCATTTTCAAAACCCTGGAAACTGGCCTGAGCAAGCTGGGCGATACCGCCGCACGGCAGACCAAGGCCATCAGCGATCTCATCCAGCTCATCAAGGACATCCCCATGGATGGTCGGCAAGGTTATGACGTGCTCGGCTTCATTTACGAGTATCTCATCGGCATGTTTGCCGCCAATGCTGGCAAAAAGGCGGGCGAGTTCTACACCCCGCACGAGGTTTCCGTGCTCATGTCGGAGATCATCGCGCACCACCTGCACGACCGCGATACCATCGAGATTTACGATTCCACCAGTGGCTCCGGCTCGCTGCTGCTGAATATCGGCCGCTCCATCGCCAAGCACATGGCGAATCAGGACAACGTCAAATACTACGCTCAGGAGCTAAAGGAGAACACCTACAACCTCACCCGCATGAACCTCGTCATGCGCGGCATCCTCCCCACAAACATCGTCACGCGAAATGCCGATACGCTGGAGGATGACTGGCCGTTCTTCGATGACAGGGACCCCGTCAATACCTACAACCCGCTTTACCTCGACGCGGTTGTTTCGAATCCCCCTTACTCCCAGAAGTGGGACCCCGAGCACAAGGAAAACGACGCCCGTTTCTCCCGCTTCGGCCTCGCGCCCAAGTCAAAGGCTGACTACGCCTTTCTCCTGCACGATCTTTACCACCTGAAGCCGAACGGCATCATGGCCATCGTCCTGCCGCACGGCGTGCTGTTCCGGGGAGGTGAAGAGGGCGAGATTCGGAAAAACCTGATCGAGAACGACCACCTCGAGACCATCATCGGCCTGCCGCCGAATATCTTCTTCGGCACCGGCATCCCCACCATCATCCTCGTGCTCCGCCAGCGGCGCGCGGCGAGCGATGTCCTGATCGTGGACGCCTCCAAGGGCTTCGCCAAGGAAGGAAAAAACAACAAGCTCCGCGCCTCCGATATCAAAAAGATCGCGGACACCGTGACCGCCCGGGCCACCGTGCCGGGCTACAGCCGCCTCGTCCCCAAGACCGAGGTGCAGGAAAATGACTACAATCTCAATATCCCTCGCTACGTGGATTCCTCCGAGCCTGCGGAAAGCTGGGACCTCTATGCTTCCATGTTCGGCGGCATCCCGGTGAGCGAGCTGGATTCACTGCGGGAATTTTGGGATGCCTTCCCCGGATTGCGCTCCGCCCTTTTTACTGACAATGGCACGCCTTACGTGGAGCCACAGGTGCCTGACCTCGCTACCGCCACCCGCGACCACACTGAGGTGCGGGCTTTCGTGGATCGTTTCGCCGCTGCCCTGGCTGATTTTACGCCCTGGTTGCGCGGTGCGTTGCTGAAGCCGATGCTTACGCTCATGATTCCCCGGCAGGAGGCGGTGCTTAGCGAGGCGCTATTTGCCCGGCTGGAGCCGCTGCCGCTCATCGACCGATACGAGGCATACCAAATCCTCGATGATCACTGGCAACCCATCGCCATTGATCTGGAAATCATCCAGACCGAGGGCTTCGATGCCTGCCGCGTGGTGGAGCCGATTCTAGTGGAGAAAACGAGCAAGGGCGTGAAGGCCGAGGTGCAGGATGGCTGGAAAGGCCGCATCCTGCCCTTTGATCTAGTCCAGCAGGTCCATCATCAGGCCGGCCTGGAAGCACTCCGTGAAAAGCAAACCCGTCTCAGCGAAATTGCTGCCTCCATCGAGGAAACGCTCGAGAGCTTCAGCGAAGAGGAAAAGACCAATGACACCGTTAACGACGAGGGCGACAAGTTCGCCGCCGCCGCAGTGGCCAGGGAAGCGAAAACACTGCAGGCCGAGGCGAAGAAGTCCGGCAAGTTCGATTCCGAATCTTACGAGGCGAAAATCATTCAAGTCGCCGCATGGCTGGCCGAAGAGAAAACCCTCAAGGCTGCGATCAAAAAGGATGCCGCCGCCCTTCACCTGCAGACCAAAGACATCATCAAAGGCCTGAGTGACGAACAGGTGCTCGAGCTCCTCGAACGCAAATGGATCGCGCCGTTTAGCGAAGCGCTGCATTGCCTGCCCGGACAGCGGATTGAGATGCTCATTGGAAAGCTGGAAGCCCTCGCGGAAAAGTATCGGATCACCTACGCCGACAACGCCCGCGAGATTCAGCAGGCAGAAACCGCGCTGGCGGGCATGATCGAGGAACTGGATGGCAATGAGTTCGACCTCAAAGGCCTCGCCGAGTTGAAAACCTTACTAGCGGGGAACTGAATGGGAAAGGAATGCAACAGCAAGGTGCCGAGGATCCGCTTCAAGGGGTTCGAGGGGGAGTGGGACGAGGTGTCACTTGAGGGACTGTTTCCGATTACCTCGGCGGCGCGTGTTCACAAGCATGAGTGGACTCAATCGGGCGTGCCATTCTTCCGTTCAAGCGATGTGGTTTCGGCGTTCAAAGGCGAGAAGAATGCAAAAGCGTTCATCTCTCACGACCTTTATGAAAAGCTCTCCGCGAAAGTTGGTCGTATTAAAGCGGGCGACGTCTTGGTCACTGGCGGCGGCTCGATTGGAGTGCCTTATCTGGTCGAGAACGACGATCCGCTGTATTTTAAAGACGCCGACCTTCTCTGGTTCAAAGTGCGCGGCTCAATAGATAGTCACTACCTACACACGTATCTGGGTGCTCAGCCCTTCCGGAAACACCTTCAAAGCATCAGTCATATCGGCACGATTGCGCACTACACCGTTGAGCAGGCAAAAGCCACTCCGATTACAGTCTCGAAAGTTACAGCCGAACAAACCCAAATCGGCGGGTATTTCCGGGAGGTGGATCGGCTGATTGGGCTGCAACAGCGGAAGCATGACAAGCTGGTGACGCTGAAAAAAGCGATGCTCCAAAAGATGTTCCCCCAACCCGGCACCACCACCCCCGAAATCCGCTTCAAAGGCTTCGAGGGGGAGTGGGAGGAGAAGAAGTTGGGGGAGATCATTGATCTCGGTAGTGGACGTGATTACAAACATCTCTCGGCGGGGAACATACCAGTTTACGGAACGGGAGGATACATGCTCAGTGTGAACGAGGCGCTTTCATCTATCAGTGATGCAATTGGAATTGGACGAAAAGGAACGATCGATAAGCCCTATATTTTGAAGGCCCCATTTTGGACGGTAGATACGTTATTCTATGCAATCCCGAGATTTGGAAACGATCTCGATTTCGTGTTTTGTATCTTTCAAGGAATGGACTGGAAGAAAAAGAATGAGGCAACGGGAGTTCCAAGCCTCTCGAAAGTTGCGATCAACGAGATCGGGGTGGTCTCACCAAGCCCAGCCGAACAACAAAAAATCGGCCGCTACTTCCGCACGCTGGACGAGCTGATTTCCAAACACGCCATTCAGCTTCGAAAGCTCAAGCAGCTCAAATCCGCCTGCCTGGAGAGAATGTTTGTCTAAGCGCCGCGCCCATCACCCATGACCACCTTTGCCAAAGAATCCGACTTTGAAGCTGCCGTGATCCACGAGCTGCGCCAGCGCGGTTGGGGCGAACTGCCCGTGCTGAAGAACCCAACCGAGGCGGACCTGCTGGAGAACTGGCGAAAAATCCTCTTTGAGAACAATCCCGGCAAGGACCGGCTAAATGAAGTGCCGCTGACGGACACGGAGATGCAGCAGATCCTGGAGCAGATCACCGCGCTCCGCACGCCCCTGCGGCTCAATGGCTTCATCAATGGCAAGACGGTCGCCATCACCCGTGACAACCCGAAGGATAAGCTGCACTGCGGCAAGGAGGTGAGTCTTAAAATCTTCGATCGTCACGAGATCGCCGCCGGGCAGAGCCGCTATCAGATCGTGCAGCAGCCACGATACGCCCGTGGCGGGCAATTGCTCAATGATCGGCGGGGAGACCTTATCCTGCTCATCAATGGCATGCCCGTCATCCACATCGAGCTGAAGAAGAGCGGGGTTCCCGTGAGCCAAGCTTACAACCAGATCCAGACCTACGCCCGCGAGGGGATTTTCAGCAGGCTGTTTTCGCTCATTCAGATCTTCGTGGCCATGACGCCGACCGAGGCGCGCTACTTTGCCAATCCGGGACCGGATGGAGTATTTAACCATGACTACGCCTTTCAATGGGCAGACTTTAACAATGAACCCATCAAGGACTGGAAAATCTTCACCTCCAGTCTGCTTTCGATTCCGACGGCGCATCAGCTGATCGGCTCCTATACGGTGGCAGATGAGTCTGACGGCGTGCTCAAGGTGATGCGGAGTTATCAATACTACGCCGCGCATGCCATCTCCGATAAGGTGGCAAAGACGGATTGGAAAAACCCGAGCCGCCTTGGGGGATACATCTGGCACACCACTGGATCGGGCAAGACGATGACGAGTTTCAAGTCCGCCCAGCTCATCGCGAATTCCAAGGATGCGGATAAGGTGGTGTTCCTGCTTGATCGCATCGAGCTGGGAACCCAGACGCTGCAGGCCTACCGGAACTTTGCCGGTGATAGCAATGAGGTGCAGGCCACGGAACACACCGGAGTGCTGGTGAAGAAGCTCAAGAGCAATGCCCCGGCGGATACCTTGATCGTGACGTCGATCCAGAAGATGAGCCGACTGAAGGATGAGGAGGATGGCATGAAAGGTGATGATCTGCTCAAGATCCGGGCCAAACGCATCGTCTTCATCGTCGATGAATGCCATCGCTCAACCTTTGGCGACATGCTCGGCGACATTAAGAAGAGCTTCAAAGGCGCGATTCTTTTTGGTTTCAGCGGGACGCCGATTCACGAAGAAAACGAGAAGAAGGACAATGCAACGACCGATGTGTTCGGCGATGAGCTGCACCGATACAGCATCGCGGACGGCATCCGGGACAAGAACGTGCTGGGCTTCGATCCCTATCAGGTGCTGACCTACCGTGACCGCGATCTGCGCCAGGCAGTGGCACTGGATCGGGCTAGAGCGAGCACGCCTCAGGAAGCCTTGGCAGATCCGGATCGCAAAAAGATTTTCAACCGCTACATGCAGGAAGTGCCGATGGCGGGGAGCCGGGATGACAGGGGCGTGTATCAGAAAGGCATTGAGGACTATCTTCTCAATAGCCAATACCGCCGCAGCGAGCACCAGAATGCAGTCGTTCAGGACATTGCCCGGAATTGGACAACCTTGAGCCAGGATAACAAGTTTCACGCCATCTTCGGCACCCACAGCATCGTCGAGGCGATCCTTTACTATCGGTTGTTGAAGTCTGAGTTCCCCGAACTGAAGGTCACAGCGCTGTTCGACCCGCATCTGGACAATGATGACGATGACGACGAGCGCACGGCTTTTAAATCCGAAGGATTGGTCGAGGTTCTGGAGGACTACAATGCGAGATATGGGCAAAGGTTTGACCTCGGGAGTCACAGTCTTTTCAAGAAAGACATTGCAGCCCGGTTAGCGCACAAGCGCCCCTACACCCGCATCGAGATGGAGCGGGAGAAGCAGCTCGATCTGTTGATTGTAGTCGATCAGATGCTGACGGGGTTTGACTCGAAGTGGGTAAACACGCTTTATCTCGATAAGGTGCTGACCTATGAAAATGTCATTCAGGCCTTCTCCCGGACGAACCGTCTCTTTGGTCCAGATAAACCGTTTGGCACGATCCGCTACTATCGCAAGCCGCATACCATGAAACGGAATATCGCAGCTGCAGTGAAACTGTATTCCGGCGATAAACCGATCGGCCTGTTTGTGGACCGGCTGCCAGAGAACCTGGAGCGCATGAATGCTGCATTTGTGGAGATCACGAACATCTTTTCCACCGCAGGGGTAGAGGACTTTAGAAAGTTGCCAGACGATGTCACGGAGCGAGCGGCGTTTGCGAGGCAGTTCCAGGAATTTAGCTGCATTCTGGAAGCGGCGAAGATCCAAGGTTTTGATTGGGAGCAGGCCGTTTACGAGTTTGAGGAACCGCAGGTGCGCTCCGTTGAACTGGCGATTACGCGGCAGCAGTATATCACGCTCCTGCAACGCTACAAAGAGCTGGGCAGCAGCGCAGGTGGGGGTGATGAGTCGATGCCGTTTGAGATCGATAGCCACATCACGGAGATCGATACTGGCAAGATTGATACGGATTACATGAATTCACGATTCAAGAAATACCTCAAAGTCTTGCAGAGTGGAGGCGATGAGGAGGCTCGTGAAAATACTCTAATCGAATTGCAGCGAACGTTCTCCACGCTCTCGCAGGAAGAGCAAAAGCTCGCTGAGATTCTATTGCGGGACATTCAGCGTGGGGATGTGCAGCTTGATCCCGATAAAAGCTTTCGGGAATATCTGACCGACTACCAGGCCCGGGTAAAAGCGGCGGAAGTGAGAACCATCGTCACGCATCTCGGCGTTGATGAGAAGAAGCTGCTCGCCTTGATGAACTCCCACGTCACGGATGCGAATTTAAATGAGTATGGTCGCTTCGATGATCTCCGGGAAACGGTCGATAAACAAAAGGCAAAAGCTTATTTCGAGGCAGTGGCAGGCAAGTCAATGCCGCCCCATCGAGTGAATATCAAAGCCACGGATTTGTTGCGGAGATTTATCCTTAAGGGCGGTTTGGCGCTCGGTGAAGGTGAAGCCTTGGCGGACGAGTGGACGAAGTAGAAACAAGCGAACGCAATTCAATCCATGAATCACGGGAAACAACTCCGGCTCTTTTTGCCTGACGGATCGGCCTCGGGGCCGCGCTATTATGAATTGGTGAACTGGACCGGGCAGGCGGTGTTGATGCCGGTGAGTCGCATCAAGGATTTGGTATCCGGAGAGTGGCCGGAGTTTGAGCGGCCGGGCGTTTACTTGGTGCGCGGGGAATCCCAGGAGGGGCACCATTGCGCCTACATCGGGGAGAGCGAAAACGTCGCCAAACGGGTGCAGGGGCATCCTGCGACTTTGGGGTTTGATGTGACGGAGCTGCTTTTGTTTTCGAGCAAGGATGATAATCTCACCAAGTCTCACGTGCTCTGGCTGGAGAGCGCCTTGATCGAGCTGGCGACCTATGCGAAGCGCATCAAGCTGACGAATTCGACGGCACCCATCACCAAGGCGCTATCAAAGGCAGAACTGGCGACGATGTTGGAATTTCTCGAAAACCTCAAGCTGGTGGCGCAAACGGCGGGCTTTCATTTTTTGGAACGAGCCAAGGTGCGGAGCACGGGGGCGGTTCCAGTGGCACAATTCTATATCCAAAAGCAGAAGCAGGATCTCAAGGCTCAGGCGATGCAGAGCGATGAGGGGTTTGTGATTCTTGCTGGCTCGCGGGCGTCGGGAAAGGTGACGGAGACTTTGGGGAAAGGTTATGCCTTGCAGCGGGAGGAATTGATCGAGCAAGGGGTGATGAAGCTGGAGCCGGATGGGAATTATGTTTTTACCTCGGATGCTTTGTTTACCTCACCCAGTGCGGCGGCGGCGATTGTTTCCGGTTATCCAAGTTCCGGCCCGGCGATGTGGAAGGACGAGCGAGGTGTGAGTTTGGGGGAGTTGCTGGAGCGGTCCAAGGGCAGCGAGGTGTAACTTCCAACTGAATGTATTCGAGATCCGATGAAGCTGGGAATGATCGTGGGTGTGGTTTGGATCGGTGCGGCGCTTGGGCTGATCCATTTTGGCTTTAAGAGGATGTTTGCCCGTGAGAGGGCGAAGAGTCGGGCGCCGTTTACGGAGAAGATGCTGCGGCCGGCAGGGGAATCGTTGCGGTTGAAGATCGAGAACTTGGTCGAGGAGATGATGGATATGGCTCTGCGATTCGCTGTGACGATGGTCGCTACGGGGTGGTTGATCATGCTTTTCAGCTCGCAGATCTGGTGGGTGAATGGATTGATTTGGTCTTTCTTCATGCTTTTGGGTGGTGGCATGATGTGGCGGAGTTGGCGGAAGTTGGCGAAGCTGCGGACGGACTTGCGGAATTGCCGCTTGGGGTTCCATGGGGAGCGGTATGTGGCGGAGAAACTTTCGATGCTGCAGGCACAGGGGTATCGGGTTTTCCACGATTTCATCTTCGACATGAAGCCGGGCGGGGAGGCGACGACGTTTAACATCGATCACATCGTGGTGGGGCCGACGGGGGTGTTCGCGGTGGAGACGAAGGCGTGGCGGAAGCCAAATGGGGAGCTGCCGGATGGAAATCAAAGCCACAAGCTGAAGGTGAGTGGGGACACGATCCAATTGCCGGACGGGAAGCCGCATCGAAAGGCGACGGCGCAGGCGAAGCGGAACGCGGATGAGTTTTCGAAGTGGTTGGCGGGATCGTCGGCGCGGGCCGTGAAGGTGGTCCCGGTGGTGGCGATGCCAGGGTGGTATGTGACGGATGATGGAACGAGCAGCGTGGCGGTTTTGAGCGGAAGCCCGATTGGCAAGCGGTTGCCATCGCTGGGTGTGGCGGGGGCTTTATCGGTGGCGGAGGTGGAAAGGATTGCAGATCGGATCGAGGCGCATTCGCGGAATGTGGAGTTGTAGAGATTGGGGAGGATTGCAGGGGCGGGACGCCCCTGCCACGGCCTGCGGCGGGACGCCGCAGCCACTCTCAAACACGCCCACCGCGCCATCGGGTTGGCACGAACGATTCGTGTCGTGGTGTTGAATATGACATGCCTCAACGGGGGTAAAACAAAATGAGATAGTCTAGGGTAGTTTGGAAAGATGAATACAACATGCCCCTACGGGGCAAAATGCGATAGCCCAGGGTGTCACCCTGGGTTAGGTGTGGAACAAATAGATCCGCCCTGAAAGGGCGGGATTGTGGGGGGAAATGCGGCCGATTGGATGTCGCCCCTTCAGGGCTCAATATCTCGTTCTTCGATGTCCCCAAGGTTACACCTTGGGCTATCTCATTTTGCCCCGTTGGGGCAGATATGGCATGTGTCAGGGCCGATTTGGGTCATGCATCTCCTGGTTTAACTGTGGGGGCATGACATGTGTCGGTCGGTCCATTTAGAAATGCATCGCATGGTTTCGTTGGGGCGGATATGGCATGCGTCGATGTTTGCAGGTGGGAACTGCGATTGGGTCACGAATGCACAAACGAGGCAGATATGGTATGCATCGGTAGGCGCATTTGGAAATGCATCGCATGGTTTCGTCGGGCCGGATATGGCATACGTCGATGTTTGCGGGTGGGAACGGCGATTGCGGCACGAATGCCCCAACGGGGCGAAATGGGATAGCCCAGGGTATCACCCTGGGTTAGATGTGGAACAAATGGATCCGCCCTGAAGGGGCGGGATTGTGGGGGGAAATGCGGCCGGGTAGATGTCGCCCCTTCAGGGCTCAATATCTCGATCATCGGTGTTCCCAAGGTTGCACCTTGGGCTATCGTATCATGCCCCGTCGGGGCGGAAATGACATGTGTCGGTCGGCCCATTTAGAAATGCATCGCATGGTTTCGTCGGGGGGGACATGGCATGCGTCGGTGGGCGCATTTGGAAATGCATCGCATGGTTTCGTTGATGCGGATATGACATGCGTCGGTGTTTTCGGGTGGGAACGGCGATTGGGTCACGAATGCCCCAACGGGGCAAAAATGGGATAGCCCAGGGTATCACCCTGGGTTTAGATGGGTAAAAATAGATCCGCCCTGAAGGGGCGGGATTGTCGGTTGGAAATGCGTCCGGTTGGATGTCGCCCCTTCAGGGCTCAATATCTTGATCATCGATGTTCCCAAGGTTGCACCTTGGGCTATCTCATTTTGCCCCGTTGGGGCAGATATGGCATGCGCCGGTGGACCGATTTGGTGATGCATCGCATGGTTTCGTCGGGGCGGAAATGGCATGCGTCGGTGGACCGATTTGGGGGATGCATCGCATGGTTTGGTTGGGGTGGATATGGCATGCGTCGGTGTTTGCGGGTGTGAACCGCAATTAGGTCACGGATGCCCCAACGGGGCAAAATGCGATAGCCCAGGGTGTCACCCTGGGTTAGACATGAAACAAATAGATCCGCCCTGAAGGGGCGGGATTGTGGGGGGGAAATGCGGCCGGTTGGATGTCGCCCCTTCAGGGCTCAATATCTCGTTCTTCGATGTTCCCAAGGTTACACCTTGGGCTATCGTATCATGCCCCGTTGGGGCGGAAATGGCATGCGTTGGGGCCGATTTGGGCATGCATCGCATGGTTTCGTTGATGTGGATATGACATGCGTCGGTGTTTTCGGGTAGGAACGGCGATTGGGTCACGAATGTCCAAACGGGGCAGATATGACATTCGTCGGTGGACCCATTTGGAAATGCATCGCATGGTTTCGTTGATGCGGAGATGGCATGCGTCGGTGTTTTCGGGTGGGAACGGCGATTGGGGCACGAATGCCCCAACGGGGTAGACATGACATGCATCGGTGGACCCATTTGGAAATGCATCGTGTGGTTTGGTTGGGGTGGATATGGCATACGCCGATGTTTTCGGGTGGGAACGGCGATTGGGTCACGGATGCCCCAACGGGGCGAAATGCGATAGCCCAGGGTATCACCCTGGGTTAGATGTGGAACAAATAGATCCGCCCTGAAGGGGCGGGATTCTTGGGGGGGCGCGGGTCGGCTGGGGGAAGTCCGCCTTTACAGCGATCACACACGGACCTGGAAAATTTCTCTGAATTCCTGCGAACGTTTTTGGCGGGGCGCACATGCAATTGAGATGCCCGGGGTGTGACTGCTTCGGGAGTGAACTCTGGAACCCAAAATAGAAATATGATAAAACCTTTGCAGATGAAAGTCGGTCGGCTTTCGACCGCACTTGTGGCGGTCGGTTTGATGGGACTTGGTGGCGTGGCTCAGGCGGCTGCGGTTTATGTGACGACTTCCGATGGCGGTATTTGGCAATATGACAGCGTTGCCGACATGTTCTCGCAGACCAGCAGTGTGACCAGCGGCGTGTTGGTTGCGACACAGGCGTCTTACGCAACGGATCAGGGCAGTACGATGGATCTTTCCACCGGCCACATTTACCGGGTGACAGGCAGTGGCGATGTAGTTGAATATGCAACCCTTTCCGGCTATTTGGCCAACACTGGCGGTGCCACCATAGCGACGGCTTTGTTTACGGGATCGACCGCGCTGAACGGGTTTTCCTATGATGGCAATACGGGTGGTTTCTACGGGACGATGCCGAGCAATGGCGATGTTAGATCGTGGGCCTCGATGGCGGACGTGCTGACCAATACAGGCACCACTGCGGCGGCATCATATGGCGGAAATCTTTTCAATCTGTATGATCCTGATGGCACCACGCTCATCGCGGGTGGCGGAGGAGTTTACACCGCGGGTGATGAATTTGAAGGGCACTATTATCAATCAGCCGGAAATGGAAACCTGGAAGGCTGGGCAACGGTGACGCTCTATGCCGCCAGCCCGACGAATCGCGGAACGCTCGTGGGCTCGGATACGCAGAATGTTTTTGGCGGCAACACCACAGCCTGGGGCGCGAATGTGGATGCCGTGGCTGCTTTCGCCGTGCCTGAGCCATCGGTGGCGATTCTCGGCTGCTTAGGATTGCTCGGACTGGTTCGCCGCCGCCGCTGAGGTGGCTTGATGGATTACCCGATCTCTCGCTCTGAAGAAGCCTCCACTAACCCGGGAGGCTTCGAACTTTCCCAAACCCATTTATGAAATTGACTTTCAAAACCCTCATCATTTCGGCTCTTCTGATCCTCCCGGCCTCTGCGGTGCCGAATTATCTTTTCATTTTCATCGACGACATCGGCTGGGGCGATTTGTCCTGCTATGGCAGCACGGTGAAGGATAAAAATGGCAATCCCATCACGCCGAATCTGGATGCCTTGGCGGCGTCCGGCACTCGTTTTACCCAAGGCTATGTGGTATCGCCCATTTGCTCACCATCCCGGGTGGGCGTTCTAACAGGTAGTATGCCGGCACGGCATGCGATCAATAGTTTCCTCGATAACAAGGCGGCCAATCAAAATCGAGGTTTGAACGATTGGCTGCAGCCGGATGTAGTAACGAGCGCGCGGATATTTCGCGATCATGGTTGGACGACCGGTCAGTTCGGCAAGTGGCACATGGGTGGCGGGCGTGATGTGAACAATGCGCCGTACCCGCAGGATTATGGATTTCAAAAATCGCTGGTCGCCTTCGAAGGCATGGGCGATCGGGTGCTGTATCGGAATTATGGTTTATCTGATGCCAATGCGGACGTGCCCGGCGAGATCACCTGGGCGGAGTGGGAGGAAGGCGCGGACCTTCACACGGATGCGGCGATCGAGTTCATCACCGATGCGGTGAGTGAAGGTAAACCGTTTTATGTTCACGTGCCCTATAACGACACGCACACGCCATTCAACACCGATCCTGGGAAGGAAAACGACTTCGATCACATCAGCTCTGACACGCAGACGAAGTTGTTCCTTTCCGAGCTGAACGAGCTGGATAAGGAGATCGGCCGCTTGATCAATACGGTCGATAGCCTCGGCATTGCGGAGGAAACGTTGATCGTGGTGGTGGGGGATAATGGCCCGCCGATGGATAACTCGGCGACGTCGATCGTGAATCGTGCCGGTGGCCTGCGCGGTGGCAAACGGGATATCTATGAGGGCGGGGTGCGTGAGCCATTCATCATCCGCATGCCGGGGACGGTTCCGGCGCAGGTGAACACGACCACGGCGGTATCGACGTTGGATTTGCTGCCGACCTATTGTGCGCTGGCGAATGTGGATATTCCGCCGACGACGCTGGATGGGGAAAATATGTTAGATGTTTTCAAGGGATCGACGCGGGTTCGCAAGCGGGATCTGTTTTGGGAATTTGCCAGCAATCCTGGCATCACCAAAGGACGGTCCCCGCAGTTGGCGATCCGCCGTGGAGACATGAAGTTCTTGCGCGATACGAATGGGAACAATCGCGAATTTTACGATCTATCCAATGATGCGGCGGAATCGAACCATCTGGTGAATGATGCATCCCAGGCGGGGTTGATCGATGAAATGGAGACAGCGTTGATGCGGTGGTATCAAGAGGTCTATCTGGGTGAAGTCGGTGAGGTGGTCGAGCTGTCTGATGGAGCGACGGCAGGGCTGTTGCTGGCGGATAGCTACGATCTTCCTAGTGGAAACTCTACGACGGGTGGATTCGCCGCCGGGCAGGGGGTTAACGAAGGTCTGGAGGAGCGGTTGAGCGGATCGATGGCAGCAGGGCTTTCCTACATCCACACCAACAATGCGAAGCCGGCGCTTGCGCACTCGATCGTGGACAACGCGCTTGAGATCGCATCGGCTGCGAATGCGACGGCGTTCCAGTTTTCCGCCGACGGATCAACGCCGCTGGATTTCGGCAAGGAATTGGCCGGCAATCAGTATGAATGGCGGCTGGTGCATGAGCTGAATGACACCGATCCGGCATCGGCCAGAACGACGTTGAGCATTTCCGACTCGGCTGATCCAGCGGGTGGGGTGGGCGGAGTGGATCTCGGCATCCAGCTCGACTTGGTGGCTGGCAATACGATTTCAGTTTTCAAGCGCATCGATGCCGCATCCCACACCGGAACAGGGGATATCAATGCCGCCATTGCAACAGGTTTGCCTGCGGGAGAGCCGGTGGACATTCGAGTGGTGATTGATGATTCAAATGATTACTCGGTCTATCAAACCGGCTATCAGATTTATATAAATGATGCCTTGGTTGATAGTGGTGAGATTGCCTTTGCGAATGATTCACGCTATTTCATTTTCGATACCGCGCCGAATACCGGTCCGGCCCGATATGATGATTTTGCGTTGCAGTTGAATGAAGTGCGCGTGGTTCCGACAACCCGTGTGCCGGTGGTCAAGTTATCACAAGTCACACCCACGGCGATCACCGGAGAGGCGGAGCGCATCCGGCTTTATTGGACGACCCAGCCAGGGCAGGTGGTGCGGCCGGAAATTTCCGCGAATCTGAGTGACTGGGTGCCTCTAACAGAGGGGGAGGAACCGGTGGAGGTCGCCACCGAATTCGGGACCATTCGTTGGTATGAGTTGCAGGTTCCGGAAGGCTACGAAAAGGGAGGGTTCATTCGTTTGCAGGTGGTGCCATGATTTGAGTGGCCGCGAGGGGCGGCGTGTTGTGCCGCCCCTCCAGGGCGAGTGATGTTTTGGCGTGAAGGTGGATGCCAAGGTTTCGCCCTGGGCTATTGCATGAATTCGTCGGGGTTGTTCGGGTAAACCCCCGATGCGTAAAAGTGCGATAGCCCAGCGCGAGGCCTTAATTCGCGGACGGGGTTTCATCGTGCCCCTTCAGGGCACATAATTTTTATGGTGCGTGATCCCAAGGTTGCACCTTGGGCTATCACATTGAGCCCCGTTGGGGCTTTTGAAGACGGGGGTAATTGAGGTTTGATCGGCCCGAATACGTCGGTGGTTTGCGGTTCGATGAAGGCGGTCGGGAATGGCGATTCGGTTACGAATACCCCCGAAGGGGGTAAAATGAGATAGCCCAGGGCATGGCCTTGATTCGCGGACGGGGTTTCATCGTGCCCCTTCAGGGCACATAATTTTTATGGTCGTGATCCCAAGGTTGCACCTTGGGCTATCACATTGAGCCCCGTTGGGGCTTTTGGTGACGGGAGTAATGGAGGTTTGATCGGTCCGAATACGTCGGTGGTTTTGCGGTTTGATGACGGCGGTCGGGAATGGCGATTCAGTTACGAATACCCCGAAGGGGTAAAATGAGATAGCCTAGGGCATGGCCCTGGGAATCCGTATAACCGAGCTATTGAGCCCCAACGGGGCGACATGATTTTTGTGATGATTGGTCCGAAGTTGCACCTTGGGCTATCACATTGAGCCCCGTTGGGGCTTTTCGAGACGGTGGGAATTGAGGTTTGATCGGCCCGAATACGTCGGTGGTTTGCGGTTCGATGAAGGCGGTCGGGAATGGCGATTCGGTCACGAATACCCCAAAGGGGTAAAATGCGATAGCCCAGGGCATGGCCCTGGGAATCCATACAACCGAGCAATTGAGCCCCAACGGGGCGACATGATTTTTGTGATGGTTGTCCGAAGTTGCACCTTGGGCTATCACATTGAGCCCCGTTGGGGCTTTTGGTGATGGGGGCAATTGAGGTTTGATCGGCCCGAATACGTCGATGGCTTGCGGTTCAATAACGGCGGTCGGGAATGGCGATTCGGTTACGAATACCCCAAAGGGGTAAAATGCGATAGCCCAGGGCATGGCCCTGGGCATCCGTGCAACCGAGCTATTGAGCCCCAACGGGGCGACATCCGGTGTTTGGATGATTGCCTGATCCCCATTGCCATTTCACCGGAATCACGGCACGAAATGAAAATGGCTACGGTTTATCTCGAACAACTTTCCATACGATGATAGAGGTGGCTTCTCGCTTCAATTCCCCCTATTGCCTCTCCCCCAAACGATTCGCGAAAATCCAATCGCAACGATCATTCCATGTCGCAATCACTCTCACAAATATTGGTGCATCTGGTGTTCTCGACGAAGAATCGTGAAGCATGGATTGAGGATGAAATCCGCGATGAACTTCATGCCTATATTGGAGGGATTGTTGCCAATCAGAACGGCGCTCTGTTGAAGGCCGGATCGGTGGCGGATCACATTCATCTGATGATCAGCCATCCAAGGACGTGTGCTCCGGCGGACCTGGTGCGGGAAATCAAAACGGGATCATCGAAATGGGTGAAGGCGAAGGGAGGGAAATTGGCGAATTTCCAATGGCAGGGCGGTTATGGTATTTTTTCGGTCAGTCCGGCGCATCGGGTGGCGTTGGGGAGTTATATCGAAAATCAGGCGGACCATCATCGGGTCATGACATTTCAGGAGGAATACCGCCGGTTGTTGTCGAAATATGCGATGCCGTTTGATGAGCGATATGTGTGGGACTAATGGGACGCCGCAGCTACCATTTCGCGGTGCTTAGGCGGGTTGCTGCTGGGAGATGCAATGCAAGGTGCCGCCTTCTTCGACGAGATCGAGGCAATCAATGCCAACGACCTGACGCCCGGGGAATAGCTCGCGAATCATGCCGAGCGCCCGATCGTCGTTGCGGTGCTGGCGGAAAGTCGGAACCAACACGCCACCATTGACGATGAGGAAATTGACATAACTCGCCGGCAACACGGGCAAGCGCCAACCGGGGACTTCACAGGCTTCCGGCAATGGGATCTCGACCACTTCGAATGGCCTGCCATCGGCAGCGGTGAAATTTTTCAGCAGGCTGAGATTTTCCGCGAGGATCTTCTGGTTGGAGATCGTGCCGCTCTGATCGATGCAGGCGAGGATGGTCTGTGGATCGATGAAACGGGCGAGGTCATCAATGTGGCCGTCGGTATCGTCGCCTTCGATGCCTTGCTTGAGCCAAAGGATGTCGCGAACTCCCAGGCCATCGCGGAGTTTGATTTCGATCTCTTCCCGGCTGAGATGCGGGTTGCGGTTCGGGTTTAGCAACACGGCCTCGGTGGTCAGCAGGTGGCCGCGTCCGTTGATTTCGATCGCGCCGCCTTCCAGGATCATGCCGCCGTCAAAGCATCGCATGCCGAGCGAGGAGGCGATTTTTCCCGGGATGGCATTGTCCTGATCCCATGGTGGGAATTTGCCGCCCCATGCATTGAAGCCCCAGTTGGTGACGGCGACTTCGCCGGTTTCCGGGTGTTTCACAAAGATCGGACCATGGTCACGGCACCAGACGTCATTGTGCGGGTGGTCGAAGAGCTGGACGTGTTCCGGCACGGCTTTGGCCTTGTTGCAAATGGCGGCGATTTCAGCGTGATCGGCTCCCGGGGCATTGATGCGGACCGGCTCAAATCGGGAAATGGCAGCGGCGATCTCGGCGAATTTCGACCAGATGAGATCGCGTTTCGCGCCGCCCCAGTGGCGTGGGTCATCGACGGGCCAGGACAGCCAGACCGCTTCCTGCGGTGACCATTCGGCGGGCATTTGGAATCCAGCGGCAGCGGCGTTCATGCGCGGACCATCGGGGGCTGCGCTGATTTTTTCCAGTCCGTTTGTTGGAAGATTTTGCCTTGCTGCAGGAAAAACAAAGGACCGGATCCACTCGGAACCGGCCCTTTGCCATTGCGAACAGCACTTGCTGGAGATCGTTTATTCGGTCTGTGGGGCGACGCTTTGCAGGTAGGAAATGATATCGCGCAGGGCCGGGCCGCCGAGAGCTTCAAAGCCTTCCGGCATGAGGGAATTATACCCTTTGCTGCGGGACTCGATGTTTGCCGGATCCAGGTCGAGGGTCGCACCGCCTGGCAGGCGGAGCTGCACGCGCTTGTCGTTCTCACTCGCGATCAGGGCGGAATACTGGGTGCCATCCTTCATCTTGATGTTCCAAGTACGATGTTCATCGTCGACGACCAGGCTTGGATCGACAATGTGGGTGAGCAGCTCGTTCACCGGGTGCGAGCCGATGCCATCCAGCGCGGGGCCGAACTGGGCGCCCTTGCCCTCGATCTGGTGGCAGATCGTGCAGGTCTGATTGAACAGTTCCTTGCCGTGGGCCGGGTCACCTTTCTTGCTCACTTCCGGGAGCAGATCGGCGATGACCTTCGCCTTGTCAGAGCTGCCGTTGAGTTTCTCGATGATGGCTTTGGCGCGCTCCGCGATGGCGGCATCCGGGTGGTTGCTCAGGAGGGATGCCTCGCGCGGTGAGAGCGATTTGAAATCGAGCTTCTGTTGCTCGATCGCGTCCAGAATCAATGCGGTCCATTCCGGGCGGCTGGTGAGTGCTCGGAAGATCGCATTGCGGGCACGGCCACCGAGCTTTTGCATGTGTTCCAGCAAGGCAGGGCCCACGCTTGGCTCGCCGGTTTCCGCCAGTTGCTCGATCACGGGAAGAATCACTTGCTGTGGCAGTTTCTGATCCAGCACGTTGATCAAGTCCGGCAGGATTTCCGGGTCTGTGGAACGGGCGGCAATCAGCGAGCGCAGCGAGTTGACGCGGACTTCGGCCGGTTGCTTTGGATCGCGGGCGATGCCGAGCAGTTTCTTGGAAGCGGCGGCGACTTCACCGGCCAGCACCTTGCCTTGTGGATCCCATGCGATGGCAAAGGGGATGGCGGCGGTGGCGATCGATTGATTGCCGGAGGCGAGCAGATTTTTCAAATGAGCCAAGGCGGCGGAAGCGTCCGCTGGTGGCGGTGGCGGGTTCTTCGAGAGCTCGTTCAACACGCGCAGGGCCAGTTCGGAATCGGTCGCGCTGGCGATTTTTTCAAACAGCGAGGCGGTCTGGTCTGGCAAGGTCTTGGCGGAAAGAGCGGCGGCCAGCAAACGCGCGAGTTCTTTTTGGGAATCGTCCGCGTGTTCGGTTTCCAGCAGCGCGGATAGAAGTGGCACCGGGTTGTCCGAGCCGGCAGCGGCAGCAGCGGCAAGCGACCATGGGTCCTTGAAAGTCGATGCGGCGTTGAGCAGCACTTTGCCGTTTTCTTCACTCATCGGCGAAGCTCCGAGAGCACGCAGTGCGGCGAGCTGGGTCCGTTGATCGGGATCTGCCAAGGCGATGCTCACCGCTTCCGGTTCCAGTGGGATGGCGCCGGATTCGGCAACGAGCATGGCGTTTTTGCGCAGATGGCCTTTGGAGGAAATTGCGATGAAGTTCAGCAGGGAAGGGTCGAGCTTGCCGAGACGTTGCAGTGCCCAGAGCGCTTCGATCCGCGCTTCTTCCATCTCACCGCCTTTGAGCAGATTCACCAAAAGCGGCGCTGCGTCGTCGCGGAACTGATCTGCCTTTTCGATCAGAACCCGGATCGCGTTAAAGCGAACATCGCGGTTCGGATGGGAGAAGGCTTTGATCAATCCGGCGGCATCTGCCTGCGAAAGATCCGGCGAAGTGAGGACCGGCGCGCCATCGTGTTGAATCCGGTAGATGCGGCCGAAGTAGTGCTCGCGGTCCGGGCGGACAGAAGCGCCAGAGCGGCTGTGCTGGGGACCACGGGTGTCATTGTGGGCGACGACCGGGGTATAAAAATCCAACAGATAGGCAGCTCCATCCGGGCCGAAGCTGGTATCGATGGGGCAGAACCAGAAGTCTTCCGAGCGGAGCCATTCGCGGTCTGTTAGAACCAGCTCGCCTTTGAACGAAGGTCCATCAGGAACGATTTTCTCGTGGTGCACGATGTCGAGGATCGGCTCCGAGGTGAACATCGTGTTCTTGTATTCGTCTGGCCAGGCACCGCCTTCATACATGGCGACGGAGCAGGCAGCGGTGTATCGGCCGACTTGGTCGATCTGCATGAGTGGCGCACGGTCTGGCAAATCCTTGCGGATGACAGCGCGGCCAGGATTCACCGAGTGCATGCTGGAAATGGAGGAGCCGGGAGCCTTCTTCAGCACCCATTCCGGAAGCACCACATGCTGGATCGGATCGCCGCTGGTGGCCTTGCCGTGGTAAATTTCCATGTCGCTGGTGACTTCAGCACCAAAGGTGTTTCCGCCTTGGGATGCGACTTGTTCGATGACGGAACCGTCCGGCTTGAAGCGGAAAACCCCGGGGGAAAGGCGGGCGAGTTCCTTGCCTGTTTTCGGATCGGTCGGGATGCAGCCGCTGCCATTGCTGGCGTAGATCCAGCCGTCTGGAGCGGAAATGAAGTGGTTGGCGACGAAGTGGGTGTCACCGGGAACAAAACCGCCGAACAGTGGGATCTCCTGATCCGCCTTGTCATCGCCATCCGTATCGCGCAGCCAGACGACATCCGGCTCTGCGACCACGATGACGCCGTCTTCGTGCATGCAGAATCCGGTGATGAGCTCCAGGCCTTCATGGAACACGGTCTTCTTGTCCATGACGCCGTCACCATCGGTATCGGTTAGAATGCTGATGCGATCGAGCGCCGGGCGATCGTATTTGCCGGGCTCGACGACTCCGGTTTCTTTCCATGGCTCGGCCACGGCGGGACGGCGACCATTTGGGTATTCGATGGTTTCGGCAACCCACAGCCGACCTTTGGCATCCCACTGCACGGCGATGGGCTTGTTGACCAGCGGCTCGGCGGCGACGACGCTGGCGGTGAAGCCGGGCTGCATTTCAAATTTCTTGATCGCGTCTTCCGCTTTCAAAGGGCCGCCCTTGGGGTAGCGCAGATCGTCCGGTTTCACATCGGCAGTCAGTTCATCCACGTTCTCGCGTTTCGCCGTCCAGGCGAGGCCGCGGAGGATGAAGGTGCGGATGCTTTCGTGAGCGAGCGTTTTTTCAGATCCCGGGAGGATCACGAAAGAACGATGCTGCGCATCCTCATGAGTCCAGATCTGTGGCTGGATGTCGTAGATCGAGGCACGGACGCCCTTGGTCGGATCGCCACCGATGATTTCTCCATCGCGGCCTTTCGGAGTGAAGGCGGAGGCGAGGACGTTGATGTCCGGATCGGTATCGAGGTCGAAGAGCGTGTCGTCCTGGAGGTCGAACTGCGACGCACTTTTTACAATCGGGTGCGCATCGGTTAGAACGTAGAGCATCATCAGGCTGCTGAACCGGTGGCTCTTTTCCGGGTCCCAGGCACCGCCGAGGACGGACTTGCCCCAGGCGACGTCACCGGCGGCAAGCGCGGCATTGATCGCAACCACTCCGCCGCCATGGCTGGCGAAATCGGCGATGGCTTTTTGCGAGGCATCCGGCAGCGGCTGGTAGTTGGACTGCTGCAGCAGGAGCACGTCGGCATTTTTTAAATCAGCTTCGTCGGGAGTCGGGTCGACGGTGACGACAGCGCCGGCTTTTTCCAACGACTGTGAATAGAGTTGTTGGAAACTGTCGGTATCACTGGTGATCAAAACCCGCAGTGGCGCGGCCACTGAGAACGAGCTGCCGACAAGACAGATGGATAGGATCCGGATTTTCAGGCTCATGGAAAACTTGGAAAACGTGGAAAGGCCGATCGATCGATCGGTAGAGTGGTAAAGTTCGGGCGGAGAAAAAATGTTGGTTAGCGGATGGGGGCTGATGATACGCGCTTTGACGAGCATTCTGATCAGGGTGGCTCGCACATATCGTTGTTGAATATCCACATGGGATTTCTCACCATACGCTTGAATTTATCAGGATCCGGCACTTATTGAAATGCGATGAGCGGTGAAGAACATTTGAAGCAGGGGAAGCCGAAGACCTGGGCTGCCGGGGCGCCTGCGGTGGCGGTTTCCATGGAGCACATGTTCCGGGAGGCGGGAGCATTGCGAGGGCCGGTGGGGCTGGCGGAGATGAATCAGTTCGGCGGATTTGATTGCCCGAGCTGCGCCTGGCCGGATCCAGATCATGACCGCTCAATCGCGGAGTTTTGTGAAAACGGGGCAAAGGCATTTGCCTCTGAAGCGACAACGAAGCGGGTAGATGCGAAATTTTTTGCAAAACATTCCGTCACCGAACTGGCGAAACAAAGCGGCTGGTGGCACGAACAACAAGGGCGCATCACGGAACCCATGATCCTGCGCGCGGGTGCCAGCCATTACGAGCCGATCTCGTGGGACGATGCGTTTCGAACGATTGCGGATCAGCTGAAGGCGCTGGATTCGCCGAATCAGGCGATCTTTTACACCTCGGGTCGTGCCAGCAATGAGGCGGCATTTCTCTATCAGCTTTTTGCCCGCAGCTACGGCACGAACAACCTGCCGGATTGTTCTAACATGTGCCACGAGTCGAGCGGCCTGGCATTGAAGCAATCGATCGGTGAGGGCAAGGGAACGGTGACCCTGGATGATTTCCTGAAGGCGGATGTCATTTTGTGCGTAGGCCAGAATCCCGGAACGAATCACCCGCGGATGCTGAGCACCCTGGAAAAAGCGGTGGAGGGCGGGACCAAGTTGGTGGCGGTGAATCCGCTGCGCGAAGCGGGGCTGATGGGGTTTGCGCATCCGCAGAAAGTCGCGGGCATGCTCGGCCGTCCCACGCGCTTGGCATCGAAGTATCTTCAAATTCGGATCAATGGGGATCTCGCTCTTTTCCGCGGACTCGCGAAAGCGTTGCTGGAATTTGAGGAGAACACTCCGGGATCTGTCGTAGATGATGATTTTATCAAAAGCCACACCATTCACTACGAGGAGTATCGTAGTTTGGCGGTCGGCACCGGTTGGGCGGAGATCGTGCGATTGAGCGGGATCGATGAATCCGAGATCCGGGATCTTGCACTGGATCTGTGCAATGGTTCGCGCAAGCTCATCACTTGCTGGGCGATGGGACTTACCCAGCATCGCAACTCGGTGGCAACGATCCGTGAGGTGGTGAATGTGCATCTCTTGTTAGGCGCGATCGGTCGCGATGGCGCCGGAGTGTGCCCGGTCCGTGGTCACAGCAATGTGCAGGGTGATCGCACCGTTGGCATCTGGGAGAAAATGCCGGAATCGTTTTTGAGCTCGCTGGATCGCGAATGCGGCATACATGCGCCGCGTGATCACGGTTACGATACGGTGGCTTCGATCCACGCGATGCACCGTGGTGAGGCGAAAGTGTTCTTCGGCCTCGGCGGGAACTTTCTGCAGGCCGCGCCGGATACGGATTACACCGCAGCGGCCTTGGAGCAGTGCGAGCTGACTTGCCATGTTTCGACCAAATTGAATCGCAGTCACTTGGTCACCGGAAAGACGGCGCTGATCCTTCCGTGTCTGGGGCGAAGCGAGCGCGATGGGGAAAAGAATTTCGTCACCTGCGAAAACTCGATGGGCGTGGTGCAGCTATCGCGTGGCATACTGGCTCCGCTCTCGCCAGACTTGCGGAGTGAGGTGGCGATCATCGCCGGGATCGCTGCTGCGTTTTTCGATGCCAAGCATCCGGTGCCTTGGCTGTGGTTGGCAGAGGACTACGATAGGATTCGTAGTTTGATCGAGCGGGTGGTGCCGGGGTTTGAAGATTACAATTTCCGGGTGACACGCCAGGGTGGATTTTATCTGCCAAATTCGGCCAAGGAGCGCGACTGGAAAACCCCGGAGCAGAAGGCAGTTTTCAGCACGGCGGAGATGGATTCTTTCGCCGTGAAACCGGGACGGCTGATTTTGCAGACGCTGCGCAGCCACGACCAGTTCAACACGACGATCTATGGGATGAACGATCGCTATCGCGGCATTGGTCACGCCCGCAAGGTGATCCTGGTGAACCCAGAGGAATTGCGCGAGCGCGGCATCCGCCCGGGCTCGAAGGTCGATATCACCAGCATTTGCGGCGATGAACGCCGGATCGTGCGCGACTTTTCAGCAGTGCCTTATGAGATGCCGCGCGGGAGCGCCGCCGCTTACTTTCCGGAGGCAAATGTGCTAGTCCCGATCAGCGCGCAAGCGAAGGGCAGCGGCACGCCGACCAGCAAGTCCGTGGAAATTGAAATTGCTCAATCTGTGTAGCGATTGAACCCGGGAGGCCGGAGAAAGGCGATCAAGCTCTGGCCCGAACCTTTGGCAAATTCAATCGCCAGCGAGCTCGGGGCCGAAACCGCGGCGACCAGTTGAATTCCGGCGACTTGAGCTTTCTGCATGATTTCAAAGGAAACCCGGCCCGAAACGAGCAGGAAGCCATCCTTCAGCGGGATGTCATCGGCAAGCGCCCGCCCGATGACTTTATCCACTGCGTTGTGACGGCCGATGTCTTCGCGCGCGATGAGCAGTTCCCCTTGTGGCGAGAACAAACCGGCTGCATGCACGCCCCCGGTTGAATCAAATCCGGGTTGGGCGGCGCGTAGCTGATCAGGTGCGGCGAGCAAAACGTGATCGGGAATTTCCAATCGATGCGTAAGAGGTGGCGAATCCAGAAAGATCGATTCCAATCGGGTTTTGCCGCAAATCCCACACGAGCTGGCAGCGAACAAATGACGGCTCAAACGATTGAGATCCACTTCCACGCCATCGTGTAAAAAGACCAATACCCGGTTCTCCTCCGGCCGCTCATCCATTTTTCGGACCTCCGAGCGCTGCGAGATCACGCGTTCCGTTAACAGAAAACCGAGGGCCAGATCACCATCATGGCCGGGGGTGCGCATGACGACCGAGATCGGATGACCATCCACGCGGATTTCCATCGGTTCCTCGACGGCGACGTGGTCCTCCACTTTACCGGGATGCGGTGCGCCATAGCGCTCGATCTGAAATGCCTTCGCTGCGTCCACCTGCACCGATTGTCCGCACGTCAGAGCAAATCGGCAATCCATAATAATCTAGGGGAACGGAGCAGGGGAGCATGGCGAATATCCTTAAAAAACAAACAATGATTGAAATAAAGACTCATCCCCTGCAGAAAGTCGCACCGGATTGAACGGAAGGTTCACGGTATTCAGAAAAATTGACTTAAGATGAGTATGTTAAGAAAAAGCAAAAGTTCGATTTCCGCTTTCCTGACTGTGATGGCAGTGGGTTCCGGAATTTCTCAAGCAGCGGTTCTGAGCGACCTCGGCAACAAAATTTCGGAAACGACCGGGGTTCATCTCAGCAATGATGAGCTGCCGGACCTTTCCAAAGGGGTTCAGGAATTCGGCCTTTCCGGAAATCTGAATTGGGATACCTCCACCAAGTATGCACTGGATCTGAGCTACGGTCGTTTCGTTGCCCAAGGCTGGATGGTTGGTGTGAAAGGTGGCGTGATCGGCGAAAACAGTGACGCCAGCTTCGATCTCGGTCTTTTCACCGAATACAACTTCTGCACCGGCACCAAGTGGGTTCCCTTCGTGGGGCTGGGAGCGGATTGGGCACGGGTGAACGACGGTCATTTCGACGCCGATGCCGTGCGACTGAGCGGTGAGTTCGGGGTGAAATATTTCCTTCGCGCCAATATGGCACTCAGTGCTTCGATGACCGGATCCTGGATCTCGAACACCACGCCGGATGGCGACGACTTCGGCAAGCAGGTGAACTTTGGTCTCCGATTCTACTTCTAACAGATACTGGAATTATCGTTGGTTGCCATGAGCAGTGCGGGGAAGTTCCCTGCGCTGCTTTTTTATGTATTTTAAGCAAATGTCAGCCTGTGGAATTGGTCTGAGATATCTAACAAAAACTGTGCATAATTACGTCAAATTGAATGTATCAATATTCGGTTAGATTGCATTTTGCGAATGCTGTGCATGTATGAATCAGCTGATTGTTGGTTGGCAATGTTGTAAAAATTAAGGACTATTAGAGAATTTTGCAAATCGTTGATTATGAGTGATGCGTTTTGCAATCATTTGACTCGAATCAACGCAATGATTCCGCATCGGATCGCAAATTCTCTATCAGAATCCTCGTTTGACTCTGTGAATTTCTCTCAAAGAGTAACGCCGTCGCCAGGAGCCTCCCGGTCCTGGTTTTTAAACAACATGAACCCTACGAATATGTCGACAACACTAGTATCCAAGTCAGCTATCAAAATCGCAGCTATTGCTTCACTTCTTGGAGCAAGTGCCGCCATGGGAGCAACCACGGACTCCAAAGGTGGAATGGTTACCACGGATTCCTATGCTCCATCCGCACCGATGAGTGATGGTCTTCCAATGCTTGCTCCTGGCGTGCAGGAACTGACCCTCAACGGTAACCTTAACTGGGCGGATGACACCCGCTACAGTATGAATGTCAGCTACGGTCAATTCGTGACCAGCAACTGGCTGATTGGTGGGTTGATCGGCATCAACGGCGTCAACAGTGACACCGACTACACCGTGGGCGCATTTGCTGAATACAATTTCCTGACCGGCACCAAGTGGGTTCCTTTCGTTCGCGGCACCGCTGCTTACACCCGCCTCGACGAAGACAATGAAGATAGCGGCACTCTCCGTCTGGACGGTGGTGTGAAATACTTCCTCCGCTCGAACCTGGCCATTTCCGGTTCCGTCGGCGGTGGCTGGAACACCGGTGGCGACGAGGAGTTCGAAAAACAAGTGAACTTCGGCCTCAACTTCTACTTCTGATTCCCCCCCAACTCGGCATCAGGTTGATGCTGCTGGCAGCGCGGGAGGTATTCCCGCGCTGTTTCGCGTACGGATGATTCCCGGGAATCCGTCGCTGCCATGCGTCTTCTCACTTTACCGCAGTGGGAAACCTGTTTACTTCCGTCCAACTCATGCACGGTTTCTCCTACAAAAGCGGCTCACTTTACTGCGAAGACGTCGATCTCTCCTCCTTGGCGGACGAATTCGGAACCCCACTGTATGTCTATTCAGCGGGAACGATTGTCGATCACTACAAGCGCTTGGACAAGGCATTGGACGGAGTCGAGCACGAGGTGGCTTATGCGGTGAAGGCGAATTCGAACCTGTCCGTGTTGCGTTTGCTCGCGACGCAGGGTGCGAGCTTTGACATCGTTTCCGGTGGCGAGCTTTACCGCGTGATCAAGGCTGGTGGTGATCCGGCGCATTGCACGTTCGCAGGTGTCGGCAAGACCCGGGAAGAAATCGTCTATGCGCTTGAGCAAGGAATTTACTCTTTCAACGTCGAGAGCGAAGAAGAGCTGCGCTACCTCAATCAGGTGGCTGGAGAACTTGGCGTGATCGCGCCAGCAGCCGTCCGGGTAAATCCCAATGTGGATGCGAAGACCCACAAATACATTTCAACCGGCAAGTCCGAGAACAAGTTTGGTGTCGATTTCGAAGCCATTGCCGATCTTTACGAGCGGGCCCACCGTGACTTGCGCAATATCAAGCTGCGCGGACTGCAAATGCACATCGGTTCCCAGCTCACCTCCATCACGCCGTTTGTGGAAGCGGTGGAAAAGGTGATTCCGTTGGTGAAGCAGTTGAAGGAGAGTTACGGCATCGAGTTCTGGTCAATCGGTGGCGGCATCGGCATCATCTACAAGGATTCGCTGAAGTCCGGCAGCGTCGATTGGTGGGAAGCCCAGCCAGAGGAAGAAAAACCACTTACGATCGAGCGTTACGGCAAGGAATTGGTTCCCCGTCTCAAGGGACTGGGTCTGAAAATCCTGCTTGAGCCAGGTCGTTACATCGTTGGCAACGCCGGAGTTTTGCTCACCAAGTGCCTTTACGAGAAAAAAGGATCTGCCAAGACCTTCAAAATCGTCGATGCCGGCATGAATGATTTGATCCGTCCTGCCCTTTACGAAGGACACCACGAAATCGTGCCGCTTCAGGAGCCGGCAACTGCCGACCGGGTGAAAGTCGATGTCGTAGGTCCGATTTGTGAAAGCGGTGACTTTTTCTGTCAGGATCGTGAACTTCCCGATTTCCAACCGGGCGAGACCATCGCGCTGATGTCGGCTGGTGCTTACGGATTCGTGATGGCCTCCAACTACAATTCCCGCCCGCTGCCGGCCGAGGTTTTGATCGAGGAAAGCACGGTCACCTTGATCCGCAAACGCCAGACCATGGAAGATCTGATCGAGGGCGAGCTTTAATCCGCCTTCGTGAAAAAAATCCGGTGCGCAACGGAGAACATCTCCCTTGCACACCGGTCGAAACCCTTACTTCGACAGGGAAACGGTGACGTTTTCGTGGGAGCGGCCTTCGAGAGCGGCGACGGCTTTCTCCAGCATATCGAGTCTAACCATTCCTTGCTTCAGGTTTTGATTCTCTTCCTTGAGAGCCTTGATTTCGGCCTGGAGGGTTGAAACTTCCGCATCCTTCTCCTGCTTCAGTTCTTGGATGGCTTTGGCGAGCAGCGGAGTTACTTTGCCGTAGTCCACGGTCCATGGATCTGTGGTTGGATTCTCTCCACCGACGGTCACGACTTGTGGGAATTGCGTGTAGAGTTGTTGAGCAATGAAGCCCGTTTCGCTTTGGCCTGGGTTCGACTTGTAGTTGTAGTCGCTGACCTGGATGTCCATGACTTCTTTCAAGCCTTTGGCGGTCGGCCGGATGTTCTCTTTAAGTCGTATGTCGGAAGTCGTGTTGTAGGCAACCCCGCCAGCCGTGCGAGTGATGGAACCGCGCTGCGTCGCGTTGGTAAGGAAATTCGCAAAGATGGCCCCTGTGACATCTCCGTCTGTGGACTTCGACAGATATAGGTTTGCGCCTGTGGAGTTGTTTTGCTGGTGCACGGCATTTTGATGGAGCCACGTCGTATTTTGGCTGGCGGTCCCGAAACCAGGGTTACCGGTTACAGGCTCATCAATTGCTTTGATGGCCAACCCATTCTTTTCTCCAGTTCCTGAAGTCAGAATCGTTAGCTGAAATTCTGGAGAGATGGTATCAATGCCGACTCTGCCAGTTCCGATAAAGCCGATATTGGAGCCATTTTGATCGATCGTGGTATCTTGGGTGAGTGTTCCACCAAGCTGAACATCTGATCCAGTAAGTGTCAGGCCATTGCTGGCTGTTTGGATCGCTCCGTCAGCACCAGCAGGCCCGGTTGCGCCAGTTGCGCCGGTTGCGCCGGTTGCGCCGGTTGCGCCGGTTGCGCCGGTTGCGCCGGTTGCGCCGGTTGCGCCGGTTGCGCCGGTTGCGCCGGTTGC
>NZ_JAENIJ010000210.1 GCF_016595435.1 Luteolibacter pohnpeiensis
ATCAGGTGGGCGCGGCTGCGGATGAAACCGGTGATGAGCTGAAACTCCCCGAAGCGAAGCAAGGGACGAAGTCGCTCAACCAGCTCACTGCCGAGTTGCAACGACTGGAAAAGGAGTTGCTGGATCTTCCGGTAGGCAGCAAGGGATTCGTCGATCTGGCACAGAAGGTGAAAACCGCGCAGAAGGAATTGGAGGATGCGGAAGCGGTTGCCCGCAAGCTCGGCGGAACGGTGGGCCGCAAGGGCAACGCGGGCATGGCGGTGCTGGAATTTCGGCTCACCGAAGGCTTTCACCGGAAAATGAAACTGATCCAACGCCGTGCGTATGGATTTAGAAACTTCGAAAACTAGGCTCATCCTCAAAGATTGGGGACATGAGGCACGGATGCCATCATGTCCCCGATGTTTGTTAACCTAAATTTAGGCCTGAAGGGTTACGACCCCC
>NZ_JAENIJ010000211.1 GCF_016595435.1 Luteolibacter pohnpeiensis
AAGGCCATCTGCGGCGGGATGGAAGCAACAAAGTCAACTACCAGGCTGATAGCCGTCGGATGCGCTGCCTTGTTCTGCTTGGTTTTCATTCATTGAGCGCCGCTTGCTCAAACGGAACAATCCAATCGAAAGAAAGCTCTTCAGACCGGGAGCCATACTCGACGAACTTAACCTCGATCTGGATCTGATCGGTTGTCGATGCGTCTGCCGCTACGCTTGGCGAATCGGAGAAAGGGTCCGCGCTCGACAAGTCACCTTGGGGCGTCTCATACGGCGGCGATGGAACTCGGTTTCGATCTTCCTGTTCGTAAGTTCGGCGCAACGTTAAAGCAGTAGGAATAATAGCCGAAATCAGAACGGCAACGACCAGCATCGGCAGAAACGGAATGGGGAATGGCATTCTTCCTTTCATCGTGGTGGCTCTGATATTTTTGCAGAACGTC
>NZ_JAENIJ010000212.1 GCF_016595435.1 Luteolibacter pohnpeiensis
ACGTTCGCTCAAGAACCACAAAACAAGCCTCCAATGCCCATATCCTTTGGCATAGATCCAGCAGAAGAAGCCAGAGATCGCATATTCTTGGCATGCGAAGAATTAGCTCTGGGTCTATTTCTATCCTGGTTGGTAGTTTCCGGTTCCTTTCACATCGAAGCGATACGCACTCATTACACCGAGATGACTACATTTGTGCCGCTTGGATTTATTTTTACACTCCTACTCTCTCCGGTCTGGCTCGGCTCCCGATTCGTTCTCCGGCACTACCTACCGAATCGCTTTCGTTCGACGATCGCATTTGCCATTCCGACAGTGCTGATAATTTTCCTTTCGTTGAGGGGAATTCTAGCATTAAATCGACTCTGGTTATCGGTGCCAGCTTACTGACAAGCGCAAAGCGAACAAGCGGATGCAGGCAAC
>NZ_JAENIJ010000213.1 GCF_016595435.1 Luteolibacter pohnpeiensis
AGCGGTTGGGCGACGGACTCAGATCAGGAAGACCGCTTGATGCTTGATCGCGAGGGCGGGCTTGGAGCGAGGAAATTGGAGGACTTCCCGGAACACCGGTTTTTGATTGGAATTAACTCCGGTCATGCAGGACATCCAGCGGCAGCTGCACCGTTACGCGCGTTGGCCGGTTATTGGTTGGCCATGCTCTACGGTCTGAAGTGGTTCGTCAATTTCACCCAGCTTTACGGCATCCCCTGGCGGCATGTAGAAGTGCCAGATGAGCGAGACAATGCCAAGGTTGACCTTGCGATGGCCAATATCGGCTCGCAGGGTTTCCTCCGCACCAAGCCGGGCGTAAAGGTGAACATCTTGGCCCAAGGTTCGACCTCCGGCCAAAACCTGCCACAACG
>NZ_JAENIJ010000214.1 GCF_016595435.1 Luteolibacter pohnpeiensis
TTGACCGCAGTCCAATGAAGCTGGTCTGCCGTTGACGGATCATCGATCAAGGGCAGGATTTCGGATTTCACAAGGGAAGGCGGCAGTTTGCGGGGACGTCCGGCACAGGGGCGGTAAATCAGGCCGTCGATGCCTTGCGAGTTGAAGCGGCAAATCCACAACCTCAGGCAACGTTCGCTGCGTCTGGAATTGCGCAGGACATGCTCAAAGCTCACGCCAATGAGCAGGAGGTGGATGGCGGTGAGTCGTCGATAGGACTTGCCATCAGGGTTGCATTCCATGGCCAGTTCCAACTCATGGATGGGACAGGTTTCAGGGTTGGGAAGCTGACGGGGACGGCAGATGAGGAAAGCTAATAGGCTTCAAATAGTCGTACCAGCTTTTTATGAGAT
>NZ_JAENIJ010000215.1 GCF_016595435.1 Luteolibacter pohnpeiensis
TTGAGGATCGGGTGGGCGGCGAAGAGTTTGTCGAGTCGCTTTCGTTGCTTTTCACCGAGCCGTTCAGGAGCTTTGCGCAGGGCGGCGAGGTTGCCACGGTGGTTTTTAAGATTGGCCACCAGATGACGCGCCAGTTGCATGAAGTGGTGCTGGATGACACGTACGACGTGGAACCGGTCTGCCACGATGCGGGCGTTGGGGAAGTAGCGCCGCACGAGGCTGCGGTAGGAACTTGAGAGGTCGATGCAAACGACTCTCACCTGCTCCCGACCTTTGAGTTTGTTGAGAAATTTGGCGAGATCGGCTTCGCTTTTGCCGGGCTGGACATCGAAGATGCGGCGGTTTTTCAGATCGCAGAAGGTGGTGCAGAAGCGCTGGCTTTTGTGGAGG
>NZ_JAENIJ010000216.1 GCF_016595435.1 Luteolibacter pohnpeiensis
ACGTTATCCAAGGAAATGAAGTTCTGCTGTCACGCCGCCAATGGCCGTTTCAATGATCGCCTCAACGTAGGTGAATTCCTGATTGCGGGAGTCGACCCGAAACGGGGCGATCTGCGTTTCTACTGCGGTTTTACAGCCTGTCACAAAGCTGACTGGAAGGATCTGACCGTGACATGCTATAAGCTTGGCGATTTGATGAGAGAGGCAGGGGCATCGAACTTCAAGCTATGTGCCCATCATATCGTGAAGTATTGCTCGTTCTGTGGTGTAGACTTGGCTGAATTCTACGGTTTAGATGGAGGAGCTTTGCGGGACGATGAATTCCTCAAGCAATTAAAAAATGGAAGAGGATAACAAGGCGTGTGTGGCAACGGCGAACAAGCTCGC
>NZ_JAENIJ010000217.1 GCF_016595435.1 Luteolibacter pohnpeiensis
CCGCGCGCGGCATTCATGGCAAGGAAGGAGTCACCGTCGATGCCTCGTTTGTCGAAGTCCCGCGCCAGCACAATGGACGGAAGACGCGGCCATCAAACGGGGCGAGACGCCTGAGGATTGGAAAGATAAGCCGCGTAAACTATGCCAAAAGGACCTCGACGCGCTTTGGGCGAAGAAGAACAACAAGGTTCACTATGGCTACAAGAACCACTTGAAGGCGGATGTAAAAACCAAGTTGGTTCGTGACTTCAGAGTCAGTGCCGCCAGCGAACACGACAGCCAGTGCTTGGAGGAATTGGTCAAAGGGGGCGACGGCACGGTGTATGCAGACAGTGCGTATCGGAGTCGTGGATCGATGGCGATGTTGCGGCGCAAAAAAGTCAAAG
>NZ_JAENIJ010000218.1 GCF_016595435.1 Luteolibacter pohnpeiensis
TCTTTTGATTCATGGCAGAACTACCCTACATGCAGTTTTACCCGACCGACTGGTTGGCCGATACCCGAATGCTGACCGCCTCCGCCAAAGGAGTGTGGATCGATTGTCTTGCCGCCCTATGGAATGCACCCGAACGGGGCTTCCTGAAAATGCCCGAACGGGCGTGGGGCCGGTTGTGGGGCGTGGAGTCCGAACGGATTCCCGACCTCCTGGACGAACTCGGAATCGTGGCTGAAATCCAGAAGGACGGCAACGCGGTGACCATCGCCTCGAGGCGCATGATCAAAGAGGAAGTGGAACGGGAACGCTCCCGGAATTCGAAGAAAGCCAAGGAACGGCAGATATGGGCATACCGCGAGTTGGTCTCCCGCTTGTTTCCCGCGCT
>NZ_JAENIJ010000219.1 GCF_016595435.1 Luteolibacter pohnpeiensis
ACGTTCTCCTCAAAATGAATCCCGAATTTAAGCAACTACTAATAACGATTGGGATCTGTGTTCCGGTCGGACTCCTAGTTGGTGTCCTCCTGAGGAAGACTTCGCCGAACGCGTGTAAGAGCTATACCAAATTTTGCCTCAACAGGAAGTGGTGGCTCTTTTTGCTTGGTCTTATTATGTTTGCCGCCTTGAGCGTCATGTCGTTCGTGACGGGTCGGCCGTATAATGGATATCTTTTCGTTGCTTTTGCAGCGTTGCAGGCATTTTGCCTTATGAAGCATGGATTTAAGCCTTTGTCTCCAGAGATGGAATCTAAGATTGATGCAAGCGATCCAACTAAGATATTTCCGAAAGCACCACCTAAACAAGCAGGAGAA
>NZ_JAENIJ010000021.1 GCF_016595435.1 Luteolibacter pohnpeiensis
GCGCGGAGGTCTTGGCGTCACATCAGATTGCATCACGCGGCCGTTTTGGGTTCCATTTGGGAACGAGTGGTGTAGCCTTTGTTGTGGCTGAAATCTAACTTATGAGATGTTATAGGCAACGAGCATTCGCCCGTACCTGACATTTTTTGTCATTCTGCTAAATTTGGACTTGCACCGCATAAATAGTGAATACAATGTGTATGCATGCGAGGTGTTTACATTTTCAGTTATCTACTTCTCTCGGCGGGATTCGCGTCGGCCGCTACCATCATTGATGATTTCAGCACCGGGAGTCTTGCTTTCGATTCTTCCGACTCGATTTCACAAGAGGGCTTGGATACAAACTCCGTTCTAGGTGGCCGCCGCTCGGTTAGCGGATCCGCGCTGGGGTCGGCATCAATGGATGTGCGAGTCAACACGACTGAGGGTGCCTTCCAATTCACAAGTAGCGATTTCGGCTACTTCTCGGTTTCCTATTCTATTGATGTGGAGAACCGTGTTGATCTGCTCGCCAACGGAGACACAGCCTTCGTTCTCAGCTTCTCGTTCGTAGACCCTGGCTTCTGGCGAGGGAGATATGGACTCACAGTTGATGGCGTTCGCTACAGTCTCGCGAGCGAGATATTCGCCTTGAACGGCTCGGGAACAATAGAAGTCCCATTTTCTGCGTTTACGAGCGCAACATCATTCACTCCATCAGAGATCGTGTTTTCCGCAGATCGAGTCGAGCCGAACTTGCGCCTTGAGCTTTCGTCGATCTCGACGATACCCGAACCGCGGTTGGCCATCCTTCTTGCGGTTGGAGCACTCTTCACGACAATGAATTGCAGAACCAGGCGGGGATGACAATCCGCTACCCCCGCCGCGAGTCGGAGATTGAACCGTGACTAGAACCTTTTAACCCTGAGTCGGACTGGCGCTCTCGGTAGTGGGTGCCACCACCTCGACGTTAGATAGATAGACTGAAATTATTCAATGCAAACTTTACCACTTGTCCTCGCTCTAGCTGTTGGAGCGTTGGCGACGGTGGAAAGCTCGTGCTCATGGATATAACTGCGTAGGAGATATCAAAATGAGCGAACAAGGTGGTCTACTCAATGCTTACTCGCATCACAGCTCGTGCTTGTCCTTCGCTCTGGCACGAGTCGCGCCACGGGCGAGCGTAGGTGATATTGAAGGTTCTGCTAAATAATTCTAATAAATATGAATACCGACCTTGATAGAGTAACTCAAAGAGTTGAGCGTCTTGAACTCCAGAATCGACGATTGCGGTATTTTACTTTCGGAGTCTGGCCGTTCGTTTTGGCGATCATCACAGTTCTCGTTCTGCTTCCCGCGAAGATCGATTTTAAAGCAATGAAGCTCCTATTAGCCTGGGTTGGAGCAATTGTTGGACTGCTCGTGATCGCCTTAACGATTGCAATTGCTTGTTGGTTCCTGCTCAGGGTGGCGGTCGACTTCAAGAATCGCAATTCCCGGTTCGTTCTTAATCCTGGAAGTCGGAAGCTATCTGATTGAAAGAACCCTACAGCGTGTGTGCTGATCTTTGACACTCGCCGGAAAAATGCATCGCTTCGCCCTAATACGCCTCGTGTTTTTCGTTTCTTCGTGTGCGGTGTCTACTGATGGTTATTTCAAATCAATTTCCGTCAGTCTTCCAACGTAGAATGATTCGGACGTCACGGATACGCTGACTCCGGGGAAGCCGACGAGAGACGTAGACGATGATAGAACCATCAGTGGCTAAGTGAAGAGGCTGAAGAGTGCGATGACGACCTCAACGGCGGTCGGCACGGGAGCTTGAGAGTCCTTATGTGACTCTTTTCCGATTTTCCACCCCGCCATGCGGGCCAACTTGGTTCAAGACCGAGTCTCTCGCCACGAATTATCGTGGGGACGAGGGCTGTTTACTTGGTGGCTTTCACACAAGGCCCTGGAAACTACCGAAACAACGAAGAGTTGACCTATCTGTTTCAGGGGCTCTCTTACGACGAGAAGATTTTTATATCCGGTGACTTTCGAGTGACCCACGCGATCCTTCGCGCCACCATTGATTCTATTTCCGACTACGACTACATCGACGACAAGGTTCAATAGGTTGCGAGGGCGTTGGCCCGCCAGACAGACCCGACTTCCTTACCTGATCTGAAGGTTATCCGTGAGTGGGTGGCCTCGATATCAATCTATCAAGCTCAACAAACCACGGCTGGACAATCCGCTACCTCGCTGTGAGTCTGAGATTGAAACTTGAAAAGATCTATATATTCTGAGACGGACTGGTGCTCTCGTTAGCGGGTGCTAGGCATCAAACGTGATACAGAAAATGAAGACCATTCTATGCTTCTTTCTCTTGGCTCTCCGATTATTTGCAGCAGAGCCATGTCCGGTTTGCGGAGGCGAACTTACCACCGTTGGGATGATCAAGGATGATCTTTCCAAGCCGAACAAAAACGAGTGGGTTTGGCGCGGCAGCCCGGAATGCGGACTTCAGATGTTCAATGACGACTCTCCAATCTGCAAGCGCTGTTGGTTTGTTTCGGATGGTGGCACTCCGGTGTGGTGGAGACGCTCCAGTGAACTACCTGACTCTTTTCTTGTTCCATTCTCTGTGGCGATTCGCAATTTTCCTGTACCGCCCAAATCAGCGAGCTACGAACAACGATTTGTTGAAGGTACACGGACTGAGTCTATCCATTTCTGGTGTGATGACTCTCCTGAACTGATCGCAAAGTTCCGCAAGTATTGCATAGAGAACAATCTTTCTATCGATATCTCTGCGAAGCACGATGGCCAAGTGTTTATAGATATTGAACCAGTCGTGGGACAACAAGGCGGCGCTGGACAACCCGCTGCCACTTCTGAGTCGGATTCGGAGGGTGGTGAAAATCATCAACCTGAATCGGATGAGCGCTCCCAGTAACGGGTGGTTGGGCACATACATTTTGCAAAAAGAAGATGGTAATTATCGCAAAACTTAAGGCGTCGGGCGTTCGCGTGGCCATCATTGGAACTGGTTACGGCGCACTCGAATCGGCCAGAGCGAGTTGAATTTTCAGTGATCTGCTTCCGAGCTATATGAGCGGGTGACTTGGGGAGATTGTTGTATCCAGGAAGAATGGTGGGATTTTATGGTGTCCCTCCCATGAGAGTCAGATCGTAGAGATTGATGGAGTAGCCGTTGATAGCGTGTTGCAAGGCGGCGCTGCTACAGAGAGCGCTGCTGATCTTGTGTTCCCTACATCGACTGCCGAAGAGGTGCGCAATCCCCCACAGTTCATCGCTTTCGTGACGGAAGACCGTGATAGGTAGTTTTTGGGCAGTGGTCGTATCGAGACTGAGTTTAGTGAGTGGCAGTCGCCGCAAAAAAGAATCACAGAATAAGGTGCTGCGTCCGTAGGAGATCAGCCTGCGAGTTAGTTTTAGAGCTTCCATACCATCGCAAATGAAATTATGCATTCGCTGAGAAATTTATGATTAACATATTAGTCTTTGAGGTGCTGTCCCACAGATGAATCAAGAAAGGAAACCATGATCCTCGGCGACGGTATCTCTACAAAGAGCAAGTTTCTGCGAAGTTCTCTGAATGGCTTAAGTCGTGTGACCAAGAAAATCATAAAGACCAAGCGGTCCCAGGCAACGGGCGTCCATCCTTACCTGGATCTTGTATGTTCTGGGTGAAAATGTATGTATAACTCAGTGCTCACCTTGATCCTGCTTGCAATTGCCGGTGTTGTCCTTCTTGGCGGATATGTTGCCGTTTGCCGTTGGCTAGTGAAGGGGCAGGCGTGGGGTTTCCTCTACGTTGCCTACTTTGTGTTGTTTGGCACGGTCGGCGGTTGGGTTTTCACTTTTGCAATGTCGCCGTCTGGTGTCGCCGCAATGAGTGCAATGTTTCTTTCCACCGTTGCGCTCGCCGCATGCCTGATTTGTGCGATTGTGGTTAGCTCTCGGGAGAAGAAGAGCCGGGCAGAGTGGATCATCCTAGCCGCAGGTTGCTCTTACCCGATTTGTCTCGGAGTGATGGTAGGCATCGGATTCTTGCTCGACTCACGGCTACCATCGTAGCTGGTTTTTTTGTTCTATGCAAAAATGAACCAGAGAAACCCTGCGTCATTCCTAGTGCTTTTCAGCGGCATGACTCCAATGCTGGGTGGTATGGTCATGAGAGGCTTTTGAGAATGATTCGCGGATCATTTCTCAATGGATACGGGCCGCCATGGCTTCCCGCATCACACTGATCGGGTCCGTTTGGGGAAACCAGTGTTGGAACGCAAGCACGCCTTGATGGATCAGCAGTGACAGGCCGTTTGCGGTTTTGCATTCCAGCGCCGAACCAGCCGCGAGCAGGGGAGTGACTGCAGGCTGGTAAATGGTGTCATAGATCAAATGGCGGCTGCGCAGTAAAGTTGGCGGCAAGATGGACGGATCGCCGACTTTAAGGCCCACTGAAGAAGTATTCACGATCAAATCACAACTCCGACATTGTTGGGAGAGTTCTTCATCTTCAAAGGACAATGCCGTGATGTCCTGGGTCGACCCCAGCGCCAGCATGCGATTCACCAGCGGGCCGAGCTTCGATACGGTGCGGTTTACCAGCACCAGTTTTTCGACTCCCTGCATGGCACACTGTGTCGCGATAGCCTGGCCAGCTCCGCCGCCTGCACCCACGATCATGACTTTCAGGGTGGAGAGCGTGGTGTTGAATTCGTCGGCGATGGCGCGGACAAAACCCGGTCCATCCGTGTTGAAACCTCGGACAGCATCCGCATCGAAGCGCACGGTGTTCACCGCCCCAAGAGATCTGGCATCCGGGTGCACCTCGCTGCATGCTTCCAAAGCCTCGAATTTATGCGGAACCGTGACGTTGCAACCAATGAAATCAAGAGCTCTCATCCGGTCGAATGCTTCCGCGACCCGTCCCGGTTCCACCAATACCCGGATGTAACGCGCATCGATATCATTCGCATCGAGCGCCGGTTGTTGGAGATAGGGGGACGCCGAGTGCGCAATCGGATTTCCAATGACCGCCAGTTTTGCGGGTTTGGAATGCCCAGCATCCAGGGTATCGCGAGAAACCAAGTCTTCGAGGGAGTAAACTTCAGGCATGAGATCGATCAAGAAAGAGTCAGCGATTGGGCAAAAGCAGCCACGCGGGCGGCACTTCGCTCACGGCCAAGCAAATTGAGGATGTCGCCGAGGTCTGGGCCGTGTCCTCGGCCGGAGAGTGCGACCCGCAGTGGGAACATGAGTTGTCCGGGCTTTGCACCAGCTTCTTTGGCCACTGTGCTGAGAGCTTCTTTGGCCGAATCCGCAGACCAAGGATCCAGGTTGCGGAAAGTGGCAGCAAGTTTTTCCAGCAGGCCAGCTGCTGCGGCATTGGCTTGAACCTTTGCAACTGCTTCTGCATCGAAAGGACCATCATCTTTCAACAGGAAATCGATGGAAGACGGAACCTCGGCAAGCAGCCGCACTTTCTCTTTAACCGCGGTAGCCACTTGCTCAAAATTTTGAGGAATCGGCAGCCCAGCGGCTTCTACGAAGGGCTTTGCGGCTGCGGCGAATGACGGCACATCGAGTTTTGCGAGGTGCTGCTGGTTCATCCAGGTGCATTTCTCGATATCGAATCGTCCTGGTGAACGGTTGACCGCTTCCAGTGAGAATCGCTCGATCAGCTCATCGGGATTGAAAATTTCCTCATCGGTTTTTGGATTCCAGCCCAGCATGGCGATGAAATTGACCACAGCATTCCCGAGAAATCCCTGACGCGGGTAATCCCCAACGGCTGCTCCGATGTCACGTTTCGACATTTTTGAGCCGTCAGCATTGAGAATCAGTGGGATATGAGCGTATTGCGGTGCTTTCCCACCAAACGCCTCAATGAGCTGCAAGTGCTTCGGCGTGTTCATCAGGTGATCCTCGCCGCGAATCACGTGGGTGATCTCCATTTCCAAATCATCCACCACATTCACAAAGTGAAAGACATAGGATCCGTCTGAGCGACGGATGACCATGTCCGGCGTGTTGGATTCGTCGCGGTAATCGATGGTGACCTCGCCGCAAACGGCGTCGTGCATGGTGACGGGCTTGCGTTCGAAGCGAAATCTCCAGGCGCCACCGTCTTCGTAGACCCGATCGGCATCTTGCAGTTTGGCGAACCATTGGTCGTAGATTTCTTTGCGCTGGCTTTGAAAATACGGTCCGTGATTGCCTCCGACTTTGGGGCCTTCATCCCAGTCCAAACCGAGCCAATCCATGCCGTCGAAAATAGCCTGGCGGGCTTCCTCCGTATTCCGTGCTTCGTCGGTGTCCTCCACGCGCAACACGAAGCAACCTCCGTGTTTTCTGGCGAAAAGCCAGTTGAAGAGAGCAGTGCGTGCACCTCCCACATGCAAGTAGCCTGTAGGTGAGGGGGCAAATCGGGTACGGACGGTCATGCGGCTGTGTAGTGGCAGTCGACGCAGGAAGCAAGTGCTTCGATGAGACAAAGTCTGCAGGGACAGATGCTTAGCCCTGCAAGCCGCGCAATGCGCCGCGGATCAAAATCTCGGTCGTGGCAGCAGGATCGGCATCGAGAATTTTCCGGACAGCCTTGCGTGCATCCACCTGCTTGTAGCCCAAGGCAATCAGCGCAAGTTCCGCATCGGCAGCACATTCGCTGACCGAACCGGACGCGGCATCCTGCCAAGTGTCGGTAACGCCGACTTTATCTTTCAATTCCAACACAATGCGTTCGGCCGTTTTTTTGCCGACGCCTTTGACTTTGGAAAGACCGGCGACATCACCAGAAACAACGCATTGTTTGAACTTCGAAACTTCAACGCCGCTAAGCACCGCAATCGCCATCGAAGGACCAACACCGCTCACGCGATCAATCAGCAGCAGGAAAATATCCCGTTCTTCTTCACTCGCGAAGCCAAACAGCTTCTGGCCTAGCTGACTGAAATGAAGGTGCGTCCGCAGATCCACCTTGACTCCCTCGGAGGCATGCAACCGATCGAATGTGGAAACTGGGATAAACACTTCATAGCCGACACCTTGGACGTCCACCACCAACCGGTTGGGATAGGCTTCGATTAGAGTTCCGCGAAGTCGGGCGATCATGCGTTCTGCTTTCTTGCTCCGAGTGCCAGAGCATTGCAACGTAGAGTTTTAAAATGGAGCCGGCTAACGGATTCGAACCGTTGACCTACTGATTACAAATCAGTTGCTCTACCAACTGAGCTAAGCCGGCCAAGGACCATGGGGTCGACAGGGCGGAGTATTCCCAAACTTTGGATGTGGGGAAGCCCAAATTTAAGAAAAGCTACATTTTTATGAACGCTGCCCTTGATCCCGATGCAGAATGACCTTGCCAGCGACCTTTGCCGTCAGGTAGATCGTTCCGCCGCGCTGCTACACCACTCCGCGTTCCACTGCCGCCTGTGCCAAATCACGTAAATTGGCACGCTGCAGTAGAACTAAGAATCGGTGAGCAACGCAACTTCTGGAGCTTCAGTTCATTCTGATTCCGCAAGTGTATGGGCCTGTAGCTCAGCGGTCAGAGCAGGGGACTCATAATCCTTTGGTCGTGGGTTCAAACCCCACCGGGCCCACCTTGACTCGATCCGCAAGAAATCCGCGAAGATCGTCCGATCCGCATTACGTTTTCACGTAACTCAGAGGTCTCTCAATCAGCACTTTTGCCCCAGTTCGGATGGCATTCACGCATCGCTTGTTGGTCATGGAAATGACGAAGATCGGCAGAGAAAAGTTTCAATAAGCGGTTTGGTGAGCCGCTAAATGCATCTGCAACCTGATTTTTGTCACTTTCGATGCTTTTTTGATCCATCGACCGTCGATGAGTTTCAATTGAGAAGAGCGATCATAACATATTTCACGAAAATATAGGGAATCGCCTATAACGTATTGGCGTAATACACGCCTGAACATATAATCAATATAAATTGACTATTACTGATGCCTAGGTCAGTCTGCTAGGGATTTTCAACTATCCATTTCGGCGTCATGAAATTTGCCATACTTCCTTCGGTCATTGCTTTTTGTAGCTTTGTTCAACCTGCAGCTGCGGACATTGCAGTTTATTTCTCTCCCAACGACATTGAATCCGCCGAGGCGAGCGGCATTGTCGGGGCTAAGACCGAAACCTTCAGCAACGCCAGTATCGGAACATTAACGACCTATCGGAGTAATGCATTGGGAGGAACTTATACCTCAGTTCAAGGGACGTCATACTTTCAGGTTAACAATCGCTATGGCGCCAGCAATGGGGGCACGCAATTTGCCGTAAAGGGCGGCGCCATTACTTCTCTAACACTTGATGAGGAAGTGAGTTACTTTGGATTCTACTTCACTGCGGGTGATATCTATAACAGCATCGATTTGTATTCAGGTGATACCCTGCTCATGGCGTTCAGCACTGAGACCCTGATTGACTACATTCCGAGAACCGCGGGGACGACGGTTACTGCAATTGATGGAAACACCTATAACACCATCGATTACTATGGCCAGCCAGTCACGAACTTGAATGGCAATGAGCCATATGCCTATATCCACTTTTTTGCGACGGATGGAACGACGATTGATCGGATCGATTTCCATCAAGAGGTGAACACCAATACCTCGGTCTTTGAAAATGATAACCACAGCACTTTGGTTGTTGCTCCCACAGTTCCAGGTAGTTTCGTTTATTTGATTCCAGAGCCTAGTTCTCTTATCTTGAGCTCATTAGGATTGCTCTTTGGGGTGCGCAGACGTCGATAGTCTGTTGTCCAAGTTCGATTTCTTCTTTTTGCACCGCCCGGCTATTCGGGCGGTGCTTTTTGATGGAGGTCCTGCTGGTAATGAAACGCGGATGTTTTTTTAGGATTCTCGTTTCAGCCACAGCTGTTACGAAGTGCCATTGCTCCAAGCTACAGCCTGCATCATTATCGATATGAAGACCTACTGGAAAATCACCCTGACGTATCTGATTTTCGGGATTTCATGGATTTTGATCACGGATCTGATCGCGTTCGGTTTTTCGCCGGATAACAAGATGTTTGCCCTCGTCGAAGTCCTGAAAGGCTGGTTCTACGTGTTTTTATCAGCCGCCGTCATCTTTTACCTGACCCGAAACGCATTCTTCAAACAAGCGGCCGCCCATGAGGAAAAGTTCGCGATTTATCAGAATACGATTCGCGGGGTTCATCACATTTTCCTCAACTATCTGAATCAAATGCAGTTGATGACGTTGGAAGCGGAGAGATTTCCAGATTTTGACAGTGAAGCGCTTGAACTCTCCAAGTCTGCCTCTGCTGAAGCGGCCGAAGAGCTGATGAAGCTGGGAGAAATCGAAAAAATCTCACCGGAGAACATCGAATCATTTGTGTTCCGGAAAATGGAGCAGAAGCCGGAGAACGTGCCGTAAAGCACGGTTTCCTCTTATCCGTTGCCTATTAGAATACTGTTTGTTTGAGCTGGAGACTTTCGGTCCATGCCATCCATGTCGTCGTGGGATCGTGCTTGCGGATGGATGTGGTGCGGATTATCCCGGTGGCGCTTTCGTCACCTGATCCAGCTTGCGCCATTCAGTTTGGTCGCGGCCGCGGACCTTCTGACGCGAAGGTTACTTTTATGAAATGGCTCACGATTGTTGTCCCGGTGCTTTGTTTGATTGGCGGTTTTGTTGATGAATTTTTCCCTCTTCCGTTCAGCAACAAAGAGTTTGGAATCATGGAGAACCTCACGGTGTTGTTTTTAGCCCTATCCATCCTCATTCTTCTTTTTCGAGGATTTCGCGGGTTTGGGAAAATGCGGCCGTTGGACCGGATGGTTTTAATCGTTCTGTTGCTTGGGAGTATTTACTTTCTGGGGGAAGAAATCAGCTGGGGGCAACATTTCTTCGGCTTCCACACGCCAGAGGGATATCGCGAACTTAATTACCAGGGTGAAACCAACCTCCACAACCTCGGTGGAGAACTGAACAAGAAGTTATTCGACCGGCTGCCACGGCTGATTGTTGGAATTGGCGTCTTCTTTTCCGGGATCATTTTTCCATTCATTCCCAACAAACTACCAGAGTGGATCCGTCGTTATGTCCCTGGTAAAGACGTGGTTTTTACTTCAATTCTGGCGGTCGGCATCTCTCTCCCGAGCAAGGTTTATCGAATGATCACGGGCGTCAAAGATGGTTTTGATGCGGGTGAGGCCAAGGAGATGTATATCGCTCTTTTCATCCTGTTGTTCTGTTTGGCATTCCTCCGGATGCTCAAAAAAGAGAGGCAGAATTCCGTTTCGGTGCCCAACTAATCGGGTCATTCATCGCGAACGCTGGAGCACCATCATTTCGTGTCAGAAACGCGGATTTTTTGCTTGGCCACATCAACTGGGCGCATGAGTTTACGCCATGGAAGCTAAAAAAACCGCATTAGTCTTAATTGAGTTTCAGAACGATTTCACGACCGAAGGAGGCGCTCTCCACGGCGCGGTGAAGGACGTCATGGATCAAACCTCCATGCTGGCCAACACGATTGCTACCGTCAAAGCCGCTCGTGAAGCTGGAGTGACCATTATTTTCTCGCCGATCGAGTTTGTCGCTGGTTTCGGTGAAATCACTCCGAATCCCTACGGCATTCTCAAAGGAGTGGTGACCTCGAACGCTTTCGTCAAGGGAAGCTGGGGTGCGGCAGCAGTTGATTCCTTGCAACCGGAGCCTGGCGATATCGTGATTGAAGGAAAGCGTGGACTTGATGCATTCGGCTCCACCAACCTGGATTTCATTCTGCGCAGCCGCGGATTGGAAAACATGGCAGTCTGTGGATTCCTCACCAATTGCTGTGTCGAAAGCACCATGCGCACGGGCTATGAGCGCGGCTACAAGGTCATTACTTTGAAAGACTGCACCGCTGCCACCAGCATGGAGGAACACGAAGCCGCACATCGCTTCACCTATCCGATGTTTTCCAATCCGATGAACCACAACGAGTTTCTCGCAGAATTGGCATCTGCCTGAATTTCCGGCCAAGTTCCCTGAAAGACAAAAGCGCAAGGATGGCGTATGGGTTTGGAATCCATGCGGAATCCCTGCGCATTTTTTTTGATCTCGCTGATCTGCCTGCAGGCCTTGCAAGCGGAGGACGGTTTGTCGATTTATGCCAAGCAGTGCGCATCCTGTCATGGCGATCACGGTCAGGGAGTTGCCGATGAATGCGAAGATCCCTTGCAAGGAACTCGATCCCTGGAATCGCTGGCCCGCTACATCGAAAGGCGGATGCCGGAAGACGATCCGGAATTGGTCATTGGGGACGATGCGCGCCAGGTGGCGGCATACATCTATGAAGCATTTTACTCAGTTGACTCCCAGTCGGCATCGAAGCCTGCCGCTGAACCCGCATTCGCACGCCTGACGAATCGTCAATTTCGTGAATCCGTCGCAGACCTGATCAACAGCTTTTATAAGCAACCGCAGATGGCGGAAGGCACTGGCCTGCGTGCCAAATATTTCGAATCGGACGGAATGAATAAAAAGGCCCGCCAAGGTATGGAGCGGGTGGATCAGAAGCTGGACTTCGACTTCGGGGAGGGGGCTCCGGCGGATGGGATCAATCCCGAGCAATTTTCGGTTGCCTGGGAAGGGTCGCTCAACGCGCCGGAAACCGGATGGTATGAATTCCGGATGAGCACTCCAAATGGTGCCCGTTTCTACCTGAATGGCGATAAGCAAAATGGGGACTCGAACAGTCGGGATGACAGCGGGGCAAAACGGCAAACCGCATTGATCGACGAGTGGGTGAGTTCTGGCACGGAAGTGAGAACCTCATCTGCCAGGATCTTTCTGTTAGGCGGTCGCGGCTATCCGATTCGATTGGATTATTTCAAATACAAGGAACCGCGGGGCATGGTGAAAGTGGAATGGAAGCCGCCGCATTCCGAGTGGGAATTACTAGGTGTGCCGTATTTGTCACCGGCGGATTCCAAGCGAACTTTTGTGGTGAACACCAGTTTTCCGCCTGATGATGCGAGTGAGGGGTATGAGCGCGGAACCGGGATTTCCAAAGCTTGGCATGAAGCGACCACTCTGGCGGCGATCGAGGCCGCAGATGAAGTGGTTTCGCGGATTGGTTTGCTAACCGGAGTGAAGGCAGACGCCCCGGATCGAGTGGAGAAGCTCAAAGGATTCATTGCAACATTTGCGGAACGCGCATTCCGCCGCCCCTTGGATGATGACGCCCGACAACGCTACATCGACCACGCTTTTGCAGGCGATGTCACTGCGGATCAGGCCATCAAACGGGCGGTGATCATGATCTTGAAATCCCCACGATTTCTTTATCCCGAGCTTACGTCGGAAAAAGACGACTACACCATCGCCAGCCGCCTTGCTTTGGCATTGTGGGATTCCATCCCTGATGAAAAACTGAGAAATGCGGCGAAAGAGGGGAAACTCCGTGATGTGGCGGAAGTCCGCAGGCAAACCGAGCGCATGGCGGCAGACCCGAGGGCGATCGCGAAAGTGGAGGCCTTTTTTGCAGGATGGCTGAAGCTGGATGCGGAGGATGAATTGCAGAAAGATCCGCAAAAATTTCCCGGTTTCGATGCGGCAGTGGCATCGGATTTGCGGCGCTCATTGCAGTTGTTTGTCGATCACGTCATCACCAGCGAAACCTCGGATTATCGCGAGCTCATCCACGCCGATTACCTGATGTTGAATGCTCGTCTCGCGCACTACTACGGAGTCCCGGCTCCAGACGGCGATGGTTTTCATCCTGTGAAAATGGAAGCAGGGCAGAGGTCTGGCATATTGACCCATCCATACCTTCTTTCACGACTTGCTCATGAAGACTCAACCTCGCCGATCCATCGTGGAGTCTTTCTAACAAGAAATGTGTTAGGGGGAGTGCTCAAGCCACCCCCCAAGGCCATTTCCTTCGAAGATCATCCATTCACTCCGGGCATGAGCATGCGTGAAAAGGTGACGGAGATCACCCGCAGTAGCTCATGCATGACATGCCACGAACGGATCAACCCACTTGGGTTTTCACTTGAGAATTTCGATGCGACTGGAAGATTTCGCACGGAGGAAGATGGCCGGCCCATTGACCAAGTGGCGGATTTTATCACCAGTTCTGGCGATACGGTAGAGCTAAAAGGACCGGAAGATGTTGCGAATTTGGTTCTCCAGTCACCGGAGGCACGCATGGGATTTATCGAGCAATTGCTGCGGTATACTTTGAAACAAAATCCCGATGTTTACGGGAATCGATCGGTTGATCGATTGGAAGATGACTTCACTCAATCGGGTGATAACATCCGCAAACTTTTCATGGAAATCTGTGCCGTCGGAGCCTTGGACCGCATTCCGGATCTGAAGCAGGCGGCGAACTAAACGCAGTCGCGAACTTACAACATTCTCATGAATATCACCACACGCCGCCAGTTTCTCCGTCAACTTGGATTGTCGGCCGCAGCCCTTCCATTTTTGCCATCGCTCCCATCGTTGGCAGGGACAGTGAGCGAATCCCCACCTCAGCGGATTATTTTCATGTTCACCCCGAATGGCACCATCCCGGAAGATTTTTGGCCGGATGAAACGGGGGCCGATTTCAAATTAAAGCGAATTCTCTCGCCCCTGGAGCCGTTCAAAAACCGGATGATCACCTTGAAAGGCGTCTGCAATAAAATCGGTGGCGATGGTGACGGGCACATGCGTGGCATTAGCTGTCTGCTGACTGCGGATCAGCTTTTACCGGGAAATATCCAAGGCGGTGGCAATAAACCCGCAGGCTGGGCTGGAAATATCTCGATCGATCAGGAAATCAAAAATTTTCTCCAGGCCAACGCCGCGACTTCAACTCGCTTCGGCTCGCTGGAACTCGGCGTTGCGGTGCCAAATCGTGCCGATCCATGGACCCGGGAAGCCTACGCAGGCCCGAATCAACCACTTGCTCCAATCAGTGATCCCTATGCTCTTTTTGATAAACTTTATGGCAATCAGAAGAATCTGGAGAACCTCGGCAGTATCCTCGATGATGTGCGCGATGATTTGAAATGGATCTCAGCCAAAGTGGATCCGAAAGAGCGCGAGATGCTCGATCAGCATGCAACATTTGTGCGCGAAATGGAACAGGACCTTCAACGGTCCGATACGCAGCAGTTGATGTTTCCCGCACCTGTTTTGGAACAAGGAGTTGTGCTTGATAATGACGGAATTCCCAAGATCAGCGCGATGCAAATCGACTTGTTGGTCAATGCATTTGCTAACGGCATGGCGCGCGTCGCGACTCTGCAATACACCAATAGTGTCGGTCAGGCGCGGATGCGCTGGCTCGATATCAATGACGACCATCATCATCTTTCTCACGAGCCGGATAACAATGAGGAAGCCCGCGAGAAATTGGTGAAAATCAATACCTGGCTATGCCAGCAATTGTCGGATCTGGCTCGGAAGCTGGATGCGATTCCGGAGCCTGGAGGTTCCGGGACGATGCTGGACCACACCACGATTGTATGGACCAACGAGTTGGGCAAAGGCAATTCACACTCGCTCGACAATCTGCCATTCGTGATGGTCGGCGGAGGTTTGGGTTTTAAAGGAGGCCAAGCCTTGAGCTTTGATAATGTGCCACATAATCGGCTCTGGATGTCAGTGGCTCATGCGTTTGGACACCCGATTTCGACATTTGGACGTCAGGAATTTTGTGCGAATGGCCCGCTCAGCCTCAGCTAAGTTCATCGACGCCAATTCGATCGCGCACACGGTGGAATCGAAGAGAGCTGCTTTGGCTCGCTAACGATTCTTTGTCATTTCCTGTTTTGCATTTTACGGGCTGGGAAAGGCCGTCTAGCGTCCGCGATCTTAATTCATGAAAGCACTTGTTAAAGCTAAAGCGGAGCCGGGACTTTGGCTGGAAGACGTACCGGAACCTGAAGTCGGAATTAACGACGTCCTGATCAAAGTCCACAAAACGGGCATTTGCGGGACGGATCTTCACATCTATAACTGGGACTCGTGGGCGCAGAAAACGATCCCAGTTCCCATGGTCGTCGGCCACGAATTTGTCGGCGAAGTGGTTTCCGTCGGTTCGAATGTCGTTGATTTTCATGAAGGTGAAATCGTCAGCGCGGAAGGTCACGTGGTTTGCGGTCGCTGCCGCAACTGCCTCGCCGGTCGCCGCCACCTGTGCAAAGACACGGTCGGCATTGGGGTCAACCGGACCGGTGCTTTCGCCGAATACATCAGCGTGCCGATGACGAACGTTTGGCACCACACCGCAGGCATCGACGAAGATGTCGCTTCCATTTTCGATCCCTTCGGCAACGCAGTCCACACCGCGCTTTCCTTTGATCTCCTCGGCGAAGACGTGCTGATCACCGGCGCTGGCCCGATCGGTATCATGGCCGTTGCCATTGCCCGCCATGCGGGTGCCCGAAATGTGGTGATCACCGATGTGAACGACTATCGCCTGGATCTGGCGAAGCAAATGGGCGCGGACGTCGCCCACAACGTGAAAACCGGCAGTCTCGCCGATGTGCAGAAAAAACTCGGCATGACTGAAGGCTTCGACGTCGGTCTGGAAATGAGCGGAAATCCGAATGGATTCCGCGACATGATCGACTCGATGTGCCACGGCGGCAAAATCGCGCTGCTTGGCATTCCAAGCGAACCGATGGCGATCGACTGGAACAAGGTCATCTTCAGCATGTTGACGATCAAGGGGATCTACGGCCGTGAGATTTTCGAAACCTGGTATAAGATGCGCGTCTTGCTCGAAAGCGGACTCGATATCAAACCGGTCATCACGCACCGCTACGGAGCTGACGAATTCGAAAAAGGCTTTGCAGTCATGAACAGCGGTCTTAGCGGCAAAGTCGTGCTCGATTGGAGCGTGTTCTGATCCGAAACGCATCCATTTCCCAGCTTTCTTGATTTCCGGCCAACTTGCCCCTAACCATCGCGCATGAACGCAACTTTCAAAGCACACCTCGATAGCCAACTCGACTCGATCCGCGAGGCTGGCACCTACAAAAGCGAACGCACATTGACCACGCCGCAAGGAACGATGGTCGAGACCACCAGTGGAAAATCGGTGCTCAACATGTGCGCCAACAACTACCTTGGTCTCGCTCAGCATCCGAAGATCCGCGAAGCAGGTCACGAAGCGCTCGATCGCTGGGGCTACGGCTTGGCAAGTGTGCGTTTCATTTGCGGCACCCAGGGCGTGCACAAGGAGCTGGAAGATGCGCTCAGCAAATTCCTCGGCACTGAAGACACGATTCTCTACAGCTCGTGCTTCGATGCCAACGGCGGCCTATTCGAAACTTTGCTCGGTCCGGAAGATGCGATCATCAGCGATGAGCTCAACCATGCATCGATCATCGACGGCGTCCGGCTCTGCAAGGCGAAGCGCTTCCGCTACAAGAACTGCGACATGGCCGATCTCGAAGCGCAGTTGATCGCCGCGAAGGACGCCCGGTTCCGTCTGATCGCAACCGATGGCGTTTTCTCCATGGACGGCTACATCGCTCCGTTGAAGGAAATCTGCGACCTCGCGGACAAATATGATGCGCTGGTCATGGTGGACGATTCCCACTCGGTCGGGTTCATGGGCAAAAGCGGTCGCGGCACGCACGAACATTGCGACGTGATGGACCGGATCGACATCATCACCGGCACCTTGGGCAAGGCGCTCGGCGGTGCCAGCGGCGGCTACACCAGTGGTCGCAAGGAAATCGTCGAACTGCTGCGCCAGCGCTCCCGCCCGTATTTGTTCAGCAATACGCTCGCGCCAGTGATCACCGGAGCTTCACTCGAAACGCTGCGTTTGCTCAGCGAATCGACCGCGCTGCGCGACAAGCTGGAGGAAAACACCCGCTATTTCCGCGAGGCCATGACTGAAGCAGGTTTCAACATCGTCCCGGGCGAGCACCCGATCGTTCCGGTCATGCTGGGGGATGCAGCACTCGCGACCCAATTTGCCGATGCCATGCTGGAGCGCGGCGTTTACGTCATCGGCTTCAGCTATCCGGTAGTGCCGCAAGGCAAGGCGCGGATCCGCACCCAGATCAGCGCCGCGCACAGCCGCGAAGATCTGGAATTTGCGGTCAAGGCCTTCATCGAGGTCAAAAAGGAACTCGGCGTATGACCACGGCTGCGGAGCTCTCGACTGCCAGCACCATGCGGGAAATCCTGGACACGCTTCCAGGTGCCCGCAGGGCGATCTTTGCCAAGTATCATCTCGGCGGCTGCCAAAGTTGTGCCTTCTCCGACGACGAAACGCTGGCAGAACTCTGCCAGCGGGCAGGGGAGCTACCCGAAACCGAAGTGCTGGCTCATTTGCTGGAAAGTCACGAGCACGATCTGCAAATGCTGGTCGAACCGTCGACCGCAAAGCAATGGATCGAAGCCGGAGCGGTTCGGTTGATCGATATCCGGACCCGGGAAGAGCACGATGCGGTGCTTATCGAAAATTCGGATTTTTTCACCCAAGACCTACAACAGGAATTGTTTGCAGGAAATCCCGAACAAACTTTCGTGCTGTATGATCACTCCGGCAAAGGCGTTCTCGATCAGGTCGCCTGGTTCCGCGGTCACGGATTGAAAAAGACCTTTGGACTGCGTGGCGGCATCGATGCCTGGAGCCAGGAAGTCGATTCCACGATTCCACGATATCGGATCGAGGTCGATTGAGAATGATTCCGGTGCGTGAAGTTCCTTTGGCTCTTATTGCCAGCTGATCTTGCAGAGTTGCGAAATCGCATACTGCATGGAATTACACTAGCCAAAGCGCTTGCCTGGCGGTGTGAGAGTCAGGCAGCGTCTTGATCGCTGCGGCGGCGGCGAATGGATGGCGCACGTTCACCGAGAACGACCGGGCGATTGATGGTGATCGCTTCCACATCGTCGCGAGATGGGGTGTCGAACATCACATCGAGCATGAGGCGTTCGAAAATCGATCGCAACGCACGCGCTCCAGTGCCGCGTCGAACGGCTTCCTCTGCCATTGCGCGGAGTGCGTCGCGGGTGACACGGAGCTTCACATTGTTCATCGCCAGCTGCTTGCTGTACTGCTTGACCAACGCGTTTTTCGGCTCGGTGAGAATTGAGATCAACTCGTCTTCGGTGAGCTTGCGCAGCGATGAAATGACGGGGAGGCGACCGATGAATTCCGGGATCAAACCGAAGTGCAGGAGATCTTCCGGTTGCACCTTGTCGAGCACGTTGAAATTCGGATCGTCCAGTTCCTGGTTGCTCACTTCCGAGTGGAAACCAAGGGTGTTGCGTCCCAATCGGCGGCGCACCAGATCTTCCAGGCCGACGAAAGCGCCACCGCAGATGAACAGGATCTTCTCCGTATTCACCTGAATGTATTCCTGCTGCGGGTGCTTGCGGCCTCCTTGAGGCGGGACATTGCAGACGGTGCCTTCGAGGATTTTCAGCAGAGCCTGCTGAACGCCCTCACCGGAAACGTCGCGAGTGATCGAAACATTTTCGGTTTTGCGACCGATCTTGTCGATTTCATCGACATAAATGATGCCGCGTTCTGCGCGGGAAACATCGAAATCGGAAGCCTGCAGCAGGCGGAGAATGATGTTTTCAACATCTTCACCCACGTATCCGGCTTCTGTCAGGGTAGTCGCGTCGACAATGCAGAAGGGGACATCAAGCACTCGCGCTAAGGTGCGGGCAAGGAGCGTTTTTCCGGATCCGGTCGAGCCCAGCAGGAGAATGTTGGATTTCTCAATCTCAACATCGCGAAACTCGTCATCGACTTTCGCCTTATCCTGATTGAGCCGCTGGTAGTGATTGTAAACTGCCACGGCCAGCACCTTTTTGGCGGTTTCCTGGCCGATGACAAATTCGTTCAGCTTGTCGCGAATGTCGGCTGGCGATGGCGTCCGCAATTCGGTTTTCGTGCCGATTGTGGCGCCTTTGCCCGACGCTCCACCCAATTCCTTTTCAAGAATGTTGGAGCAGACGTCGATGCATTCGTTGCAAATGTAAACACCTGGCCCGGCGATCAATTTTTTCACCTCGGAGTGGCTCTTTCCACAGAAAGAACACATCGTGAGATTGGAAGCGCGGGCCATTAGTTTTACAGTAGCGGATTCAGAGGGTTACGCAAGAGGCGATGATCAGCCTTCTTCCTTGGGAGCATCCATGGCGGCTGCCACAGCGTCTGGAAGTTGTTTGCGACTTTCTAGGACTTTGTCAACCAATCCATAAGCAACCGATTGCTCGGCGGTCATGTAATTGTCACGGTCGGAGTCATTTTCAACCTGCTCGATGGTTTTGCCAGTATGCTTGGCAAGGATGCCATTGAGGCGCTTCTTGAGGTTGAACATGAAGCCGATGGTCCGTTCGACGTCCGAAGCAGTTCCTTGCGCGCCACCGGAAACCTGGTGAATCATGACGTGTGAGTTTGGCAGGCAAAAGCGTTTGCCTTTGGTGCCGGCAGTCAGCAACACCGAGCCCATGGAGGCGGCGATGCCGATGCAGTAGGTGTTCACGTCGCAGGTGAGGAATTGCATCGTGTCATACATCGCCAGTCCGGCGGTTACGGAACCTCCGGGAGAGTTGATGTAGATGTGGATGTCCTTCTTCGGATCCTGCATTTGCAGGAAAAGAAGTTGGGCGATGACGGAATTCGCAACGTAGTCGTCGATTGGCGTGCCGATGAAAATGATCCGGTCTTTGAGAAGACGGGAGTAAATATCAAAGGAGCGCTCGCCGCGGCCATCGGATTCGATGACGACGGGAACATAGTAACTGTTGCGAGGCTCGCTGGAGCCCATCACGGGAGATTGGAAGTTATTCATCGATGGTTGCATCTGCAGTTTCCTCAACGGTGGCGTGCTCGACCAGGAAGTCAATGGTCTTGCCGATCACCATGGAGCTGCGGATGTTTGAGAGACGTCCTTCACGTTGAAGATCGCGGATGAACTTCTTCGGTGCCACTTTGCGTTGGGCTGCGATTTGAGCCAGGTGATTCACCAGTTCGTTGTCGGATACGGTGATGTTCTCAGCGCGTGCGATTTCTTGGAGAATGAAGTTGGTGCGCAGGTTGGCGACAGCTTGGTTGCCGGCGGATGCCATGATTTCAGCTTGCTGCGAAGTCACTTCCTCCTTGCTCATGCCCGATTGCATGCCACGGCTGATCATGGCGTTCGCCTGGCTTTGCGTTTCCTGATTGATCAGGGCTTCCGGCAGTTCGAAATCGACCTGCTCGTTGAAGTGGGAAACGATTTGATTCACTTTGGAATCGTCGATTTTGCGGCGGCGCTCACCTTCGAGATTCTCGCGGATGATGCTCTTGATGCCGTCCATGGTTTGACCAGGGGCCAGCTTTTCCGCCAATTCGTCATCCAGTTCAGGAAGTTGTGCTTCCTTCAACTCCTTGAGGGTGACCTGAAATGTGATTTCCTTGTTCTGCAGATCGTTGACCGGGAAATCATCAGGTAGAGTGAGGGTGATTTCTTTGGAGTCACCAACGTTCATGCCTTCGAGCTGCAGGGCAAATCCTGGAAGGAATGCTTTTTCATCCAAACGGACCCAGAAGCCTTCGCGGCTGGAGAGATAACCTGCGGATTTACCGAGAAATTCCTCAGTTGGTTTGCCTTCGACCGTGGAAGAGTAGTCGATCACGGCAAAATCTCCGGCAGCAGCAGCGCGGCCTTCGATGTCGGAGAAATCTGCGAAACGCTCGCGCAGCGCCTGCAATTGAGCATCCAATTCTTCCTCAGGAAGCGCAAGAGGTGGAACTTTGACGGTGAGATTCTTGTAATCCGGGAGGCTGAAGTCAGGAGCGAGTGTCAGCTTGGACTCAAAGCTCATCGAGCCGTCCGGGTTGGTCACCAGATTTTCTGGAATGCCGAAATCGAGAACCTTGAGCGATTCTTGTTTCAGCGCTTCGTCATAAGCTTCATTCACCAGAGCACCAGTGAGTTCCTCAGTGATTTCCTTTTGGAACCGCTTTTCGACCAGTGCGCGGGGAGCTTTTCCGGGACGAAAACCTTGGATACGGGCCTTGTTCGCATAGCCGCGGACGATCTGATCCCGCTGGCCATTGACCTTATCCGAGGGGATTTCCACACGAAGGGTGGCGACGCATTTAGGCTGCTTCTCAACGACAATGTTCATGATGAATGGGCCGGGTTTCATGGCCCGGGGGCGAGAAGCTAGGGGGACTAAGGGGCGATTGTCAAACGGGGTCTTCCAGAAAACTCATCCTGTGGCTCCCGTCCAGCTCCAAAGTGTTGGGTCGAGCTGGTCTCGAGCTGCGGCGATGTGCTTTTCAGCATCATCCGCTTGATCCAAAATGGCAAAAATCGTGGAGCCGGATCCGCTCATCAAGGCGGACAGACCTCGGTCCAATAGCCACTGTTTCATCTCGGCCAAAAACCGGTGTTTGCGGAAAACGGGCAATTCCAAGTCATTGACCATCTGTCCCCAAGGAAATGTTACGGGATCATGGCTAATCCCGGGCAATGGCTTGGCGTCGTGCCACCGGCCATAGGCATCCGGGGTGGAAACGGCGAAAGTCGGTTTTAAAAGCAGCAACTGGATCGGCGGAATGGATGGCACCGGAGTGATGATTTCACCGCGACCCGTGCAGCGTGCAGCTCCATTTCCCAGGAAAAACGGGATGTCCGATCCCAAACTGGCGGCAATCCCCGAAAGCGCGGCCTGATCCAACGGGTTTCCGTGCAATTCGTTCAAGGCGGAGAGTGTCGTCGCCGCATCGCTGCTGCCACCGGCAAGACCAGCTCCGTGTGGAATGACTTTGCTCAAGGAGATGTGGAATTTGCAGGTAGTTCCTGTGGCTGATTCGAAAGCTCGAACCGCCTTCACCACCAAATTGGATTCATCCGATGGCACCGATGGGTCGTCACAGGAAAACGAAAACCGTTCGGATTCCTCAAATACCAGTGAATCGCAAAGTCCAGGCAAGCGAACCATCAAAGTATCGATCTCGTGAAATCCGTCGGTCCGTTTGCCGAGAACCCGAAGAGACAGATTGATTTTGGCGGGGGCGAGGAACGATTGCATAAAATTTTTTAAAAATCTCGGGTAATCAGTGCCATCATCCGACCTGTTTTGCCTTTCTCCATCCGGTAACTGTAAAAGCGCGCCAGATCAGCCGCGGTATCGAGGCCGCAGTCAGAAAATTCAGCGATTCCGGCAGCTTCTGCCTGGCGACCGATTTCTGCCGCGAAATCGATCTCATAGTGCGGTGGGCGGATGCATGGGCCGAGCACGGCAGTCACATCCTCCGGTCGGGTGCCGAACTCGCGCTCCATCGCGGCCAGCCCGGCAGTCAGGATATTGCCCTCGGTGCCTTTTTTGCCGGAATGAAGCAGTCCGATCGCGCCCGACTTCGCATCTGCCAGCCAGATCGGTCCGCAATCCGCCACATAAATTGCCAACGTGTGGCCGGGTTGGTTGGTGATCAAGCCGTCGACTCCTGCCATGACCGGGAGTCCATCCGATGCCTCAATGGCGTTGGATGCAGGAATGACTGCGATCCCGGTGCCGTGAATTTGTTCAGCTCGCCACCATGAGGCGTCCGGGGAAAAATGTTGAACGGCAGTTTGATGGGAGCGACGCAGGCTGCGCATGGCGGCATCCCGGTCACCGGTGATTTCAAGGCCGGGAATTCGTTCGACCCAGTCCGCGCGGATGCCGGGCAGGGATTGGATCGGTTTGAGAAATTTGGGGAGCGCCTCCGTCACTTCGGGACCGTAACGGAGGCACTCAAGCTTCGCCAAGCGGGTTATTCCATTTGGGGGAATTCGTGAATCATGCCATGACGCGACCTTGGATAGCGCGTTTGGTATGCTCGACGGCATCTGCCTCGTCTTCATCCATACCTGCGAGGATTCCGGCGAGGTCGGAGGCGATCTCTTTCCGCATTTTGGAAACGAGTTCGGTTCCTTTGGCCGTGATTCTCACCATGATCTTGCGGCGATCTTCCGCAGCATGCATGCGCTCAACGTAGGACAGCTTTTCCAAACGATCGACCAAGCCGGTGGCTGCGGCAGTCGAATGCCCCATCTTTTTCGCGATATCCGACATCGTCAGGTAATCTTCGCTGGAGAGATAGGTCAAAAGGAAGAACTGGGGGAACGAGATGTTTCCTTTGTTGAGTTCGGTGGACAGGTTCAGAATGCAACTTCTCTGTGTAAACAAGACGAAGTCAGCTAATCGATCGGCATCGGCGCCGATCGAAGCGCCCGAGGCGTTCGATGTGCTCAATTTCATTTTGGCTGGTTGTAGTGTTCATGTTTTGGGACATGTAAGGGAGCACAGCCATTACGTTAAACAAGCTACCTAGTTACCTAGATAGTTATCAACGCCAAAGTGAATAATTTCAAAAAGACGGCTGTGCAACCAAGTGGGACTTTTTGAAAGTATTCAAGTTCGGAACATTTGGGAAGCAAAGAATTTGGGAAATGCTAAATAAAAGGTGCTCAGTCCTGTCCTGAACTTGCTTCAAATGTTCGTCAAATCCTGGAAATTATTGAGCTTTTTCCGTCTTTTCGTCGGGCTCATCTTTTTTCGCTTTCTCAGTCTCCTGGATCTCAACCGCGCGCTGCAAAGCTGGCGGAAGATTGGTGATTGAGGGCGTCAGGTCGTCGGCTTTTGACTGAATTTCAGGCCGATCAAAAACCGCGTCTCCAACCGCAACTTGACCGGATTGTAGGTCTGCGGCGGCGTATTGGCCCAGATGCTCGCCGGTTGCCAATAGGTTGGCGGTTCTTCCGTCGTTTCCTCGGGAAGTCAGTATCGAATCGGGAGCGATGTCCCATTTGGCATAAGATTGAATCAAAACAAACCGGTGGTCGGCCGGCACAGAGGCGATGCGGCCGATCAGTCTTGGCAGGGTGACGGGCTCTTTTTTCGGCGCCGGTCCCGTAGGTGCTGGTTCCTCTTTGGACAGGGAGCAGGAGGCCAGGGCCAGAATGGGCAACAGGCAGATCAGGAATGCAGCCATATGACAGGGTTTTATCGGAAGTTGCATGGGCATCGTGGGGGGCGAATCAGTTGGTGACGGTTCGCGGGGATTCTGAGGCTGTTTGCAGCGAATCTTTGACCTGTGACTGGCGGTTTGAGGTGGATGTTGTGGTCTGAACGTCCAGAGCAGTTGCGACCAAACGATAGAATGCTTTTTCATCATTCGGGCTGGCATCGGTCCAGGATTCAATTTGTTTGTTTCCTGCAATGACCGGACTCAACGGAGAAAAGGTGATGAGATCCTCGGAATGCTCGATCTGATAGCTCATGAAGCTGCTCGAAGGCCATGAAAATTGAGCCGAGGTTGGATTGGTGATGGCATTGCTGAATCGGGCAGGTGGGGCGACTTCCCATCCGATGTCCACCAACGCCGAAACATCGAGGTCTGTGGCAACACAGAGTGGGGAATAACCGATTGTCGTCGCTGCGCGCATCAAGATCGGCCCAACGACTCCATGCTCAGTTTGGAAAGAGCCGAAAAATGGGCTGGTTAGCAGAGTTTCACCGAAATGTCCGCCGTTATCGGTCACGGATGGAGTTACACCGCAGGATCGGGCTGAGGCCACGCCGTTAAAGTCGGTGCCGGAAATCAGATTATCCCAGGATGCAGCCGTTCCGATGCCCAGAACATGGCCCAATTCGTGAAGGGCGATGGTGATGAAATTTGGACGGCTGCTATCGGCTGTGCTGGTAAAATTGAAATCGCGGTCCCGATTGAACGCGATCGTCCCGCCCCAGGGCGCGAAGTCGGTTTTTTGGTCATTCGCGGAAGCCGGGTAATCAGCGCCCGGATTTCCGCGTGAACGAAGTCGGCTAATCCACATGGAGGTCCCACTGGCGGAAAATCCACCGGGCCCACCGATGCCTAGAGTTGAACCAGCGAGTGAGCGACTTCCCACGAACACGATGATCGTGTCTTCCGGGACGACGAGATTGGAGATTGACGTGCTCTCCCCGCTTTCTGGATCGAGCGGTACAGCTGCCCAGGATGATTGTGAAAATTCCGAGGCATCAATCTGTAGCAGGTGGTCCTGCAGCATCGATCCCCAGAACTTCGCCACGGATTCCATGGCTGCTTTTTTTTCAGCGGTATCGAAGAAATTGGCGGTATCAAATCGATAATCGATCTGGATTTCGATTGCCTGGGCCTGATCGACTGCGCTTCCCGCGACGAGGAACAGCAGACTACCCAGGCATCGAAAATTTTTGGGAATTTTCGAAGAAAGCTCAGTGATCATTGCCTGAACCATTGGTAGCCGGCGGTGATCTGACAATCTATTTCCCTTTCTTCGGAAGTAACGCGAAGCTTACTGGCCTTGATCGGATGGGTTTTCAGGCTTCTCCGGTTGGGCAGGTGTCTCCGGTTGAGCAGGTGTCTCCGGTTGAGCAGGTGTCTCCGGTTGGGCAGGTGTCTCCGGTTGGGCAGGTGTCTCCGGTTGGGCAGGTGTCTCCGGTTGGGCTGGCTTCTCCGGTTGGGCTGGCTTCTCCGGTTGGGCTGGCTTCTCCGGTTGAGCTGGCTTCTCCGGTTGAGCAGGTGTCTCCGGCATTTCAGGAACTTCCTTTGCGGGGGCAGGAGCTGATGGAGTTGGCTTTGTCTCGCTAGTTTGCCTCATCGGCGGGATGGAAATCGGCGGAGTTACAGCCGTGACACCCGATGTAGGAAGCGGAGCCTGCCGTGGGGCTTGCCCCGGTTTGAGTAGCATGCCGGTCCGATCTTTCAGAACTGGATCGAGCATGTATTTGCTGACTTCAAAGACGCGACCCGCGAGTTTCTTGGTCTTGCTGACTTCTTCTTCCAGTGCTTTCAGGCGGTCGGTGAAGGCGGCATCCTTTGTTTTTGCTTGTTCGGGAGTTTCGCCCTCTTCCTTTTTCCGTTCTTTTGCCAGATCTGCGGAAATATCCACCGACATGAGATACGTTTCCTCAGCGGGTTGGGCTGGATTCGCAGGATCATCTGAAGGAGTGGGTTCTTTCGGAACGGTTGGCTGGAATTGAATGGTGTAGGTGAGTCCCTCGACGGTTTGTAAGGTCAGCGTCTGCTTTTTATTTTCGATGCCGCGTTTGGCGACCTGATCTGCCGGAACGACATCTTCAAATTGCAGATAGCTGAACAAACTCTTCAGAGGCGATAGCACGTCCGGGTCTAATGAGGTTCCAGGTGCCGCGTCGTCCAGAGTGTAAGTATCATTTTCGGTGGATCGGCTGACCTTCCAGTCGACCTTTGAGGTGCCGGGCTCGGTGACGGAAATGGATTTGATCTTCTCAATTTTGACGAAGTCCTCGGAGAGCCAGCTCTTGGGATCGCTGCTGACGGATGGGAACAGCTCGCTGGTGGCGTAGAAGCCGGAGCTATCGTCCGCATTGCGTAAGAAACGTCCACTCACCGGTGTGGATGCCTCGCCGCCGCCGATTTCTTTGCCGAGGTTGATTCGGTCCAGCTGGTTACCTTTGTCATCTTTAAAAGTGACTACCAATCCATGGAGTTCCGGTTTTGTGGATGATTCATCCATGCCGAAGTGTGGTGCGAATGATGGACCGGCTTCGATCGCTTGGGTGATTTTCAGGTCACTGAGCTTGCGAAGGAATTCATTAATGGTGTTGGTATTGGCAGGGTAGTCATCGCGTTGTGCGATTTTCCATTCGCCGTCTTTTTTCTGCAGGGTGGTTTTTTGGTCGGCACCATCGATCTCGATGCTCGCGACGTCTGTGGCAGGGAACGACGTGAAGAATTTCTCACCTGGGGCACGCTTGGTGGTGCTGTCCTCGGTCTTGCTCTGGCCGAGTTTGACAATGGAAATGGTGATGCCGAGGACAACGGCAATGGACCATAAGATGATTACCTGGCGTTTGTTCATGTTGAGAAGCGGGGTTGGGTCGGGAAGATAATCGGGGTTTGGCGTTGGATCAGCGGGCGCGGGTGGATGAGCGGCGTTTGATGAAAAGTCCGAGTCCGAACAAAATCACGAGGAGAGGCATCGTGGCGACGTTGATCAGGGTGATCTTGCCTGCCAGCGCATCCTTCTGTCGTCGCAGTTCCTTTTGTTGATCGCGGATCATGCGGGAGTAGTTGACTTGCTCTTCCCGCAGTTTCTGGATTTCAGCTTCCTGCTCAGGGGAAAGGTAGAGCTCGGAGCTTCTGGACTTCTGTGCTTGCAGTGCACTGAGCTTTTGCTGGGCTGCCTTTTGCTTTTCCTGGAACTCTTCGATCTTGGCTCCGACGGACTTATTGAAGTCAGCTTCCATTTTTTGAATCACTGTGAACGGACGTTGCACGGCGGAGCGGGAACGGGAACCGATCAGGTATTTCGAGCCGGTTGCCTGATCCAGAATGTTGAACAACAAGGTGATGTTGCCATTGATCGGGGTGGCCATTTGCATGCCGCCGAAATTTTGCACGTTGTAGGCGAAGTTGTCGTAGAACGCGTCGACATCGGCGATGAGAAACACGTTGCCTGTCGCGGTCGCTTCCTTCAGGTAAGTCGGCTTGGCTTCGGCATCTTTACTGTCTGCGGCCTTGTCATCCTTGGCAGTGGCATCTTTGTCCTCGCTGCCAGGTTTTCCTTTCGGGAAAGCGGTCTTGAATTTGCCGGTCAAATAAGTGACCAGGTCATACGAAGCGCCGGTGGGGTGGAGCGAAGTGTTCAGGGTAGGGTCCAGGCGGGAAGCGCGCATCGAATCGACGAAAGCCGCTTGGTTGGATGATTTGATCAAGGTCTGCGTCTCAATTCCAGCGCCACCGGTTTTGGTGAATCCGCCTGGCAGGAACATGGTGACCGCATTCAGATCTTTGGTAATGACACTGTCCTTCTGAGGCATCGAAGAGTTTGGCAGTGTCAGAACTGCGATGCCCGGGCGGTTGTCCGAAAGCGTGGTGGCATGGACTGGATCTGCCAGGGTTTTGGCTGATTCGAAGGAAATGCCCCATGCGGGGAGCAATGTTGGTAGGGTTGAGCTGGTTGGAAGTCCCTGTTGCCCCATCATCGGGTTCTGAGGTGCGGTCATTTGCACCGCGACCGAGTAAGGGTCTAAGCAGGCAACCACCGTTCCTCCACCCAGAAGGTATTGATCTACGGCAAATTCAGTAGCAGGGCTGATGGTGGCAGGATGGAATAGCAGCAGAACTTTGATTTCCTTCGGATCGATGGTTTCGACATCCATCGGAATGTCGCGAACGTCGAAGGACTGTTTGAGCTGCTGATAAACGACCCAGCCAGGCATGCCTTGCTGTCCGGGCATGGGCGAAGGACTGCCGCCGAGTTTGAGGGCGGACATCACGCCGATCACCGGTTTGGTTGGCATGGAAACATCAGAGATCGCTTTGGATAACTGATATTCGAGCATGGTTTCCTCGTTGGGGTTGAGGAAAGGAAGTACACTCGTTTTATCCAGGCATGAAATCGCGAGGCCAAAGTAGAGGTTCTGATCGTTGAAGCGCTGACCGTTGATGCCGTCCAGATTGGCGGAATCCTCGGCATCGGTATCAGGTTGCGGATCGAGGTTTTCAATCCGGAGTTTGCCATGTGAAAGCGAGGCATATTCCTTGAGCAGGTCATCCACACGGCGCATGTGGAGCTTCAATTGCTCCGGCAGGTAGTCGGTATTGCGGGTGGCGTAGTAGCGGATGACGACGGGGGTATCCAGATGCTCAAGAATCGAGCGTGTGCCATCGGATAAAGTATGGATTTTGTTTTCCGTGAAATCCGCACCATGATTGCCGAAGGATGTTAGAGAAACCAACCAGTTCGCCAGAATGGCGATGGCGACGAGAGCGGCGATGCCGAATGCGGCTCGAGTGACCGGGCGAGAAGTTTTCATAGGTAATAATCAGGCGCGTTTGGCGGAAAGGATGGCGCTGGTGCCGAGGAGAGGGATGAAGATCAGTGAGGCGAACCAGACGGCGTCCTGCACTCGGAACAGACCACGGTTCAAAGAACTGAAGTGATCCCACACCCCAAAGGAAGTGAATGCTTCAACCACGGAGGTTGGTGCCATTTTGGAGAACTGCATGACCAAGTCGTCATAAGAGCAGAGCACCATGAGGACGCAGACGAATACGGAAACGATGAGGCAGACGACCTGATCTCGTGTGAATGCGGATACCAACATGGTCACCGCGAGGAAGGTGCAGCAAACCAGGAAACTGCCGAGATAACCTGCGGCGATCGCGCCGTTATCGGGCTCACCGAGATAATTGACCGTGATGACGATGGGGAACGTGAGAGCCAGTGCGATCAGCCAGACCGTGGCGGCGGAGAGGAATTTGCCGAGAATGGCACTCCAGGTGGATGTTGGAAAGGTGCCTAACAGTTCGACGGTTCCGTTGCGCTGCTCATCTGCCCATAATTTCATGCCCACAGCGGGGGCCAGCAGCATGAACAACCACGGGTGCCAGAAAAAGAATGACCATTCGAGTGATGCATCGCCGACCTTGATGAACTGACCGAACGAGAAGGTCATGATCATCGAGAACAGCAGGAAGATCACGATGACTGCGTAGGCGGTGGGTTGGGTGAAGTAGCTTTTCAGCTCTCTCTTGTAAATGGTGAGAAATGACATGATTGGAGGTGGCTAGGGAAGGACTGCGGATCAGGCGGCGGCTTCGGTGTCACGAGTGGTGACGGTGCGGAAAAGATCGGTAAGCGATCCAGTTCCGGATTGTTCAATCAGTTCGGCAGGAGTGCCATCTGCGACGATTTTTCCCCGGTCGACGATGACGGCGCGGGTGCACGCCGCCTCGACTTCCTCCAGGATGTGGGTGGAAAACAAAATCGCCTTGGTCGTTCCAAGGCGTTTGATCAGCTGGCGGACCTCATATTTCTGGTTTGGGTCAAGACCGTCGGTGGGTTCATCGAGAATCAGAACTTCTGGGTCGTGCAACAGTGCCTGGGCAAGACAGGTGCGGTGACGATAACCCTTGGAAAGTGTGTCAATCGATTGGCGCGCTACATTTTGCAGGAAGCAGGTTTCGATCGCTCGCTCAACCGCGTCCCGTTTTCTGGAGCCTCTCAGACCGCGGATTTCCGCGCAGAACTTGAGGAAGCTGGTCACCGTCATGTCCTGATAAAGGGGGGCGGATTCCGGGAGATAGCCAATTTTGGTTTTTGCTTTGGCTGGATTGTCGACAATGGAGATACCACAGATTTTGGCATCTCCAGAGGTTGGGGGAAAAAATCCGGTAACCATGCGCATGGTGGTGGATTTTCCTGCACCGTTTGGCCCTAAGAAGCCAAGCACCTCGCCCGGTTTTACGGAGAACGAGAGATTGTCGACGGCGAGTTTGGTTCCGAATTGTTTGGTCAGGCTTTCGACTTCGATCATTGGGTCGGATGTTTTGATTCGCGGCGTTTCACGAAAACGAGCGTTATCGCGAAGACGGTTTGTTTGTAAAAATGGAGGGGATGGATAAAAAGAGGAATCCGTCGTTTTTCAAAGATTGTTGGAACGGAGTATTCCGCCAAAGCTCCTCAGAGACTGAGTCTTGCGAGAAAAATCTAACGGATCTTCTACGGTGCGAAATCGAGCATGCTTGCGCAGGATATCCGCTCGTGTAATCTTTTTCTACTGATGACGAGTCTTGAACTGCCCGATCGTTGCGGTGTCATGCTGCTGCCCGACTGCACTCTCTTTCCCCATGGAGGACTGCCGCTGCGAATTTTTGAACCACGCTATCGCGAAATGCTCGAACGGGCATTGGAAGGGGATTGTTTTTTTGCCATCGCCCGCAGGGTCGCTGACGAAGGCGAAGATCTCGCGGAGTGCGCGGCGAAAATCGGAACCATAGGCCTGGTGAGAGCATCGCGTGAGCAGGAAGACGGGACCTCTGAACTATTGCTGCATGGGGTCATGCGGGTGCGGTTTACCCAGTGGCACCCGGAATACAGCTACCCATGCGCGAGCATCCAACCGCAATTGCTTTATTTCGATCCCGAAAATCAGGCGGAGGCAGCGATGAAAACCCTGCGCGGTGCGGTGGAAGATGCCATTCGCGAGTTGCCGGATGAAGTTCAGAAAGGGATTCTTTCGCTGCTGGATCGGTCGGACGGACCCGGCTTGATGACGGATATCGTAAGCCAGCAATTCGTCCACGATCCGGACCTGCGGCAGCACTTGTTAGAGCTTGATTCCGCAGGTGAGCGCATCCCGTTGCTTTGCGAATACCTCCGCAATGCAACGATCAGTCACGATGAGTAGTCGAACGCCGGGTCGTCGGGTTATGCTTTGAAATAGTCGACGATTGCCTGGGTCAGGCCGGGGATGTCGTGCTGGGTCGCTTCGACAGCAGGCGGCATGCCCTTGCTGCGGAGGTTCTTGCCAGTTACCGGGCCGATGCTGGCGGCCACGCAATCATCCGGCCAATCCAGTCCGAGATTGAAGAAATGGTCCACGGTGGAGCTGGAAGTGAACGTGATCATGTCCGCACCTTGTTCGACCAGTTTCGCTCGGGCACCGGTGAGGTCCTCGGTTTCGGCGACGGTCCGGTATGCGATGCATTCGTCGACGATCGCGCCGAGTTTCTCCAGGCCCTTGCCGATGATGTCTCGTGTTTCTTCCGCCTTCACCCAGAGCATGGTCAGGTTCTCAACGGATTCATTTTCGAACGCCTCGATCAATCCTTCCGCCACGAAGCGTTTTGGGATGAGATCGACGGTGAATCGATATTCCTGAATCTTGGCTGCAGTTCCCGCGCCGATCGCTGCAATGCGCGGATTGCCTAAGCTACGGGCATCACCGTAGGTCGCGAAGAAGGCTTCGAAGAATTTTTCCACGCCATTCGGACTTGTGAAAACGAGCCAGTCATATTCATGGGCGTGAGTCACCATTTCCGCGAACCCGAGTTTGTCCTCCGGTGGCTCGATGCGAATGGTGGGAAGCTCGATCACATCGGCGCCCAGGTTCCGCAGGTTTTTGGAAAGTTCGCCCGCTTGTTCGCGCGTGCGGGTGACGACGATCTTTTTGCCAAACAACGGCCGGGTTTCGAACCAGTTGATCTTGGATCGCTCTTTCACCACGTTGCCAATCACCGCTACAGCGGGTGAGCTGAAGTCGACCGATTCCGCGATGTCGGCGATGGTGGTTAGAGTTCCTTCGATCGTCCATTGCGAACCCGTCGTGGCCCAGCGGGTGAGCGCGATCGGTGTGTCTGCTTCGGCTCCATGTTCGATGAATGCGTTGGCGATTTCCCGCAAACGGGAAACTCCCATCAGAAACACCTTGGTTCCCGGAGTTTTCGCAAGCTGAGCGTAATCGACCGAAGTGAAGCCCTTGGTCGGATCTTCGTGGCCGGTGAAAATGGTCAACTGCGTGTTGTGATCGCGATGTGTCACGGGGATGCCCGCATAGGAGGGGCCACCGATTGCGGAGCTGATGCCGGGGACGATTTCAAAAGGAACTCCGGCAGCTGCAAGCTCGGCAGCCTCCTCGCCGCCGCGACCGAAAATCATCGGATCACCGCCCTTCAGCCGGACCACGGATTTGCCTTGCTGGGACTTCTCGACGATCAGCTCGTTGATTTTGTCCTGCGGTAGCGCGTGATCCTTGGCGCGTTTGCCAACATAGATTTTTTCGCATCCCGGTTTCGTCCAGCGGAGCAACTCCGGGCTACTAAGGGCATCGTACACCAGCACATCCGCCGCCTCGATGCATTCTTTGGCGCGTAGGGTGACAAGGCCAGGGTCGCCTGGGCCGGCGCCGACGAGATAACAAATTCCGGATGCGGTCATGACAGGGATTGGAAAAGCTGGAAGGCGAGGGAGATCGGGTTGGCTGCAAGTCCACTGACTTCGGCGGTTTTCGGGGTGCCGCCTTGTTCCGGGAATACGATTGCTTTGAGGAATAGGTAGTCCTCCTTGATGCAGGATGAAACGCCAACAGGTGTGTGGCAGCCTCCATCCAGCAGTCGCAGAAACTCACGCTCGGCGCGAATGCGGGTCCATGTCTCCGCGTGGCCGATCGAGTGCGCCAGCGCGCGCGAACGAGCGTCATGCGAGCGGATTTCCAGACCGATCGCGCCCTGACCGGCCGCGGGCAGAAATTGATCCTCCGGCAGGCGGTAGACGTGCAGATTGGTGAAACCATTCACGGATTCAAATTCCGCGCCTTCGGCTTCAGAGAAAGAAATCAGGTTCAGTCGGATCAAGCCGGCTTCAGCCAGTAGAATCGCGTCGTAATCGTTGCCGTCTGAAAGTTTTTGCAACCGGGTCGGGACGTTCCCGCGAATGTCTTGGGTGACCAGATCCGGGCGAAGCCATTTGAGCTGCATGGCCCGGCGGACGCTGCTGGTTCCCACCCGTGCTCCTTTTGGCAAACCATCGAGACCACCTGGCTGGCAGGTGATCAGGACATCGCGAATCGGCGCGCGTTCCAACACAGCGGCCAATTCAAAGCGCTCGCCCAAGGTGGTTGGCATGTCCTTGAGGCTGTGCACGGCAATGTCGATATCGCCGCTGTCCAGGGCTTGTTCGAGTTCCTTGATGAAGACTCCTTTATCGAAAATCCCTTCCGCTTTGGCCACTTCACTGAGCGCTACATCCGTGCGGCGATCGCCCGTGGTTTTGATCACCTGGCGCTGAATGGAAATCCGGGGAAACGCCTGAGCCAGCGACGCCTCGGTGGCGGTAGCCTGCACCAAGGCAAGTTCGCTGCCACGGGTGCCAACGATGATGGGTGGGGTGGGGATGTCGCTCATCTCAGGTTCCAGGAAGATTCAGTTTTTTCAATTCGAGATCAATGATCCGTTCGCATTCGGTGATTTGGCGCTGGCGGCGTGTGCGAGCCTCCTCTGCCAGCTGTTCCAAAGTGTCGATGTCGTAAAGGTATACTTCGTCAATTTCAGCCACTGCGGGATCAATGTCGCGCGGGACAGCGATATCGATGAAGAACAGCGGGCGGAATTTGCGGGCGCGGCGTACCATTTCGACGTCAGCTCGTTTGATGATGGCGTGAGGGGCACCGGTGGAAGAAATCACGACGTCGACTTGTTCCAGAACGCGCTGCCAATCGTCGAATCGAACCGCGCTGCCGCCCATGTCGCGGGCCAGTTCTTCCGCGCGCTCAAACGAGCGGTTGGTGACAAAGATCGATCGCGCACCGCGGGAAACCAGGCTTTGCGCGGTGATCCGGCTCATTTCCCCAGCGCCCAGAATCATCACCTGGCTGTCTTTGAGGTGACCGAAGATTTTTTCCGCGAGATCGACCGCGACGTTTCCGATCGAGGTCGAGCCTTCCTGAATGCGGGTTTCTGTGCGGACTTTTTTGCCGACGCTGAACGCGCGCTGGAACAGGCGATTCAGGATTGAGCCAGTGGAGCCGGCTTCGAGCGCGGCATTGTAGGCCTGTTTGACCTGGCCGAAAATTTCAGTTTCGCCCAGCACCATGGAATCGAGACCACTCACGACCCGGCAGAGGTGGCGGGCGGCATCCGCCTTTTCCAATCGGTAAAAGTGTTCGGATATTTCGGCTTCGAGCTTTTCCCGCGCTGAGAGCCCTTGCTCCAGGCGTTCCAAGGTGGCGTGAGCATTTTCTCCGGCGAGGTAAAATTCCGTGCGATTGCAGGTGGAGACGACGACGCCCTCAGGAACATCCGCGAGAGCCGCGATTTCTGCAGCGGCTGCGCCGAGCTTATTGGTTCCCACGGCGAAGCGCTCACGCACCTCCACAGGCGCGGTCCGGTGGTTCAGTCCCAGGCAAAGAAGTTCCATCAGATCAGGGCAAAAACGGCGAGGGAAAGCACGAAAACCGCTACGGTGAAGAGCGACAGGCTTCTTCCACTTAGTCCGCGTTTGGCTCGGACCAACAACAGGATTGCGTAGGCGAACCAGACTGCGATTGCAGCGATCAAGTGAGCCATGGAGCCGTTCCGTGGCATGAGTAATCCGGCGATGATGCCGATGGTGAGCAGTCCCAGCCCCAGCCAGAGCAATCTTCCCAGCGAGGTCAGGAGCTCACGTATTGGCGGGAGATTGCGGAATAAGCCGCCTGCCATCTGGTGGGCTTTGAGTTGGTGATCGAGAACCAAAAACATCGTTCCTGCGACTGCGGCGAGGGCAAATGCTCCGTAGGATAAGACCGAAACGGCCGAATGGGTTTCGCCCCACGGGCTGGTATTGGCGACCCGTTCCGGAGATACAGCTAAAACGCCCGGGAATAAGGCGGTGGATTGGAAAATCACCACCAAGGGAGCGGAGAAGACGCCCAACAGCGAGATCCGGTAAGCCGGGCCGATCAGCAGATAGAACAGCGTCAGGGACCAGGAAAGGTAAACCAGAATCTCACCGGTGTCGCGCAGCGGGCAGGCGGCACGGTCCTGGCCCCGCACGGTGAGAAATCCGAGTTGCAGCAGAAAGGTTCCCGCCATCCAGATGACGGTCCATCGGCTGCGTTTGCCCTGGCGCACCGAAAGGATGCCCCAGAACGCGCCCGCGGCGGCGAGCAGCGTGGAGAAGATCAGCAACCAATGGTCCATGCCTCTTTCCATGCCCCCCGGAGCCGCCGCGCGCAAGGACAACTCATATCGAATTCAGGAATCGTCAGTTTTCGTTCATCGAGTTGCGTCTTCCACGACTCTCAAACGATAGAACTGCTTGGAACCAGTTGGCTCGTCCGAGATCGTCAGCATGCCGTTCGAATCGGGCAGATTGAGATCGGTGCTGGAGTCAAACAGCACATCCGCCTCGTTCCAAACATCGAGATCGCTGGAGCTTTCAACGATCCAACGCAATCCACGAAGGGATGGGTCGTATGGGAAGCTGAATGATGCCGTGGTGCCCGAGAATGTCAGCTTCGGCAGGAAGTCTTGAACGTTGTCTCCGGCACCCACTCCCAGTGCATAGCGCAGCAGGTTCGGCACTCCATCGCCAAACGGCGTGGCTTCCGGATCGGAAATCGCCGCATTGGCTGCATCCGCAGCGCTGAAGAACGCGGATCGGAATGCTTCGTAGGTCAGTGCTTTGCCATCGAAGCGGATTTCCAGAATCCGTCCACTGGTGGAACCGCTGGAGGTGCTGAGCGTGGTTGGCACACTGGTGAGTGTGGCGCCGGTACTCAATCTCCAAGTCTGACCATTGAACGAGTAACTACCGGCACTGTCAGCGATGAAGACGCGGGTCGTGCTTGCATCCAGAACATCTGCTACGGAAGCCGACGCAGGAAGGAGGTAGCCGCCCTGAACAATCGTCGCGGATGTCACGCTGGATAGATCGAGATAGAAGTCCTGGCTCGTCGGGACGCCCGGTGAGTTGGTGATGATCAACGCATTGCCGCTGTCCGACGAATCGGAAAGATCAGGAGCAGATGTGGTGAAGATCATGGAGCGGTTCAACCCGGTGATTGCAGGTGTGGTCAGGCTCGTGCCGGGAAGGACGAGACTGCCGGTTCCGCTGAGTGCAGCCGTGGAACCGCCAACGTTCAGAACACCAGAGTCCGCCAGATTGATGGCGGAACCGATGGAGCCGCGGAGCATGAGTTGACCGTTTTCGATCTGAACATCTTGCGTGTAGCTGGAATCATCTCCGGACAGGGCCAGAATGCCGCCCCCGGTTTTCCGCATGCTACCAGTGCCGCGAAGCGCGCCGGTGACTTGCAGTTCGTTGGTTCCGCCGTCGACGTGGAGGTCGGTGTCGGATTGGAACTCCAGATTGTTGGAGAGGATGGCAAGATTGTTGTCGTTGCTGCCGGGATCGTAGCGAAGTGCTCCGAGTTTGCCCAAGCCGGACGAATCATCGATTTCCTCACCACGGCCAGAGCCATTCAGGAACAGATCGCCGCCGAAGGTGTAGAGTCGAGGTTCCTCAGCACTGCCGCCGGAAGTGAGTCGCAACTGACCACCATCGAGCACGGTAACCGAAGGCGTGTTCGGCATCGCAGATGGTCCCGTCACTTGAAGGACGCCTTCTTCGATCCGGGTCGCTCCCGAGTAGAGCTTGTCGTCTCCGGTGAAGCTGGCAACACCGGCGCCGAGCTTGGTGATTCCACCGGTTCCGGTCCAGGATTCGCGCAGACGCAGGGCACCGTAATCTCCGTCACCGACGAGGTTGGTCACGTTCAATTGCAGATCGCTGTTGAGTTGGGTGCCACCTGCGACTTCGATTTCCACATAACCTTCTCCCGTTCCGCTGATGTCCAGCTCGGCGGGATCGTCGCCGTTGTCAAAGGTGAGGGAATTGCCTTCGTCTTCGCCTTCAATTCGGTTCCGATCGACCGAGCCGTCTTGAGGGAATGTGATCTTGCCGACGGTGACAGACGCCTGGAGGTTTACGTCGCGATCTCCTGCAGATGGAGGTCCGATGATCGGTGATGCACCCACGCCATTCGGGTAATCGGCAGGGCTGGTCGACCAGTTCGAGTTATTATTCCAGTCCGCTGTAATGGTTGGAATGAATTCCGGGTCACCATCTGGCACGGCAAAGGTTTCCGTGCTGGCGGTGCTCCAGCTGGTACCGTTCCATGCGCGGACGATCAGAGTCGAAGCAGAGCCGATGTCAAAGGTGCCGGTGTAGACCAATCCTTGTGAAGTGCCACCACTTGCCCGTGGGTCGGAACCGTCCAGGGTGTAGTAAAGGGTGCCTGATCCCGAGATGGTGACCAGATTTCCAGAAACCGTAATAGTCGGTGCCGAAGGCAAGGTGCCACCAGTAACCGTGCGGTTGTCGATCCAGCTCGCCCGATTGAGAATCCAGGTGAGCATGGCCTGCGTTTCAGCGGTAAATGAACCACTGCGGGGTTCATTGGACGACCAGCGTGCCGCATCGCGTGCAGCTGCGGAGGTGAGACCATTTGCGGTGCTGTCGATCTCATCTCGCATGGAAAGAACCAGTTCGGTCAAACTTTCGTCGGAGAACACGGTTTTGCGCAATTCAGCCCAGCGGTCGTAGAACTTCTGCGCGAAATCAGGGTCCGATGACAGCATTCCCCACCAATCGTAATCGAAATACTGGGTTGCGTCGGAGCTGCCATACCAAGTGGTGGCGCTGTCATCCCGGCCATCGTAGGAGTCCATCGAACGGTCGAAATCCCAGACTGGGCCAGCGGAGAGCTTGGCATTCTGTGGCTTGTAGAAAAAGGCGCTCAGGCGCAGGCCATCCACGTTCTTCGAAAATGAAACCATCAGCAAATGGTCAATCCACGCATCTCGATCGATGTAATTGAGGTAGTTATGAGTGCTAAATCCGTCCGCTTGATCAGCGTAGAGCGCGTCTTCAAAGCTCTGAACATAAGATCGTATGTATGCCACCTGTCGCGACCCCGAGGTCGCCGCACTATCCGATGTGTAAGGCCCTCCATCGAGATCTTCCATTTTCGGTCGGCTCAGAATGATGGAGTTGGTAGTTCCTGAAATTTGCGTTGGGATTCCGTGGTTGGTCCGCCAGTCGTATTCATCGGAATCCGCGCGATCGATTTTCAGCAGGTAACCACCGGTCCAATCGCCTTCCGCCAGCGGATCAATGGTGCCGTCAGGTGGGACATCAGACGAGTCCACCGTGCCGTAGCCGATTCGGGTGCTGTTGAGCTTGATCTGCTCCATGAAAACATAGACCCCGGCGTAATCGGAATCGACAAGGTCACCCCCGTCACTGTTGTAGAATACTTCGACGAAACGGGTACGCGGCGCATAGCGGCCAAGGCGGCGCGAAACTTCATAGATGAACGGATTTCGGGTATAGGTCCGGTCAAAGTAGTATGGAGCGTAGAAAACCCAGTCCGATTCGGCGGGCATGTCGAGAATTTCGAGATCCTTGCCATTGTCGGTTTCATCCCAAAACTCGACGCTGTAGGGTTTTTTCGGGAAATTCTGAGAAGAGGAGCCCCGGTAGCGGATGCCTTCGCGAGTCGAGACATCCGGTTGATTGGCCAGCGAGCTTACGCCGTTTTCGTCGCGATCAAATAACTGGAAGTAGGCACCAAGCCGTGTGGTGTCGTTCAGGGTCTGGCCCTGGGCATCCATCACGATCATTGGTAGGTTGGACTCACGATTCGCGAGGCTGCTGCTCAATCGAAGGTAGTGCACCGTGCTGGTGGCACCGCCAGCTCCGGATGAATCAAATATCCGTGCTCTGAGCAAAGTGGTGGCATTGAGTGTCAATGCACCGGTGTAGAGGGTCGAGGTCGCGGTTGGGACGCTGCCGTCGGTGGTATAACGAATTTCCTTACTGGAGGCGACAGCGCCGGAAATCGTCACCGATTTACTGCCGGTGAAAGTTCCGGAAGGAGATGAGAAAGTGACAGTATCATCCAACAGCAGGCCATCACTTCCGGAATTTGGGGCACCCGGGGTTGGGACTGCAAAAAAGCCGACCTGCGGCTCTTCATCAGGTTTCGGAACTTGTGCCCAGAGCTCTGGGGAAACCAGAAAGTCGGTGCTGCTGGTATTCAGGTTGAAGCCCTGAAAGGCCATCACGTTGCTACCAGCCGTCAACTCACTGATATGATCATTGAGGTTCGTGATTTGCCGGACGAGGCCGTCGACATCATCCACTTTACCGCTGGCCGAAGAATTCCAAGCAAGCGTCGTAGGGGCATTTACGGCGTCCACACGGGTTGTGCCGCCGTTCAGGAAGGCAGCGTAGCCGTCGTCGTATCGAGTGCGCATTTCCAACGCGAGGATTTGACTTGGGTCATCCACGGTGAATGGCACGCGGAAATAGATGCTAGTGCGCTGCTGATAGAGCTGGCTCTGCACATTGGTCGTGATGTAAGGGGTCAGATCCACCGGGCTGGTGCTGAGGTCATAGCCGAGTCCCAAGCTCCCGGTAGTCCAGGAAGTGTCGGAGAAATCTTTCGCAATCCAAGTGTCACCGAGTGTCGAGCTGGTAGGAACCTGATACTTGACGGAACTACCGAGACCAAACAGCTGAACCCACTCGCTGGGATTGGTCACGCCATAGGATAGATCGGTTGATTGGGAAGGGTATTCAGGCGAGAACTCGGTGGCGATGCTGACGCCATCGGGCGCGACGAGAGCCAGATATTCGCCTCCGGCGGAAAGGGCGAAGTTCGTGTGGAGCTCACTGCCAGCAACCGCCCGATCTTTGTTGGAAGCGAAAACAACCAGATAGCCATCCGGCGCAAGCGTGGTCCCCGGGAACGTCCATTTCGTAAGGTTGTCCGCTTTATCCGTTAAATGCCAACCATTTAGATTGATGGTTTCGGTGGTTGGATTGTGGATCTCAATCCAATCGGAATGATCTCCATCTTCGTCGGTGATGGAGTTGTCATTGGACGCCATGAATTCAGTAATCACCGGCTGGGCGTTCGCGAGGCCGATGGATGACAAGATTGTCACCAATAGGAGGAGTAAATTCTTTGACACTGCGCGACTGTTCAATCAGTCAACAAGCTGGGGAGCAAGGTCAGTTTTACCGCGACATTGCGAATCGCACCAATTTCCTTTTTTGACTCGAATGTCATCATCGTTTAAAGTCGGTGGCTTGGCTTTAGTAGCCGCAAACGAACCACCAAATTGCCATGAAATACGTTACCAAAATTGCACTTCCGATGTTGATCGCCCCACTTCTGCTCGCTTCATGCGACAAGAGCTCTCCTGATGCCAGCAGCCGCAAAATGGACTCAGGGGCCGATAAAGTCGCCGAAGGTGCTGGCGAGATGATGGAGGCCACTGGAGAAAAACTCAGCAAGGCAACCGACGCTGCAGCAGAAAAGAGCAAGGAAGTCATGTCCGACCTGGGTGAGGCGACGAAGGAGGGCTTGGAGAAGGCGAAAGAAAAAGGCTCCGAAATGATGGATCACACGGCGGATAAAATGGAAGAAGGCAAGGAGGCCGCAAAGGCGAAGACGGCTGAGATCATGAAAAAGGCGGGTGAAAAAATGGATGAAGCCGCCGATAAAACCGAAGAAAAGGCCGATGAAATGAAGGAAGGCGAATAATTGCCAGAAATCACCGATTTTACCAAGTCAACTGGCGCAGGGTGGCTTTCAAGCCATCCGGCCAGTTGAGGGTTTCCAGAGTGGCAGGGTCTTTCCAGTCTGGGTTTAGCTCCACCAATTCCTGAAAATGCCGTTGGGCTTCTTCAGGATATCCAGACTGCGCGGCGGAGATCGCCAAAAGCGCCAGGGCGTTTTCCTGCGAATCATCCGCGTAGCCTGCGGCGAGGCCAACCAGCAGGAAATCGTAGGCGAACTCCGGTCGCTCTGTGAGTAAAGCAATCCACCCCGACTGTAGGGCGTAATCGGCATTTTGCGGGAACTCCGACATGCCTTTTCCCAGAATATTCATCGCCTGTTTGCCCTTGCCCAGTTGGAACGCAGAATACGCGGCTTCAGTGAAATCGTGTGGCACATGAGCCTCAGCCGGGTAGTCGGTGATGAGCGATATCCACGCTTCGTGGGCATCCTGATAGTGTTCCAGAGTTGTCAGTGCCGTGGCTTGGCTGCGAATGCATGGGGCCGGATCTGCTCCGAGCTTGAGGGCTAAATTGGCAATTTGGTTTGCTTCGTCGGCGGTATCTCGAAGTTTTGCCATGGTATATGCCGCATCCGAACAAGCCACTGCGAGGGTTTTCCGTCCGACTTGGGCCAATGTCTCGGGCGATAGCAGCCGTTTGGCCAACTGATGCATTTGCTCGACCGTCGGGTCTTCAGGGAGCGACAGGGGCGCCAGCTCCTGATCCAAAGTCGATTGAAGTTGGTCGAATGCGGCTTCGAAATCGACCTGCTCCCATCCGTCCCAATTTTGAACCATGCGGATTTTATCATACCGGGGCACTCCATTTGGCCACAGGCTGATCACTTCCGGCAGTCGTTTCTCCAAAATCCCGATTCTCGAAGCGGCCAGTCGTTGCAAGAGAGGGGGTAAATCTTCTGCACGCTGGACGCAGGCGGAGATGATTGCCGACTCGTTGGATTTCATGGCGAGGCGTAGCGCTTCTGCCGCTACGGGGCCTTTCTTGGGACTTTGTTCGAGATAGGATAAAATCTGATCCTTGTCCCCGGATTCGAAAAGCTCCCGGACGACTTTCAACGGATCCGTGGACGGGGGTTGGGATGAGGAATCCTCCTCGATTTCATGGCCAACCCATTTGGAGCGATTCAGTCGATCCCATAGGGGCTTTGTTACATCCGCAGGCAATCCAATGGGAGGGTCTCCGGCAACAGCATTGAGGACATCTCCGAAATCGATTTCCGGTAGAACTTTCTTCAACTCCGTCGTGCGGATGATGCTGAGGCGCTGATATCGCTCATCGTCGTTCAGTGGATGCAGCATCGAATCTTGCTCTCGAAATTCGAGTCCGCACAGAGCGCTGCAGATGGAGCCTAGGGCTGAAATGGATTCAGTATCAGGTGGTTCAGGCGCATCGATGCCTGATGGCTCATTCTTTGTAGCCGGCAAGAGAGTGTAGATTTCAAGCATCCCGCTGCGGGTTCCGACATAGGCTTTGTTGCCTTCGAACGCCAAGGCGGTGACTTCACCTGAACTCCGGATCGGGCTACGATTTGCGCCGTTGAAAAATGTCGTCGTTTTCTGCACCGTTAGAGGACTGTCTTTGCTCGGAACAAGATTCGCCCAGACTGAAGATTGGCGGCTCCAGGGAATCGCCAGCAGATCCGTACGGTCTTTGATCGCCAGTTTGCGCGGGAGATTGGCTCCTTGGTCGAGCAGCAGTGCTGGCTGGCTTTTTCCGAGAAGGTAAACCCCTTGAAGGATTTTCGCTGGGTAGGGAGCAGGTAAATTGGAGATCTGTTCGTTCGGAGTGAGTGAAATCTGAGTGACGGACGCATCTGGCATCAGCAATTGCAGGCCGCTGCGGTCCAATCTTGCCGCAACTGCTGGCGAGTTCAGTTTTTCGCTGCGGAAAACTTCACCGGTGGCGCTGTCGCAAATGTCCCAGGTCAAATGATCGGCTTCAGGGCGAGCGAGCAATAAATCGTCCGGCGAAAAAACAAGTACGGAGCTTGGATTGGTATGATCCGGCAGCGAGCCGAGATCGCGGATAGGCTCCATGGTCCATGCGTCGCAGAGCAAGGTAACCGCGTGATCTCCAGAACCGCGCTGAACGACCAAATACTTGCCGTTCGGAGAAACGGTCAGGCTGCTGGTGGATGCTCCATGGACCGGGAAAAGTTCGGCTCGCATTGACCACGAAATCGCATCCCATCGGACAGTCGTATTCAGCTCGTCGCGTTGCCGACCCTGAGATAGGCTTACCCAAAGCGAGCCATTCGCAATCGCAAGGTGCTCAATGGGTATCTGGTGCTGGATCTTCGCTTTTGGGAAATACCACTGAATTTTTGTCAGTAGCATGATTAAGTTCCTTCTAGCTTGGACGTTCCCTGGATCGAGCCGGAAGGCGGCAAAGTTGAGCGCAAGCGCTTCATCCGCCGGTGAATCTTCAGCGGAATCAATCAAATCAGCAGCCAATGCCTTTGCAGACTCCTGATTGTCATCCTGTTGAGGGTTTGTGGAGGCGGCATCGACCGGTGGCAATTCCGTGCCTGGAGCCGTGCCGAGAGGTTTGGCGGCAGATGCGGAGCTTTGGGCCGATTTCTCCGGCTTTGCACTCTTCGGGGAACGGGGAGTGGATTTGTTGCAGGTAGCCAGGGTGGCACAGAGCAATGCCCCAGCGGTGACTGCAGCCCGCCGAAAGGTCTTGAACTGGAGATCGTTGACTCTGGAGGACATTCCCGTGGAATAAAACCACGGGAACTTGAATTTGTCTTAGGATTCCCGGTGGCCGGTGGACTTGCTACTTTTTCGCTGCGGCTTTTTTGGCGGCGCGTGGCGGGAAATCGAAGCCGATTTTGCCGTCTTTCGGATCAAACGTGAGATGGGCGTCGAATTTCCGTTTGGTGCGGTTTGAGACAAAGCCTTTCAATAGATCGGTCTTGCCTTCGGAGAGCAATTTCAATGCCTGATCCGCTGGGATTTCACGCTGGAGGATGGACTTGCCGATCCGAATTCCGTTGGCGTCCTTCTTCGTGACGAGCTCCGGCACATGATAGGCTTTTTCGGTTTCGTAAACTTTCACCTTCTTGCCATCGGCAAGTGTCGCTTCGCCTAGTAACTGATCTTCCGTCAATTCAACTGCGCTGTCTTTTTCATCGCTGTCGAACACGAAATTCACTTTGAATTTCTCGTCCAACGCCAGGCTGGCATCGAATAGCTTGTTGAATCGCGACTTGAATCCGCTCAATGGGCCGACAGTGCCTTTGAGGAATAACTCCTTGAGCTCTTCTTCGGTGATGAGGCGGCCAGCGATGTGTTTTTTCAGTTTGAACGGAGTGTCCGGATCGCGCGATTCGTAAGTCGCATCGGTTTGACGCAGAACAAAATCGCCGTGCACGGGGTGGTGCACTTCCACGTCCGGGAACTTCTGGCTCTTGGCAGCTTCGGCCAAATGATGGGCTTTTTCGACGATCTCGTTGGTGTAGGAGATGATCTCCTTCATGAACGCTGGGCGCTCCAGCAATCCTTGCTCCATCTGGCGCAATTTGTATTCCCAGTCACCAGTGAGCTTCGGCGAATAGAGACCCTCAATGTTCATTTGGTGGACCAAAGAGATCAGGCGCATGCCGGTTGGCGTCACGTGAAGGTCGCGGCCGTCCCGCGCCATGTATTTTTGGGAAATCAATCCCTCAATTGTTGCCGCGCGGGTAGCGGGGGTGCCGAGACCGCGTTCGGACATGGCTTCGCGGAGCGCCTCATCATCGACCAATTTTCCTGCCCCTTCCATCGCGGAAAGCAAAGTGGACTCGGTGAACCGAGCTGGCGGACGGGTTTGCTCGTGGATCAGTTCGATCGCATCCACATTGGCTTTTTCGCCCTCATCGACTGCAACGAGTTCGTCTTTGCCAGCCGCAACGCCTGGGCGACGACCGTAAACTTCAAGCCAGCCGGGCTTGGTCAGGATTCGTCCATCGGTTTTGAACACATCCGTAACGGAGCCGTGGTCGATTTTGGTCAGACGGGTGGTTTGTTCGAACTCCGCGTGGGGGTAAAACACGGCGATGAACCGTTTGACGATCATGTCGAAAACTTTTTGCTCCGTGTCCGAAAGTTTGGCGAATTTGCCGGTCGGAATGATCGCAAAGTGATCCGATACCTTTTTGGAATCGAACACCCGGCGCAGCTGCGTCAGCTTCGGACCCTTGCCATCGCCGCTGCCAGCCAGAACAGCTTTGGCGAATCCGGCGACATCGAGGTCGCTGTTGCCGATTTCCTGCATCGTTTCCCGGACGTTTGGCAAATAATCCTCCGGCAAATAGCGGGAGTCGGTCCGGGGATAGGTGATCACCTTATGTTTTTCATAAAGTGCCTGGGCGATTTGAAGTGTGCCCTTGGCGGAAAACGGCGCTTCACGCTGCAGGGTCGTCAGGTCGTAGAGCTGCGGCGCAATTTGGGATTGGGCTTTTTTCTCTTCGCTGACCGTGCCGGATTTGCCTTCGCAGCGATCGCGAATGGTTTCGGCAGTCGACTGATCCCAAATGCGTTCCTGGCGACTGTGCGGGTTCGACTCATCTTTTTTCCATGCCGGATCGATCCATTTGCCGAGATATTGGCCAGCGGATACACCAAAAGTTCCGTGAACTTCGAAGTATGGCGTTGGTTTGAAGGCTTGGATTTCAGCCTCACGAGCGGCCAGGATGGCCAAAGTTGGCGTTTGCACCCGACCCGCTGCGGTGATGTTGAATCCGCCGTGGCGCGAGTTGAAGCAGGTCAGAGCACGGGTTGCATTCAGGCCGACCAGCCAGTCGGATTCCGAGCGGCATTTCGCGGCATCCGCCAGCGGCTTCATTTGCTCATCCGTGCGGAGTTTATCCCACGCTTCGAGAATGGCATTATTGGTCATCGATTGCATCCACAGCCGCTTCACTGGCTTTTGGATGTTTCCGATTTCAATGATGTAGCGGAAAATCAGCTCTCCTTCGCGGCCGGCGTCGCAAGCATTGACGATGAGGTCGACGTCCTTGCGTTTGGCAAGCTTCAGCACTTGCTTGAGGCGCGCCTCGGAAGTGGCGATGGGATCCAGTTCAAAACGATCGGGAATGGCGGGGAGAACATCAAATTTCCAAGGCAGCTTTTTCCCGTTTGGCCCCATCGGCATGCGCAACTCCACCAAGTGACCGACTGCTGAAGTGATCACGGCATCGTCATTTTCGAAGTATGCATCACGGCCCGAACCTTTCTTTTCGAACTTTCCGAGCACCTTCGCGAGGGCGCGGGAGAGGTCGGTCATGACACTTGGCTTTTCGGCAATGATGAGTGTTTTTCCCATGGAATGAAGATGGCTGGCGAGGCGTTGCTTGGAGGGACTAGGCCCGGAAAATCGGATTTTGCAAGCGGATTAAGGCGAAGCCGTCACTCAACGCAGGGTGTAGCGGAATCCAGGAAGCACCCGAATCAAACGGCGCATTTCCAATTTCATGAGCGTCGCGGTGACGACGTGGGCGGGAAGACCTGACTTTTCAATGATCAGATCGACCGGGGATTCGGCAGCGTTGATGTAAGAGAAAATCTTAGCTTCATCCTCGGGTAATTCAGGAAGCGGAAGTGGCTTGTCAGAAGGCGTAGCTGTGCTCTTTTGCAAAGGAAGCTGGCCGAGATCTTCTAAAATATGATCGCCGTCCATCACTAGAGTTGCTCCGTCACGAATCAACTGATTGCAGCCGAGCGAGGTAGGTTTGTCGATGGGTCCTGGCACGGCAAATATGGGCTTTCCATATTCCGAGGCCAAATTGGCGGTAATGAGAGAACCGGACCACGCCGGACATTCCGTGACCAGAATGGCTTGTGACCAAGCGGCGACGATGCGGTTCCTCATGGGGAAAGTTTGCTTATCTGGCGCCGTGTTTAAGGGGAATTCAGAAACAACAGCTCCATGGCCTTCGGCGATTTTTGCAGCAAGCGCCAGGTTTTCAGGTGGATAGAGTTTTGCCAAACCGGATCCAAGGACCGCAATGGTGCGACCGTTGGCAGCTAGTGCGGCCTCGTGGGCGGCGGTATCGATGCCGCGCGCCAAGCCGGAAATGATGGTGTAGCCCGCGCTGGCGAGTTGATAGGAGAGTTTCTTGGTCGCTTGTTTGCCGTAATGGGTCGTTCGTCTGGAACCGACGACCCCGATCGCATGGCGATCTTTTGGGGATAAGTCACCCCATACATACAACAGTAGGGGAGGGTCGTAGGCATCCCGCAGCGGTGCGGGGTAGTCGGCGTCATCGTGGGTGATGATCGAAATCCCACGTTGTTCCGCATCGGCGATTTCAGTGAGCGGGTCCGCGTGTGATTCCCAGGAAGTGATGATTTTTGCCGTTTCCTCGCCAATGCCGTCGACTCGCATCAGTCGATCCTTGGGGGCATTGAGGATGGCGGTGGCGTCCGTGAAGGATTCCAACAGACGGCGCACGCGGATGGGGCCAATTCTTGGCAGTAAATTCAGAGCAACCAGTGCTTCCCGGGGAGACATTGACGTGAGCATGCAGATTTAGGGTCGCGTGGCGATCTCGGATTCCTGGAATGAACTGGTTGGTTTAATAATGCGTTTGAGATTGATCAGTTTGAGCAATTCTGCGGTGGCTGCAGCATCACACAACGCCCGATGATGCCGATCCAATGAGATGGAAAACTCATCGCACAGTCGGGAGAGTTTGTAGGACTCCAATCCCGGATAGAATTTCCGCATTGCCACCACGGTGCAGAGTGTTGGGCGGCGAAAGTTTTGCCCGAGACGAGTGTATTCGTCGCGAAGGAATCCGTAGTCGAAATTCGCATTGTGAGCGACCAACACGGCATCGCCCACAAATTCTCGAAACGAATCGGCAATCTGTTCGAAAGTGGGGGCATGCTCAACCATTCGATCATCAATTCCCGTGAGTTCGGTGATGATTTTTGGAATCCGGCGCTGCGGGTGGATTAACGTCTGAAATTGATCAATCACCTCACCATTGCGGACCTTTAGTGCTCCGATTTCTGTCACCCGGTGACTTTCCGAGCGACGCCCCGTGGTTTCGAGGTCGACCACGACGTATTCCTGCATCGGATCGATCCACCACTGCACCCTGAGCACCCCAACGTCGAAACCAGCTACGCGCAGGGCTTCCATTTGCACCAATTGATGTCGCCGGATCTGGTCTCCCTCGGCTTTGATTTCGAGGAATTTCACCCCATCGGGATCGAAAACCAACAAATCGGGGTAGCCTCTTCCATTGGATTTAGGATCTGCTGCGATTCTCCGCAAAATGGTGGCTGTGGCCGTGGGAGTTGCGGCTTTCAAAAACCGGATCAGCATTGGCAAATCTTCCTCACGCCAGTGAAAGATACCGTTCGGTTGTCCGAAGTGATTGGAGAAAACCTCCTGGATCCAGGCTTCCGCTTTCGCTGTGCCGAGCCATTGCAAACGCGCCTCAATGACATCGGCCTGTTTCTCCGCAAAGCTTCGGTTTAGAAGTTGGGTGGGTCGCAGCTCAAACTCATTGGGAGTCGCGCAACTGGATTCGCCGTGAAGCGCATCCCAGAACATTACGCCAAACAACACCGACCAAAAATGATTCTCCACATGGATCGCCGTTTGACCCAGCTCCATGAAATGTCTGACCACCGCTTCTTCGGGCTGATCACGGAAGGCCTCGTCCAGTTTTAGAATCGGGGCTTCGCGCAGTAGCTGGGTGAGTCTGCCGATTTTGCGGCCGCCAAATTTCCGGGCATGAAAATCCTCGGCAAACAAGAGCTCTTCATCACTTGCAGGCTGATCGATAATTCGCTGCAAAAATGCCTGCACGATTTCGGTTTCTCCGCGTGCGTGACGAAGTCGGCAAATGCGCTCGCGGGCAGGGTGGTGATCCGATAGTTCATAAACCTGCAGAGCCTGTGGAATACAGTCGATGCGTTCCAGGCGTCCACCAAGCTGGGCGATGACGCGATGGAATTTTGCCTCCGTTTCCCGGTCGACTGCTGGTGGCCAATCTGCTGCAGAATCCGCGATGATGAGCAATTCACCGGGGTCCGCAGTCTCAATTTTTGTGGCGATCGAGCTGTAAAAAAATGCTGACTTGGCGCTTTGCGGACTCTGAAATCTGGCCTCGAATTGAGTTTGTGCGGACTGAGTTTTCACAATTCCCAAGTCCCTCAATGCAAATGCCTGCAGGCTATCACGGGTTTTGCCGAAATAGAGAAAAAGCAAATACTCGAGCGTCTGTGTTCGAGCCTGGACGGTGAAGGATTCCAGCGTGAAGTGCCTGGCGAAATCTGCGAAACCGTAGCTTTCTCTGACCCAATTTCGGATCTGCTGTTTGGTTTTGCCGCTTGTGCAGCACTTCGCTGGATTTTCATCCGATTTCAGAAATTGGACGAGTTCAGCACGAGTTAGCAGATCTAACCATTCATCAACATCCGCTGCCTCCAAGGGTCGGATAAAGCCAAGCTCCCGCAGTTCGAGAAGCGAACTGTCGCGATCAGGGATTTCTGAATATTTGAATGACTCGATTCGAAAAATTCGCCCCCGGCGATTCGTCATTCTTACTTTCAATGCCTGAGCTTGTTGCCCCAATTGGTTGAAATGCTCGATATATTCACGTTCTTCGTCAGCCAACACTTTGGCATAGTGATTTTCTAAAAATGCGACCATTTCCTTAAAATGGTCGAGATAGTAGAAAGTTCGAAGTGTTGGAAATGGATGAGGCATCAGTCTTGATGCGGAGAACCGAAGCAATGATTTGCAATGTGTTCAAGTGAATAGTTTTCGGGGAAGTGCTTGGATTCCGCAAATGGATCAAAAAATCCCGAGCTACCAACCTGAATGCGCGGATCAGCTTTTACTTAGCGCAATCAGCTCAAGTAATTTTTCGGCACAGGCAACAGCGAATTGAGGATCGTTGATCTCCAGATCGTAGGACTGAACTGGAATTTTCACATGGGAGGAAAGCGCGGTAAATAATGCGTCGTCAGCGATTGGATCGTTGAATTCCTGACCCGGAGAGCCAAGCGCGCTTAGCCCGAGACGAGGAAACATCAGTGCCGAAGGCGCGGTCCACAGGTTGATTTTTTCCGCCATGATTTCGCCGATTTTCGAACACTCATCTGCTGAGGTGCGCATGAGGGTGATTTGCGGGTTGTGCCGATAAAATTTTCGGTTGGCGAACTTGTGAGGAATCGTATCCGGCTCGCCGAAATTGATCATGTCGATGCATCCTGGGGCAATCACCACCGGGATGTTGGCGGTCGCCGCGGCTTCCAACCGGTGTGGACCTGCGCCCATGATGCCGCCGACGGCTTCGTCCGCCAATTCGGTGGTGGTGAGATCAAGTACGGCGGTTACCATACCACTTTCGATCAAGGATTCCATGATGCGCCCACCGGCGCCGGTTGCCGCGAAGATGAGAACTTCATAGCCGGCTTGTTCCAGGACTTCCTTCGCTTTCGTCACACAGGCAGTCGTGTTGCCGAACATGCTGGCGACGATCAGAGGGCGCGATTCTCCGACATTCACCTCGCATTCCACCATGCCGCAGATCGCGCCTGCAGCCTGACTGAATAGCGTCCGCGAAAGTCGGTTGAGTCCGGCGACATCGGCGATGCTCGGCATCATGACAATGTCTTTGGTGCCGAGGTAAGCCGCGGTGTTGCCGGCGGCGAGAGCGGAGACCATGAGCTTGGGAAGACCAAGCGGAAGGGCGCGCATGGCGGTGGTGGCGAGCGCGGTTCCTCCGCCTCCACCGAGTGAAATGACTCCCTGGATGGCATTTTCAGCGGCCAGTCTCGCCAGTAAAATGGCGGCGGCATTCCCCATGGCGGTGACGCATTCTCCGCGATCTTTACGGGCGAGTAGGGGTGCCAGGTCGAGCCCGGCGGCTGCCGCTACCTGTTCCCTTGTGATATCTGGCACGATGCTTGCGGGCGCTCCGGTGCCGACGTCGATGAGTAAAGTTTGCTGACCACGTTGACGGATTTTTTCAGCGATGAATTTGTGCTCCTCACCTTTGGAATCGAAGGTGCCGATGACTGCGATGGTGGCCATTTGTTAGTAGAATCGATGGGTGGATTTTTGCGATGGTGTCTGATCTCGCGGAGATCGTCACGTTTGTTTTGGAGGACTAGGTAATTCAACTTGCCGCCGCAAGTTTGAATCACTAGGGCTAAGCTGAAGCCTGCCAAGTGGTGGGGAACTGATAACCCATATGTCATCGAGATTCTTAGTCGCGCCGGATAAATTTAAAGGTTCACTTACTGCAAAGGAGGCAGCGGATGCCATGATTGCTGGTATCATCGCTGCCTGTCCGACGGCTGAAATCGATTATTGTCCGATCGCGGACGGGGGTGAGGGATTCATGGATGCGCTGGCGGAAGCCATGCATGGAGAATGGATCGATTGTCCTGCGGTGGATGCGCTGAATCGGCCGATCCAGAGTCGCTATGCCATCGCCCAAACTGCGGAGGGCAAAATTGCGATCATGGAAATGGCTGAGACCGCAGGAATTTGGCGGATCGGGAAAGATGAATTATGTCCATTGCTGGCGACCACTAAAGGAGTCGGTATGCAAATCGCGGACGCCGTTTTGAATCACCAGGTGGATCGGGTCATTCTTGGTTTGGGTGGGAGTGCCACCAACGACGGCGGGGCTGGAATGGCGGCTGCGCTCGGAGTTGAATTTTTGGATGCCTCAGGACAGCCGATCGATGTGGTGCCTCAGTGCTTTTCACAATTGGCCTCGGTGGATCTAAGTAAACGCATTCCACTTCCTGCCATGGTGGCAGCATGCGATGTGGAAAATCCTCTGCTGGGAAACCGGGGAGCGACGGCGGTTTTTTCAAAACAGAAGGGAGCGAGCGATGAGGATCGCCTGCTGCTTGAACGGGCCTTGGCGGCCTTGGCAGATCACAGCGCGGGATGGGTGGCCGCAGAAAAACCCGGAGCTGGAGCTGCGGGTGGGCTGGGATTCGGCTTATTGCATTTCACCGGGGCGACTCTGGAATCCGGCTTTGATTTGATTTCCGGATTGCTGCGGTTGGATGAGAGGGTGGCATCCGCAAGTCATGTTGTAACCGGCGAAGGGGCTCTGGACTATCAGAGTTTGGCGGGAAAAGGTCCGGTGTCGCTGGCAAGAATGGCAGTAAGATCAGGCGTCCCAGTGACGGCATTTTGCGGGATGGTGGACCAGGAAGTTCGGGCGAGCGGGTTGTTTCATGGAATTCACAGCCTTGCCGAAACCGGTTTGCCATTGGATGAGTTGATTTCGCGGGCTGGAACTCTGCTGAGTGAAATCGCCGAACGCACGTTTAGAAAATCATGAAACGAAAACCATTCATCACCGAGGCTGAAGCCATTAAGGAAGATTTCAAAGGCAGGACCAACTATTGGCTATGCAACCCAGAGGTGGCGGATGCCAAGGGCTTGCAGATTTGCCGGGCCGTGCTGCCACCGGGGGAAGGGCACAATTTCCATCGCCACCCGGAATTGGAAGAAGTGATTTATGTGCTCCAAGGCAAGGTCGAACAATGGGTGGAGCAGGAGAAACAAGTGCTGAATCCGGGCGAAGTGGCTCACATTCCGGCCGATGTGGTCCATGCGACTTTCAATGATTCCGATGAGGATGCGGTGATTCTGGCGATCCTTTCTCCGGCGGCGAGCCATGGCCCGGCGACGGTTGATGTTTTTGACGATGAGCCTTGGAAATCAATGCGTGGCTGATGTTGAGAGCTGACAAATACATGTGGATTCCCCGATAGAGCCTTTCCTCGACTTAGGCCTGTAGGCCGGGTTCCATGTTCTGCGTATGCCGAATCAATGGACAGGAAAAGGAAACCCCTACACCCGCAGCGAAGTTCTCGAGCGTCTGAACGATACGATCTCGAAAGGTGAAGCGATCATCGCTGCCGGGGCAGGGACGGGAATCAGTGCGAAGTTCATTGAAAAAGGCGGAGCCGATCTCATCATTATCTACAATTCCGGTCGTTTCCGGATGATGGGACATGGCTCGACAGCTGGCATGATGGCCTATGGCGATGCCAATGCCGTGGCGATGGAAATTGGCGAATATGAAGTGCTTCCCGTGGTCGAGGAAGTGCCCGTGATCTGCGGGGTTCATGCTACCGATCCACGCCGCCGGATGTGGCATTGGCTTGGGAAAGTGAAAGATATGGGCTTTTCCGGAGTGAATAATTTCCCGACTCACACCATCATCGATGGTCATTTCCGTGGGGTCTTGGAAGAGACCGGGATGAGCGTGCAAAAAGAATACGAAATGGTCGCTCTCGGAAGGAAAATGGACCTTTTCAGCATCGTTTACGTCGGCTCACCCGAAGAGGCGGTCGAAATGGCCAAGGCGGGAGCTGACGCGATCATCGCACACGTCGGAACCACCGTGGGTGGCTCGATCGGCGTGACCAATGCCGTAGCAAGCTGGGATGATACGATCAAACGGACGCAAGACATTATCGACGCGGCGAACACGGTTCGTAAGGACATCCTGTTCCTGTGCCATGGTGGTCCGATCAACACTCCTGAGGATGCGGCACGGGTGATCGACAAGACCGATTGTGTCGGCTTCGTCGGTGCGTCGAGTTTGGAACGAATGGGCGTTGAAGCTTCACTGACAAGCCTCACTCGCGAATTCAAATCGATCTCGCTGAAACGCAAGAACTGAGCTCGTTTCAAGAACTTGTAGCTCGAATTTTGCTGAAAGTTCCATTACTGGAAATCCAGTAGTTCAAAGTCATGAAAAGCTCCAACCATCATCATCGATTCCTCGCCGCTGGCTGTGCGCTGGCATTTTCCCTTCTTTCTTCCATGCCTGCGATGTCAGAAGATTTGCCGCCGGATAGCATTGCTCCGATGGGGCAGAAGTGGGCTGAAAAAAAAGCTGCGGATACGATTCGGGTGCTTCTTGTCGGATCCGGCAGTTCCCACGATTTCCCGAAATACTTCCTCAAGGCGGACAGCGAAACGCTGACGAAAGCCGGCGGAATGGAAGTGACGGCGACGCCTAATCTTGAGGAAGCCCTCGCTCTATTGCCGGAAGCCGATGTATTGGTTTTCAGCGGCAACCACGACCAGTGGGGAACCGAGAAATTCCAGAAAGCACTCAATCAGTTCGCGGATGATGGGCACGGAGTCATCATTCTCCACGCGGGGACTTGGGTGCATCCATGGGCTGGATACAACGATCGATTTGTCGGCGGCGGTTCCACCGGACATGGTTATGGCGAATTTGAAGTGGCTGTGGAAAAGCAAAAAAATCCAGTCATGAACGGCGTGCCCAAGACTTTCAAAATCGTTGATGAAAGTTACCGGCATACTTTCAGCGAGGACGCCAAGGTCATTGAGCTGGCAGAGAACCATGCGGATGGACAGAAGCACGCCTGTGTCTGGATTGTAAAAGACCGCAAGGCACGGATTGTCGACATCACGCTCGGCCATGCGGATGAGGCTCACTCCAATCCAGCCTATCAATCCATTCTCACCAATGCGGTGAAGTGGGTGGCAGAAGGCCGCTGAACAAAAGAAGCGACACATGAGACGATTTACCCTCGCGATCTTTCTGTTCGGTCTGGCGGTTCCGGTTTTTGGACAAGCTGCGAAAACTCCCGGCCGTTTGGAGGTGCTATTTTTGGGAGATGATCGCGGTCATCAACCGATTGAGCGCTACCGGGTCTTAAAGCAAGCACTCGGACCGCGAGGCGTGAATCTCACTTATGTGGAAGATCTGAGCAAGATTACCGCAGAGAATCTGGCTCTCCAGGATGCTCTGATCGTCTACGCAAACCATGAGGAGGACCAGGTTCCTGAGGCAATCTTGCCTTGGGTGAAGTCCGGTGGGGCTTTGGTGGCGCTGCATAGTGCATGCGGGAATTTCCATCCATCGAAATCCTGGTTCGATCTGGTCGGCGGTCGTTTCCAGAGTCACGAAGGTCATGAGTTCAGTCCGGTGAATGTGGACAAGAATCATCCGATCATGCGCGATCTGCCGACGCTCGAATGTTGGGATGAGACCTACGTGCATACCGATCTAACCGATGATCGTCATTTGCTGCAGGAACGTCCTGCGCTTAATGCTGGTGAAACCGAGCCGGAGCCGTGGACCTGGACCCGTGATGAGGGCAAGGGGCGGGTATTTTACACCGCGAGCGGTCACGACCTCCGCTGCTGGAATTTGCCAGCTTATCAGGAGCTGGTTTATCGAGGGATTCTGTGGTCCGTGGGCGATGCCAGAGCAAAGGAGTTCCTGGCGGTGGAGATCCCTAAACTGGAAATGGAAACTCCGCGGATTTCCAATCGGGCTCATCCGGAGATTCCGATGATGGAGTTGCAGAAGCCGTTGTCAGCTGAGGACAGTGCGAAGCATGCGCAGGTTCCAGCTGGGACAAAGCTTGAGCTGTTTGCCAGCGAACCCATGGTCATCAATCCGATCGCGATCGATTGGGATGAGCGAGGTCGGGCATTCGTCGTAGAAAGTTTTGGCTATCCCAATGACGTGCCGATGGAAGTGGGGCGCGGGAAGGATCGGATCAAGATTCTAGAGGACACGGACTTCGATGGCAAAGCGGACAAGATGACCTTGTTTGCAGATGGCCTCCGTCATTGCACGACCACCGTTTTCTATGATGGTGGTGTAATTGCAACCGACGGACCGGACATTGTTTTTCTAAAAGACAAGAATGGCGATGGCTGGGCGGAAGTTCATCGTCGGCTGGCGACAGGTTTGAATATGTCCGACACCCATGCTGCAACTTCGCATTTCATGTATGGCGTGGATAACTGGATTTACGCGACGGTTGGTTACAGCGGAGTGGATCTGAATGTTAACGGCGAGACCCACAAATTCGGCAATGCGGTGTTCCGGTTTCGACCTGATTTTTCAGAACTCGAACATCTCCAAAATACCTCTAACAACACTTGGGGATTAGGATTCACCGAGGACGGAGATGTGATTGGATCCACTGCGAATAACAATCCATCGTGGATGGTATCTATTCCAAGTTCCGCCTATCAGGGAACCGGAATCGAGCAACCACAGACGCCGCGGATTGAGACTTCGACTTTTATCTATCCGAATACGTTTGATATCACCCAAGTCGATCAAATCAACCGATTCACTGCAGGTGCGGGTCATCAATTCTATACCGATGACTTGTTAGCCGCAGAGTTGAAACCCAACGATGCTTTCATTTGTGAACCCACTGGACACCTGGTGGCATTGGGAACCATACATGACAATGGTTCGCTGAAAACGACCGTGATGCGGGGCAATAATTTGTTCGCCAGCTCGGATGCCTGGTGCGCTCCCGTTGCCGCACGTCCAGGTCCGGATGGGGCGATGTGGATTGCTGATTGGTATGATCCGATCATTCAGCACAATGTTGTGTTTCGATTTTGGAATCCGGCCCGCGGCTATGATCAGCCACACAGTCCGTTCCAGACCGGCGATCCCGGACCAGGGAAGGGAAATGCGTATGTCACGCCGCTGCGCGACAGTGAGCACGGGCGCATCTGGCGGATTGTTCCAATGGATGGAAACGCCCGCAAACCATTGGCGCTCGATCTAACCAAACCCGCAACCTTGATGGCCGGGCTGAAATCACCTTCACAGGCTGTAAGGCTCCAGGCTCAGCGCCTGCTGATTGAGCGCGGCAAGGAAGATGCTGTTGCACCGTTGGCAGCCTTGATCGAACAAAGTGCCAAGGCGGAGGGAAGTGACAAGCCTCTCGCTGCCATGCACGCGATTTGGGCACTCGAAGGACTCGGGCTCAAGCCGGGAAGTGCGGCCTATCAGGCAGTGGCTGGCGTGCTCGCAACTCCAGGCACGCATCCATTGCTTCGCCGTCACGCATTGGCCGCTTTGGGGGCTGACGATCCCGCGGTAATCCAGTTGCTCCCTGAGCTGCTGGCCCGTGCATCGTCTCCGCGAAATCAATTGTTCAATCTGATCGCCTGCGCCGAGACATCACCTAACGATGGGGTGGCAAAGGCTGTATGGCATTTAGCCAATCATGGCTCATCATTGGATGATACCCAACGCGAAGCGATCCGCCTGGCCATGCATCGCCAAGGCTTCAGCATGCTTGCTGTTGCTGTCGGGGAACTCGAAGACAAACTTCCGGAAAGCTGGCAAGGCAAGGCTCTGATCGAAGTCGCCGAGCAGATCGCGGCTGGTCCTAACAAGCCCGCTTTGGTGGCACTGCTCGATCAGGCTCCGCTTGCACTGCGGGAACAATTTGCTCCGGCCCTGGCGAAGGCGGGTACGGAGGCTCCGGAGGCGGAAAAACTTCCCGATCATTTGATCGCCGGTCGCGATGCCTATATGAAAGCCTGCATCGAATGCCATCAGGTCACAGGTTTGGGCATGTCCGGCACGTTTCCTCCCTTGAAAGGTTCCGAGTGGGTTCGTGGAAATCCGCGCACCATTCTGCGAATTATGTTAGGTGGTCTTTCCGGGCCGATCGAAGTGAAAGGCGAAAAGTTTGATAGTGTGATGCCGGGTCACAGTCACATCGATGACGAGGAAATAGCAGCGATTGCGAGCTACGTCCGATATGCCTTTGGTGATCTCAAGGAAAAGCCATTTCCGCCAGCGGAGGTGAAAGCGCTCCGCCCTGAAATTGAAAAGCGCATGTTTGCTCCTTGGACGGTGAAGGAGCTCAAGGCGCTCGAGCGCTGATCGCTTCGGTTAGAGTTCAGAGTCGTGGGCGATTTCTAGCAACCGGAGTCTCTCCGGTTGCGATCGCCCGCCGATGCTCGGAGGGTCTCCAGCCGATCCATTTGGTGAAGGTGTTGGAAAAGGTGCCGATGCTTTCAAAGCCAACCGTTTTGGCGATTACTTCGACTTTGTCGTCGGTAACGGAGAGCAGGTGACGGGCGCGTTGCAGTCGCAGGAAAGTCAGATGCTGCATCGGGCTGCGACCCAGCTCTTTGCGGGAAACGCGGCGCAGGTGTTCTTCGCTCATGCAGGCGATGGCCGCCAGTTTTGAAAGTGTCCAGGGTTGGGCGAGTTCGGCCTCGACCTGTTGCCACACCCGCCACAGACGTGAGTCGGATTGATGAGGTTGGGCGAAGCGCATCACATAATGCTGGATGAGTTCGCTCCAGTGATGCAGCGCGGATGGGGCGTTGGCTCCCATGCATTCGCTGTGCAGGCCGTTGATCGAAGCTCGCAGGGGTTCGGCATCGAATGGACCGGTGACTGGTGAGATCGCAGAGACGATCGGCCGGGTTTCGCGCGATTCCTGATAGCGCACCCAGGCGAAGTGCCAAGGTTTCCCGGGCAGGCATTTGAGCGAGTTCATCACAAAGGGTGGCTGCAGGCAGGCCTGGCCCGCGCGGATTTTTTTCCAATTTCCATCTGCCAGAATCACTCCTTCACCGTGAAAGCAGGCGAGCATGAAGGTGCCGCTTTGATCTCGGCGAATGATCTCGAAAGGAGACCACGCCTGCATGATGCCGACGTGGGCGACGTGATGTTGACCCAAAAGTGGGCAAATCGGCGCATTGTTGAACCAACCTCGTGAATGGGCAGCGTCCGCACGAACGATGATGCTGTGGGTGTCGTCGCCGAGAATATCCACATCGGCCAGATCTGAAGGGAGTTCTGATTCACCGGTAGCCATGCTCTGAAACGACCCTGCATCAGGCGGCGGACCCGTGGCAAGGGAGCAATTTGGAAAGCTCTTTTGTGCTGCCCGGACAGCTGCGATCAAACATCCCTTAAAAAACGAAAAAATCGGCCCCTTTTATATCGGACAGGTCTTGCCTTTAGTGGTGGTTCCACTTAAAGCGCTGCGCACCATGACAAGCGTAGGCCCGATTACTTTCCCACTTGATGGTTACGATGCAGTGATTTTTGATTGCGATGGCACCTTGGTTGATTCCATGCCAGCTCACTTTGAAGCTTGGTGCGAGGCGCTCGCCCTCCATGGTGCCGGTGGCGTTTTTAAAGAGGATGTTTTCATCGCGATGGGCGGTCGTCCGACCTTGGACATTGTCATTGATCTCAACAGCCAAAACGACCTGAAACTCGATCCGGAGGCTGTTGCATTTGCAAAACGCGAATCGTTCCTGAAGCGCATGCCGGCAGTGCGATTGATCAAGGAAGTCGCCGAGTTCGCCGAATCCCTGCGCGGCAAAAAGCCGATGGGAATCGCCACCGGCGGCACCCGCATGGTGGTCGAAAAAACTCTCCAAGCGGTGGGTTGCTCAGACTGGTTTGATGAAGTGGTGACCGCAGATGATGTGAAGGAAGGAAAGCCATCTCCTGAGATTTTCCTGCGTGCTGCGGAACTTCTCGGCGTTGAGCCATCGCGCTGCCTGGTGTTGGAGGACGCACCGGCCGGCATTCTTGCCGCCCAACGCGCCGGCATGCAGGTGATCGCGATCCCATCGCCATTGGAGTCGTTTCCGAGCTGATGTCCTGCCGGAAAGGAACCATTTCTGATGAAATTATTTCTTTCCGGGGATTCAGGCTTGCCTAGCGGGGAACTCCTCTATTGACTCCCCCATGGCGGAGATTTCCCTAGGTCTTTCATTTGACGATGTGCTTCTGGTGCCGGCATACAGTGCCGTTCTTCCTGGTGAAGCAGATCTTTCCACTCAAGTTACAGCAGATATTTCTCTGCATATTCCGGTCGTGTCCGCTGCAATGGATACGGTTTCCGAGCACGATCTCGCGATCGCTCTGGCACGCGAAGGCGGCATCGGCGTGATCCACCGCGCTTGCCCGATCGATGAGCAGGCGGTCATGGTTTCCCGCGTCAAGCGTTCGGAAAACGCCGTGATCCAAAAGCCCCTCACGGTGCGCAAGGAGGATACGATCGCTCACGTTCGTGCGATCATGGCGCAGAACGGATTTTCCGGATTTCCGGTAGTTGATGAAGCCGGGCATCTCGAAGGCATGGTCACCGGGCGCGACATCCGTTACCTGGATCGGTCGGATGCCCTTGTCAGCGATGTGATGACTCCGCGTGAGAAGCTGATCACCGCACCTGCCAATACCGAGCTCGAGGAAGCTCGCCGGGTTCTTTACCAAAACCGCATCGAGAAGCTTCCACTGGTGGATGCAAACGGTTGCCTGGTCGGGTTGATTACCGGATCGGACATCGAAAAGCGAGTGACCTTCACCAACGCGGCCAAAGATGCAAATGGTCAGCTCCGTTGCGGTGCGGCTGTTGGAGTCGGTCCGGATTGCTTGGATCGTGCCCGTGCCTTGATCGATGCCGGTGCCGATGCGTTGTTCATCGACGCTGCCACAGGACACACCCGCCACGTCATGAACGTGATCGAAAAATTGCGCGGCCTCTCGGAGCGCCCGGTTGTCGCCGGAAACGTGGTCACCGAGCACGGTGCGCGTGACTTGGTCGCTGCAGGAGCGAGTGCGGTCAAAGTGGGTGTCGGTCCTGGATCGATTTGCACGACCCGCGTGATTGCCGGAGTCGGCATGCCACAGTTTACCGCGATTCAGAATGTGGCCGGCTATTGCCGCGAGCACGGAGTCAAAGTCATCGCAGACGGCGGCATTCGTTATTCCGGTGATATCGTCAAGGCGATCGCCGCCGGTGCGGACATGGTCATGCTTGGCTCATTGCTCGCCGGAACCCGCGAAAGCCCGGGGCAAACCGTTCAGTCGATGGGCCGCCGTTTCAAAACCTACCGTGGCATGGGCTCGCTCGGGGCGATGCAGAAAGGCGCAAGCGACCGCTACAGTCAGAACAGTTCCGGCAAATTGGTGGCGGAAGGCGTTGAAGGCCGGGTGCCATACAAAGGTCCGCTCACCGATGTGATTTTCCAACTGATGGGCGGCCTGAAATCCGGCATGGGCTACGTCGGCGCTTCGAGTCTTCAGGAACTTCGCGACCGCGCGACCTTTACCCAGATCACCGCTGGCGGTCTGCGCGAAAGCCACGTTCACGACATCGTGATGACTGAAGAACCAACCAACTATCAGCCAGTCAGCTGAGTTTCATTTCCCAAGACTCTTTTCCCACCACTCCATGCAGGACCAACAACACGTCGCCGTTCTTGATTTCGGCTCCCAGTACACGCAGCTCATTGTCCGCCGCGTGCGCGAACTCGGATTTTTCGCAAAACTTTACGCCATTGAGGAATTTCCGGACATCGGTCAACCCGGAGCCATCATCTTGTCCGGTGGTCCCAAAAGCACCAGCGAGCCAGACGCGCCGGATCTCGATTTCGATGCGTTGATGGGATTCAATGTCCCGGTTCTTGGCGTCTGCTACGGCATGCAATTGCTGAACATCAAGTTCGGCGGCAGCGTCGAAGCCAGTGACCGTCGTGAATACGGCCCTGCGAACCTGGTGCTCGATGAAGCGTGCCCGCTTTACGAAGGCATTTCAAAATCGTCTCAGGTTTGGATGAGCCATTCGGACACGGTGAAAGTGATCCCGGCGGAAACCAAGGTGATCGCCCGCAACCAGCACGGCACCCCGGTTTCGTTGCAATGGAAAGAAGGGGTCTTCGGCATCCAATTCCACCCGGAAGTGACTCACAGTCATGAAGGATTGCGCATTCTGCAGAACTTCCTCCTCCAAGCGAAGGAGCTTCAGCGTTTCCGGATCGACGACTTCAAGCGCGAGATCATCGCCGACATCAAGGAGAAGGTTGGCACCAAACAAGTGGTCTGCGGTGTTTCCGGCGGTGTGGATAGTACGGTGCTCGCCGTACTTCTCAAGGAAGCCGGAGCAAATGTGCGCGCGATCTTTGTCGATCATGGCCTGATGCGTAAAAACGAAGGCGATGAAGTTCGGGCGAACTTCGAGCGCATGGGCGTGCCGATCGAGACGGTCGATTGCTCGGAGCGTTTCCTCACTGCCTTGAGTGGTGTGGATGATCCGGAGAAAAAGCGCGTGATCATTGGCAACCTGTTCATCGATGTGTTTTGGGACGCCGTGGGCGATGCTGAATTGCTCGCGCAAGGCACGCTTTATCCGGACGTGATTGAAAGCGCGTCGAATGCGAAATCGAAGGCATCGAAGATCAAAACCCACCACAACCGGGTCGATCGAATCCTCGAACTCCAAGCTGAAGGCAAGGTGCTGGAGCCATTGGCGGAACTTTTCAAAGACGAAGTTCGTGAGCTCGGCACGGCGCTCGGCATCCCGCACGACATCCTGCAACGCCATCCATTCCCAGGTCCGGGTCTTGCCGTTCGCTGCCCAGGCGAGGTGACTGAGCAAAAGCTTAAAATCATCCGCGACTGCGATTACATCTTCATCAACCAACTCAAGGAACAAGGTTGGTATGATAAAGTCTGGCAATCCTACGCCTGTTTGGTGCCGGTGAAAACCGTGGGTGTCAAAGGTGATGAACGCAGTTATGAGTGGGCGATTTCCCTGCGCGCGGTGATTTCCGAAGACGCGATGACTGCCGATTGGGTGGAGCTGCCGTATTCGTTGTTGCGTGAAGCCAGCAACCGGATCTTGAACGACGTATCCGGCATCAACCGCGTGCTTTACGATATTTCGACCAAGCCGCCAGCCAGCATCGAGTGGGAATAATTTCCTGAATTTCCAATCCAATGGAAGCAGACGACAACAGGGCGGTTTCCGCGTTGTTTCGTGTCTTCGGCACGTCTGATCAAGCGCCGAAAGCGGACCGGGTGGAACCCACCCGGCACCGCGGGATGCATCGTGGGGAGTTGATTTTCCTCGCCACGCTCGTGCCGATCACTCTGTTGGTTGCCGTTGGAAATGAGCTGGTTCGTTGGCTTGGATGGGGTGTCGGGCTGCTGTTGACGATACCCGCCAGTTTCATCGCTCTGAATCTTCTAGCGGTCATTTCGGCGGGGAAAAATTCCACGCGAAAGTGGCAGCGGGTTTTGTTGCTTTTCGTGATCTGGGGTTACGCCCGTTATCAGGTAGGCGGAGTGGTAAGCCTGCTTGCCTGGATCTGGTTTTTGCTTGCGGCATTGAACGGACTCGCCGCTGGGTTGCTGTTGCTAGGCAAATCGGTTCGGCTCGGTTTGCAGCAGCCAAACCTTTCTGCTTCCAAGCCCTTTCACGGCACTGGACTGATGATTTGGCGCGGAAGTCTGTTGCTGATCGCGCATTTGGGAATCATCGTAGCGGGATTCTGGATCGGCTGGCGATGGGTCATGGTGGCAGGTGCCATTCTCGATCTCGGATGCCTGGGAGTGGTGCTGAATCCATCAAGCCAATGGCTTGGCCAGGTCATTCGTCGGCGTTCACGTGAGGGGATTTTGATCACCATTGATGATGGCCCAGATCCGAAGGATACCCCGCGCATTCTGGATCTACTGGATACATATCAAGCGAAGGCAATCTTTTTCATGATTGGCGAAAAAGTCAGACGCCATCCCGAGCTTGCGAGAGAGGTGCTTCGACGCGGACATGAAATCGGCAACCATACGATGACCCATCCGCAGGCGACTTTTTGGTGTGCTGGGCCGTGGCGAACGCGACGTGAGATAGTGGCATGTCAAAAGTTGATCGAAGAAACCACCGGGTTTACCCCAAAATGGTTCCGTGCTCCGGTTGGGCATCGGAACTGGTTCACGCATCCGGTTGCCGCAGCGCTCGGATTGCAGGTCATGGGGTGGACACGCCGCGGATTTGATGCGATCGGAAATGATGCGAGTAAGGTCTTGGAGCGCATCATCCCGGATCTGACAGATCGCGATATTGTTCTTGTTCACGAAGCGACCCCGATTGCCGAGGAAGTGATGGAAGGGCTGCTCCGAGCCTTGGCCAACCAACATCACGGCTTGTCCGACCCGGAATCGGGTCCAAGCGAGAAGGTGTGTGACTCGTAAAAGTGATTACAAAGTCCTGCCTTTTGTGGAGATGACAAACGGCTCGGTGGCGCTATCTTAGAGAGTGCAAACAGTGTGTGGCCGGTTCATGAAAACCCGGTTGCACCATTGATTCCAAAAAAGTTTATCCAATTTTCCAACCCGATCCGGATGGTGTCCAGGGAGATCCTGGGACAGGTTGTTATCTTATCCTCATGAAACAGAGGACGGGTTGGAACTCTTTCCGCCGGGTGGTCTGTCCTAAATTGACGCGTTATGGTCTGCAGTCAAAAAGCTCATGAAGTCGTATTGGTGTAGCCATCCCACACGTGCATGAGAAGTCGTGCCGAATCCATGAGCTGATCGGCTGAAATGCCATCCCGGCCTTGGATGGCAATCCCTTTCACAAATGTATCGAAGAGGTGAATGAGTCCGGTTTGATCGGTGTCATTTCTCAATTCACCCGAAGCGATCGCCCGAGAGATGCAGTCCTTGAGAGCGGTGCGCACAGAGGCCCTGGCCTGTTTGACCATGGTGGCCACGTTGGCGTTTTCCTGTGGAAGATTGGTCCCGGCCAACACAGCCATACACCCGCTTGGATGCTCTGTGCTGGTCTGCATGCTGATGGTTTGCACCAGCATTTCATACATCGCAGCTCGTGCTGGAATATCTTTGCGCGTCAGTTCTTTGGCAATGTTGCCGCAGCTCTCCATGTATAGCGCGAGGGCTTCGGAAAATAGCTGCTCCTTCGAGCCGAACGCGGCGTAAAAGCTGGCATTTGAAAGGCCACCCAGCTCCGAGCGCAATTCGGAGAGGGATGTTGTCTCGTAGCCGAATTGCCAAAAAAGGGCCATTGACTTCCGCACCGCCTCTTCGCGGTTGAACTCTCGTGGTCTTCCAGTCCGTGCCATTTTCTCAATCAATGTCGAAGCAAAGTTTTCGCACACCTTCGTCTTGACTCAATCGTAAATCAGCCCACTTTGAATTCCGGCTCGAACGAGCCATAAATAAAGAAAGAATACAAAATGGCTAATTGGAAAGAAATACTCGGAGGTGAAGGTCAAATGGTGGGCACTCTTTGGAAAGAGCATCCAGACCTAGGTGCCGCCTTCTCACAGCTGCAGAAGGCGAACTTCAAAGAGAAAGTTCTATCGGTAAAACAGAAGGAGCACATTGCGGTGGCATTGGCGATCGCCGCTCGTTGTGATGGTTGCATTGCCCATCATATCAACGCTGCGATCAAAGCTGGCTGCACCCGCGAGGAGCTTGTCGAGGTTGCAGGTGTAGCTATTTTGATGGGGGGCGGCCCATCCAACTACTACGCCTCGAAAGCGCTCCAGGCCTTTGATGAATTCACTGCGGAAGCATAACAGCTTTCCAGATACATCACCGTTTTACCCACTTGATCGACCCGGGGAAGATCAAGTGGGCAATTTCCGCAGTTCATGGTGTACTCGCACTCAAGTATTGAACGAATTTGCATCGGGAGGCTGGGAAATTGCCAAGTTGCTCATCCGGTTGCTGGCTTTAAGTTGCGCAATCCATAAGCAAGCAAAACCATGAGTGGTGAGTTTTTAATAATAACGCTTTTTTCAATCCGTTTCGCTAGACTCGGGCAGTAGCGCCTGCAGATCTTCCCACGCCTGCATCTTTCCTGCACTCCAATTGCTCATGTCTGGCATAGGTCCGTTGGAATACTTCCATCTTTCATAGTTGCTATACCAATTTGTCGCTTGGGGATATGGGGTGGGGGAGGATGTCGTGGAAGGTGGTGTAATCATGATGACGTCACTGCCGATAAATTCGTAGGGAGGGAGTTCAAAGCGGTCTGCATATTCCGATTGCGCAAAGCTCTCTGCATCGATATTTTGCCAACACATGAGAAGTCGCTTGATTGCATCTTCGATGTGATCATCAGATGGCTCTTTGGTTAGATCAAAGGCCAAGAGCGCTTCCTTCACATCCTCGACTCGGTTGAGCCGCTTATAGATGATGTCATTGGGGGCAGAGGGCAGTGTACCGCTTTGAATGAGAACTTTGAAGGCCAGTTCCGCTGAATCGGTCACCAACCACTGGGCAATCTTGCTGATGAGTCCCCTTTCGAGCACTGGGTGTTCCAGTTCAGCTCCTTTGGCGAGGCTCAAGAAGCTATCATCAGAATCGTCGAAACATTGGGTTGTGATCGCCCACGCCGCAAGACCCTCTGGATCAGCCCATGCCCATGCCGGACCGATCTCGACGAAGGCATCATGCCACAACTGTTTCATCCGAAGGTGTATCCAAGCCCACTCTGTAGCGGCTTCTCCATCCTCTGAACCCCAGCGGTTGAGAAGCAGCTTCGCCGGTTGTGTGAGGCCTGAATTTTCTTTCAATGGAATCGATTCCAAGGTCGCCTGGATTTGTGAAAGAGGAATTTTCTCAAGTGTCCGCGTGACACGATAGCGTTCGGCATCGGTATTGGCAGCTTGCAATGATGTCAGGAATTCTCCGATATCAGGAACTGAGGAATTCACCTTTGCCGCCATTGGAAGACTGTCCTCGACCGGTTTTTGCTGCGTCTGAAAAGCGGTCCAGATCGCGGCGGTGAGCACGCTAGCCGCCGTGAAAAGGAGTAGCTGACGTTTGCTCGGAATCATTGGAACTCGGTTATAATGGTTGAGAAGGCTTGGGATAGCTCGGTGGGTAGTCCGGGTTGTGTCGCAAGCGCGATTGCTTCTTCCGGACTGCGGCCGAGCAGCTTGGTAAAGGCACCGCGGGAAAGCTGCAGCCGCAGCGCGGGATCCGATATTCTTTTCGCCCATTCGATCGCTTGCACTTCGAATGGGACGTAGTTGCTTGAACCATTGAATTGTGCAACGTCCCGCACTTTTTCTGTGATTAATAAATCGAAATTCGCATCATCACGATGATCATCGAACCATGTCATCGCTTCCTCAGCGGCTCGTTCTGTTAGATGAACCCGACCAATTTCGACCAGCACAGCGTCGCGGGGCAATCCCGCGTCCAATCCTGCTTGTTCTGCCTGTTGGAGGCGTGTGGAGGAATCGCTGACTTGGTTGCCTGATGTGCGGAAACCTCCTCCAAGCATTGGAGTGTCAACGTTCTCCTCATAAACAGTGGCAAACCTCCCGAGTGTCAGATAGAATCGTTCCTCGGGAGAAACCGCTTTCATGGCTCGCAGAATGCCTTCCGGGTCCTTCGTGGCCCAGCGTTTTGCCAGATCGATCTTCAATTGATTTTTTCCTGCCACAGGGACTTCGTCTAACAACACGAACCGATCGATGCGGTCTTGGTTGCTCATCATTTCCCATCCCAAGTCCGTATTGAAGTTATCCTTAAATTTTTGGATCAACCTTTCGCGCGCTGCTGCATCCGGCAGGGCTGCAAGGAATTCACTGAAGGCGGAGGTTCCTTGACCAACAAACAGGCCATTTCCTACCTGTAGCACCATGTCGTCACGCGATGATTTTGTTAGGCCGCGATGGGTCCAGTTTTCTACGATCCATTTGCCACTGGCAATTGGATCGGACCCCGACCAGACACGCCAAAGATAACCGATCACCCTGGTCCCCATGGCGGAGTCAATTTTGTCTCCGATTTTGGCATCGAAGACAAAAAGCATCGTCTCAGCGGGAGCGCGCTTCATTTCCTGCTCAAGGATCAAATAGTAGATCGAATTCTTTTCGGTCTGGGAAAGGCGGGTTTTGGCGGCGGCAAAAAACTCAGGGAATCCAGCTACGCCGATCAAGTCGGTGAGGGCGAGCATTTGCAGCCGCGTCGTCTCATCCCGAGGTTTGGCATTGAGACGCTTGAGCTGTTCGAGCAAATCCGAGCTGGTGGATACGACAGCTCTTTCTCGTTCCGAAAGCAGGTCCATTGGATGCGAAGGCGGCTTGCTTGGCAGGGTAGCAACCACTGCGTTCTTCCTACGCATGGTGAAAGGTGCCGCGATCATGGAAGTGATAGCCACTCCAGCTGCAATGGGAGCCAAGTGGGACATCAGGGTTGACGATGCCGCCTGATGTCCGGCCCATGCCTTGGCGGAAATTTGTGCCACAAATGTCGATGGCAGGGGAGGTGTTGGCAGTCCGGCAAGGGTCGAGCCAAGAAAGGCGGCGGAATGATCCAGGCCGTCATTTCGTAGCATGGTTGCCAGGCGGTCCAGTGCTCGTTTCACCCGCTTGCGGGCGGCGTCTTCGCTGATGCCTAGAATTCCGCCGATGGTCCGATGATCCATCCCTTCGAAATAACGTAAGACCAATGCGTCCCGATCGGGAGTGGGTAGTTGATTGAGCGCGTCATCCAGATCCATATTGGAAAGTTCGGGAGTCACTTTTACCTGACTGTTGAGTGCGTGGGATTCGGCTGCGATTTTTTCCCGCACCCGCCTGCGAGATTCGGTTCTGATATGATTGGATGCTCGTCGGCAGGTCTGGCGATAGAGCCAGGATGAAAGGACGACACCACGCAATCGATGAGCCTTTTTTGCCAGCAAGCTAAACACTTCCTGGCATACATCTTCTGCCGCAGCCCGATCGCCATTCAGTTTGCGCATCGCGGTTCGGAATACCAAAGTTGAATAACACGCGACCAATTCGCGGAAGGCGGTTTCCGATTGTTCGCGATGAAATCGGAGCAGGAGATTATCGGAATCTTGGATCATGATTTTCCTATCAGACACCGCCGGTGCGTTCTACCGGACAATTTATTTTTCACCTTATCGATCGATACAATGATTGAAATTAAAACGGTTGTTGATTATTGTCATTGCGAAATGTCAATAACAAAAATCTTGACCAATTGAGTAGTTTTTCGGGATATTTTAGGCGATGAAATCAAAAAGCCTCCTCACCTTAGTATTATCACCTATTTTGCTATCAGGCACTGCATTTGCCGCATACACTCCAGTAGGAGTCACTGGATGGACAGAGGATATCGTTATTAATAACCCGAGCCCTTACAACGAGAGTGTCACCTCCACCATGGATGGTGGTTATGGGACTCCCGAAAACAATACTTGGATCGAAGCCGGAACATACACGCGTAATGAAGGCGACGAATTCTACTTCAATGGTTTGGTTGCTGGCACTCACACCAGTATCGGACCGAGCGGTGCGGAATTTGTTTTCCAGAATTTCACGGGCAATAACGCACTTCTTTTGGAATCAGGCATTACCCAAACTTTGTCCCTCGATAGCCTCGCTTCCTACTCATCTCTGGTCTTCATCGGTGCGGCTGCCGGTGGTGGTGCCGCAGAGGTGACTGTGACCTTGCACTTCTCGGATTTTACCACTGCAACGTTCTCCTCACCGGACGGAATTGCTCGCGACTGGTTTGATTCAGGTTCAACCGAAGCTGCTTATCTGGTTGGAGGACGTGCCTCGAACAAGAGTGAGGAAGGCTACACGCTGTTGTTCGATAATAATAACGACGCAATCCGACTTCACGAATACGTGGTTGATCTTGCCCTTGCAGATCAATCCAAAGAGTTGGTTTCGATCGATGTGACGAACTCCGGGTCAGGTGGCCGCGTTGCACTTTTCGCTGTGAGTGGCGAAGCCATTCCTGAGCCGAGTGTAGCGCTTCTTTCCGGTGCTGCACTGCTCGGCCTCGGTTTGCGCCGCCGCCGTAACTGATTTGACGGACTGATTGATTCAGAATTCGGAGAGGTCGCAGTTCGCTGCGGCCTCTTTTTTTTGTGACATTTGAGCAAAAAGAAAGCCTTGGAATTTCTTCCAAGGCTTTCTTTTTGAAAAGATTCGGTAATGGCGGGATCAATGCCTGAAGTGGCGATGACCGGTGAAGATCATGGCCATGCCAGCGGCATCTGCGGCGGCGATCACTTCTTCATCGCGGATGGAGCCACCAGGTTGAATACAGGCTGTGGCGCCGGCATCGATGGCAGATTGGAGACCGTCAGCAAATGGGAACATGGCGTCGGAGGCGATGATGGAGCCTTTGAGATCAAGACCAGCTTCCTTGGCTTTCCAAATCGCAATGCGGGACGAGTCTACCCGGCTCATTTGGCCGGCGCCAATGCCAAGGGTGCGGTCGGAATTGGAGTAAACAATCGCATTGGACTTCACGTGCTTCACGATCCGCCAACCGAAGCGCATCGCCCGCATTTCTTCGGCATTCGGCGGGCGTTTGGTCACCACTTTCGATTCCAGATTTTCGAGGCCAAGCGCGGTGTGGTCGCGATCCATCACCATGATGCCGCCGGGGCAGGAACGAATCACGGCTGATTTCTTTTCCGTGATGTAGGCATCGTTCATTTTCATGAGCCGCAGGTTTTTCTTCTTCTGCAGCAGCGCGCGTGCATCGGCCTCGAATTCCGGGGCGATGATGACATCGGTGAAAATTTCGGAAATCACACGGGCGAGCTCGATGTTGAGCGGGCGGTTGACCACGATGACGCCGCCGAATGGTGCCTGGCGGTCGGTCTCGTAGGCTTTTTGCCACGCTTCGCGCAGATTCTCGTCGTCCTGACCGACACCGCAGGGGTTGGTGTGCTTGAGAATGGCAACGGTCGGGCGGACGAAATCGAGGATCAGGTCGGCTGCTGCCTCAATGTCCAGGATGTTGGTGTAGCTGAGCTCCTTGCCTTGGACCTGGGTGAAAAACTGGCGGAAATTGCCGTAAAGGGAGCAGGCTTGGTGAGGGTTGTCGCCGTAACGGAGATCTTGCTCGAGAGGGAGATTGAGTGAGAAATTCCGGCGGGTGCCCTGGCGATTCTGACCGAGGAAATTATTGATCGCAGCGTCGTATTGCGAGGTGCGGAGGAAGACTTTCACGGCGAGTTGTTCGCGGAATCCCTTGGTGGTATCACCGTTGTTTTCCTTCATTTCCTCAATCACCCGTGAGTAGTCAGCTGGATCGACGATGACCGTGACGTGGGAATGGTTTTTCGCAGCGCTGCGCAGCATGGATGGGCCGCCGATGTCGATATTTTCGATGGCTTCCTCCAGCGTGACATTTGGCTTCGCCACGGTTTCCTCGAATGGATAGAGGTTTACGACCACCAGATCGATCGGCGGGATGTCGTTGGCTTTTGCCTGTGCGACATGCTCTTGATCATCGCGGCGATGAAGCAAGCCGCCGTGGACTTTTGGATGAAGCGTTTTTACACGGCCATCGAACAGTTCGGGGGCACCGGTGAATTCGGAAACATCCGTGACGGGTAAGCCGGCTTCACGCAGGGCTTTGGCGGTGCCGCCAGTGGAAAGAAGGTCGACGCCGAGGTCGCGCAATTCTTGGGCAAATTCGACGAGTCCGGTTTTATCGGACACGGAAAGGAGGGCGCGTTGAATGGACATGGATTTGATCTTTCGCGGGTGATGAGATGGTTCCTGTTCGGGGAGGAAGTATCGGGTGGAGGACCTCCGTAGCGAAGGCTGAGGTCAGGCGCAAGAGGGAATCGGGCGGTTATGCTGGAGCTGATTTTACTGGAAATCGATGATTCTCTTCGAATTTTTGCAGGTTTCCAAAGTGATTATGAACCCATCTCGGCAGCTTTCGCGATCTGCAGCAATTTGGCTTCGGCCAAGTGAGGGGCGATGATTTGCAAGCCAACCGGGAGCGCATCCGCGCCGTCGTAGGCAGTGGTCCCAGCCGGGACGGAAATGGCGGGCACTCCGGCCAGGTTGGCGGCGAGGGTGAAAATATCAGACAGATACTCGTGGATCGGATCGCTTCCAGCGGCTCCCAATTTGCGGGCTGGAGTTGGCGCTACCGGTGCGAGAATGGCATCCACTTGCTGGAAAGCCTCGTCAAAGTCCCGACGGATCAAGGTTCGCACTTTCTGCGCCCGGCCGTAGTAGGCATCGTAATAGCCGGAGGACAAAACGTAGGTGCCGAGGATGATCCGGCGTTTCACTTCCGCGCCGAATCCTTCTTCGCGGGATTTTTGGTAAAGATCGAGGATGTCAGCCGGATTGGCTGCCCGGTGGCCGTAGCGGATGCCATCAAAGCGGGATAAGTTCGAGGACGCTTCCGCTGGCGCGATGATGTAGTAGGTTGCGACCGCGTGTTCGGTATGGGGAAGGGAAATTTCCACGATTTCAGCGCCCTGCGCCTGCAGCGAATCGATCGACTTCTGAATTTGCTGGCGCACACCATCGTGAATGCCGGAACCGAGGTATTCCTTCGGTAGACCGAGTTTCATGCCCTTTACTCCGTGATTCAAGGACGCCAGGTAATCAGGTACCGGAGCAGTGAGGCAGGTGGAATCGTGTGGGTCCGCCCCGGCGATCGCTTGTAAAATCAGCGCAGCATCCTCGACCGACTGGGTGAGCGGACCGATTTGATCCAATGAGGATGCGAACGCCACTAGACCGTAGCGCGATACCCGGCCGTAGGAAGGCTTCAATCCAACGACTCCGCAGTGCGAGGCCGGTTGGCGAATTGAGCCGCCAGTGTCCGATCCGAGCGCGGCGATCGCGGTCAAGTCGGCAACTGCGGCTGCGGAACCGCCTGATGATCCACCGGGAATCCGCTCAGGATCCCGGGGGTTGCGAGTTATCTGGACTGCGGAGTTTTCCGTAGCGGAACCCATCGCGAATTCGTCCTGGTTCATGCGCCCAAAGGGAATCGCCCCGGCGGCGCGGAGTTTCTTGATCACCGTCGCGTCGTAGGGCGAAACGAAGTTTTCGAGAAACTTGGAGGAACAGCCGCAGGGATGGCCAAGAACGTTGATGTTGTCCTTGATGGCGATCGGGATGCCGCCGAGCGGCTTTTCCAGATCGGCGGACTCCGCTTCTGCCAAAGCGGTTTCGAGATTGTAGGAGAGATACGCTTGGATCTGGGGATCGCGGGCGATGATCTCTTTGGAGAGGGCGCGGACGATGTCAGGCGCGGTGGTTTCACCGGCGAGAAGTTGCCGACGGAGGGAGGCGATGGTCATGGCGGGTCCTAAAAAAATGGAAAATGCGGGGCTCAGGCGTCAGTCACGACTTTTGGCACACGGATCTGCCCTTGTGCCTGATCTGGAGCGTTTTGCAGCACGGTTTCGACGCTCATGCTCTCATGCGGAACGTCCTCGCGCATCGGCCCGAAAACCGTGTTGGCATGGGCGGACGCTTCGATGCCCGAGAGATCCAGCGCGGAAAGTGATTCTGCGTGACGTAAAATGGCCTCCAGCTGGGGCTGGAACGTAGCGATTTCCTCGTCAGAAAGTTCCAGACGGGCGAGGTTGGCGACGTAGCGGACGTCGATGGCGGGCTGCGACATGCGTGGAAGGTCTCCGAAACCTAGGGTAGGTGCCAAGTTCCAAGTTCACTACCAGATGGAATCGGAATGTTGGCAAAATGAAATAATTTCAAAAACTTTGAACGCTCAAATTGCTTGGATGTCTCAAAAATATGAAAATCGTTAAAAGCGATTTTTATGTAAGGGTGCATACAGCAACCATTGTCTGCCTTGATCCCATGGGTGTGGGAGTTTGGTTCTGACAATATTCGGCCGCCAGGGGAGGGACCCTCTGGCGGCCATTTTTTTAAAATCACTCGGATTTTAGCGATTGGATCAGATCGTCGGTTTTTTGTGCCTCAACCGTGTTGCCATCAGCTTTATAGGCGCGCTGGAGTCCTTGCAGCGAATCGCTGTCATTGGGGAAGTCTTTGAGTGCCTCTTGGAATGACTCGATCGCTTTTTTCGGTTCATTGAGAGCGAGGTAGTAGTTGCCGAGGCGGTTTGCCATCGGCGACAGGATTGCCGGGGGGAACAGCATGGCGGCAGGTTTCTGCAGATCCGTCGCAGAACGGAACCAGTTAAATGCAGATCCATGGGCACTTTCCGGTCCGGCGAGAGCGTCCCGTCCCTTCAACTCAGTGGCTAAAATCTCAAGCGCATGGAGCGATTTCGTCCATTCTGAGCGCTCACCGGTGTGGTTGCTGGCTTCCTGCATTTTCGACATGCGGGATCCATGTTGAGCCAAAACTGCGGCGGTTTGCATGGCTTGCTGCAATTGCTCTGCTTCCAGAAGTCGCTTCGCATCCAGATAAATGCGTAGACCGTCAATCCACCAGAATGCCAATGACTTATCGGTAATTTTTTTGAGATCATCAGGCTTGGGCAAGCTCTGGAGAGCCTCAGCGGTTGTGCCGGGAAGGCCACGCCGCATCAGCAGCCGTGCTGGGAGTGTTTTGGCTTCCCAGTAAAGCATGTGAACGCCTGCGGATTGCATCCGATCCGCTGGACTGGAAGTGGCTGCCAGTTGTTTGGCTGCAGCGTAGGCGGTGTCGAAATCACCTTTGGAGGCAAGAGCGACGATGCGGTAGCACTCGGAACGGACCCATTGTGGTGCGTCAGCGACAGAAACCTTATTGTCCTTCATCCATTGGCTGTAGAGAGAGGATGCTTTGCCGAAGGCAGATGCGGCCTGCGCGTGATGACCACAGCGCCACTCGTAGTGGCCGAGCAGGTGGTAATAGGGAGCGTAGCCAGGCTTGAGCTGGCATAGCTTGCGCGCAAGGGGGAGGGAATCGGTAAGATCGGGAGCCTCTGCCCGGATGAGAAGCAGGGCGTGCAGGGGAATCGGATTTTCAGGATTTTTTGCAATCAGACCCTCCAGGATTTTTTCCGAATTTTTTTGATCCGGAGTCGCTTCATCAAAATCGTCATAGCCACCGCGTCCGAACAACGAAGAGAAGATGGCGGCCTGCAAATCATTGGGAAAACGTTCAGCGACTTTGTAGAAGGCGTTGGCCGCCTCTTTGGAACCCTCGCGAAGATACTTGATCATTCCGTAGGCGTACCCGCGCTCAAGTTCGTTGCCTTTTCCTTCATCGACGAGATACAGCAAGCGCTCTGCAGCCGCATCACGGGCAGGATTGGTTTCAGGCGATGGAGCAAGCAACGACATCACCATGCCCCAGGTGGCGAGCAGGCAATCCGGGTCTTCGCGCATCGCCACAGCGAAATGCCGGGAAGCTTCAAATTCCCAACCGCTGTGCAAATGGTTTAGTCCCTCCAAAACTTCAGCCTGTACATGATCATTTTTGGCCGTGACGGCCATCTTGATTCCTTGGGGGAATTCGGTGTGAGTTGGAGCCTGTAGTGCTTTGACGCACGGCGGAATCGCCTCCTCAACCGATGGAATTTCTTTCGCTGCAGCCAAGGTGAAGGTTGCGAGCCATGCGATGAACCAGAGTTTCATGCGCGGACAATGGGATGGGTTCTGACGCTTCTCCAGCAAAATGACGTTGGCCAGTTGCGGTTGTGCTGGTTAGCCTCTGGCCATGAAACTCGGACTCATCGGCTGCGGAAAAATGGCAACAGCATTGGTAAAAGGAGCGATCCAGGCAGGTGTGGTGAATCCCTCCGAGGTCGTGGCAACCAGCCGCTCGCAGGCTTCCCGGGACGCTTTTGCAGCGGAAACAGGTGCAAAAACAAGCGATCTCGCGGGAGTTCTGGCCACCAGCGAGGTCATTTTACTATGCCCAAAGCCCCAGGATATTCCGGCAGCATTGGAACAAATCCGATCGGTCCCACAAAGCGGCGAAGGCGCCTTGATCATCTCCATTGCCGCTGGGGTAACCGCCAAAACCATGGAAGACGGATTGCCGGATCAATTTCGAGTCATCCGCTCAGTGCCGAATACCCCATCACTCGTCGGATGCGGTGCCGCCGCCTATTGTTTGGGTGCTGATGCGACGGAAGACGATGCCGCATTGGCTCAGCGCCTTCTCGGAGCAGTTGGAGTCGCGCTTCGGGTTCCGGAAAAACTGATCAATGCAGTGACCGGCGTTTCAGGCAGTGGACCAGCATACGTTTACTTGCTGATTGAGGCTTTGGCTGACGGGGGAGTGAAAGCCGGACTTTCCCGGGCTGATGCGATCCAATTGTCCGCACAAACTTTCCTTGGGGCTGCCACCATGGTTTTGGAAACCGGAGAACATCCAGCCGTCCTGAAGGACAAGGTGGCTTCACCCGCTGGAACCACCATCGCCGCGCTGGCTTCGCTAGAGAAAAATGGCGCCCGCTCGGCAATGATCCAGGCCGTGGAAGCCGTGGTCCAACGGGCGAACGAACTGGGCGGAAAATAAAGTCGCTTCATCCCGATCGTTAGCAGGATCAAATGAGACAAATGAGATTGATTCGTGCGGGGATCAGGTTTGATCCGATTGAGGCTTTTGTTCTGAAGATCGATTTTGTGCGAGTTGAGTGATCCCTTTCGCCATGGTGACGAAGTCGGATGGCATGATCACAATCGTTGTCGTATTATTTTCAGTGCCAACCTCAGAGATCATTTGCATTCTCCGCAACTCCAAAGCTGCGGGATTTTCTGAAATCGATTTCGCAGCATCTGTTAATTTCAAGGATGCTTCCTGTTCGGCCTCTGCCTTGATCAGACGTGCCCTTTTTTCACGGGATGCTTCAGCTTCCCTTGCCATGGCCCGTTGCATCGTTTGAGGAAGTTCCACATCCTTCATTTCCACCAATTCAACTTTCAGTCCCCACGGATCGGTGATTTGATCCACAATGTCGCGTGCGGCCTTGTTGATTTTATCTCGATCTTTCAACACTTCATCCAAAATATGCTGACCGATCACATTGCGTAATGTGGTTAGAGCTGCCTGATAAGTTGCAGTTTGATAGTTTTTGACCGAAATGATCGCCTTTTCAGGATTGCTGACTTTATAGTAAAGAACGGCATTGACCTTAATCGTGACGCTGTCGCGGGTGACTGTTTCCTGGGATTCGATATCGACCGTAGCCGTCCGAATGTCGACCTGAACTTTTTGGTCAACCATGGGAATGATCCAGTAAATCCCTGGTCCTTTGATGTGCTTAAATCTTCCCAGTCGGAAGATGACCCCTCGTTGGTATTCGCGATCGATTTTAATTCCAGAGGCTGAAAATATGATGAGAATCACAAATAATAATAAAAATACAATCATAATTAGATGGATTGAATTTGTATGGAGAGCGGAGATTTGAATCGAGTGTCTATCCGGTCACTTTTGGAGTCATGAACGAAAAAATAGATACGGGGCGAGCATCGTGATGGATGCTGCATCGTTCTTTGTTGAACTCATACTTCGAGTTTTGAAAATGAGACATCTTTTGATTGTCACTTGGGGATAATCTAAACTGTGGATCTGCCTGCGCACTTCTATTTTTCAATTATTTTGTAATCCGAATCATAATTCATGTCCTGGAAGGCGCCGGAAGCTGTGTTAGAAAGGTGGCGAGTGAATAGATGCCCCCTGAGCCTTTGAGCGCGGAGCAAATCCAGCAGATGCTGCAGCAGGTGGCATGATGGATTTTTTAGATCACTTGCTGAAGTTTGCCGGTGGGCTCTGAGAAATCACTGCGGCTTTTTTCAAATGTCATTTTCCTGCTTGATGACTGAGTTCTGGTGCCGTAGCTCACGCAGTTCGTTATCTGCGAGGCCGCTCAGCGTGAGCTAGGTCTGGGTTTTGAACTCAGCGGAGTGGCGTTCCCGTGGTTTCGATTTCATGGAGTGGATTGAAATAGTCGCTGATCCAGAAATCTAGCTCACCTGACGTATGCACGCACGCAGATGAGGCCTCGCGATTTGTTCTACCTACGCTTTCTTCGGAGAAGACCTATTCCTACTAATAGGGTTAGAGAAAGAGACGTTGGTTCTGGAATCTGAAAGCCGACATAAACCAGTCCGGATCCAACTGAAAACGTCGAAATGGTAGCAAGTGTAGTATCTGTTACAACAACATCTCCGAATCGGGATCCAGCGATAAGAGTTCCCTCTGCACTCAAATCGATATCCAATAAGTTGCCAGTGCCTGTGTAAACACTCTTCACTAAATTGCCAGTAGGGTCATACTCGTATATTCGACCATTCCAATCTGCAATGTAGATTTGACCGTCCTCGCGAACTGCTATTCCGCGTGCATCCAGACGAAATCCTGCGGAGTCTAGTAGTTCAAACTCTCGTAATAGTGAGAAATCCGTTGGATCAAGAACCCGCAATCCTCCACGCGGGGATCCTGAATCAAGCGCGTAAAGTAAGCCATCTAATCCAAATGATACTTCGCCAACACCACCGAAACCAGGAACTGAAAATTGAGTGGCAGTGAAACGATTCAAGTCAAACATAACTCTATTAGTGACAGCGACATTTCCTAAAATCGAGAGATCTGCATCACTCACATTTCCAAACCCGCCAGCTGGATCAGGAGTGTGACTCCAGATACGCGAGCTTGGTTGTAGCGTGCTCAAATAGTCATTGTCGCCAGGCGCGCTATTGAGAACATGAATTTTTCCGTCAGGGGTCGCCACGACATCCGTGGCATCATAACGTGTCGTATCTGGATGAGGAACTACCCCATAATCCATCACCAGATCACCATCTGGCGAGTATTCGAGTAAACGGTTTCCCTCAGTGACCAAAATATTTAACGCCGCTTGTGTTGGCTCAATAAGTGATATGAAAGTTGTGATATAAATAATTGTAAAATCGAACTTCATTTATTCAATATAGCTTATTAGGCTTGGTGCCACGCTATCGGGAGTGTACGTCCGACTCTGGTTGAAGTTCATCATCACCCTCCGAATCCGACTTGGAGCGGGTAGTGGCTTGTCTATCGCTGCCTTCATCAGCTTTCCGCTTTTTGAGTATGGCTAGAGCTTTCTCCATAGCTGATGCATCGAGCTTCTCTACTGCGAAATCTTTGATGCTTGCTTCAAGGTGCTCAACGGCCTTTGAATATTCAACATAGCGGAAATCCTGGAGCTTCGACTGGTCGACCGGATGCCGCTTCGCAGTCTCCTCCTGCGTCTGATCCCAATAAACGACGACCTTGATTGGGTATTTATGATCATGAGCGTCTCCTTGAGAATCCCACTGCCACCATTCCATTCCGATTAATTCGTATGCGACAACCTGAGGGCCGAAAGCGGAATAGGGGAGTACCACTTCACCTGCACGAACATGGGAAACTGAAAGAACTAGGATTAATGCGGATAGGATGCTCTTCATGATATTCCAAACGTTAAAAAGTGAGACACGGAGCCAACTGAACGAGCAATATCTAGTGCTTCATTCGGCTTTTTCCAATTAGATTCTTCTTCGAGAGTATTGTGCTTCAGTCTCCTTGGTGAGATTTGATCAACATGATGTCTTCTACGATGATATTCACCTCGAAATCGCTTCTTCACCTCATCGGTATCTGGTATGGCAACAAATGGCGTTAGATAAAGTCTGCCTGTATTGTAATCCCAAGATTGCTGTTGCAGCCCGCATTGGATGCACAGCCTAGTTCGCTGTTTGGGGTCATTCTATGGAGACTTTCAAATCAAAATAGATTTTGCAGGATGGGCAACACAAAATCATAACTTCTTCGGAAGCTGACAATGAATTTGTCGGGTGAACTTTGCGCTTGAGCATCTTGGAATGGCACCGGGGACAATTCAGAGATGGACTTAAATCCCAAGTAAAAAATGCCACAATGCCTGCAATTGCGAGGAGGAGAATAGCATATGTTCCAAATGTACCAATGTGATCATTCTTTTGGAGTATGCCGAGTAATATCAGCATAGCAATGATTGCTGTGAATAGTGCAAGCTTGCTTAAAAGTAATTTTATCCAGTAGCGACTCAATTCGCCAACTTTTTGGAATTCTGGATCTGGATGAGTCATTTGATTACAGCTGAACGTTAGAGCTCTGGCGGCGGCGGGAGAAGCTCGAATTCAAATTGGGGCGTTACCCGCCATTAGATGAGTCGGCTTGTTCGATGGTTGTTTTCTGCCAGATGCGGAGGATCTCCGATTCGATTACGGAATCGGCCCACGAATCGTCAAAATCGTCTCCAAGTACATTCCAGAAACTTTCCAAATGCCTCTTCAATACGCAGGGATCCGTTGTCTTCTCAAGTTCCTCCAAGGTCATCTTTGCCGTAGTGGCGGATATCTTGTGATTGTTGAACGACCGGTCGACAGCTCCGACCCAGAATAGCATTCGTGGATAACAAAAGTCGATTCGCTTACGCGGAAAGGAAAAGCCCTCTTCCGCGACTGTCAGCCATCTACCTGATTGGATCGACCTACCGAGCGCCTGCGATATCGTCGTCTGCCTGGGCGGTGACCTGTGGATAGTGATCCAAAATGACTTGTGCTCCTCCCGAATCATTCCGGAGCCAAGATCGATCTGTACAGACTTCTTATAGGTGGCAACACCACACCCAGCGAGAAGTGCGATTGAAGCAAGCCCGACGATGATCTTCTGTTTCTTCATTTCTTCATCGAACGTCAAAGGCCACCTACCGCTGACCGGCGGCGGCACTTCGACTCTGGTTTGAGATTGTCATTACGGTGGAATTCCGACACATGGCGGGTCCGCAGTTAGGTGCGCCGCCTTACTCGCGTTGGGTTGTTTCTTTGTGTTGTGAAACAGGCTGCTCTTGCCCTCTAAACAGGAAGTGTCGGGAAGTCAGATGCTGATACAAGCTGCGACAAATCGCCTCATCCTCGCACATGATATTGTCATCAAAAGGGCTGAAATCCACATTGTCAAGATGAGGTGCGTGATGGTCATAGTGATCCCGTGCAGCGAGTATCCCATCAGCTGCTTGGTGGTGTCCTATCGCGTGATACGCTCGTGCTGCGTCGTCGATCCATCCGTCGTCGTCTCGATGGTAGTGGATCCAAGCTCCTACGCCGGCATTGTTGGTGATCGAAAGCACATCATGCACAAAATACAAATCGCGATCCATCTCGGGAAGAGTCATGACAACCGAACCCGGCTTAATCTCCCCGCTGCGTTCTTGAGGACGGCTTGAGGCATCAATACGGTTCAAATAGTTGAAGTGGTCTTGGATGATGTGGTATATCGCTTTAAGGTTCACGATGACTGGCATTCTTGTTTTGTTCGTTACCTCAGGTCGCCCAGCCCGATAGGCTTGTCGTGGTCGGGCTGTCCCTCGTAGCGACCAATCAAAGGTGGGCGTTCGATCGGCCAGCTCTTGTTAATCTTCCCGTTCGTAGAGGCTGTCATCCGGTAGTCCCGGGAAAAATACGCCTGATCCATCCCGAAGTAGAAATCCGATCCTTCTCTCGTCACAAAATTGCCGTTCCTGTCGGCCGTCGTTCGGGTCTCGGGTTGACCCTGCACCTCAACCCACGCATCATCGGATCCCCAGCCATGAACACGCCCCGAAAACGTTGGGATTGGGACTGTCTGTGGATACGGGAAAGGAATCGCTCCGGCACATGAGACGAGAAGCAGCGAGGGAATCGCCAGTAATGCTCCTTTCTTCATTTCTTGCACGTATAGGTCATCCGCGGCGGGGGGAGAAGCTCGAATCAAAATTGGGACGTTACCCGCCGTTGGACGAGCCGGCTTGTTCTGCCTCTTTCAGGTAGATCTGGACTGGGCTGAAGCACGGGAAATGAAACCCGAAGTTTGTATCTCGGTGGACTTCGCCCTGAAATCGGCTCCCGATCGCAATCTCTCCAGGTGATTCAAGCGATTGAACCCATCTCGCCCGCTGCCCGAACCATTTTGGGGCCACACCGATAAATTCGAGTTTCACGGCAAGCATTCTGCCAGCAAATGGACTCTCCGACGGAAAAAGTTTTTTCGCCTTCTTCGTGTCCAAGATCACTTCACGAATCACGAATTCACCCTTGAGTGATTTCAGACCATCGTCCGCCACTTCCTGGGCCTGCATCGCGCCAAGTGAAATGACAAGACCGAGAATCACGATGACAGTGTGTGATTTCATTTGAGTAGATCGTTTCAGGTAAGCCATGAGGGGATGGTGAAGCCTATCCCCGATTGGTCTCCACCCGATTGTTAGATGTTTCCTTTAATTTCTTAATCCAAATTGGGGTGAAACCCAATGAAATACTATTTGCGATCAATACGGGAAGTGCCAGAGTGCCATTAATCCAATGGATGATATAGCATAAATATCCAATTGGAAATAAAAAAATATTCAAGATAATAAATACGGCTGTTAATTCCGTATCACTAATTCCCATTTTGTCTTCACCCAATGCTCGATCCATACTAGCAGCGCCAATGGCTGCCAAGAGAGTGGCTGTGATGATAAAATGTAGAGTGATAAATATCAAGCGTTTCCATCGAGTTTGAAGAAAATCGATAATATTGTTTTTATTCATTTTTATAGATCCAACGTCGAGGTGTGGTACGGCGAAAAGAGGACTCACAGAGCGAAGCGAACGAGCGAGCATATTCGCCGTTGCCACCCACGACGTGTTAGCCGATTTTGTTTTTGTCTGATTGCGATCGGATGCCGGAAGAAAAATGCAGAGTCCCAAAAACTGCGGCGAAGACCGAACCGAAGGCAGCCGCTGGATGGAGGTCTTGAAGCGGCAGATTGGCATCAGTTGAAATATAGGTCGTGATGAAGCCAAGGTCTCGTCCGTAGTAAAGCACGCCAAGCGCCAATAGAATAACGGAGATCGATGGAAGAGCGTTCGAATACCAGAGTCGGGCAACGGAAGGGATGCGAAGGATGAGCCCGACAATCCAGGCGACACCCACGAGAATGATGCTGAAGAGCGCTCCGATGATAGATTGGGATAGCAATCCAATAATGCCTTCATCTCCGATGACATTCAGTGCCAAGAACAAATAGAGGATGCAACCGAGGAACCATGCAGCGCATCCGTGCTTCGGCGCACTAAGAGCGGGATTCATTCGCGATACTCTTCATTTTTTGCAGAACGTTAAGGTGAGGCAACCGGCAAAGTCGGGTTGCCTCCATCGCCTTGTTCGCTTTGGTGTTATAATCTGTAGGTGTCGATGTCAATAGAGGCTCCAGTTGAGGCGATGATCGAGACGACTCTCTTCGAGAAACCAAACGCTGGAGTAGAAATGTCTTCGGAAACCGGGTAATACAAAACCACTTGGAAAATTGGATCCGCATCGTAGTCGCGAATCGCTGAGATCAGGGAATCCAGATGTGGCTCAAGAATATCGATGGATCTCTCAGCGAGTTCGTAAATATCGATGAGATCTGAAAAAGTCTCAACTTGGGCGTAACGCAAAAGCGAAGCCTTTGGAATTTGGTGATCTGGATTGTTTGCGCGTTTGGCGACGCACTCGTCTGGCGAAAGCTTAATACGATTGGCAAATTCGTATGGGTCGAAGTCACCTTGTATGCCGAAATAAATGTATGCAGTATGAGTCGGCATTATCTGAGTGAACGTCAAGGATCAGGCACCGGCTTCAGCTGGGTGCCTCCAGCGACTTGTTCGGTTTTCTTTTGTCGCTGGTGATACAGGAAGTAGTATGAGACGCAGGATCCCAAACCGAAAAGTCCTGCAATACCCAAAATTGGTAGCAGAGACCATAAGGTCAGTTGCTCGGGCCCGCCGCTGGTTGCGAGAAAAGCAAAGGGCAGTCCGCTCATCACCGCGCAGCATGGAATCGCAGTTCTTCGAGAGGCTGACCGTTTGATAATCAGGCTGCCGGGTATCCCGATCAAGATCTGGATAAACAATATAATCGGCGCGATAATGTAGTAATCAGGGACTTGCCCTCCGAAGAACGTTGCGGTGCTGTGTGGCGCTTCAGTCGCGAGACTCCAAAGATGAACGGCTGCCAGATGGGCAATCGTTGGTGCCAGATAGGGGAATCCAAGTATAACTGCAATCTGTTTCATCTTTTCTTACCGAATGTTATAGAGCACCGGACCGGCGACAACGGAAGCTCGAATTCAATGAAGGACGTTAACGCCGGTTCGGTGCCTCGACTTGTTCTGCGGATTTTTTCTCCGCGAAGAGTGCTTCCAATCCGGGCTTCTTACCCCGATAATCTTTGGTGTAAACGTAGCCGCTAATCCTACCTTCGTTGTCGAGATCGTCGCGCCACAAAAACGTCCCCTCATAATCAACGCCATCTTCTACAAATCGAATGCGAAAAACAGGGATCTTGTCAGGTGTGGCAGACTCAACCTTGCCACTGCCAATGATCTTCTTCCCATCAATGATTCGGGTCACGACAAACACATTGGGCCGATCCTCGCGAATTGTGATGGTGCCAGTAAACAACTTCTCCGATTCGCAGTGTCGTCCGATCACTTCATATCGTCCGGAAATCAACGGGTAGTCACTTTCCCATTCTTCGCCAGCATGGCAGACGGCAGTAAAGACGCCTAAAGCTAGTGCATAGCAGATTGACTTCATTTCTTGCAGAACGTTCAAAGTCCAGGCACGGGCGAATACCCGTTGCCTGTAACATCTTGTTGGGAATTCTTGGTTTCCGCTCGCCTCAAGAGCTTTAGAGACTTGGAAGGTTGGACCAGATTCAGTCGAATTGGTTTGCTGGTTGCCTCCTCGATATCGGTGATCAGAAGCTCCCGGGCAGGGCTGTGAATGGCGAAATTGATTGCATCACCAGCCTTCCCGACTCCCGGAGCATCTTCGAGTAAAATCACGCGCACCAGAAATCGCGGATCGACTCCAGTGACAATCGTCGTGCTGTCGTAGCGTCTGGCATTCTTAATCTCGGTGATTTTCGCGTTGAACTCGACTGCTTGCTCTTCTGCCTGGGCGGACGACGACCACATCACAAGGATGGCCGCGAGCTTGAAGATGTTCCGTGGGATGTTCATGAATTCATTGCCGAACGTTTGAAGTGTGGCACGGCGGGAAAAAGGCGTCCAGAGCGAAGCGAACTACCGAGCTTATCCGCCGTTGCCACCACTGACTTCTTCTCCTGCTTGTTTAGGTGGTGCTTTCGGAAATATCTTAGTTGGATCGCTTGCATCAATCTTAGATTCCATCTCTGGAGACAAAGGCTTAAATC
>NZ_JAENIJ010000220.1 GCF_016595435.1 Luteolibacter pohnpeiensis
AAAGACGTGCTCAACCTGGTCTACCTGTGCGAGTCCTTCGGCCTGCCGGAAGTTTCCGAATACTGGCGCCAGGTCATCCACCTCAACGATTGGCAGAAGTCGCGCTTCGTCGAAAAAATCGTCCGCACCCTATTCAACACCGTCTCCGGCAAACGCATCGCCATTCTCGGATTCGCGTTCAAAAAGGACACCAACGACACCCGTGAATCCGCCGCCATCGCGATCTGCCGCGACCTGTTGTTAGAGCGCGCGACCGTGGCGATCTACGATCCGCGGGTCGATCCAGCCACGATGCGCCGCGACTTGTTAGAAGTCGGCATCGACCCTGAGCTATTCGACAGCAACGTGATCATTGCCAAGACCCCTTACGAAGCTGC
>NZ_JAENIJ010000221.1 GCF_016595435.1 Luteolibacter pohnpeiensis
TCGAGGTCGGAGGCGACCATTTCGGCGCACATTTCCTCAACGGTGATTTCTGGAACCCAGCCGAGCTTTTCTTTGGCTTTGGTTGGGTCGCCGAGCAGGGTTTCGACTTCGGCGGGGCGGAAGTAGCGTGGGTCGACCCGGACGATAACGTCGCCCACTTTGACGCCGGGAGCTTTTTCCGCATCGGTCACGGCGGTGACGGTGGCGATTTCTTCGACTCCTTCGCCGCTGAACTCGATTTCAATGCCAGCTTCGTTGGCGGACATGCGGACGAATTCACGCACGGAGATTTGCTTGCCGGTGGCGATGACGAAATCGTCGGCGACTTCCTGCTGGAGCATCATCCATTGCATGCGGACGTAGTCTTTGGCGTG
>NZ_JAENIJ010000222.1 GCF_016595435.1 Luteolibacter pohnpeiensis
CACGCCAAAGACTACGTCCGCATGCAATGGATGATGCTCCAGCAGGAAGTCGCCGACGATTTCGTCATCGCCACCGGCAAGCAAATCTCCGTGCGCGAATTCGTCCGCATGTCCGCTAACGAAGCTGGCATTGAAATCGAATTCAGCGGCGAAGGAGTCGAAGAGATCGCCACCGTCACCGAAGTGACTGATGCGGAAAAAGCCCCCGGCGTCAAAGTGGGCGACGTCATCGTGCGGGTCGACCCACGCTACTTCCGCCCCGCCGAAGTCGAAACCCTCCTCGGCGACCCAACCAAAGCCAAAGAAAAGCTCGGCTGGGTTCCAGAAATCACCGTTGAGGAAATGTGCGCCGAAATGGTCGCCTCCGACCTCGA
>NZ_JAENIJ010000223.1 GCF_016595435.1 Luteolibacter pohnpeiensis
ATTTCCGCCTGCCTCGAACAGACCGGCCACTACAGCATCGCCATCTCAAAAGCCCTCCATCAACACGGCCTCCACGCCCTTTTCCTCGTCAATCCAAGGCGCATCAAAGCCTTCGGAAACCAAAAACTCAGACGCAACAAAAGTGACACTGCTGACGCCCGGCTCATTGCACGATTCCTCGTTGCCGAACAAAACGACCTCACCCCCTGGTCGCCCAAAACCACTGAAAACGAACAACTCACCGAACTCGTCCGCTACACCGAATCCATCACTCGCGAAATCGCCAAACTCAAAACCAAATGCGAATCCGCCATCGATCCCATCGTCCTCAAATCCCTCAAACGCAGAATCAAATCCGAACAAAAGGA
>NZ_JAENIJ010000224.1 GCF_016595435.1 Luteolibacter pohnpeiensis
CATGCCACCATTCGTCGGCGAGCTCCGCCGTGACGCCGATGGTCGCCGCTGCTGATTTTGCCTGGGCAAGCGTGGGTCTTCGATTGGATCTCGGAGGCGTTGCGTTTGGCTCTTGCGCCCGCGCTATCTCTCTCTCCCTATCCTTCTGGTTTCTGGTCTCTGGTATATCCCAGGGAATCGGGCGGGAATTCTCCGGGAATCCGCCGGGAGGTTTCCGGGAACTTGGCGGGAGTGTTTCGGGAGTGTCGCCGGAATCATTCGGGAAGAGCGCGGGAAACAAGCGGGAGACCAACTCGCGGTATGCCCATATCTGCCGTTCCTTGGCTTTCTTCGAATTCCGGGAGCGTTCCCGTTCCACTTC
>NZ_JAENIJ010000225.1 GCF_016595435.1 Luteolibacter pohnpeiensis
GCAAGTATCCTTACCTGCTGCGCAAGCGGGTCATCGACCGGCCCGACCAGGTCTGGTGCGCCGACATCACGTATGTGCCGATGCCACGCGGCCACTCCTATCTGTGCGCCGTGATGGACTGGCACTCGCGCAAGGTGCTCGGCTGGGCGGTCTCCAACACCATGGGCACCGGCCTTTGCCTGGAGGCTTTGGAAATGGCTTTAGGTTCCACCGACACGGTTCCGGAGATCTTCAACACCGACCAGGGCTGCCAGTTCACCTCTGCCGAATGGACCGGTCGGCTGACGGAACTCGGTGTGCAAATCAGCATGGATGGCCGCGGGCGATGGATGGACAACGTGTTCATCGAACGGCTGTGGCG
>NZ_JAENIJ010000226.1 GCF_016595435.1 Luteolibacter pohnpeiensis
CACCCGATCGGCTTTTTAGTCCCCTCGAAACAAGCTCTTTGATAGGATGGCTCAGCAATCACCATGCCAAATGGTGGTCGAGATCGCGAGATAATCGCGAAATTCACCACTTCATTTTAGGTTTTTGCTGGGAAGAGGAAAAAGATTAAATTGTGTGCCGCGTGATCATGAAAATGAAAACGTGGCTACCGGATCCTTAGGGGTCTGGTAAGGTCCTTAATGGATATGCATTCGAAACAAGAATGCAGGTTTGGACTAAGTGATATTTTTTAAATATTAACAGCCAAACCATTTTACGGAGAGTTTGATTCTGGCTCAGAACGAACGCTGGCGGCGTGTTTAAGACATGCAAGTCGC
>NZ_JAENIJ010000227.1 GCF_016595435.1 Luteolibacter pohnpeiensis
GCGACTTGCATGTCTTAAACACGCCGCCAGCGTTCGTTCTGAGCCAGAATCAAACTCTCCGTAAAATGGTTTGGCTGTTAATATTTAAAAAATATTACTTAGTCCAAACCCGCATTCTTGTTTCGAATGCATATCCATTAAGGACCTTACCAGATCCCGAAGGATCCGGTAGCCACGCTTTCATTTTCATGATCACGCGGCACACAATTTAATCTTTTTCCTCTTCCCAGCAAAAACCTAAAATGAAGTGGTGAATTTCGCAATTATCTCGCGATCTCGACCACCATTTGGCATGGTGATTGCTGAGCCATCCTATCAAAGAGCTTGTTTCGAGGGGACTAAAAAGCCGATCGGGTG
>NZ_JAENIJ010000228.1 GCF_016595435.1 Luteolibacter pohnpeiensis
GGCGGGTCAGGCGGGTCAGGCGGGTCAGGCGGGTCAGGCGGGTCAGGCGGGTCAGGCGGGTCAGGCGGGTCAGGCGGGTCAGGCGGGTCAGGCGGCCAGTGGATTGGGTGGATTGGGCGGATTGGGCGGATTGGGCGGATTGGGCGGATTGGGCGGATTGGCGGATTGGCGGATTGGCGGATTGGCGGATTGGCGGATTGGCGGATTGGCGGATTGGCGGATTGGCGGATTGGCGGATTGGCGGATTGGCGGGTTTGGCGGGTTTGGTGGGTTTGGTGGGTTTGGTGGGTTTGGTGGGTTTGGTGGGTTTGGTGGGTTTGGTGGGTTTGGTGGGTTTGGTGGGTTTGGTGGGTT
>NZ_JAENIJ010000229.1 GCF_016595435.1 Luteolibacter pohnpeiensis
CGAGCACAGATGATCAGCGAGGAGGCAGACGGGACCATGATGGATGACTTTACTTGCTCTTAACCATCAAGCAGAGGTCCCAAAAAACTATGGCTGTCGATTTGGCTCCAACCATTGAAATCGCCAATATCGCCACGACGGATCACGACCGTGAACACTTGGACTCAGGAATCCCTGTTCCTTCTGACTCTTTTGATGTTTTGATCGGAGGATTTCAACGAGCATTCTTATCGGATCGAACTGCTTCCGGATCGAACACTTCGTTATCGAATTCAACCCCAACAGATAAATCTCACCCCGCCCTGCTGCCACCGGTTTGAATGATCTGAGGTAAATCCTCAA
>NZ_JAENIJ010000022.1 GCF_016595435.1 Luteolibacter pohnpeiensis
GGGGACGGCAGATGAGGAAAGCTAATAGGCTTCAAATAGTCGTACCAGCTTTTTATGAGATCTTTCGGCAATTATTTTTGGCAAACGGTCTATGCAATTCATTGAAATCCGAGCGGATCAATCGCGACGCCGACGGGCACGCTCTTCCAAAAAGATCTCGGAAAGCCGGAAGCAGCGACGTGCCAAATCCCTCGCATCCTGATCATTGATCAGCGCCACTCCTTCCTCACTGACTTCAGCGAGGAAAATTTTCCACGCTTTTACAGCGACAACATCTGGATCCAATTGAGGGCGCGGATTCGGATTGTTCCGGTTCTGGGGCGCTTGACCAACGGAACCTTCTGCGACTGTTTCACCTGCAGCCTGACTTTCCTCATGATGGGCGTTTGCCCCCTTTCCTTTCCGACGACGACGCTTCTTCTTCGAATCGTGCGATGGCTGACCGGAGGAAATCGTGGCAATCGGTTCCTCGGAAATGGTGGGGATCACATCGTTTTCCGATACATCAGAATCTGAAGAGGTCGGCTCGGATTTCGGCGCTGGTTCCTGAGCAACAATTTCAGCAGATGCTTGCTTTGGCTCAGCGACCATCTCAACCGGAGCAGACTCCTTCTCGGCCGTGTCCGATTCAACCTCGACTGCCTTTTTCGCTTTTTTCCTGGCGCGAGGGTTCGAGATACGGCGGACCTTAGCTGCCGGTTTGGAACCGGTATCTTCCGGTGTGATTTCTTCTTCGCTCATGTTGATATTGGTAGAGAAAATGCCCACCGACTCCGGCGGGCATTTGAAAAATCAGGTAGATTCTAACTGAATGAATTAGGACTTATTCAGGATATCGTCTCTATTCGAAGGGTCTTTTTGATCCGTGGTGCTGGTTTTGCCGTCTTTGCCAGCAGACCAAAGGTCGAAATCTGGATTCCAAGCATCTGTATTAACCTTACCATCTGGAAGTTCACCTGGACGATAATAGTATTCATTACCCCAAGGATCGACAATTCGGGCAGATCCGCCAGATCCATCAATCCAACCCTGAGGATTATCGTCAGGGTTCAATTGAGGCAGGTAAACCTTGTGTCCGTTTACGGCACCGCCTTCTGTGTCGTCCTCCACATCGCCCCAATACAGAGCGCGATAGAGGGGATTAGAATCATTCGGCTTTTCTCCACCAGCTGGATAAACGCCGTTGTCCAATTTGTAGTTTTCTAAAGCATCGGAGAGCAATGCCAGTTGAACACTAGCGGTGCTCCGCGCCTGCTTGTCCTTCACGAACCCCATGCCAACCATGATCATGGCGGCAAGGATAACAATGATCGTAATGACCGCGAGGAGCTCGACGAGCGAGAAACCCCGAGCCGAGGTGGATTTGGTGATTTTCATGTTCCTTCGAATAATTCGGATCCTATGAGTATTCTTGATCTCACGTTTGCTCGCCCATAGCACCGATGACCTTGATCAGCGGGAGGAACAGCGCGAAGACCACGGAACCAACAACCAATGCCAGGAAGACGATCATGATCGGCTCGAGAATCGAGGTCAAAGCGGTCACGGCGTTATCAACTTCATCGTCGAAAACGTCTGCTACTTTCAGAAGCATTTCAGGCAGCTGACCGGTTTCTTCACCCACGTCCACCATGGAAATCACCATGTCTGGGAATACGCCGCAGGCCTGCAGTGGGCTGACGATTGATTCCCCTTCTTTCACGGCCTCGTGAACCTTCTCGATGGCTTGGGAAATAATCACGTTACCCGCTGTGTCACGGGTAATGTTCAACGCTTGGAGAATCGGCACACCTGAGGTTACCAGGGTTCCGAGAGTTCGGGAGAAACGGGAAACGGCACTTTTGCGCTGGATGTCACCAAAGATCGGCATCCGAAGTTTCATGGTATCGATTTTCTGACGGCCACCTTTGGTTTTACCCCACATGTTGTAGAGGAAGACCAGCAAGCCGATGAACACAAAGATGAACACCGCGTTTGGAAGGAAGAACGGTCTTGCGATGAAGAACTCGGAGGCACCGAACACGATCCGGGAAATCAGCGGGAGTTTCTCATTCCCCATTTCCGCGAACATGTCCTTGAACTTCGGAACGATGAAAATCATCAGGAAGACCAAGATACAAACGGCGATGAACATCACGATCACCGGATAGACCATCGCGGAAACGATCTTGTTCTTCAGTTTGGCCGCTTTTTCCTGGTACTCAGCAAGACGGTTGAGAACGATTTCAAGAACACCGCCCAGCTCACCGGCTTTGACCATGTTCACATACAGCTTGTTGAAAATCCGTGGATGCTGGGAAAGCGATTCCGAGAACGTCGAACCACCTTGCACCGAATCAGCAAGAGTCGTAACGGTCGCTTTCAAAACCGGATTGGGCTCCTGTTTTGCAAGCACGCTCAGACTCCGAAGCAACGGCAGACCGGAATCGATCAGAGTTGCGAGCTGGCGAGTGAAGATCATGAGGTTTTTTGCCTTCACCTTGCCGCCGACAGCGGACTTGGTCGCCTTGCTCTTAGCGGCGGCTTTGCCCTTGGTTTTGGCGGCTGCTTTCTTCGCACCCTTCGGAACTTTCCCTTCTTCAACGATTTGAGTCGGGTAATATCCGCTGGCGCGCAGTTTCTGGATCGCCTCCTGTTCGGAAGCGGCGGCGATGACACCTGTGGTTTGCTCGCCCTTTGAATCGAGCGCTGCGTATTGGAAGTTGGCCATGGAGGTAGGTCTTTACAAGGAGTGGGGTCTTTTTTTGGAGGATTAGAACGGCTGGCTTTCGAAAGAGCGATTTGAAAAACCACAATTTCCGAAAAAGGGCATCAGGTGTATTTGAGAACTTCTTCAATCGTCGTCGCGCCCATGTAGATGCTGCGCAGACCATCTTCACGCAAGGTGTTCATTCCCAACTCCATCGCCTTCTGCTTGAGCACAACGGACGGAGCGCGATCGGTGATCAATTCCCGAATTGGATCTGAGATATTCAGCAACTCGTAGAGGCCTCGGCGCCCCTTGTAACCGGATTGGCCGCATCGTTCGCAACCCGCACCGGTGTAAAACTGTTTGTCTCCCAACTCATGCGGAGAAACACCAAGCTGGCTAAGGATCGCCTCACTCGGCTCGTAGGGTGATTTGCAATCCTTACAAATGGTCCGCACCAGACGTTGAGCAAGAACACCTTCCAATGAAGCTGAAACCAGGAACGGTTCGCAACCCATGTCGACCAGACGGGTCACAGCACCTGGCGCGTCGTTGGTGTGGAGGGTGGAAAGCACCAAGTGTCCCGTAAGCGCAGCTTGGATCGCAATCTGTGCGGTATCCTTGTCCCGCATCTCTCCAATCATGATGCGGTCCGGATCCTGACGGAGGAATGCCCGGAGAACCCGTGGGAAATCCAAACCAATCGACTCATTGATCGGGATCTGGATGATGCCGTCGATGTCATACTCGACTGGATCTTCAGCGGTAAGCAACTTGGCATCAACGGTGTTGATCCGGCGGAGTGCTGCGTAAAGAGTGGTGGTTTTACCTGCACCGGTAGGACCGGTCACAATGAAAATGCCGTTTGGCTTCTCAATGGTGTCGCCAATGTATTCGTAAATATTGTCCGGAAGACCGAGGTTTTCCAAAGACAGGTTGACCGAAGAACGGTCGAGAACCCGGAGCACGACGGATTCGCCGTGGTGGGTAGGAAGTGACGAAACCCGCATGTCGACCTGCTTGTCGCCGACCTGCTTCACGATCCGGCCGTCTTGAGGAATCCGGCGCTCGGCGATGTTCATGTTCGCCATCACCTTGACCCGGGAAAGGATCGGCAATGCGAGGTGAACCGGCGGTGGCGCCATTTCATAGAGCGCACCGTCCACCCGATAGCGGATCTTGAAGTCCTTCTCGAATGGCTCGAAGTGAATGTCAGACGCCTTTTCCTTGATCGCTTGATAGAGAACCAAGTCGACGTAGCGGATGATCGGGGCCGAATTCGCTTCGGATTCGGAATCACCTTTGAGCTCACCACCACTTTCAAGTTGGCCGAGGATGTCATCCATCGCTTTGCCTTCTCCGCCGTAGCACTCGTTGATCTTTTGTTCGACGAGGTAATCAGGAGCGATCACGAGGACCACTTCACGACCGAGCGCGAAGCGAAGATCCTCCATGGTTTGTGGATTCAAAGGATCCACCAAAGCCACGTGGAGGCCGACATCATCGAAATTCACGGGCAAGGCACCGTGGAGGCGGGCGGTACCTGCTGGAAGCAGGGAGAGCAAAGCGGCTGGCGGGGTGTAGCCGGAAATATCCACCTGCTCTGCGCCAAGTTCGGAAGCAATCACTGGCCAGATGTCATCCTTATCATTGATGACTTGGTAGTCGGCGAGGATTTCGGCGACTTGCTTGCCGCTGTGGTCAACCTCGGCGAGAATATCCTGGGCGAGAGCGCGATCGACAAGACCGCGGGATTTGAAAAGATCAATAAGCTGTTTGTTGTCCATGGACGAGAAGCGGTGGGATTTATTCGGCGTCGGACATCGTGGCGTGGACCACTTCGTTGCCGGAGGTGAGACCAGAAAGCACTTTGCGGATACCATCCTCGCGGAGGGTTCGCATGCCAAGCTCGCGAGCACGGCGTCGGAGTTCGGTAGTGGTAAGGCCGTTGTTGATCATTTGGCGAACTTCGTCATCGATCACGAAGATCTCGAAGATACCCATCCGTCCGCGATAGCCACCGCCACGGCATTTGTCACAGCCGACAGGGCCGTAAATGGTCGCTTCTGCTAGGCGGGTAGGATCCAGCGAGAGGGATCGAATTTCTTTTTCGGTCAATTCGGCAGGAGCTTTACAAACCGGGCAAAGTTTACGCACCAGACGCTGGGCAAGAACGGCGCGAACCGCAGACGCGATCAGGAACGGCTTGACGCCGATATCGGCCAGACGGGCAACGGCGGACGGTGCATCGTTGGTGTGCAAGGTCGAGAAAACCAAGTGACCGGTTAGAGATGCGTTGATCGCGATATTCGCGGTTTCCGCATCCCGGATTTCCCCGATCATGATGATGTTCGGGGCCTGACGAAGCATGGCGCGAAGAGCGGCTGCGAAGGTCATACCGACATCCGCTTTCACCATCACCTGGTTGATACCTGGCAGCTCATACTCGACCGGGTCTTCCACCGTGATGATCTTTTTGTCCGGGCGGTTGATGACGTTGAGACAGGCGTAGAGGGTCGTCGTTTTACCGGAACCGGTCGGACCAGTAACGAGGAGAATGCCGTCTGGAAGTCCGAGCATTTGTTCGAACAGCGCCTGGTCATCGGAGAAGAAACCAAGCTCAGGCAAACCGAGGACCAGCGCGGACTTGTCGAGAATCCGCATCACGATGGACTCGCCGTGGTTGGATGGCACGGAAGAAACCCGGAGGTCGATTTCCTTGTCGCCCATCTTCAGCTGGATCCGACCGTCTTGTGGCAGGCGCTTTTCCGCAATCGACATGCTGCCGCTCATCACCTTGAGGCGGGCAATCATCGGCGGCAGGAGTTTCTTCGGATGCGAGTCCACCTGAACCAACTTGCCGTCCATCCGGTAACGGATACGAACGGAGGTTTCGAGAGGCTCGATGTGAATATCCGAAGCTCTCAAACGGAAGGCTTCGGTGAGAATTTGAGTAACCAGGCGGATCACCGGGGCATCTCCGGTCTCCGAGCCAGCTTCAGCATCACCAGTGGTGACTGAAAAGGATGAAAGATCATCGCTGCTCGCGGCATTTTCAGCGCCGTAGATTTCCCGAATGAAATGTTGGATTTCCCGGTGCGTGGCGCAGGTCAGATTCAGCTCCCGCTCCAGAATGTGCGGCAGTGTGTCGAGCACTTCGAAATCGAGCGGGTCAGCAACGGCAACAGTGAGGTAAGTCCCATCGTCGACGACAGGCAGCACTTTATAGCGTCTTGCCACATCGGCTGGGATCGTGGATGTGATCTCAGAATTGAAATCAACGTCCGCCAAACTGACGTAGGGAACCCCTGCGTTCGTAGCGAGGGTATGAGCGACGTGCTCTTCGCCGAGAGCGGTATGGGCGAGCAAATGCTCAACCAACGTCTCATTTCCCGAAAGGGAGGCGCGCGCGTTCGCCACCTGTTCCGCGCTCACCATACCGGCTTCGGTGAGCAATTCCGCGAGATAATCTTCGTTTGAAAACACTGGGCTTGGAGTCCTTGGAGTGAAAGTTTAACCCAACAATGGGCGTATTACCCACGCTGTGCGTGTCGCAGATTGGTCAACCCCGCCCACCCTTGTCAACCTGGCACCGCGTAAGTTTTCATTGAATTTTCCCTTACATCCGTTTCAAGCCCACAAGTGATGGCTCATGTAACCACCATGCACATCCAGTAATCAGAGCCGAACCGCCATCCGTTGCTCTCGTGCAAGCGGGTATTCCAAAGCCCGCACTTCTCGTGTATTTCGTTGAATGCCAACTAGCAAACCAACCGAGATCAAGCTACAAACCAGGTTGGTTCCCCCATAACTCACGAAGGGTAAAGCAACACCATCATTCGGCAGCAGAGCCGTGGTCACTCCCACATGCATCATAGCCGGAATCACCAGAATGCAGGTCAATCCAAGCGCGAGGCATCGATTGAATACTTGATCCGCCTGAACGGCGATTCCAACGCCACAAACCGCGATCAGCACGTAACAAATGACAATCCCCAGGGTGGCGACCAGGCCAAGCTCTTCACCGATGGCCGGGAGAATGAAATCGCTGTAAGCGAGGGTGAGAGTGCCGAATTTTTCCACTCCATTGCCCAATCCAACGCCAGTGGCGCCGCCATTTCCGAGCGCGTAGAGTGCGTGCAGGTGCTGGAAATTGATGCTCTGGGAATAGGCTGGGTTTTCGAGATCAAGCCATGCCTGAATCCGCGCCCAGCGGTTCGGATCATTGTAGACGTAAAAAGCTGCCGCAAACATCCCCCCCAAAGCGGTAGGAACCAGATAAGCCAGTCGAACGCACACGCAGAAGAAAATAGCACCGGTAACCACAGCGAGCGAAAGCGCGGTCCCCACGTCCGACTCAAGCATGATCAAAAGGACCGGCACACCCGCCATGGCACCTGGAATGATAAAGCCACGCCACAAGGTCTTGGTCTCGGTCTGCCAACGGGCAAACCAACCGGCGAGTGATAGCACAACGGCGATTTTAGCAAATTCTGATGGTTGAATTTGCCCGGCTCCCGCGATCCCGATCCAGCGCTTGGAGCCCCATTGCTCCACGCCGATCCCCTTCACAAAACAAAGCGCCAGAGCGATGCTCGCAGCGATCAGTATAATCGGATAAAATTTCCGCAGCGTGTTCTGGTGAATAAAGACACAGCAGATCGCAATGACCAGCCCGACTCCGAACATGATGCATTGCTTGAGCAACAACCCGTAGGGCGTCGTTGATTCAGATGCCCAAACACTCGTGCTCGCAAGCATGGTTAGCCCGAGTGCAACCAGCGCACCCACACATACAATCAACAAAATCGAAGCGTGGCGGAGCATGCGAAGTTAGACAGGTTAACGCGGGATTTTCAAATTCATGCCCACACGAAGCTTGCGGGCGTCGGTGATGCCATTGAGTTTCATCAATGCCTTTTGATCCACTTTGAATCGGTTCGAAATCCGCCAGATGCTATCGCCCTCCTTGACCGTATAGCTTTCAGACGAAGCGCTCGAAGTCGTAGTGGCAACAGTTGGGAGCTGTCTGTTAGGGCGGACCAAAATAGCCCGTGGAGCAGTCTCGGATTGATCATACGGCTGAGACTCGACCAAACCTCGATCCCGATCCGACACCGCTGCCTGACGAATCTTTTCCACTTCAGGCGGGTCGACAGCAACGATCCGTTGTGGTGGAAGTTTCAAAATGGCACCCGGCACCAGATCCATACGGTTATTTGCTTCGCGCAACTCATTTTCGTCGACTTTCTGCTGCTCGGCAATCCGCGAGTAGTTATCGCCGGCTTTCACCCTGTAGGTCGAGTCCTCAGGACTGAGTTTAGTTTGGCGCTGCTGCACCTGGACTCTCCCCGAGGTGACTGTGGCAGCTGCTGCCACTCTCTTCGGAGCTTCCACATGATTTTTGTCCAAAAATCTCTGGTGGAAAATGATCAACCCGATCGCGACCACGTGAATCAAAACGATGATGGTTAATGCCCGGGCAATCTTCGAACTATGATCGCCAGGATAATCATCGGCCGAAGCAACGGCAGCGCGCTGTTGCTTCCGACGCTGGGTCACAGCGCTGAGGCGCTTCAAGACGCTTTTCCGAACTGGGCGGCGTTTGACGGGAAGGGTGTGCGGTTTCATGCGTGGGAACTAAGAGCTAACGGAGTTGATGGACGAGGGCGCGGAAGGTATCGCCGCGTTCCTCATAGCCGGAAAATTGATCGAAAGATGACGTGCCAGGTGAAAGGATGATGGTGGAACCACGAGGAGCCAATGTGCGGGCAGCGGCGATCGCTTCCCCCAGGGATGGAACCGATCGGCTGGTTACCGATTTGGAAAAAAGCTCAGCAAGCGGATCTGCAATCTGACCGAAAGTTACTGCAGCCAGCGCTTTCTTTTCTAACAAAGGCAGGACCGGTCTGTAGTCCAATCCTTTATCTTTGCCACCGGCGATCAGGATGACAGGTCGCGTTTGCGAACGCAAGGCGCTTTCCAACGCATGGAGATTGGTCGCTTTTGAATCATTGAGATACTCCACCCCATCCAAAGTGCGAACCAGTTCACAACGATGTGGGGGTGGCGCGTAGCCACGCATGGCTTCCCGCATGACATCCAATTCGATCCCCAACTCTTTGCAGGCTGCCAGAGCGGCCATTGCATTTTCCGCATTATGCAAACCGCGCAATCCAGTTTCATGATCGAGATCCAAAACGATCTCGCCACCGTGTTTCACGACATGGCCATCCGAATACCAATCAGCTTCCGGGTTGGTGGTCGAAAACGAAATCCTCGGCGGCGCCAGATCCCCGATTTCCTCTCCATCACGGACCACCGCGGCATCAGACGAAGTTTGATTTTCAAAAATCCGCAACTTGGCCACCCGATAGGATTCGACGGTTGGATAACGGTCCATGTGGTCCGGCGCGAAGTTCAGCCAGACAGCCACTGCAGGATGCAGGGTGCGAATGGTTTCCAGCTGAAATGAACTCAACTCTAACGAAACCGCCGCAGGTTGGTCTTTTTGCAATACGATCTCTGCAAAAGGAACTCCATAGTTGCCGCATGCGGAACCTCCCAAGCCGGCATGGGAAAGAATCCGGGCCACCAGCTCGGTCGTCGTGGTCTTGCCGTTCGTTCCGGTAATGCCGACGATACGGCCTTCATAGTAGCAGGACGCTAGTTCCACTTCACCGATCACCTCACCGGCATGCTTCGAAAAAGCTTCCACATACGGGCCATAGGTATCGATGCCCGGGCTCACGACCAACAAATCGCAAACCAAGGAAGCCCCCTGCTCTGCTGTTGCATTCGGATGGATTTCCACCTGTTCCGGCATGCCCTGAAAGGCAGCTGGACCCGCACTATCCCACGCTGAGACAGTCGCCCCTTCACGCAAAGCCAAGGCCGCAGCCGCACGACCACTGCGGCCGACACCTAAAATTGCAACATGTTTCCCTGTTAGATTCATCGGTTAGGCAATCTTCAGAATGGCGAGGCCGAACAGGGCCAACATGATGGAAAGAATCCAAAAACGGATGATCACCTGGCTTTCGTGCCAGCCTAACAACTCGAAATGGTGATGGATCGGCGACATTTTGAAGATGCGCTTTTTCCGCAATTTAAAGCTACCAACTTGGAGAATGACAGACATCGCTTCCATCACAAAGACACCACCGATGATGACCAGCAGCAGTTCTTGTTTAGTCGCAATGGCCGCCGTCCCGAGCGCTCCACCAATCGCCAACGATCCGGTATCGCCCATGAAGACTTTGGCGGGATGGCAATTGAACCATAAAAATCCAAAGCATGCTCCGACCAATGCCATCAGGAAAACCGCAAGCTCACCAACGTATCGGTTGTGCGGGATCACCAAATACTCAGCGGCCATAAAATAGTGACCAGCAAGATAGGCCAAGAGCGAGTATGACAATGCGACACTGATGGTGCAACCGGTGGCCAAACCATCCAAGCCATCGGTTAGATTCACTGCATTGGAGCAACCAATGATGACCAGCACGAAGAAAGGGATCACCAGCCATCCAAGGTTGATCAGTGGAGTCTTGAGCAATGGAAAGGATATCGCGCCAACGTCAATCGGGATATCCTTACCTGAAGCATCCTTACCGAGAATATATCCCGCAAAACGGCCTGCCAGTTGATCATGACTTGCCCCATGACCTGAAATTTCAGGCTTAAAGAAAATGAACAACACCGCGACCAGTGCGATCATGAACTGCCAGAAAAGTTTGGTGCGGCTGCTGAGTCCATCCGATGATTTCTCGACCACTTTTTTATAGTCGTCACAAAATCCTAACAACCCACACGCGGCCATAGTGCAGGCACACACCGCTACGAATGGATTCAGCGGACGTGCAAATACCAAAGTCGAGATCAACACCGCGCCGATGATGATGACACCGCCCATCGTTGGCGTGCCAAGCTTTCCGCCGTGAAGCTCTGCCAGTTTGTGAACTTCAGCTGCCGTCCGGATCGGCTGACCGACTTTGAGCGAAATGAGTTTACGAATGACTCTCGGACCAAAAACAATGGATAGCATGAACGACATCAGCCCCGCGCAGGCAGCTCGGAACGTGATGTATTGGAACAAATTGAGAAAACTGAAAGTATGAGCCCACGCGAAATCACCTGTTGGATTTTCGTGTTGAAAAGCTTGATACCAAAAATCGTAAATTGCGGTCAGCATGAGGTTCGGGGAAAGGCAGCGTGCATCACTTTTTCGATGGTTGCGGTCCGGCTTCCTTTGAAAAGCACCGCATCGCCGGGCTTGGTCTCACGTGTCAGCCAGGAAGCGGCTTCATCAAAATCGGTAAAATAGGGAGCATCGCCAGCTCCAACGGCAATGCCTTCCGCCCCTTGACCTACGGCGATCACCGTAAGATTGCGGGCCGCAGCGAGTTCACCGGTCCGTTGATGAGCTGCGGGCGCAAATGGCCCAAGCTCGCCCATCCGGCCCAGCACGATGATTCGTCGCGAGCCAGCCTCAACCGGAGTCTCCGCGAGAGTATCAATCGCCGCCGCCATCGATTCAGGATTCGCATTGTAAGTATCATCAATCACGGTGACGCCCTCGTAATCGAAACGCCGCAACCGTCCACCGGTGAGAACAGCATACTGCAAAGCATCTGCGATTTCTTCAGGAGGCACCCCGAGCTTCCAGCCCACACCGGCTGCCAACAGGGCATTGGTAACCATATGTCGACCTGGCACCGGCAAGGAAACCGAGACCGGTGTCTCGCCGTGAATCACCAGATCAAATTGCGAACCATCGCCCGTGAAGCGGAGATTCTCGGCTCTGACCAAACCACGGCCATTGCCCACTGGTATGAGCATGGCATGCGTTCGCTGCCGGAAGTATTCGTTAAAGTCACAAGCGGCGGGAACAAACAACTTCCCGTCTTCCGGCAGTGCTCTGGCGAGTGTGCCTTTTTCCTCCGCGATCGCTTCCCTCGATCCTAAAAACTCGATGTGGGCCGTGCCGATGTTGGTGATGATGCCGTATTTCGGTCTGGCGATCTCACACAATGGTGCAATCTCACCAGAGTGATTCATGCCCATTTCCCAAACGGCCGCGGTATGCTCTGGCGTGGTCGAAAGCACGGTGAGCGGAACCCCGATATGATTGTTGAGATTCCCTTTGGTCGCTGAAACTTGATATCGCTTCGACAGAACGGCCGCCGTGAAATCCTTGGTGCTGGTTTTACCGTTCGATCCGGTAATGGCCACGACCGGAATGTCCAACTGCTTCCGCCACCAGCAGGCAAGCTGCTGAAGACAAAGCAGAGTATCGGTAACAACGATGACCGCAGTACCAGATGGCGGAGCTTCACCTTCCCACGATTGAACCACCGCCACAACGGCGCCATTTTCCAGAGCTTTGCGGGCGAAATGATCGCCGTTGAAGTTTTCACCGCGTAGCGCGAAGAACGCCGAATGATCCGGAAGCTTGCGTGTATCTGTTGATACTCCACCGCTCACCACAACTTCGCGATCTCCTACGGACACCGTAGTGCCCAGGATTTGCGCGAGTTCTCGAGCGGTGATCGGTTTCATCTCTGTTCGGAAAGTTCCTGCGCACGATCGCGCAGCGATTTGGAAGCGTGCTTCCGATCGTCAAAATCAATAGTTTTGTCTGCAAACTGCTGGTAGGTCTCGTGCCCTTTTCCAGCGATCAGAACAATGTCACCGGAGCGTGAAGCACGGATGGCGAAATCGATGGCTTCGGCACGATCCACGATGCTCCGGTAGTTTTTATTCGTCATACCGGCTTCGACCTGGCGGATAATTTCAGCCGGGTCTTCCGAGCGCGGATTGTCGGACGTGATAATGCAAGCATCGCTATGGCGGGACGCTGCAGCAGCCATTAAGGGACGCTTGCCGTTATCGCGATCACCCCCACAACCAAATACGGTGATCAATCGACGAGGATTGAGATCCCTCAATGTGCGGCAAACGTTTTCGAGAGCATCAGGCGTATGGGCGTAATCCACAAAAACCGTGGCACCACCGGCATTTCCCACGTTTTCCAGGCGACCTGGGACTTGTGGTGAATCAGCCAAAGCCGCAATCGCATCGCGCGGACGAATTCCGCAGGCATTGGCAGCGGCAATGGCAGCCAGGATATTGTAAACATTAAACCGCCCGATGAGCGGCGAGCGCACCAGGAAAGTCCGGCCTTTTGCCTGCAGCTCGAACTCCATGCCCCGGGCATTTTGACGAAGGTTGTTCGCCCGGAAATCGCAATGCACGCCGAAGCCGAAACGGATCATCGGCAAACGCCCTTCCAGCGAAGCGGCGAGATCCGCTCCGTAGGCATCATCGATGTTGATGATCGCGGTGGATTTCTTCCCACGTGGATCTGCGGCAAGCGCTTCGAACCAATCCGCCTTCGCCTGGAAATAGGCTTCGATCGTGCCATGATAATCGAGATGATCCTGGGTGAGATTGGTGAACACCGCCGCATCAAATCCGATGGCAGCGGTCCGTTTTTGATGAATCCCGTGAGAGGAAACTTCCAATGCCACACCACGGCAACCGTTGTCACGCATCCGACCGAGAAGCTCGGATAACTCCAGAGATCCCGGTGTCGTGTGTTTGGCAACATCAATGGTTTCACCATCGTCCGTTAAAATCGTTCCGAGCAAGCCAGCCCGATGCCAGGCGGCTTTCATGATGTGATGAATCAGGAAAGTCGTCGTGGTTTTTCCATTGGTTCCGGTCACTCCAGCAACGGCAAAATCCTTCCAGGGATTGCCATAAAACTCGGAAGCCATGAGCGAAAGCGCCAACCGGCTATCCGGCACGTGGATCCAAGTGATCGTGGACGCCAAATCTTTCGGAGGTGCGGTTTCCGCAAGAATCGCGACTGCGCCGGCAGCGATCGCTCCCTCGATGAATTGATGACCATCGACGGTGGTGCCACGGATGGCAGCGAAAAGAGTCCCAGCCTCAACATGCTTCGAAGATGCGGTAAGGGAGGCAATTTCCAGATCCAACGGACCGGAGACCGTGAGACGGGAAAGACAGGTGGTGAGATCACGCAAATTCATCGGGAAGCAGAAGTGGCAACAGGTGGTGAGACGGGTTCCGATGGCTGCAAATTCATGCGAATGGCGGCACGGGCAGCAATACGGGAAAAAATGGGACCAGCTGTGGTCCCGCCGACGCGGCCTACCCCCACTGGTCTGGGATCGTCAAGGACGACGTAGCAAACAAAGGCCGGATCTTCCGCTGGCATCATTCCCGCAAAAGAAAGTATGTAGTGGCCTACCATGTAGCCTTTGCCGTCCGCTCTGAGTTTCTGCGCGGTTCCCGTTTTCCCCGCGACATGAAATCCTTGTACGTTTGCCCTGGTCGCCGTGCCTCCGGACGAAGTGACCTTCGTCAAGGCCGCCCGCATTTCGGCAGCAGCCTTTGGCTTGATCGTTTCACACACCACTTCGGGATCAAAACGCTGCACCACCGTGCCATCATTCGCCACGATGGACTTTACAATATGGGGTTTGCGGAGCTTGCCATCGCCAGCGATGACACAGTAAGCCGTCGCCATTTGAAGCGGGGTCACGCTCAAAGCATAACCAAACGCTGCTCTTGAGAAGGTTGTAGGATTCCGGCTCTTGGGATTCAGACCACGACTTTCTCCACTCAGGCTAACGCCGGTCTTACGGCCAAAACCGAATCGATCCTGATAGTCGTAAAAACGATTCATCCCAACCTGCCTCGCCAGGCTGTAGGCGCCGATGTTGTTCGAATACTTCAGAATTTCTTCGACCGAAATCGTTCCTTTGGGGTGCTCATCGGTAACAACCGCCCCATTGTCGTCCTTGAAATAACCGTTGTGACAAAAGATTTTGGTTTGAGGACTGACCAATCCTTCATTGAGGGCACTCGAAACCGCTACGATTTTAATCGTCGAGCCCGGTTCATAAATCGCCTGGATCGCAAAGTTGTAGCTATTCTTAGAAACGGTCTCGAGCCGATTGAGATCGAAATGGGGACGACTTGCCATCGCCAGGATTTCGCCGGTTTTGGGATCCATCATCACCACCGCTCCCCGCTCGCCGTTGAATTCCTTCAAACCCGCATCCAATTCCTCTTCAACAATGGCTTGCAATTGCATGTCCAAAGTCAACTGGACGTTCAACCCGGCTCTCGGCGGCAATAAACTTCCCGGATCACCCGGCAATCGCAATCCGCCCGTAGAGCGCCGGTATTCACGCCAGCCATCTTTGCCAGCGAGATACTCTTCCATTGCTGATTCGATCCCGAATTTTCCGACAACTTCTTCATGTTTGTTGCCATCTTCATCCGTCCGCTCCGAATAACCGGTGAAGCCGATGACATGTGTCGCCAAGTGAGGTGACGTGTAAACCCGTTTCAGCGAGCCATCGAAATCAAATCCATGGATGCGGTTTTCATCCACGATGTCGCGAAGTTTTTGCGCAATGTCATCCGGGATATCCTTGGCAATCGTGAAGTATTCGCCGGTGTTGTCCACGATTCGCTTGCGTAGGTCCTCCTTCCGCATGCCGAGTGGCCTGGCGAGAATTCCAATTGCATAAGCGAGATGTTTCTGAACGATGACATCCTCGGATTCCGTCGCCAAAATATCATTCCGCAGCCGCTTGATTCTGCGTGACTGATCACGAGGTGATAGGCTCGACCAATCCGGGCTGTTGTGCGCCTCCTCATAGGCCAAGCCCCATGACGCTTCATTCTCGTCGTAAAGGTGATTTTTATCCACCCACAGGCTGCAAACTGGAACACTCTTGGCCAGGGGCTCATCGTTGCGATCCACGATCATGCCGCGGATTGCAGGGAGTGTTTCACGACGCTCGAAAACGCTGCTGGATTGCTCCGCGTAGTGTTCGCGTTCGACCAACTGAATTTGGACCAATCTTGCCGAGAGCGCACTCAGCCCGGCCACCAGGACCGAGCACAGAACGATGCAGCGAGATTGGAATTGTCGGGTCACTATGAATTTCAAGGGGTGGCCGAAGCCACGCTTTCACGAGCGGGAGGAGCTGGATCGACCTGCTCAATCAGTCCCAGTGGAATGGCACACAAAGTGGATGAGTTTTCCTCAAGCTGCTTGCGAATCGCATATCGGTTCAGTAACTGATCCATCCGGTAGTCGGTGGTTTTGACATCAAGTCTGTATTGGTCCACCCGGCGATCAATGGCGTCGATTTCCCGCACCACCTGGATTTGCTGGTTCTTGTAGTAGACGTGCAACATGCCTCCGCAAGCTGCGATCAAAGTGGCAGCGATCAGAGCGAAGTAGACGGATGCGGGAGTGCGTGGATCCGATTTGCGACGATTCATGAGATTTTAAAGGAGTTGGGCGACCCGCAATTTGGCACTGCGCGATCTTGGGTTTGCGGAAATTTCAGCGGCTCCAGGAGCGATTGCCTTGCGGGAAAGCAGACGAAATTGGAAATCAGGATTTGGGCGTGGCTCAGGCCAGCCGGGTTCATCCAAAAACTCGGTAGAGCGGTGACGCAAAAAGCGCTTCACCATCCGATCTTCGAGGCTGTGGAACGTGATAATGAGCAATCGTCCGCCTGGTTTGAGCACGGATGGCGCAGCAGCCAAAGCATCGGCCAGCGATTCCAATTCCTCATTCACCGCCATGCGGATCGCTTGAAAAGCTCGCGTTGCCGGGTGAGTCCTGCCGTGGCGGCCGATGTTTTTTTCGATAAAATTGGCCAAATCCAACGTGGTGTCGAATGCCTGTTGCTCGCGTCGCTTGACGATGGCGGCTGCGATACGCCGGGCTTTTGGCTCCTCGCCGAATTCAAAGAAAATCCGAACCAGATCCTGCTCCGACCAGCCGTTCACCACGTCCGCCGCCGTCCTTGGGCTGGATGGCCCCATGCGCATGTCGAGCGGGCCATCTTTCTGGAATGAAAACCCACGAGCTGCTGAGTCCAGCTGCCGCGATGAAACTCCGAGATCCAGCAACCAGCCATCGGCTCTTTCACCGTTGCGGATGGCGGGCGTTTGCAGTGCTTGTGAGAAATTTCCTTCCCACGTCGAAAAGCGATCTCCGAACGGCGCGAGCCGCCGGCTCGCATGCGCAAGCGCTTCAGGATCGCGATCGATTCCTAGAACACGAGCGCCTGCTTTCAGAAAAAGCTCGCTGTGGCCGCCACCGCCGAGTGTTCCGTCGATGATGAACTTGTCCGGGCCAGCCTCCATCCATTCGACCGTCTCCTGCGGAAAAACCGGCAGATGATAGCCGCCCGGTGCAAGAGGTTGCTCCGAGAAATTTGCAAAATCATCCGGCTGCCGCACCGACAACCAGCCAGAAGCGGTGCGGGCAGCCGTCTTTTGATTGGCGGTAGAAAGTGCTGTCCCGAGCACTTCCGGCCGCCCAGCCAAGAAATCTCCCAATGGCCGCACCGACAACCAGCCAGAAGCAGCGCGGACCATTGGTCTAAAAAGCGAAAGAGCATCCATCCCGAGAGCGCTCTTCCGCCCAGCCAGAAAATGATCCGAATGCCCCACCGACAACCAGCCAGGAGCGGTGCGGGCATCCGTTGGATCGACGGTATCCGGCGCCGTCCCTTGCGCCGCGAATCGTCCAGTCATGAAAAGTCCCGATGGTCGCGCCGACAACCAGCCAGAAGCGGCGCGAACCATCGATTTGATTAGCGAAAGAGCGTCTGTCCCGAGATCACTCTTCCGCCCAGCCAAGAAAACCGCCGGACGCCGCGCCGACAACCAGCCAGGAGCGGTGCGGACATCCGTTGGGCATGTTGGGGAAAATCCTGTCCCGAGGATTCTCCCGCTGCCGGAAAAAATTCCCAACGCCGACGAGCAAGCGAGAGCGGCCGGAGCCGCTGTGGGGCGGACCGCTTGCTTCGACGGGGTTGGTGGGGTGAACAGCATGTTGCTGTTGGGTGTGTTGTTTGGTGAAAATGAAATCAGTCGTAGGTTCCAAGATCGTCTTCTTCGGCTTCGCCGAATTCGATCTCCATGGCTTTCTGGTAGTAGGCTTCGTTCCAGAGCTCGAAGTAGGAATTGCGGCCCAGCAGGACCACAGAACCTTCCGGCTTCAGATGCGCGCTTTCGCTCAAATCTTTGGGAACCAGTAGCTTCCCCTGCTCATTGACGATTACCTCGCGGCAGCGCCCCGCAAGACGCCCCAGCCTTCTGGTTTTGTCCGCGGTGGTCAGTTCCGCTTCCTGAATGTCTCGAACCCGGCGCTCATAGTCCGCACGTGGCAAGACCTTCACCACCGGCATGTCGTGACTCTTGGCCAACATCAAAATCAAGGACTCCCCTACAGGAGGCCGATACCCACTCGGAATGGAGGTCCGATATTTCGGATCCATTTTGTGGATATGAAAACCCAGGAAAGTCTGACCGGTATCAATCAAGAGGAAAACTACAGTGCGCCGAAGTTCTCTCAAATACACCAAAACTCACCAATGGCGTCAATTCCAAACTAAATGCCGGATCGTAAAATTTTAGATCGCTTATTTTTAACAACTTACAGGATAAATGCGAATGGGTTAATCATCAAGTTTTCCAAAATTTTTTAACCCCAACTGAAGTTTTTAAACAAAATTGCGCTCTCAAGCAATGTAAGTAATATCGGGGATTCGATCAATCTCAATGGCATTCAGCAAGCCAAGTGTACTGAAAAACTCTCAAAACCACCTTCCGAGGCACCTCAATGGAGAAAACCGAAAAAAGGGTGAACTTGTGGCGTTTTTGCTCGCGAATCGCCATCCCCTCTTCGGAAATCAACATCATGAACGCCGCCGAACTCGCTCAATCCGCCGCAAATGATGCCACACCACCACCGGGCATCAGCCCAGCGTTGCGCGCCTTATGGTTGGCAAGAGCTGGAAATTGGGAGGCCGCCCATGATCTTTGCCAAGACATTCCCGGGAAAACCGGCAGCTGGATTCACGCATGGCTGCACCGGGAAGAGGGCGACCAGTTCAATGCCGAATACTGGTATGGCCGCGCAGGAAAGCCCGTTCCTCCGCGCACCATGCCGTTGGCAGAAGAATGGATGAAAATCGCCGACGCCCTCTCCGGGGATTGAGCTCTGACTCACAAATACCGGGTCAGCTCATCCACCGTGGTCTGATCCAGCTTTTTGGCCAAGGCCACGGCCAAATTGACCATGCACTCGTAGTCTTTGAGATCGATGATGGCGTTGTGAGAATGAATGTATCGCGCTGGTACACCGAGCACAATGCTTGGAACCCCTTCATTGGCCAGATGGAATGAACCCGCGTCTGTTCCTCCGGCACGGCGCATGGCGATCTGATGACTGATTCCTTCTTTCCGTGCGGTATCGATGGCAAGATGTGCCAAGCGCGGGTTCATGATGGCGCTGGGGTCAAACATCCGAATCTGGACACCGCCCCCCAAGCGGCCTTGGGAATCCGCATGGGACATCCCAGGCGTATCATCCGCCGGCGGCCCTTCGAGCACGATCGCGACGTCCGGTTTGATGTAATTCGCGGCCGTTTTGGCACCACGCAGACCCACTTCCTCCTGCACCGTCCCACCAAAAATCAACCGGTTCGGATAGGTCGATTGAGTGAGAATTTGTCCCGCCTGAATCGCCCCGGCCATGCCAACTCGATTGTCGAACGCCTTGGCCATGAACCAGTCCTTTTGCTTCATCGGTGTGAATGGCGACCATGGTGCGATTGGATCTCCCAGTGAAACCCCAAAAACCTCCTGCGCCTCGCGCCGTGATGTTGCACCGATGTCGATGAAAAGCTGATCGATGGTCATGACCTGACTACGCTGGGCCGCTGTCAGTTGATGCGGTGGCTTTGAGGCGACCACACCGTGGATTTTTTCACCACTCCGCGTCAGAACCTCCACGCGCTGGGCCAATAAATTGTGTTCCCACCAACCACCAACAGCCACGAAGGAAATGAACCCATCGAGCGTGATCGATTGCACCATGAATCCCACTTCATCCATGTGACCGGCGATCAATACGCGCGGCCCTGGAGCGTCCGTCTCGCAAAAGACCGAGCCGTTTTTGTCCGTGGAAAGATTTCCGCAGCCTTCCATCTCATCCACAAAAATTGCCCGGACTTCATCCTCGTGACCGGAAACCGAGTGGGCTTCCGTCAATTCCTGTAAAAGAGAAACGGCCTTCTGACGCATGGCGAAATCTCACTTCAGAGCCAGCCCCGTACCAAGCCTCAATTTTGCTCAATGAGCGGGTTCAGGCGCTTCTGGATCATCGGAACGATCAAACAGTTTCTCCATGCGATCCAGATAATTGGAGATTTCGTCATCGCGAGTTTTCGGCTTCGATTTCAGCCGCTCCTTCAATTTCAGATAGTCATCAAATTCACCACTGGTCTCGCGCGCTCTGGTGATTTCGAACCAATCCAGAACATCCCTTCCGCGATCAGCCCGGGTGGACATCACGCTGCGATGCTCCTGCAGTTCCTGGATTTTTGCCGCAAGACCGTTGGAATCACCGTGCGATATCGAGCTCAGCACGGATTGGTATTCTTGAAGCAAAGGGCGGTAAGAGGGAAAGCAGCGATAACTCAATCGCAACAGGGCATCTTCCGCGATTTTTACCGCGTCGGCCCGCTCGCCAGCATCCAACTTGATCACTTCCTCCCAAGAACCTAGCGGCACATCTTTGGATTCGCCATCCTTGTTGCGGAAACGAAGCCGCAAAATGTCCTCCAGCCCTTTTTCCGTATCCTGAATCGTCAGGATGTCCGTTAAGGGAGGTGTTCCATTCATCGCAAGCTGGAGCATCCACCACTTGGCCATGCTGGTTTCGGACAAATTCAGTTCCGGGAAATACTTTCTCAACAAGTAGGGCATTTCTCCTTGGTAAGAGGCAGCTTCACCGAGGAAGTCATGAAAGCCTTCTTTTCCCTTCGGCTGCTCTAACAACGCCAGCACCAATGCCCCCGATGAAACCTGGAACGCCGCACGGGTGGCAGCATCCAGATTCGCCCAGTCTTCCTGTTTCACCGCAAAAAGACCATCGAGCTTGAAAAGCCCACCCCGCTTGAACAAGGCATCATACAAACGTCGATCGCTCTCGCCATTTTTCCAAGAGATGGCTTCGGTCATTCCCGCAACAAGCCAAGCAGGAACTAACAACGGAGTTGTCGAAGCAGTCGGCCGATCCCGTAGCGCCCGTTCGTAAATCAGCGACTCAAGCACGCCGCGATTCAACAGATCCTTCTGAAGCCCCCTGCCCATGTGCATGAACAAGTTCAACCGGTAGCCAGCTTCATTGAAGGTGCTCTGCACCGCCAACGATCGCCGTGGAAGCGGATCGCCCTGTTTGCCGACCAAAGTGATCACGATCGGGATCACTGGGGCTTTCGCATCCGGCTGCGGCTGGTCGTCTTGTTGTTCGGTTTCCCCTAGCAGTTTTAAAAAATCCGCCTTCGTTTGCTCAGCCAAAATCGCGACCATTCCGCGTTGCGTACCATCTCCCCCGAGCACCTCAAACTGATGCGAGCTGCTGATCACCTTCTCCACTTGAGGACCGATTTGCGGCGGCTCAACAATCGGAAGATCGACGGGCGGCAATTCTGCGGGTGCCTGCTCCAGCGGTGGAGCCTCCACCTCGGGTTGCGAATCCTGAGCAAAGCACCAACTGGTGGTGATCAGCGCGGAGATGATCAGGCTTTTCGCTTTCATGAAGAGTAGCTTAGAACGGCGAAGGCTGCCCCAAGCCCATTTGATCCGGCAACCTAGGCTGCAGAATCAAGCGATCTCCATCAATCTTGAGCACCGCCATTTTCCTGGCGATTTCGATTTCCGGTTCCAGCGCTTTTGCCAGATTGCGATAGGATGGGAGCACCAGCAGCAGAAATCCTTGCGGCACCACCAGCTTTCCGAATCTGCCGCCACTCAAGGGCTTGGGGAGTCCGCTGAAGTATCTGCCACCTTCGAATTGGAGTTCTCCCGATTCCTCGTTCAATTTCAAAAACATCGATACCGTGAACGGCTTTCCGAAAACGGTTCGCTCCGTGATCACCTCGGCACGGCCATCCTCCATTCGGATCCACACGCCTTTCAGTTTAACCATGCCGGAGAACCAACCACCCTGCTTCATATCAAGGGATTGGTAAATCCAGGCATTTAGCTGCTCCTCATTCAGTGGCAGCGGATAGCCGCGATTCAATGAGTTCTGCAATACCGCACGCATGTCGCGCTGCTGCACCTTGTCGATGCCGACATAACCGCCGATGTCCGTCAGATCCTGCGGCTGAGCAACAAAATAGAGCGCGACGACCAGTCCCACCGTGCAAACGAGCAGCGCCAGCGATACCAGCGTGCCGAAACAGCCCTTCTTCTTTGGTTCGTCTTCGCTCATGGGTGGCGTTCTAACATGCGAGTCGTTTTCTGGCAAAAAGAACTCATTCAGCGGATTTAGGTCCAGCGCTGTCGGACTTTTTCTCAGATTTGCCACTTCCGCCATCGGCCTTAGCGCCAGCTTGGTAGGAGGATGACCGATAGTCGGTCTGATAAAATCCAGTCCCCTTGAAAATCAACCCGCCGCCTGTCCCCAGAAGACGCTTCACTTGACCGCCGCATCCTGGCTCCGGGCAGTCAGTCAGTTTGGCATCATTCATACTTTGGAAAACCTCAAAACGTTTTCCGCACTTTTGACATTCGTAGTCGTAGTTGGGCATACAGTCTAGCTCCCGTTACCAAAGTCCAAAGCTGGGCGCAACCCCATCGGCGGGAATATTTCGCTCTGATTCCGGGGTTCCGTTGATTTCCCGATGAAATACCTGGCAAAAGCACTATCTTGCCGCCCCTTCGCTTAGGACCCGAGGAATAACCCCGTGGTCTAATGCGTCTCACTTGCACAAATGGGTGATCTGTTCACTTGACCTCATCGCCCATCCAATCAAACCTCCCATGTTCATGAAATTCATTTCCCCGCTTGCCCCAATCATCGCACTGAGCGCTCCCGGGCTTTTGCTAACCTCATGCTTTTCCAACCCTGGCTCGGATTATCTGGCAGGCATTGGCGGTCCGGTGCAGCGCCAGACTTCCGGCGAATATCACAAGCCACCTGCCATTCCGGATGATGTCTCGTATTGGGACGGCGACGGCGTGCAAGGCTCTCCGTTGGTGAAAATCAACCGCGCCCAACAAAAGGCCTTTTTCTACAAAGGCGGAGTACTTGTCGGCGTATCCCGCATTTCCTCAGGAGATGAAGATCATGGCACCCCACCGGGGACTTATAAAATCACGGAAAAAGACAAAGATCACGGTTCTTCGGTTTATGGCGTTTTCAAAGACGCGGCGGGTCACACGATTGATGACGATGTCGACATTCGCGTGAAGCCGGTTCCACCTGGTGCCCACTTTGTTAAAGCACCGATGCCGAATTTCATGCGCTTCAACGGTGGTGTTGGCATGCACACCGGTTACCTGCCCGGCTACGCGGCATCCCACGGATGCGTCCGCATGCCGAATCACATGGCGGAGAAATTCTTTGAAAACACGCAGGTCGGCACCCCTGTGATCGTCGAATGAGTTCGTTTTTACCCGATCCTGCCACGACTGCTGAGATCTCCCCTTCAGCAGTCGCCGCTTGGATCAACCTTCCTCCGGATCAACGACCACGACTCATCGACTGTCGGGAGGCGGATGAGCTGGCGATTTGCAAACTTCCGGGCATCGAATGGATTCCATTGGGTGCCTTTCCCGAAAGATGGCAGGCTTTAATCAGCAATCCGAATCTGGGCGTCGTCATCTACTGCCACCACGGCATGCGCTCGCTCCACGCCGCCATGTTTCTCCGCTCAAAGGGATGCGCGAATGCATTCTCGATGTCCGGCGGAATCGACCTTTGGTCGACCTCCGTCGATCCTGATATTCCACGCTATTGAGTCGCCCTCAGCCGAAGACACCATCACTCGCTGGCTTGAGGCGCGACTGATCCCGGTGTTGGTTGCGTTCCGGAGCAAACCGTGTCAATCTGACGCGCAACCGCATCCCTGTGTCTGTGCAATCCGGCTTCCTTGAAAAACTAATCGCTCGGCTTGATCGCGTTGAGCCCAGCGAGGTTCAACAAATTCTCGTTCGGCTAATCCGGGAGAAAGGTTTTTTAACCAAAGTCTTCGATGCCTTGCACGAAGGGGTCATCATCATCGATCACGATGGGATGATCGAATTCATCAATCCGGCCGCTTGCCAGTTTTTCGGCCTCAAGGCTGAAAAAGCAATCGGTCAAAAAATCTCCAGCCAGATCCGCGGTCTGGACTGGAAAATCCTCAGCAAACCCGGTCGCACGATTTCCCGTGATCTGGAAATCTTCTATCCAGAAAACCGCTATCTGAATTTTTACCTCGCGCCGATCGAAGACACCGGCAGCCCGCTTGGGCATGTCATGCTGATCCGCGACTTGACCGTAACCCGAGCCGAAGCCGAGCAAACTCTGGAATCCGAGCGCCTCAATGCTCTCACCCTCTTGGCTGCAGGTGTAGCTCATGAAATCGGCAACCCATTAAATTCGCTCGACATTCATTTGCAGCTACTTGGGAGAAAAATCCGTAAACTCCCCCCCGGCGATCGGCCAGCGCTTGAAGAGCACCTTTCGACCGCACGGCAGGAAATCCAGCGATTAGACACCATCTTAAAGCAATTCCTGCACGCCGTGCGCCCCACGGCGGCAGTGCGTGAACGGTGCGATATTCACCAGATTTTGCATGAAACCCTGAAGTTATTGGAACCAGAGCTGGCATCTCGACACATCGCGGTGCAGCTGGATCTGGCGCAGAATTTACCTCCGGCCCAGCTCGATCCCGGGCAATTTCAGCAGATTTTCTACAATCTCATCAAAAACGCCTATCAGGCGCTACCCAGTGAAAACGGTCGCATCATTCTGCAGACGAAATTCAGCGAGTATGAGTTTCTCATCACCATCCAGGATAACGGCACCGGTATTTCTCCAGAGCACATGGGCGCGCTATTCGAGCCTTACCGCACCACCAAGCAATCCGGGACCGGGCTAGGACTCCTCATTGTCCGCCGCATGATCCGGGAACATGCAGGAGAAATTGAGATCGAAAGCGAAGAGGGTCACGGCACCCGAATTCTCATCCGCCTGCCAAGAACCGAACGGACGGTACGCTTACTGGGTCCACCTACTCCAACCATCGATCTCTAAAGCTACTGCCATGCTCCCCACCTTGCTCATCGTCGACGACGAACGCGCTACCCGAGACGGCCTCCGGGCCGCGCTTGAGGAAGAATTTGAGGTATACGTCGCATCCGGCACCCAGGAGGCGCTTACGATCCTCAAGTCCGAGTCCATCCAGCTATTGCTGACAGACTTGAGACTTGGTGGAGAATCCGGGATGGATTTGCTGCAAGCCGCACTGCAGCTTCCCGATCCGCCGGTTGCGATTATGATGACGGCTTACGGCTCGGTTGACACAGCAGTTGAGGCCATGCGGCGTGGCGCTTGGCATTTTGTGACGAAACCGCTGAATCTGGATGAAGTGGAAATGCTTCTCAAACGGGGCCTGCGTTCGAAAAACCTCGAAACCGAAAATCGCCAATTGGTGACTCAAGTTCGCCAAAGCCATAAAATCGACAAACTGATCGGCAAATCATCGGCCATGAACCGTGTCTTTGACCTGATCCGTCAAGTCGCCCCCACCCGCGCGACGGTTTTGATCGAGGGCGAATCAGGAACCGGAAAAGAAGTGGTTGCGCACACCCTGCATCATCTTTCGGGACGTCCCGCGGCCAAACTGGTCATCGTCAACTGCGCAGCCCTTTCTCCGCAGCTGCTGGAGTCCGAGCTTTTTGGCCATGAAAAAGGAGCTTTTACCGGAGCCTCGCAGCGACGGATTGGCCGCTTCGAACAAGCCGATGGCGGAACCTTATTTCTCGATGAAATCGGTGAAATTGACGGCTCAACCCAAGTTAAACTGCTACGATTGCTCAGCGAGCGGACATTGGAACGGGTCGGCTCGAATCAACCGATCAAAATCGATGTTCGCGTGATCGCGGCGACCAACAAGAATCTCCGTGAAATGGTCGATGCAGGAACTTTCCGCGAAGACCTTTATTTCCGCCTGAATGTGGTAAAAATCGACATGCCACCGCTGCGAACCCGCAAGGAGGACATCGTTCTGCTGGCAAATGCATTTTTGCAGGAATTCGCAAAAGACAACAATCGGCCACAAAAACCGCTCACGGATGGCGCCATGCAACTCTTGCTCAATTATCCATGGCCCGGGAACGTGAGGGAATTGCGAACTGCGATCGAACACGGCGTCGTGATGAGTAACGATTCCGTCATCGACACCAAGCACCTTCCGGCATTCCTTTTCACACCGGTTCACGAAACCCTGCCTCTGGTTAAAAACTCCCTTGATGCACCCGCCGAATTCAATTTGCATGCGCTTGAAGTCAACGCCATCCGCGGTGCTCTCGCTACCGCTGACGGCAACCGGACACGGGCGGCGGAACTTCTGGGCCTTAGCCGAAGAACGCTCCAGCGCAAGTTGAAGGAACTCAATCTCTAGAATCGCCCCCTTGTTTTTCCCAAATCCTTTCAATTCATGAGTAACAGCTCCTCCGTTGTTGATACCGGCACCTTGATCCGCCGGATTTTGTTTTTCCTGGTGATGGTCCTGTTAGCTCTGGGTAACCTTTTCACACTTTTTGGCGGCCTGACTTCGCCGCAAGCGATGGATCAGGCGCAAATCGCCCGGGAAATTGCTCGTGGTAACGGCTTCACCACCAAATTCATCCGCCCGGTTGCCTACTATCAAGCATCCCAAGCCAAAGGCGGAGCGGTGCCGTTTGACGGATTCAAAGACACCTATGAATCCCCGCTGAACCCTCTCATCAACGCTGCAGTCTTCAAATTGATTGGTGCCGACGATGCCGACGCCTGGAAAATGGGACCAAAAGAAATGGTCTATCAACTGGACCGGGTGGTGGCGACCGTCTGCGTGTTCTTCTTTCTACTTTCGATCGGTGTGACTTACCTGTTGGTTTCACGGATTTTCGACGCAAAAATCGCCGGAGTCACGGCCTTGCTGATGCTGTTCTGTGAGACGTTCTGGAATTATTCGCTAAGTGGATTGCCGCAAATGTTGATGCTGTTCCTCTTCTCCTGCGCGATCTACTTCGCCTATCGAGCCGTTGAAGCATCTTCTGAAGGACGCTCACCGTTTGTTCCTGCAATTGTCGCCGGGGTATTCTTTACGCTTTTGGCGCTCGCACACTGGATGACCGTCTGGATCGCGCTTGGTTACATCATTTACGCAGCAGTCGCCTTCCGACCACGCGGTGTGATCGGCATCTCGGTCATCGTGTTGATCCTGCTAGCTTCGATTTACCCAATGATACGGGCCAGTGATGCCTCAGGAACTCCATTTGGCACCGCCTTTTTGACTGTCTACAACGGTCTCGCCAGTGGATCGGAAGAAACCGTCATGCGCACGGACGACTTGGAAACAGCTCCTCTATCACTGGATGGACTCACCCTGAAAACCGTCCGCTCCACCCTGATTCAGTTCTCTCAAATTATCCCGTTCTTAGCGGGAATTTTGGTCGCCCCGGTGTTTTTCCTGTCGCTTCTCCACCCGTTCAAGCGCGCAGCAATTGCAAATTTCCGCTGGCTGATCCTCTTGATGTTCGTAGGAGCGGCAGTTGGATTGGCACTCTATGGCATCACTTCTGACCCATTGGACCCCAATCAGATTCACCTCCTATTCGCTCCAGTGATGACCGCATACGGGTTGGCATTCATTTCCATCCTCTGGAGTCGCCTTGAAATTGTCGCCCAAAACAGCTTTTTGAAAAACGCTCACCTGTTTGTGATTGTTACGATTTGCGCTGCCCCACTTGCCATCGCGATGCCAACCAAAGCCATAGCTGGTATTCGTCAACAAGGTACTGGTGGTCTGAACAACTGGCCTCCATATCGCCCGGATGCGCTCAATATTCCACTGCGCCAGTGGATTCCGGAGAATGAATTGATCGTATCAGATCAACCATGGGCCGTAGCTTGGTATGCAGACCGCAAGAGCATTTGGATTCCGCCTACCGCAAAAGCCTTCAAAAAATACGAGGAAATCGGAGAGAATTTCCAAACACCCATTGGCTGCATCCTGATTTCACCGACTTCGCATGAAGCAGGTGGAATGGCTGGAATTGCCTATAAATACCGGGATTTCACCTCGTTGGTCATCGACGGCAGAGTTGCAGCCTCCACACTCAACACGAAAGACACGGCGAGTGCTTTCCAACTGGATCAGAAACCCGATGTCCAGGAAATCGCCCGACGCTACCATTACCGTTTCGCGCTCGTTCCTCTCGATCTTGTGATCTATATGGACCGTCCACTCCGCCTTGCAGACGAAGCGTCCCAGTAAAAATGGCAGCGAAAAAGTCAAAATCCGCCGAAGCTCCTGACGAGGCGACCTTCGAGGAAGCCATTTCCCGACTGGAATCCATCGTCGAATCGATGGAGCACAGCCAGCTAGCTCTGGAGGAATTAGTCGCTCATTATGAAGAGGGTTCCAAACTTCTAGGCCGCTGCGAAGCAGTGCTGAAGTCCGCTCGCAACCGGATCGAATTGATCACTCTGAAAAACAGAAGTGAAATCGGACTCGCATCGGATTCAAGAATCGACCACTCTTCCGGACTCCAAGATTCAGCCGCCCCTCCGGACGATAACGACGACGATGACGACATCCGCCTCTTTTGAGCCATACGCCCTCGGGCCTATCCTTTCATTCATCAAATCCCCCGACGATGTCAAACACCTCGCCGATGATGAGCTTATCGATCTCGCAGCCGAGATTCGCGAAACATTGATCAAATGCCTGTCGAAGACAGGCGGTCACCTGGGACCCAATCTTGGCGTTGTTGAACTGACCATTGCGCTCCACCGGGTTTTCAACACCCCGCAGGATAAGTTTGTTTTCGATGTCGCTCATCAGGGGTATGTCCACAAAATGCTCACTGGAAGGGCTGATCGGATCGACACAATACGGACCTACAAGGGCCTGAACGGGTTTTTACTCCGATCGGAATCGGAGCATGATTCTTATGGCGCCGGCCATGCCGGAACCGCGCTTTCGGCAGCCCTCGGGATGGCCGCAGCACGGGACCTCGCTGGCGGTAATAACCACGTGGTGGCTGTTGCGGGAGACGCTGCTTTCACCTGCGGACCCACTCTTGAAGCTCTTAACAACATCGCGGAAACGACTCGCAAATTCATCGTCATTCTCAACGATAACGAATGGTCGATTGATAAAAACGTCGGAGCAGTCGCGCGATATTTCAATGCGCTCCAAACTCATTCCACGTATTCCGCAGTCCGAAGCAAGGCTGCGGAATTCGTCGAAAAGGTCGCTGGCAGAACCATGCGGTCTTTTGCCCATAAAGTGGAGGAGGGAGCCAAAAACCTGATTTTCCCGAACGTATTGTTCGAAAAATTCGGCCTTCGCTACTTCGGCCCCATCGACGGACACGATCTACCTTTGCTGGTCAAAACCTTCGAGCATCTGAAGACTCTCAACGAACCAGTTGTCCTTCACATCATCACTGAAAAGGGCCGTGGCTATCAGCCTGCACTCGATAATCCGGGCAAATTTCACGGCCTCGGGGCCTACAAAATTGAGGACGGCTCGACCGATGTCGCCACCACTCCGACCTGCTCGGAAATTTTCGGCCGAACCGTGACCGACATGGCCAAGAACGATCCGAAGATCGTCGCGATCACAGCGGCCATGCCCGGCGGAACCAAGCTGGATATTTTCAAAGAAGAGCTGCCAGATCGCTATTTTGACGTCGGGATTGCTGAAGAACACGCTGCCTTATTTGCATGCGGGATGGCAGCCGAGCACTTCCGGCCGTTTTTGGCAATCTACTCGACTTTCATGCAGCGCGCCTACGACATGATCATTCATGACATGGCCTTGCAGGGCTTACCGGTGCGCCTCTGCATGGATCGCGGCGGCCTGTCTGGTGACGATGGCCCGACCCACCATGGCCTATTTGACATTGGCTACCTGCGGCACATTCCGGGGCTGATTCACATGCAGCCAAAAGACGAGAATGAGTTCGTCAACATGCTGCACACGATGGCCGCGTATGACGATGGCCCTTCTGCCATTCGTTATCCGCGGGGCACCATCAAAGGAACCAAGATTGATGAAACTCCAACCATCCTGGAAATCGGTAAAGCCGAGGTCGTCGCCGATGGTACCGATATCGCCCTGATCGGACTTGGGACCATGTTCGAGATGGCGGAAACCACGAAAAAAGCCCTGGAGGAAAAAGGCTACTCCGTCGCACTGATCAATCCGCGTTTCATCAAGCCCCTTGATGCCAGGGTGATTCAGGAATACGCGACCAAATGCAAAGTGATCTGCACCTTTGAAGATCACGTCCTCATGAATGGGTTTGGTGCTTCCGTGATTGATTTACTCCACACCCAAGGAATTTACACCCCAGTCGAGAGAATTGGCTGGCCCGATGAATTCGTGGAACATGGGAAACCTGAAGTGTTGCGCGAGCTTCATGGACTCACAGCCCAGAACGCTGTCACCAAAGTGCTGAAGCATTTTTCCAGCGCCCAGTGACACAAAAAATCCCCGGAGTTTGAACTCACGGGGATCTCTTTGTTTTCGTAGGTGTTATGGCTAAAAATAACAAAGAAACTTATTCGGTGCCGCCAGTTTTCACGGCCTCGGTCTCTACTTTCTGACCAAGTTTTTGCATATCCTGCCCAAAACCCTTTGTGGTCGCGCAGGAACTGGTTGCAAAACTAAAAGCCGTAGCAGCGGAAAGTGCGAGAAGGCCGAGGGCACGACGACGCATTTTTGATTTGTGACTGGAAAATTGGTGGGAGATGAAGATCGGATGCATGATCGAGTCATTGCAAGAAGTTTGCCATCATTCAAAAACTCACTCATTGCATTCATAATCAATCATTTACGATTTTCCTCAGTTCCAACCGCGTCCTTCTAAAAATGCAAATTGCACGAGGAGGTTGGATTTCGCAGCATCATGCATATTGCAATATGCATCACGGTCGAATTTCGATCTGCACGATTTGCCACCTTCCACAATTACCCCAATTCCATATTACTCATTGTCTGTCATAGCCTTACAAGTAAACTCGATTAGGGCACGCTGAATGATAAAGAGAGAGATTCCCACCGCCTCTTCTCCCGAAACTCCATGGACATCCTTATTGTTGACGACGAAAAATCGATTCGCCTCACCACTTCACTCGCTCTTGAAAATGAAGGGCATTATGTTGAAACCGCAGAAGATGGACCAACCGCCCTTCGGCGTCTAAAAGAAGAGAATTTCGACCTCGTGTTTTTGGATCTCCGCCTGGGAGATGAAGATGGCTTGGAGGTATTGCAGCAAATTCTTTCCTCCAAACCACGCCAACTGATTACCATCTTCACCGCTCATGCTTCGGTGGCTACAGCGGTGAAAGCCACCCAGCTCGGTGCATTTGACTATTTGGAAAAGCCGTTCACGCCGGATCAACTGCGCGCCATCTTGATTAAGGCGAAAAAAGCCATCCAGACTCAAGGTGAAGTGACCCGACTTCAGGAAACCGTGCAGGAACTGAAGAGCGAGGCAAAACACTCATCCCCTCCCCTTCAGTTTGCATCCGAAGACAAACGAACTCGGGATGAATTCGATACCCTGTTCCGTGCTGCAGCCACCAACGCATCTGTGCTCATCCTCGGAGAAAGTGGAACGGGCAAAAGCGTCATCGCACGTGAGGTCCATGAACGATCCCATCTGCGAGACAAGCCTTTCGTTACCGTCAGTTGTCCATCGCTCTCCAAAGAATTGTTAGAGAGTGTTTTGTTCGGCCACATCAAAGGATCATTCACCGGAGCAATCCGCGATACTTGGGGAAAAGTTCATGCTGCTGAGGGCGGCACCTTGTTCCTCGATGAGATCGGTGAACTTCCCATGGAGATTCAGCCAAAGCTGCTCCGTTTGTTGCAGGAACGCGAATACGAGCGATTGGGCGAAAACAAAGTCCGCTCCAGCAACGTGCGCGTCATTGCCGCTACCAATCGGGATCTAACAGAAAGTATCGCTTCCGGCGATTTTCGTGAAGATCTCTACTATCGCTTGAACGTGATTTCGATCACGGTCCCTTCACTCCGCGATCGCCCGGCGGATCTATTCCAATTTGCAACTCAGTATCTGGAGTTCTTTTCCAGCCAAATGGGTCGAAAAATCGATGGCTTCAGCGAAAGCGGCAGATCCGCCCTGATGCGCCATTCATGGCCAGGTAACTTGCGGGAACTTCGCAATGCCATCGAGCGCGCGGCGATCCTTGCACGTGGCAACAAGATCGAAGCGGAGGACTTACCTCGTCCAGCTCCCCTTGCTGCAAACGATCTCAAAGAAAAAGTCGGTGGTCTCGGCATTGGTGGCGAACATTCGCTCGATGAGATCGAGCAGGCCCATTTAGGCAAGGTGTTGGAATGGGCACCATCCCTCCAAGATGCAGCGGCTATTCTCGGGATCGACAAAGCGACCCTCTACCGCAAAAGGAAACGCTTTGGAATGGAGTAAACGCCATCGATCTTGATCATGCTTCGCGTCCGACTTTTCTACGGTTTATTGACACTTGTTGTCCTCCTCTGGGCAGTGGGAGCTACGGCTTTGCTCCTGATGCGGGACGCGAGTAAAAATTACGAACGTCGCCTGGAGAAAAACTACAATGCGATCAGTACTGCGCAGGGGATTCGAACCATCACCTCAACCATCAATTCGCGCTACCTTCCTGTTCTCGCTGGCCCGCCTCGAGCTGAAGGACCGGAGCGAACCAGTTATGACACGATCTACAGTGAACTGGATTCCCGCCTTGCGACTTTAAAAGAAGAAGCAAGCCATGAGTCGAACTGGGATGACGCGATCACAAGGCTCGAAAATTCGATTCAAGCTTACTCCGATGGCTATGAAAAATATTTCGGTGGCGGCGTCACGGAACGTGATGAAAGAGAGCTGCTCCTTGTATTCATCGCCAATCAAACTCAGCAACTGACAAGCAATGCTGACACGATCGTCAGCCTGGCAGAGGAAAAACTTTTCTCCGGGACACGCCAACTGCGTGAAGAATCTCGAAAAGATGTCTACTTCGTTACCACCCTGGTTCTGTTAGGTACGACGATTGCCATACTCATCTATAGCCAACTGGTTCACCACATGGTTGATCCGATCGTTGGTCTGAAGCATTCGATTGAAGAAGTGAGGAATGGAAATTTCGAGCTATCCCTGCCTACTCCCACCCCCGGCAGTGAATTTGGCTCCGTCGTTTCCGCGTTCAATGACATGGCCCATGAGCTGCGAATTCATCGTGGTGAAACGGACGAGCACATCAAACGTGCGAGCCTGGTAAATCGCGCCATTCTGGAAGCAATCCCGTCGCCACTTTTCGTCTTGGGGGACGATGGCCGTATCCTGCAGATCAATCCGTCTGCAGAGAGATTAACCGAAAGCTTGGGAGTTTCCGGTCGGCTTCCGCTGAAAATTCAGAAGATCATGGATCGATGCAAGGAGGAAGGAAGCCACTTCCTGCCCGAAGATCCACGCGAAGCCCTTCTGTTCCGTATTAACGAAGAAGAATTCTTCTACCTGCCCAGAATCTTCCGTTTCATCTCAGAGGACCAAACCCGTTCAGGTTGGGCGGTGCTGCTCCATAACGTCAGCCGCATTCGCTGGCTGGACGATATGAAAACCAACCTGCTTTCTACGGTCAGCCATGAGATCAAAACACCTCTAACAGGAATTCGCATGGTTCTCCACTTGTTGTTAGAGGAGAAATCCCTCAAGCTAGACCCGATGCAACACACCATGGTTACATCTGCCAATGAGGACTGCGAGCGTTTGTTAGTAACACTCAATACGCTGTTAGACCTATCTCGCGCTGAAAGCGGAACGACCTATTTGGCAAGGGTTCCGGTGCAACTTGCTGAGAGCCTCAATCGGGCGGCGCGCCTCTACAAGAGCGCTGCTTCGGCAAAAGATATCGTGATCGATGTCGAACTGCCGGAACTGGAATTACCTGAAGCTTATGCAGATCCCTTGAGATTGGACGAGGTCCTCAATAATCTCATCTCCAACGCCATCAAACACAGCCCCAGCGGCAGCACCATTACATTGCGACTAAGCAAGCCTGAAGCCGAGTTCCTCCGCGTTTCCGTCATCGACCAGGGCGATGGCGTTCCGGAAGAATTTCAAGGAAGAATCTTCGAGCGTTTCTTCCGTGCATCCGATGAAAGCATTGATGGTGTAGGTCTCGGCCTATTCATTTCCCGGGAAATCATAAGAGCCCACGAAGGTCGCATTGGTCTGTTAGATCGGACCAACGACGAAACTGTTTTCTATATTGATGTTCCAATCGCCTGACAATTCCGGAGCAGCAAGAGGCACCGCCCTTCGCCACATTCTGGTCGTGGATGATGAGCCCACGCTCAGGCTCGGATTTGCTTACGCACTCACGAACGCATACACCAAAGTCGAAACTGCATCCTGCGGGCGGATCGCCCTGGATAAAATCGCGGAAGCACACTTTGACCTCATCATCCTCGATTTGCGCATGCCGGATATTGACGGAATCGGGGTGATCGAAAGCCTCCGCCGCGCAGGAAATCAAATTCCCATTGTCCTGTGCAGCGCCGCTTTAACACCAGGTGCCGCCCTGAAAGCGATCCGCAACAGCGTTGTCGATTTCCTATTAAAACCAGTCCACCCCGCTGACCTGCGTGAAGTGGTGCAATTCATTCTGAACTCGCCTGAAGAACCCATCGCACGGGCACTGAAATCTGCGCGTGAAGGCCGTTTGGAAGATGCTGTGGAAGTACTTGCCGAGGATCAGGCACCTTCAAAGCGGAGCAGCGCATGGTTGGATTTCCTCAAATCCCTGTTAGCTGAAGATCGACCAGACGACGCAACTTTGTCCGATAGACTGTTGCGCTTCACTCTTTCCAGTCTGGCATTCCGCGCCGCTCACACGGCCTAACTACCATTTCCAACCAATCCCGGTGAAAGTTCAGTTGATTATCAATCGTGGTTCCGGTGCCAGTGATCGTGGGCTGAACATCGAGGAGTTCGCGAAAGAGCTAACAAAAGAATTCGCCAAAAGCGGCCACGAAGTGACCTCGCACATGGTTCCGCCTTCATCGATAGAGCAAACGATTCGCAGTGCGATGAATGAACGTCCGGACGCCATCATCATCGGTGGTGGAGATGGGACTGTTTCTACTGCGGCACGCCTATTGGGCGGAAGCGACATCGCGCTGGGAGTCTTACCCATGGGCACATTCAATCTAGCAGCAAGAGACTTAGGAGTTCCTTTGGATTTGTCTGCCGCCATTCAATTTTTGGCCAATGCCGAAGCTCATCAAATTGATGTGCTTGATGTATCCGGCCACGCCTGCCTGTGCACCACGATTCTCGGATTCTACCCTGAGTTTGCCAGCATCTTTGAACGACGGGATCACGGTGGCGTATGGTGGAAAAAGACCATCAAGCTCATCACTGGCGTGCCAAAAATTTTCAGTCACGCCAGACATTTGAACATTTCATGGATCGGCCCAAATTTGATTGGCCACGCCAAAACCAAGTTCTCTGCTTTCGTTCCTGGTTCATATCGAGCTACGGCAGGTATCGTACCTGCTCGGACTGACTTCAACTGTGGAACCCTGACCGGCTATGTTGGCATGCAGAAAACAGCATCATCTGCTCTTCGAGGAATCATCGATTATGTGCTCGGCAGGCATGAACTCAATCCCGAGCTGAAGGTTGTCAAAGCTTCTGAATTGGAACTTCGAGCTCATCGCCGCAAGCATTGCACCATCATGCTTGATGGTGAAATCATGCGTCTGCCATTTCCGATCAAACTTCGCATCCTACCCGGGCACCTCAAGGTTCTCACCAGTTCTGAAAATCTCCGACCAGAGACTGAAAAGTAGTTCTTTAATCCGTAATGCCCTGCCTGCTTCATTTATCAGATCCTCACTTCGGCGCCCTTGAGCCGATAGCCGCATCGGTTTTTCTTTCGCACGCGGCAGATCTCGCTCCCGACATCACTGTCTTGAGTGGGGATCTAACGATGCGCGCCAGACGTGATGAACTCGAAAGTGCCCGCGATTTCGTCGATGCCCTACCCACCCCGCGCTTATTGATTCCCGGCAACCATGATGTCCCGGGGTTTAATGGTCCATTCTCGCGCTTTTTTGCCCCATTTCATCGCTACCGTTCTTATTTCGGAGAGGATCTCGAACCTGAACTCATTCTCGATGGGGTGCATTTGGTATCGTTGAACAGCACGCGGCCGTTTGGCCTGAACTTGGATTGGTCAGAAGGGTTTCTAACCGATCATCAAATTTCCGGTATGGTCTCGAAATTCAAAGCCGGATTGCCAGACCATTTTAGAGTCCTGATCTTGCACCATCCATTGCTCGCACCAAGCCATCATCAAAGGAATGTGGTGAGTCCATTGCCTGAACTTTTGGCCGCCATGGGTAAAGCCAAAGTGGACCTTGTGTTATGTGGTCATTTCCATACCTCTACCCTAGCTACAGCAGGCACGATCGGCGGCTGGGCCTCGGTCGTTTCACAAGCTCCAACGGTTTGTTCAACGAGGATTCAAGGTGAACCGCAGGGTTTCCATAAAATCTCTATCTCTAACAATCGTCTGGAAATTACACCATTCGTTTTCGCAAAAGATCGTTTTCTCCCCAGACAATCGGTCCACTTCCATCGGGGAAAAGATGGTTGGGGCCGCGAAGAGCAATCACCTGCAAACGAACTTCTAACCACCTAATTCTGACACCAAAAAGCGCTGCCAGGATTTTTTCCCGACAACGCCTATGGCTGGATTTAAGAAGTTCTTATCGATTTCCTGCACCCAGTGAAACCATTTCACGGGATGGACCGATTTGGATTTCATTTGCAACTTTCATCACTCCTGGGACTCCGCGCACGGCGATTTCAGCAATCGCTTTTGCCTCAACCGAACGGACTCGTCCTTTGAGAGTGGCAGTGCCTTCAAAAACCGTGGCAGAAATCGAATCATCATTGATGCGTGGATCCATCTTCAGCACTCGTGCCGCAAGTTCATTGATGCGATCCGGCGAATAGTTTTTGTCACTCATCGCTTCCATCTTCAGGTCGCTGTTGATGTTTAATTGATCCGCATTCACATCGAAGATCCCGGTCACGTAAACATGGCGAACGAGGCGGTCATACTCGCCTTTGCTACCAACTTCGCCGTGAAGTTTTACCACTCCGTCTTTGACCTCAGCTGAAATGGAAAGGCCATCATAAAGCGGATCATCAGCGATCAGTTCGTTGATCTGCGCTGCCATTTGCCGATCGGTTCGTATCCCTTCAAAGGATACCTCCAACCGATTATCGATCATGGTCACGCCTTCGATGTGGGACACAATTTCTCTCGCAATTTCCTGTTCATCCCAAGTTCCAACCGTTCCGTCGAGATGCACCAAGCCTCCTTCACTGGAAACTGAAATATTGCTCGCATCAATCGCTGGATCCTTTTTAAGCGCTGTAGCAATGCTCTTGTTGAGGTCATTGGTATCACCCGAATACTCTGTGATCTGGATTTGATTGGAAACTGCCAACACATGATCGACCGCCATCGCCCTGGCCGCTGCACGCTCAGCGATGTTCAGGGATTTCGCCTTACCGGTGAGAATCGCGATTCCATCCTTCAATTGGATGTCGAGAGGCGATTTGGAAAGCTGGGAATCGGAATTGACTTCTAAGGTAACGAATTCCGCCGTTTCTGCGCCAGGTGCAGGTGGTGCAGCAGGAGTGGCGTAAGCCATGGTGGAGCTGATTGCCATCGCCGCGAGCCACAGGAAGCGATTGCCTGGTGATTGATGCGTTTGTGTTTTCATGGCGTCCAAAAATGAGTTGATCGTCGGTTGATCCGACAATTTCCTCATCGCAATCGCTGTGCCAGACACCCACTTCTGCAGCTAACTCACTGATGACGAGCCGCCTTCTTAACACTTCAGCTCCACTCCACCACCTCGGGAGTTTTCTGAATTCATGCATGAACCCTTTTCAGATCAGGCATTTTGCATGATCAAAATGAGGATTTTAATACGCCGCCAACCCGACGATTTGAGTGATTCAGCGGCTCTTAAAACATCACCCGAATGGCTACCGTTCCAAAGTTTGAGGCCTCATCCTGCTCACGGTATTCTTGGGTTCGGATCGTGTGAACGTAGCTGAATTCAACATTCCGATAGCGCACGCCTAGTCCGACAAACACTTCGCCCACCCAGACTTCCCGTTTGTTGCCAGTCTCAAAGGATCGAAAAACCGGCCCATCCAAGGTCGCATCGTAGCCAACCACCCGAGCAGTCGCGCCAAACAAGGTGTAGATTGACACGTTGCCAACGTAGAGCTCGGAGCCATCACTGAAATAACGATGCGAATAGGCGGTGGATGACAATCGAGGATCGGAAAAATCGGTCGGAAGATTGAAACCCGCGCGGAAAAATCCGCCGAGATAGGCCTCAGTCCGGAATGTCCCCAACCGAAGGCCCCATTCCGTCAATCCGTCCATTCGGAACCAGCCACGTTCAATATCGACGAAGTCTGCACGACGCTTTTGAACAAAACTGATATCGGCAGTGACTTCGTTCGGGACCTGATCGTCCCAGCCATTGAACTTCTCCATGTTACGAAGGTCATGGATGAAATCCTGCGTTTCCTCTGCCTTCGAGTGTGGGCCGATAGTCCCTACCGTAAACTCGACCGAGTTCAAAATCCGATCGTCTTTGACATGGAGTGAAAATCCGAGCCCGAGCCAACCTGCGTAGCGCCTTTGGCCGACAGGCTGGGTGTAAGGTTCATAGTCCTCCGGTGTGTACATCAACTGGGTGAGGGAAAACCCATAATTGTAGCGGACTTTGTCAGGATCCTGGAACCCGGTGATTCGGCGGAAAATGTTGAACGACTCATCATCGCCCGAAAACCGACGCAAGACCCCTTGGAACGCGCCCAGATCATCGGCTGTTTCGTTAGGTGAAATCCACGAAAGACGGGCACCGTTGGTGTAGTCACGGTCTTCTCCCGCAAACAAATCGTTATCCAGATAGAAAGTCAGATATCCGCCGTTTACTGAAGTCTCGCGCTGAAGCGGGATATCATCCCCATACGATACACTAACAGCTGTGGTAAGGGTCGAGAGGACCGCGATGGGGAGAAAGGGCTTTTTGAAAATCACGGCGGAAAGTTGTTATAGAGAGGGAAGCGGACGATTTTAGTCGAATATCCGGTGCTGTCTAGCAGGCGAAATCGATTTTTCCAGTTCAATCCCGGCACCGCTCCGAGAATCGCAATCAACTCACTTCCCCCGCACTGCCGACTTGCCCACGCAGCCAGCCGATTCTAGTTTTCTAAACAAGGACGCCAAACCCAGCGTTACTGAATCCTCAAAACCCAGATTCCATGAGTTCCAAGAAATCCACTTCGGCTGATCCAGCGGAAGCCACTTACAAGCCCGACAAGAAATTTGCCAAGAAAGCACGCATCTCCTCCTTATCAGAATATCAGGAACTCTATCAGGAATCGATCCGTAAACCGCAGAAATTCTGGGCCAAAGAAGCGAAGGAATTGCAGTGGAGAAAACCCTGGTCCAAGACCCTAAAGTGGGATCCGCCATTCGCTGAATGGTTCACGGGGGGCGAACTGAACGTCTGCGAAAACTGCGTGGATCGCCATGCCGAAGGCCCACGGAAAAACAAAGCCGCCATCATCTGGGAAGGTGAACCTGGCGACAAGCGGGTCATTACCTACGCCCAGTTAAAGCGCGAGGTCTCGAAATTCGCCAATGTTCTGGAAAAGAACGGCATTGAAGCTGGCGACCGCGTGCTCATCTACATGCCGATGGTCCCCGAAGCGGCCATCGCGATGCTTGCCTGCGCGAGAATTGGAGCCGTTCACAATGTCGTCTTTGGTGGCTTCGCAGCGGATGCCATCCTGGATCGGTTAGAAGATTCCGGAGCCGTTGCCGTGATCACTGCGGACGGTGGCTGGAGGCGCGGCAAAGTCATTCCACTGAAGCCAACCGTTGATGACGCACTGCAAAGATTTTCCAAAGTCCGCCGCGTCATCGTTCTGAACCGCTGCGGCAATGATATATCCATGCAGGAAGGGCGGGATGTCTGGTGGGCAGATGAAATGGAAAACGTTTCGGCCCAACACACGGCGAAAGGGTTCGATTCGGAACACCCGTTGTTCATACTTTACACCTCCGGCTCCACCGGAAAACCCAAAGGCATTCTCCATACCTCCGGCGGCTATCTCACCGGAACCTATGCGACCTGCAAATACATCTTCGATATGCGGGATGACGATGTTTATTGGTGCACGGCGGACGTCGGCTGGATCACCGGTCACTCTTATATCGTCTATGGCCCATTGGCCAACGGAGTGACCCAAGTCATGTATGAGGGCGCGCCCAATTTCCCGGATTTCGGGCGATTCTGGCAAATGATCGAAGAATACGGAGTCACCATTTTTTACACCGCTCCCACTGCCATTCGCGCCTTCATCAAGGCGGGGGATGCATTCCCGGCAAAATATGATCTTTCCTCGCTTCGCCTCCTTGGCTCGGTCGGTGAGCCGATCAACCCCGAAGCCTGGCTGTGGTATCACGAGCATATCGGCGGCGGCAAATGTCCGATCGTTGATACCTGGTGGCAGACGGAAACCGGGGCCATCATGATTTCACCTCTGCCGGGGGCCACACCGTGCAAACCGGGAACCGCCACCCTGCCCTTTTTCGGCATCGATGCTGCCGTGCTGGATGACGCCGGTAATGAGTGCAAACCGAATGAGGATGGCCGCCTGGTGATTCGCCAGCCCTGGCCATCCATGACGCGCACGCTCTACAAGGACAAAGCCCGATTCAAAAAAGTCTACTGGTCGGATTATCCCGGATTCTATACCGCCGGAGACGGTGCCCGCCGCGATAAGAAGGGCAATTTCTGGATCATCGGTCGACTGGACGATGTGCTGAATGTTTCGGGCCACCGTCTCGGAACTGCTGAAATTGAAAGCGCACTGGTGGCGCATCATGCCGTTGCTGAAGCGGCGGTGGTAGGTCGCCCTGACGATCTCAAAGGGCAAGCAGTCGCAGCCTTCGTGACGTTAAAGACTGGCTATGAAGAATCGCCGGAATTGGTGGTCGAACTGCGCAATCACGTCGCCCACGTGATCGGCGCCATCGCCAAACCAGACGATGTCTACTGCACGGCCGCGTTACCCAAAACGCGTTCGGGAAAAATCATGCGCCGCTTGCTGAAAGAGCTTGTGTCAACCGGCAAAATATCTGGTAACATCACCACGCTTGAAGATTCAGAAGTAATCACTAGCCTTCAAAAAAAGATCACTGGCGGAAGTTGAGATCCGCAGCCTTACTTTCCCGACCCAAATGACCCGAACACGATACTTTTTCGCCAAAATTGCTCAAAATTTCGGCATTCACCGGCGAAATATACGGATGACAGATGCTGCCAGCGAGATGCATCTCCTGCGCGAGGCGGAAGCTCATTTGGGAGAAATCATTTGGGATCGGGTTGAAAACATTGAGGCTCTTTCCGTTGAATATTGGAATCTTCGGAAACTCATCAAGGAACGCGAGGCGCTGGTGGAGGAACTCAAGCAACGGGAATCCCACCTTTCGCTGGCTCACGAAGAACGCTCCACCCTGCTGAGCTCCACCGCCAATCCGCAGGAAGCCTTGATCCAGCAACGCCAGGCGATCGTTTCCCAAATGGAAAAACTCACGATCCGCCGTGATGAGATCGTCCAGCAAGCGCGGGATGTCCGCCGGACTTACGATGGGCTCAACTTGAAATTGGAAGTTCTCACCCGCGACAATGGCGCGGCGGAAGAAATCCATTCCGTGAAAACCAGACTCGCCGCGTTGAAAGCCAACTTCGCCGCGTTAAAAACGGAACGGGTCCGGGTGGCCAACGAAATTGATGCCGGTGAGGCAAAAATCGACGCCCTCAACGAGGAATATCAGGAAACTTCAAAAGGCATCCGTAGCCAAGCCTCGCAAGCGTCTCAACAAATCGGAGAAACCAACCGCGGCATTTCCAGTCTGCGTTCAGAGCTTGCGTCGATCGACACCCAGATGAATCACCTCTATACCGAGATTGGTCGCTACGTCAGCCGCAACGTCGAAGCCGATCCCGCTTGCGCTCAAGCCGCCAAGCCTAAGAACGGTTTGATTCAGGTGATGAAGGCGTTGAGACACTCCATTCTTCTGAATCACCAACTTTCCGGCATGAACTGAGCAAGCCCTCTCAATTCATCAATCGCTCCGCCGATTCTTTGGTGGCGACGTTGATAAAACGGACTTGGTCCTCTGATTTCCGAATCAGAGCCAGATAGCGACGCTGACCGGTCAGCACGAGCTCGCCTGCTGTGACTGGCTGATCGTTCTCGCGTGCGGACGCCACGAGGATCAACCCCGATGCCATCAACTTATCAGCAGCATCTTGCGAATCCATCCGCACATCCCAAACGACGGCAGCCGATACCTCGCCATCGGGAAACAGCTGGTAAGCATCGCCTAACCAATGTGAAGAGATCTCGTTTGCAGCCTTCTCATCCTCCAAAGCATCGAGCCAAAGCTTCAATCCAAGCCGCCCCGCTGTTTCGGAAAGGAATGGTTCTTCCGGCAAGTCCGGCAGACTCATCACATTCGGCGTGATACCCCCAACCTGCTTGGCAAAAATCTCCGCAGTCGTCAGTGGAGGATTTCGCAGAACATTCTGGAGTTTGTCATTTCCAGCCTGATAGAGCGCTTCCGCATAGCCTCTTCCTTCGGACTCTGGAAAGCGAACCAAGCCCCGCATGAATGGCGACAGACTCTCAAAAAATGCGGCCGCTTCGGGATTTTCGTTCATTTTCATGAACCCGATCGATCTCGCCATATCGGAGAAATATCGCATCTCGGCTGCAGCGGCACTTCCTTCGTGCAGGGCCTCACGCGCGCGATCTTGGTCATCTCCCGGATAGGCTGGTGGCGGTGCAAAGTTTTGATTCAACAAAATCCGGACCAGCACCCGGAACAGCGCTGCCTGATTCGGAATGTTCTCGATATCAAATCGATCCGTCACCCAGCCATCGCCACTTTCTTCATCAAACCAAGCGATAGCTCCGAGCGAATTGATCGCGGAAAATTGCCCAAGAAGACGGTCATCCGGCCCCAACCATCCGATCAACGAATAAGCTTCCTGGCGATCATCCATCCCGGCTGGGCCATATCGGCTTTCGTACGATGCAGCGATGCGATCGCTCAATTCTTCCGTGGCGATCCGGTGCACCACCGGATTGGATTGGAACTTCAGGCTGAACTCACGTTCCGCTCTGTCCAAAAATTCCTGAGGCACCGCAAACTCACCGCCACCTTGTGCCAGTGACCGCAGCGCTTCGTTCTCCCTCGCCAGGAGATCATTTTCCTCACGGGCAATACGAAGCTGGTTCAGCAAATCCGACTGGTCACCACGCTGATTGGCAGCTTCACGATGAAGCCCCCTCAGAATGCCTCCGGCTCCGATAGCAGCACCAATTAGAATTGGCAGAACCGTTCTAGCCGAAGGCACGGACGAAGAAATACTCGAATTAATGGCCTACAGGCTTCGCCTTGGGATTTGCCAGCTTTTCCTTGGCATCTGCATCGAACGGGTTGACCTCGATTGCGGAAGAATCCGAACCATAAATTTCACGGAAGGTTTTGCCGGGAAGCAGGTTGATGGTAATCGGAGCACTTCGCTGGCCCTCTGCATTGTAGAAATAAATGACCCGTTGAACTGGGATTTCCTTGCCAGAGTTCTTGTCGATCCGGCGGGTCCGGCTATCAAACATCTGTTCTTCCACCAATTGGCCGTCCGTCTTCCGATAACCATAGCGGACTCTGAATAATTCCTGCTTCTGGCCGCCGTCGTAAATGATGCAGCTCAGTGGATTGCCAGACTCATCCATGCGATAAATGGTCACCATGGTTGGATATCCACCTTTTGCGGCGAATGTTTTCTTCACCATCGTCTTATTGTTATCCATGCGCTCAAATTGAGCCTGGGAGCCGTCACGATAATGGATGACGCGAACATTCTCCCCCTTCACCTCAAGATCCTGGCCTTGTAAAAGTGTTAGCGATGCCAGAAACAAGGCCGTCAGCTTCAGGGTTTTCAGTCGCTTCATGTGACGAAGGCTAGAAATTCAGTCGAAATGTGCAAGCCACCAATTTCACTCCATGCACTGGAAAATACGCGGAAATAAGGTCGATCTCAGTCAGATAGGCATGATCATGGGAATTCTGAACGTAACTCCGGATTCGTTTTCAGACGGCGGCAGTCATGCGGATGTCCCGACTGCACTTGCCCATGCTCATCGCATGATTGAGGACGGTGCCGACATCATCGATATCGGTGGCGAATCGACCAGGCCTGGCGCCGCCGCAATTCCAGTGGACATCGAAATTCAACGAACCTTGCCGATCATTCGCGCATTGCGGTCTGAATGGGATGGGTTGATCTCGATCGATACCCACAAGAGCGCTGTCGCAGCCGCTGCGCTGGAGGCAGGCGCAGACATCGTGAACGATATCTCCGGCTTGGAAGGCGATCCCGAGATGACTGCAGTCTGCAACGCCGCCGGATGCGGAGTGGTCGTCATGCACATGCAAGGTGATCCGCGTACGATGCAGCTAGCGCCTGCCTATGAAGATGTCACGGCAGAGGTAAAAACGTATTTCACGCGTCGACTGGAAACATTGGAGCGTGCTGGAATGGACCTTGCGTCCATTTGTCTCGATCCAGGTATCGGCTTCGGCAAAAGCGCCGCACACAATCTCGAACTCATCCGCAATTTGGATAAAATCAGCCCGGCAGCTTCGCCCGTGTTGCTCGGCGTTTCCCGCAAGTCCTTTATTGCCAGCACGCTTGGAAACACCGATCTTTCCTTGCGCGATTGGCCGACGGTGGCGCTCACCTCATACGCCCGCGAACGTGGCGTCATGATTCACCGTGTCCACCAGGTGAAACGAAATGCCCAAGCACTTCGCATGACCGAAGCGATCATGGGCCTGAGCCGAAAAAACTGAGATTAGCGTCTACCGGCAGTCGCTGTACTGACGTTACTCCGGTAGCACTCTACCGCGTAGACGACTGACTCAGCGATCAGGTTCTGGTAAGCATCACTGCTGATGAGTTTTGCTTCGTATGGATTCGACATGAATCCACCTTCAAAAAGGATTGCTGGATGGCGCACGCCTGACAAAACGCTGAAGCGAGCGCGCTTGATACCTCGGTCGAATGTGGTGACGCCTTTCTTTTGCAAGAGCCGCAGGGTGTATCCATGAACCGCAGTTGCCAACGCGATGTTGGCTGAATCGTGTTGATTGCCAGCTCTGGAAATGCTGTCCGCAGCGACAACGCCACGGCCATAGTGCGCCACTCCGGGAGGAGAGAGGGTGAAAGTCTCAATTCCTCGCGCGCTTCGGCCTCCAGAATTGAAATGCAGCGAAATGAAAAGCGCATTCTCTTGCACCGCATTGGCGATATCCACCCGCCCTTGTAGCGAAACATATCGATCGGAGTCACGTGTCATGATCACCCGAAATCTTTCGGGTCTTGATTCAAGGATCGCTTTGACCCGATAGGCCAGCTTCAGGGTGTAATTTGCCTCTGTTCCGATGGAATTGGTGGAACCCGGATCTTTGCCACCGTGGCCGGGATCGAGAATGATCGTTCGGAAATTCCCAGCATCGGAGATGAATTGCGGCCTCAGAACCGGATCGATGAGCTTCGTTAAATCGAGGCGGGAAACGTAAGTTTTCGAGCCTTGCTCCACGACAGGATTCGAGAGGATGAACTTCACATTGTTCATCAGGCATTCTTGCGCACCGACCTGCAGCTTCATTTCGATGCTCTTGCTATCGAGGACCAATCGATCTCCGGACTGCTTGAAACTGGTGAACTTGTAAAAATTCTTCACCCCTTCAACCGCCACGTATTCCTTGCCGTTGATCTTCGTAACATCCCAGCCTGCCTCATTTTCAGCATGCGCAGCCGTTGGGAAACCAGTTCCGATGGTGATCAAACCTGTTGTCAGAAATGACAAACACAGACGTAATAGGGATTTCGGGTGGGGAAAAACGGCCATGAGATTTGGGTTCTGTGGCTTATCGAGATCCCAGAAATACCTTTTTCACCGATAGTTGACAACCGGTTTTCCCTTACTTGAAACAAATGCCCGGGTTTTATGAAAATCCGCAAGCACGAGCTGTGCGGAAATTCAATCAACCAGATCACATGCCGGGCAGCTTAATTAGCTTAATTCCAGCACCTTAAGGCACACGAAAGATTTTATGATCTGATGTAGTTGGATCTTTCACATACTGCCCTGATGCGAAGCCAGATACGTCAACTTCATTGTAGGGCGGGTACGGACTCAAAACGATATTCGGCTTCACCGTCTTTTCTGCAACCGGGTATCTAGAGGAATCGGGTCGACTCGTGGGCACATCAGAGCGATAGGAATCGTTCGATCCATAAGCTCCACCCTGGCCATAAACATCGCCAGCGCGTCGTTGCTGATTTTCCTGATACGCTGCAACGCCTGTTCCGACTGCGGCGCCAATTGCAGCACCTCTCACGACGTCGGCACTGCTGTCACCCGCAATCGCGCCAAGCGCGCCACCACCCAATGCTCCAAGACCAGCTCCTTGCTGTTGATAAGGGGAACAAGAAGCCAGGAGAAGGAGCAAGCCGGCAGCCGCTGGATAGATGATTCGTTGCATGTATTTTTGACGGGTGTGTTTGCTAGGTTATTCGATCATGTGGTTTCTAGCAACTAGTTGCTTCGAAAGTAGGGCAAGTTTTCTGGCTTTCGATAACTCGTAGCGCTTGTCAAAAACCCGGAATCCATCGTCCCGCATCTTTTTCAGCAGGGTTCGATAGATATCCCCCATCACTCTTGCAGCGATCAATTCCTGAAAGTCCTCCATGGGGAGCAGCCGATCAGCTTGATCAAAATAATCTTCAGCGCGTGCTGCCTCGAACTCCATCAATTCGATAAAACGTGCATCGCCCAGCTTCGATTGGAGATCTTCCACCCCATAGTCAAATTGCTTCAGATCTTGTAGTGGCAGATAAATTCTGCCGCCATTATTCAGATCCTCATGGATATCGCGCAGAATATTCGTAAGTTGCAAGGCCTTCGCTAGGGTCAGCGCGTAGGCTTCGCTTTCAGGATTTTTGCAGCCAAAAAGCCGGATCGATACAAGGCCCACAGCTCCGGCCACGTGCCAGATGTAATCTTCAAGCGCCTCCCAATTATCAAATCTCTGGATTTCCAGATCCATTTTGCAGCCTCTGGCAATCGCACCGAGCAAGTTTCCCGGGATTTGATGACGAAGTTTCAATTCCTCGACTTCCCGCTGGAAATCATCAGGTGAGGTAAATTGATTTTCGACTCCATCGATCCAGGAGGCCAATGCCGCCGCTCGTTCCGCAAGTGGCCGATCCGGCTCGTCGGCGAGATCGTCCATGGTCCGGCAATACGCGTAAAAAACCACCATGTCGTCGCGCCGCTCCTTGGGAAGGAGCTTCAGCGCCAATGCGAGATTGGATTTCGCTTTGCGGGTGATTTCAGACGCGGACCGCACAAGTTAATGGATAAAGCCCCAGTGACCGGTCGAAAATGGCCAAAGTGAGAACAAAGCAGGGCCAACCAGGTTGAACTCTTTCACCGTTCCCCAATAGCGGGAATCCAGAGAGTTCCCGGTGTTGTCACCAAACGCAGCATACTCGCGTAGGCCTGGAGGTGCATCCGCACTCAGAACCAGTTGATCCGTAGGCTTGGTCAGATACTGATACTTACCCACTTCAGGTGATGCCAAAACGTAGCCGTGATGATCCTTTGAAAAGGGCGGACCTCCTTTAGCAACTCGCTGGAATCCCGGCTCCTGAGCCACTTTCCCGTTCACGAGCAAATTCGGTGTTTGGATCGACAAGCTATCCCCCGGGACGCCTCCAAGTCGTTTGATGTAGTGAGTTCCACCAGCCTGCTCATGAGCTCCACCCGGTTCAGCGCTCGCCTTCTCCCGATCATATTCCTCGATTCCTCGAATACCCAACGTATCGAACACGAACACTTCACCCCGGTGTGGGCGGCGGAATTGATAGGACATTTTATCGACCAGGACCAAATCGCCTGAATCCAAATAGCCTTCGCAAAGCACCGTTCCCGCAGGAATCATACCGCCGTTGGTGTAGGCCTTGTTGAATGCATCACGCAGTCCAATCTCAAGCATTTGGGAAGCCGGGCCAGGCAACTCAATGCTCGAACCATCACGACAAATGATGCGTGAGCGGGTGAAGAAATGAAGCTTTTGGTAGTCCATCACCGGAAAATGCCCACCTGGAAAACTAATGAGGCAGTCACGATCGCTCACCACTTTGACGTAGTTGCGCCCCTTGGTTGCCATCTGGAGCATCCGAGTCGGGAAGCTGGGCCATTTTTCTTTCGACTCTTTGGTGCCGACAATGCCGTTCAAAGTTGGCTGCATCGAGCCGGTTGGAATCCGGAATGGCTGCAAATAATACGCTCGAAGCCCAAGTGCGATGACGATCGCAACGAACATCACTTCGACATTCTCCTCAAACCAGCCTTGTGGCTTTTCACGTGGAAGCGAATTCTCGCAGATCGCTTTCAATTGCTTTGAGGCTTCGTTGCTCTTTTCGCGATCCCCCTCCTTCACGGCTTTCAGCAGATCCGCCCGCCGGGATTCAATTTCCTCCACCCTATCCGGCTTGAGAAGATCCCGCTTATAATTGACGAACTTGCGAGCGCCTTTGGCCAAAAGCTTCGCATCCTTCTTCCACTTTGCCGTGAACATGGCTGGAGCATCCTATTCGTTGCCCAAAACTGCAAGCGCCAAGCAAACCGTAATACAATCTGGAAGAACCAACTCAGACCTTCCTAAGAACCTTCAAACTCGATCCAGAGGAAGAGATCGATTTTGAAACCAAGCCCAAACCATCAAAACAAAAGAGGCGGGCCGAAGCCCGCCTCTAAAAAATATTCAGGAATCAAAATCCCGTCACCGCATTAGCGGCGGCGGCGAAGAAGCCCAAGAGCACCAAGAGCACCAAGAAGTGCTACGGAAGGTTCTGGGACAACTCCGAATGTAAGACCAGTTGCTGATCTGACAGGGTCGGTTCCTACAAAAGGATCATCATAGTCAGAGGCAGATCCATCAGCAGGAAGAATAAATGACGCATCAGTCAGAATGCCTGCCTGAACTCCATCTGAATCAAACCAAACTATCGAGAAACTATCTCCCTGAGAAATACCGAGTTCTCCAAGAACCAAGTCCGTAATTCCCGTAATTCCGCCATCACCACCGGTGGTAACAAAATCACCTTCAGAATAAAGGGAGGTGTCGGTGGTTAAATCACTTGAAAGAACCAAAACGTTGGTTGTAGCAGTGCCACCAGTAGTTAACACAACTTCAGTGCCGGCAGTTAAATCAACAGAGTCGTATGTGGTGGATAAACCAGATCCGTCCGTATCAATGATAATACCCCAGTAGAGACCATTAGATACCGTACCGCTTGCATCTGCAAAATTTGATGTCACACCACCAGCAAATGCATTGTTAAAATTAAGTGTTACAGTAGCAAAAGCAGGACTAGCAAAACCAAATGCGGCAACCAAGCTCAGTATAATTTTCTTTTTCATAATTTAATTAATAACAAGAATCAATTAAAGTTCACTAACATAAGAAGGCGTAGCAGTCCAGTCGATATCACCAACAGGAGCAGTCGATACGCGTCGATAAACATAGCCTACGCCAGCTTTAATCGTGTAAGCGTCCGTTTGAATACCAGAGACTCCAAGAAGACCGATCCAATCAGTTCCATTCCAAACCAAAATCTCACTGGCAGCTTTGTTCACACCCGTCGATGCATTATTGAATGCAAGCAAACGGTCACCAGCTGTGAAGCCCAATCCAAGGGATCCAATGGTCTGGTCAACAGGACTAAAGAAACTAATGCGATTATCCTGATTGCCCGTACCAAGCTTAGAGATGAGCGCTCCACTCGCATAAGTAGGAACCTCTCCGCTAACAATCAGACTTTCGATAGCGGTAGCACCACTCCGAAGGATGAATGATTCGCCTGGATAGAGAATTGTATTCGAGGCTGTACCTGAGCCACCAACGAGCTGAACCCAGCTACTACCGCTCCAAACGTATTGCAAGTTAGAAGCGAGGTTCTCACCTGCTGTTGTTCCACTGAATGCAAGAACGCGAGTTCCAGCAGGAAGATCGGAGGAAAAGAACGAAGATAACGTCCACGCTTTGGAAACCGAGACCATATCTCCAGCAACAACAGCGGAAAGATCACCACCACCAACAACTGACACAGTCAGTGAATCTGTGGAAGTAGCAGTCACAAGGGCCATCAAACCTTCGCCATCTCCCGACGTTACAACGCAAATGTAAGGGGTGCTAGAATCGGATGAAAACTCATCGGCCTCAAATGAAGCACTTGAAAAGGAAATCACAGACCCGGAGACCGAAGTTACCGCTCCTGAAAACTCTGTAGACCTCTGAAGAGGAATAGAGATAGCAACATCAGTATTAGCAGGAACTGCAGCGCTACCATCGGTAACACCAAGGCTAACATACCCAACAGGAGTGGTTTTCGCGGTAACCTGCGCGGAGGCAGCGCCGCATGCGGCTAGTGCGGCTAAAATTGAATAAGAAATGAATGGTTTCATGACGGCTTGGAGTTTGGCTGGGGACTGATTTTGTTCGAGAATAATCGTGTTTGGGTTTGTGGCATGTTCGTCACATGCATGGTATTTTTTGAGGCTGATTCAGCTTTCACCGCTAATAAAGCAGGCCAGCGGCCAATCCCGCAAGAAAATTTGTCGAAATTTTTTCGCTAATTTTGGTTTTTTTTGGCCAGTCAATATCACTCCTAACTCGTTCGCTACCAATGATTGGATTGCAGCGTTTGAAAATCATGGCCAATGAGTGATCGATTTCAGGAAGGTCAGACGATCTGCTATTTCCTGCTGGGTGAGCGTTTGAAGCCGACGGGTGGAAAATGCTTCGCAGGTGAACGATGCCACCACAGTTCCCTGCACCACTGCCTGACGAATATCATCGAAAAGGAACTCGGATTTGGTGGTTGCGGCGAGGTAGCCGGCCAGGGCTCCGAGGAAGGAATCGCCAGCGCCGGTCGGGTCAGCAACTTCGGTCAGAGGAATCGCCGCACAGCGGAAAAGTTGTGGTTCCGCATCGCTGCCCGATGAAAACAGAATCGCTCCAAACTCTCCGAGCTTGATGACTACGTGCTGCGGCCCTTTTTCAAGCAATCGTTTGCCTGCAACGATGAGATTGCTGGTCCCCACGAAATCCCGTGCTTCGCTCTCATTGATGACCAGGAGATCGATCCGCTTGAGCACCTTGTGGAGCGACTCATTGGCGATCGAGATCCACAAGTCCATGGTATCGGCCACGACGAATCGCTTTTCCGCCGTGCATTGATTGAGCAGCTCCAATTGGTTATCGGGCGCCATATTGGCCAAAACAATGATCGGAATGCCTGCAGCCGTGCTCGGAACACTCACTTTCCAGTCTTCCAGCACGTTGACCGCCACCTGCTTGGTCGTCCGGTCGTTCATGTTTTCATGATATTCGCCCGACCAGAAAAAGGAATCACCCTCGGATTTCTCCAGGCCATCCAGATTGATTCCGCGACTTTCGAGCAGATCGATGTGCTCTTGTGGGAAATCCTTGCCGATAATCCCCACCAGATGAACGGAAGGAGAATAGTATGACGCTGCGATAGCCGCATAGGATGCTGACCCGCCGAGAAGGTTAACGGCCTCTGCTGTTGGAGTCTTGACGTTATCGATCGCGACCGAGCCGCCGATTAGGATGGGGGTAGGATTGGCCATAAAAATGGAGTTCAGGAATGATTTAGCGAGTCTTTGAAAAATCGGGCAGCTTCAGAAATGTTCTCAGCTTGGAGCAAATCCGAAACCACGACGATCCGACGCGCTCCAGAATTGATGACCAAGGGCAGCGTCGTCCGGTTGATCCCGCCGATGCAAAACGCCGGCAGCGCTGAACCGACTTCAGCTTCCATGATGGGGATATTTTCCAGTCCGATGGCCGGGCGTCCGGGTTTGGTCGGCGTTGGGAAAAGCGGACCAAAACCAATGTAGTCAGCCCCTTCCGCCAAAGCGGCTCTCGCCTGATTCAGGGAATGCGTTGAACGGCCGACGATTTTTCCGGGGCCGACGATTTTTCTCACTGCCGCAATTTCGCCATCGTCCTGGCCGATATGGACACCATCGGCATCCAATCCAGCGGCCATTTCGGGGAAATCATTCAGAATGAAAGGCACTTGGGCTTCGCGACAAAGCGGGATGAGCCGCGAAGCGACATCGCGAATGAGATCAAGCTCCTTCCCCTTCGCTCTCAGCTGCAACAAATCCGCCCCGCCCTTGAGCAATTCCCGAGTGACCTCTTCCGCATCGGTCGCCGAAACGTAGCCGAGATCAAGGATCGCGTAGAGCTTCGGGTCGGAAGGAAGCATCAGCTTGGAGAAATGGGGATCGTGTCAGCTCAGCAGGTTCACTTCGACTTCAGCCGCTCTTCCAAATAGCGAGCAACCCAGCCGATATCGTAATTTCCTGATGCAAAATCCGGATGCGCGATGATTTCCTGCTGGAAAGGAATCGTGGTCTTGATGCCGTTGATCATGAACTCCGACAATGCCCGGCTCATCCGAGCGATCGCGATTTCCCGGGTGGCACCGGTGACGATGAGCTTGGCGATCATCGAATCATAGTAAGGAGGAACCGAGTAGCCCGAGTAAACGTGGGTATCGACCCGGACTCCCTTGCCGCCGGGCGCATACCAGAGGGTGATGGTGCCTGGGCTTGGGGCGAAATTGTTGTAGGGATCCTCCGCGTTGATGCGGCATTCGATGGCGTGGCCGCGTGGAATCACTTCCAACACGTGGCGGGAAAGCGGCTCACCCGCAGCGACCCGGATTTGCTCTTTGATCAATTCACAGCCCATCACTTCTTCCGTCACCGGGTGCTCGACCTGGATCCGGGTGTTCATTTCCATGAAATAGAAGTTCTCTGCGGCTTCATCGACCAAATATTCGATCGTTCCAGCATTCTGGTAACCAATCGCTTTGATCAGATTCACCGATGCCTCACCCATGCGTTCGCGCAATTCGGGAGTCAGCAGCGGTGAAGGACATTCCTCGATGATTTTCTGGTTGCGGCGCTGCATGGAACAGTCCCGCTCGCCAAGGTGAATGAAATTGCCATGGGAATCGGCAATCACCTGAAATTCAATATGGTGCGGATTCAGCACCAGCTTTTCCAGGTAGCATTCACCGTTGCCGAAGGCAGCTAGAGCTTCGTTCGAAGCGGCTCGGAACAGGGAGATGAATTCCTCTTCCTTAAAGCAAGGGCGCATTCCGCGTCCGCCGCCACCTGCGGTGGCTTTGATCATGACTGGCAGGCCGATTTTCTTGGCTTCTGCCAAAGCCGTTTCCGCATCAGCCATGATGCCGGAGCCAGGAGTTACGGGCACTCCATTGGCGACCGCCGTTGCGCGGGCAGTCGCTTTGTCGCCCATCATCGAAATCACTTCCGCAGATGGCCCAATGAACGTGATGCCGGAAGTGCGGCAAATTTCCGCGAAGCGGGCATTTTCCGAAAGGAAACCGTAGCCGGGGTGAATCGCGTCAGCACCGGTGATTTCCGCAGCGGCGATGATGCGATCCGGCTTCAGATAGGATTCCTTGCTGGGGCCGGGTCCGATACAGACGGCTTCGTCTGCAAGCTGGACGTGCATGGAATCCACATCCGCCTCCGAATAGACGGCGACAGATTCCACACCCAATTCGCGACAGGCGCGGATGATTCGGAGGGCGATTTCGCCACGGTTAGCTACCAGAACGCGTTTGAACATGGGTCAGTTGGACGAATTTCTGTCTTTCAGATTGCGAGGGCGGATCTTGAATTACTTGATCCGGAAAAGCACATCGCCGAATTGAACCGGTGTCGCGTCTTCGGCAACCACGGCGCAGATCGTGCCGGATTTCTCGGCTTTGATTTCGTTCATGACCTTCATCGCCTCGATGATGCAAAGCGTTTGGCCTTCGGAAACCGTGCTGCCGACGTCGACGAAATTCGGCGCGTCAGGAGCGGACTTGCGGTAAAAAGTTCCAACCATCGGCGAGGTGATTTCCGAACCTTCAGCAGCAGGAGCGGCGGCCGGGGCACCAGAAGCTGCAGGAGCGGCCACGGCGACAGGGGCTGCGGCAGGTGCGGCAGCCGGAGCGGTTGGCAAGCTGGCGAGCAACGCGCGAAGATCTTCGAAGTCAGGACCTTTCTTTAATTTTAAATGAAAGTCCTTCTTGGTGAGATCGAAATGAGTGAGGCCATGCTCGTTCATGAGCTCGACGATTCGGCGGATTTCCTGGAGGTCCACGGTAAGAAGGGGATTCGGAGTTGGTAAGAAAGGGAGACCGCCCGGGCGGCGCGCCTCAGTCCTTCAAGGTAGAAGGCCGAAGGAAACAGCGTCAAGCGTCAACCCGAGTCGAAATCTTTCCAAACTAAAATCGCATTGCTCCGGAGCGCCCCGCGACTTTGAATCCGCGCCGCCAACGTCATGCAACCGTTCAATGTCCTTCCCCGCCCCGCCATGCCCGGGGAACTCGTTCCGGCTGATTATTTTGCGCCCTTCAACGTCGAAGAAATCCGCAGCAATGGCCGACCTTTGGAAGTCGATCTCGGCTGTGGCGATGGCGCATTTCTCCTGGCGATGGCTCGAGAATACCCGGATCGGGATTTTATCGGAGTCGAGCGCCTGCTTGGCCGGGTCCGCAAGCTATGCAAAAAAATCACCCGCAGCGGATTGAGCAACGCCCGCATCCTGCGACTGGAAAGCCGCTACACTGTGGAGTGGTTGTTGCCCAAAAACTGCGTCTCCCGCCTGCATCTGCTCTGCCCGGACCCGTGGCCGAAGTACCGCCATCACCGCCGACGCCTGATGCAGAACGATTTTTTTGAAGCCGTCCGGCAGGCCCTTGAGCCCGGTGGTGAGTTTCTGTTCATGACCGACCACGAGGAATATTTCCACTGGGCCTGCGAACGGATGGATGCTTACGGGAAATTCGAACGGCTCGAATGGCAGGAAGACACGTTCTTCTATCCAAAGACCGATTTCCAAATGCAGTGGGAAGCGGAAGGCAAATCGATGTGGCGCCTGCGCTGCCGCAAACCGATCAATGCGTGAGCCGCACGGAGGATTGATCGACAAAGCCATCGACCCACAATTCGCCATCGCTGCCAATCCGCACGGTGACGCCACCCGTTTTTCCCTGATCGATCACTTGGATGCCGCGCGAGCTCCAGTAGTCGATTTCTCCCGGCTTGAGCCTCTCCTCCGCCGGATAGCTGGCATTCGAGGCGATGATTGCCTTTGGGTTGACCCGATCCAGAAAGCGATCGCCTAAATGTGAGTCGGTTGGATGTCTGCCGACGATGACAAGATCTGCGCTGAGGTCTTTGCCGCTCTTGAGAAGCTGCTGCTCGATCACATCCCCGGCATCGCTCATGAACAGGATTTTCCAGTTTCTCCAATGAAGCCGGTAAACTGCAACGCGGTTATCCGCCATGATGTTCTGAGCACGAGATGGCGGCGTATTGAGACACTCCAGCCATGCTCCATCCGGAAAATTCAGGCCTGCGGTTTCCTGGACGAAGCGCTTCTTGAGGTCACGATCCGTGTCTGACAACCAAGACCGATAGGCTGGGCTGCGTGCCAGCTCCACCGGCAGCAACACTTGTTTGATCGGGAATGCCTCCCGCACCATCGGCTGCGTCGCGATGTGACTGCCATCGGGATGACTCAAAACGACGGAATCCGGAGAAATTCCCAATCGCCGCAACGACGGTGCGATCCGGTATTGAAATGAATTCCGATCGCCACAATCCATCAACACCGCGCCCTCTCCCCAACCGCCGGAGAAACACCCCGCACCGGCTCCATACTTCAAATCGTAGATCAACAACTGCGCCGAACCCTTTGCAGGGATCTGAAAATGCGAAGCTGGCAATCTGCCAAACCAAGCCGCCGTAGCCACGCAAACATTCGCCAGTGAGGCCGTGCCTTGAGTGGTCCAAGCCGCTGCCCGGCTCGAAAACGGATGCAGCGCCGCCGATAACAACGCCAGGGCCATCATCGGATAAACGATCAGAATCAGCGGCAAATTCGCGATGATCGAAACCGGAGTCAGCAACCGGAAATGCCAAATCGTCAGCGGCGTCGACCCGATCCACGCCGCTGTCGACACCGCGAGCGATTGCGCCGTGCGTCGACGAATCCACAGTCCCCCAGCTCGCCATTTGCCCATCAGTTCAGACGGCAAATAATTCTCCTCCGCTCCCATCCAGGAAAATGCCCGCATCGCCCACGCGGTCCCGATCGCGATCACCGCGACCACGCCGTAGGACAATTGAGCACCCGCTTGGAAGATGAGATTCCCATTCCAAAGCAACATTCCCAGCAACACCGCACCCAGCACATTCAGAAGATCGGGTCTGCGTTTCCAAACGAATGCCATGAGAAATACCGACGCCATCCAGGCCGCGCGAACCGCTGGCGAACCATTCCCGGTGATCCACGCGTAGCCGAACACCAATGGGATAAGCGCCAAAACCGCCGTGCGCCGGGGAACTCTAACAACTCGCAGCAACAGCCACGCAATCCCGGCAACCATCGCCACATGCATGCCACTCACCGAGAACAAGTGAAGTGTCCCTGAACTCCGGAAGGCATCTAACAGCTCATCCGAATCGCGCGGATGATCGCCCATCACCACCGCACGGATGACTCTCGCCTCCTGCGACTGCTCGTCCAAACCTGCGGTGATTCCCTGACGAAAACCGACCCGAATCCGTTGAGCCAATTTTGCCCAAGCTCCGGTTTGCACCACGATTTGCCGCCACCTTGAGGCCTCAAAAACCGCAGAAATCCCCTCACGCCGCAACCACGCAGCTTCGTCGAATTCTCCCGGATTCCTTGGTTCTGGTAGGGGCAAGAAATCGCCACCCGCCTGCACCATCGCTCCTGTGACAGGGATTTCCCCACTGCCAGACCAATCCACCTTCGCCCCTGCAAATGGACCTTCAGTGACCTCGACCGGGGCTGACCAATAGCGGCCCGTGCCAGAAGCCGAGTCCAGCACCCTGCCTTTCAGCTCTGCATGGCCACGTTGCAGCATGGCCTCTCCCAGTTGATCGCGATGCGCATTCCGCTGTTGAAAAATGCCGACCGCCACCGCGCAAATCAGCGCCAGGGTAAACCCGCGCCGCCAATTTCCATCGAGAAACCCGAACAGCGAAAGGCACGCCGCCATGGCAAAACCGAGCCGACCATCGATGTCCGCCAAGACGATGCATGCGACAACGCAGATCCCCGCAACGAACAACGGGTGCCGCCCGCAAAATGCCGAAACCACCCTCGCTGCTTGCTTCATCGCCGTTCAGGACATGCCCCACTCTTGCAACTTGTGACGGGCATTCCCGGCATGTCTGGAATCGGGAAACTTCTCGATCACCTTTTTCAACGCAAGCGCCGCGCGGCCACGATCTCCGAGTGACTCTTCGAAAATCTCCGCGATGCGAAATTGGAAAAATGCTTCATCATCCTGCGACCACTTCTGATGCAGCAACGCGGAGTGAAGGGTGGCGATGGCCTCCATCGGCTCATGAAGTTCTTCCCGCTGCAGCTTGGCCATTTCCATCCAAGGAACCCGATCATCCGGCCTCTGCTCGGCAATCGCCCGAAATACTTCGATCGCCCCCTCAAAATCACCCTGCCCGATCAAGACGCGGGCATCGTGCATCGGATCCGGCTCCGCAGGTGCTCCGCTGCCGAAAATCCCTTGCGAAATCCGGTCCGCAATGGTCGGCAATACGTAAACGGAAAACAGGATGCCGATGAGTCCGGCGGAAACCAGGGTAAGAATGATGCCGTTGAGGATTCGTTGTCCCTCTAGGGTTTCGCGCTCATCCTTCAACGCTGGCACCACATAATCCGGGTCGCCCGCGTTCACAGCGGCGGATATTTTCTGATCCATCTGTGCCAGCTCAACTCCAGAGCGCGCGAACATCATCCAGAACGCGGCGATTGCAGCGAGCAAGATTCCAACACCGAGCCAACCTTTCATCCGCATCACAGCTTGAACCGTCGTCCATTTCCCACATCCTTTAAAGCAGAAAATCAGGAATCCATCGCCTGCCGAAAGCGCATTTCAGCAGGCTATTAGCAGGCCAAATCCGACGCTTTACACGCGTTTCGCGTTGCGACCTTCGTCGATCAATTTCCAAAAATGCTTCGATCCCGCCAACGCCTCATCTTCTGAAAGCGGCATTTTTGAGCGGAACAGAAAATCGGAGAACGTTCCTTTGTGCAGCACCCGGTGGACGACCACATTTCCATCGCGGACTTGAAAATAAAACCGGAAATCCTTCGCCCGGAAACGATACAGAATTTTCCCGTCGCGTTCGATCTTGCCAAACCGGCCGTCGGCCAAGGTTTCGACATCCTTCTCGGAAACTTTGAATTCATCCAACAGATCAAGCTGCTCCAATGTCCCCAAAGAGGAAATTTCCGCAGCGCTGATCTCATTAAAAACTATCTGGAGCACAAGGCGGAGAGTTCAGAATCGGCGACCAGGAATCAAGAAACATCAGTTTCGCGGGAACTCTTTTGTGGATTTCTCCGTCTTCCTTGATTGTTTTCTCCAAATTCACGATTCTTTCCCTCATGCGCTGCTTTTATTCTCAGGACCTTGAGCTCGAACTTCCTGCCGGGCACCCGTTCCCGATGGATAAATTCCGCGTTTCAAAAGACATGCTGCTGCAAAACGGCATCCTGCGGCCGGAGGAAATCATCGATGTCCGCATGGCCAACAATCACCTGATCCAGCGCGTTCACGAACTCGACTACATCCGCAAGATCGAATCCGGCACGCTCGATCGCAAAGAGCAAATCCTGCTCGGCCTCCCTGCCTCGCCGCGCCTGTTTGCGCGCAGCGCCACCGAGGTGGAAGCGACCCGTCTCGCCTGCCACTCCGCCCTGGAAGAAGGCGTTGGCATCTGCCTCGCTGGCGGGACGCATCACGCCTTCCGCGAGCATGGCGAGGGCTACTGCGTTTTTAACGACATCGCGATCGCCATCCGCGATCTGCAGGACAAGCAGCCGAACATCAAGATCATGGTGGTCGATACCGATGCCCACCAAGGCAATGGCACCGCCGCCCTGCTCGGCAATGATCCACGGGTTTTCACTTACTCGATCCACGTCGGAAAAAACTACCCGACCCGGAAATCCACCAGCTCGCTCGATGTCGAAACGGTTCGCTACGTCGAAGGTGAAATGTATCTGCAGCAGCTGTTCACCTCGCTGGCAAACGCCCTCGATCATTTCGCACCGGATCTGGTAATCTGGATTTCCGGAGCGGACAATCATCGCAACGATCGCTTCGGCCAAATGCATCTTTCGCTAAAGGACATTCAGCGGCGCGATGAAGTGCTGCTTTCCGCGTTCATCAAAAACCGCATTCCGGTCGCGGTGCTCTATGGCGGCGGATACAATCGCCAGCCGGAATTTACGGCCAAGTTGCATCGCAACACCATCGCCACCGCCAAGCGACTCGCTGCTCAGTATCGCGGGCTTTAAAAAGACGGGGGCGCTCCCTTTACCCTTGGAGCTACAACTGCGTTTCGATAGAAATTCGAAACTGATGAAGCCCGTTCTTTTTGCTCCACCCGCATTGGCGTTGATTGTCTCTTCTTTTTGGATTGGCGGGCTTCAAAGCAAATTGGCATCCGCTCAAAAGGAGATTGCAGATCTTCATCGATCGAACAGGCCGTCGGCATCGATCTCAGGAAACGACTCATCCCGTTCCAACCGTCCGACCGCTGCATCGGATTGGCAATCCATCGCAGCTCGAAATTCCATCTTGGATTATGGATTTTCCGGCACGCGCGAGCGCACTCGCCTGATTCGACAGATCAACCAAATGTCGGCCGACGAGTTGTTTGCTGGCTACGATGAGTGCCAGACATTGGACGAAAACTCGACCGAGCGGAAGTTTCTCGAAAACACAATCCTGATGGCGCTCACGGAGAAAGCTCCCGAACGCATGCTGGAGCGATTTTTTAGCGAAGACCTTGAGCGTCCTTCTAATAAACTCAATTTCCTTGCCGAAGCGCTGTCGAACTTGGCAGATCGCGACCTAACAACTGCAGGCAACTGGTTGGACCAACAAATCGCTGCGGGTGCGTTTGATCGTCCGACGCTTGATGGCACGAACTCGAACCGTTCATTGTTAGAAAGCGCGCTTCTCTCCAAAATCATCCGCACCGATCCGCAAGCAGCTGCTGCACGTTTGGAAAACATTCCGGAACAACAGCGAACGGCAACTTTTTGGTCCATGTCTTCGGATATCCCCGATGCGGCAAAACTCAACTTTGTCGAACTGGCCCGGCAATTTCTTCCAGCCTTGGAATCGGTCTCTGCCGATCCTGGTCAACGCTTGAAGAACAGCTCAACGGATGTTGTCACCCGCATGATGCCCGGCTCACCTTCCGCCGGTGGGTATGACGAGGCTTCAGCCTACCTCGACCAAATTTCGGCATCGCCGATCGAACGCGAAGCCGCAGTGCAAGCCATGGGCCAGGCGCGATTGGTTGCGCTTGCGACGAAGCAATCCATCTCCGCCACTGAGCTCGATGCATTTCGTTGTTGGGCAGCAACGCAATCGCCAGAGTCGGTCGATCGCGATACGGGCCGAACGCTCGCATCTCTCGCAGTCTCGACAATGAAATACGAGGACGCTGGAAAACTCGCGCTGCACTATCAGAACACCACTGGCAGCGATGAAATCCTGGTGAATTTCCTCAGCCAATCCGCTTCCTCGAACCATCCGGAACAAGCAAGCGCTCTCGCTGAGAAAATCTCCGATCCGCAAAAACGTAACGAAGTCCTGCGCCTCATCAACCGCCATTGAACCCAGCCGCGCATGAAAATCACCCTGCCTCTCTCGTTGTTGATCTTGATCATCGCTTGCTGCATCGGCTGGCCATTGCAACAGAAACTCACTGCAGCTCAGCAAACCCGGGATCGACTTAAATCAACCGCCGTCAATCAATCAACCGCACCCGGTTTTCGATCTTCACGATCTCCTCGCGAGCGCGCTAATTTACAGGCGATCGCCGACGATGCGATCCAACGCCATCAAAACCGAAGGACGTCCCGATACTTTGGCATTTTGGTGGACGATGCAGACCTCGAATTCATGGATCAACTGGCCCGCCTCAACACCGCTGAGTTGTTAGAATTGATCGATCACCTGCAAAGCATTTCCGATCCAGGATTCGACATTTCAGAACTCGTCATGTTGGCCGTCCAGGCACTCAAAGAACGCGATCCGCTGGCGACCCTAACTTTGTTGATCGAAAAGTCGGAAGTGCTGAACGGGAACCCCATGCGCACCGCCCTGCTCGGTTCGGCTCTTGGTGCGATCTGCGATTCTGATCCCGATGCCGCGCTGGCTTGGTTTGACCAACATGAAAGCGACTTACTACCGGCAACTGCCGATGGTGTGAAGAGCCTGATCATGCGCTCAGTTTCGCTAAAAAATCCGGCACTTGCGTTCGAGCTGTTAGATCGATTCAACATCAATCCGTCGGGAGACCCCGTGCGGGAAATTCTTTTTCAAAAGCGCACGCCGGAGCAGCAACTCGCGGCCCTTGATGCGTTTCGAAATTACACCCAGTCGATCGCAGACGAGGACTTGCGCAGCAACACCTTCAACAGCGGTTTCACCAACTTAAGCGTCATCATTTCAGGCGATGGATTCGATGCAGCATCTGCTTGGGTAGGGCAGGCAGATCTCAACCCGGAGGAAAGAGAACTCTTCGCCCAATCCGCCGCATGGGTTCCCAAATCAACGGAAGAAGCAAGCCAATGGATGAATTGGATTGAACAAAATTTCGATCCTGAAACCACCGATCGCATCGTTGCCAGCCGTATTCAAAAGTGGGCCTCATTTGAAGCTGAGGCTGCAGGAAAGTGGATCACCAACACCGATGAAGGCCCGGTAAAAACGGCAGCGATCCAATCCTTCCTCAACACCACCACAGGGACCAACCTTACCTACGCAACCGAATGGGCGCTCAATCTAACAACACCTGATAGCCGTAACCTCGCATTGGAGACCATTCACAACCAGCTTCAGGAAATGGATCCCGCTGCAGCTGCAACATTCGCTGAAGAACATGGCCTCCAACCTTAGCGGTCACCCTTTAGAAACATCAATCGCTATGAAGCTCCACCTTTTCATACCACCCGCCATTTCTCTCCTGATCGCGGGCTGGTGGCTGATTCCTCAGGCCAAAGAAATCACGCATCTTGAGTCTACCGTTGCTCATCTAACAAAGACAGCAAGGCCTGACCGAACCCACCCCAACCCGCCAACTCACGACCTTCGAGATTGGAAGAAATCCGCGGTGCGACTTTCCAATGAGCTATCCGATCAACAACGCAAGGAGTTCGATGGGCAACTGAAGGTCATGAGCCGCAGGGATTTACTCGCAGTGCTGCTCGAAATGGAAGCAACCGAACTTTCTGAAGCAGAGAAATCCTTGGCACGCTCTTATTTGAGGCAGTTGTTTTCACTCGACCCGCAATTGACCTTCGATCAGTTCGGCGGTCACCTCTTCGATCAAACCAAGTTGTTCGCGACTTCGCTTCGATTCTGCTTCGGGGGCTGGGCAAAATCGGACCCCGCTTCTGCCACTGCCTGGCTCGATCAACAAATCGTCGACGGTAAGTTCGAATCCCAAAATCCCTCTCATGATTTTTTACGAAGAATCCTGGAGAACCATATCTTCCACGGGCTCCTCGTCACCCATCCGCAGCAAGCAGCGGCCCGGCTGGAGTCTTACACCCATGAACAACGGAAATTCATTTTATCATCGTTCTATCAAGTCCCGGAGGATGAACAAATTGGTTATGCGACCTTGATTCGCTCATCATTTTCCCCGGAGGATGCGACGGTGGCATTCAGTCATTTTATCGAGCCCTATGCCATAGGACCACAACTTTCGAAGTCCAAGATTTACGAACAAGCAACCGCTGCCATGAACCGCATCGACGCCTCTCCGGCTGAGCGCGAAACAATGATCCAGGCAGCCATTCCCCACACGTTCCGTGACATCGCTGACCAAGGAACGGTAACGATCGGCGATCTCGATGAGTTTCGCCAGTGGTGCGATGCCGAGGCCCCCGCCATCACCGCGAAGCTCACGGGCGAGGTGCTTGCCGCAGCAGTCACCCGCTCCGAAAATCTGCATTATGCCGAAGCTGCGGAGATGATCATGAGCTATCATCAATCCGACCCCAGCGACGAAACGATCACCCGTTTCCTCGAAGGCGAATCGACACCTGATTACCCGGAAATCGCCACGCAGCTCGCTGGGCTCATCTCGGACGAATCACTCCGCCGCGAGTGGATCGAGCGCCTTCAACCCGATTCATCTCACTGATGAAAATCTCACTCGCTCTCTCGGTTCTCATCCTTCTCGTCGCCGCCTGGTTGCGCACGACCAATCATCAGCACGTTTCCGAACTGCGCGCTCAGGTCACGGCTTTGCGGGGAAAAACGAACGAGACATCGAACAAAGCGGAATGGCACGCCAGCAAACGCGAGCTACGACCGTCCCACGAATCCAACCTGAAGGCGCTCACTGTAGATTCGTTGGATTACCTCCACGATATCGAAGCAGCGTCTTACAATGAACAAAACGAATTCTCACCCAGATATGGCGAATTGCTGGCGCGCATCAAATTGCTCGACACCGATTCCTTCGAGCAATTCATCACCGCTGTCCGCGATGCGGATGACCTTAGCCAATCGACACGCGAAGATTTCCTAGCCTGGGTCATGGCCACGTTTAGCTCGAAAGATCCCCATGGAGTCCTCGACATCTTTACGCGCGGTTTTGATTTTCCGGGTTGCTCCCGATTTCGATCGCTCGCGATCAACAACACGATTTCCTCACTTGCCTCAGATGATCCCTATGCAGCAGCTGCGTGGCTGGAGCAACATGGCAAAGAATTTCCAGGAATCGCCTTAGCGAAATCATTGGTGATCACAAATTTGAAGGATCAACCGGAAGCCGCCTTCGACATGGTTCGAAAACTCGAAATGGAGAGACCTTACGAAGAAATCGAATCCATCATCGACCAATCCAAAACTCCCGAAAAGCGCACTGAAAGCCTGGAAGCATTTCGTCGCTACATCACCACCGTGGAAAGCGACACCATCCGCGCTCATCTGGTGCGCGATGCGACCCATCGCTTTATCCAATCCGCCGCTACGAACGGATTCGAAAAAGGCTCCGCCTGGCTGGAAGAAAACTTCACTCCAGAAGAAATCAAGGAAGCTTCCAAATCCAACTTCACGCCCACCTCCGAGCAATGGAAGCAGTGGCTAGAACAATATCAGTAGTCGTTATTCCCCATCTCGATGATCTGCATTAACTCATTTTACCTTTTCCTCTACCATGCCGCACTGATAAGGATTTTAATCTTATGAAAACCGTTTTCGTGATGCCGGTTTCCATCGCCCTGATTGGCTTTGTTTTCATTGGAGTCCAACAGAGCACGATTTCGGCGCTGAAAGCCCAGCAATCCGTGATCAAGCAGCAAATCAAAGCTGCACTCCATACCAAGGATTTCCCCAGCGGTAAATGGTCGACCGCGAACCCCGGTGGCCCAATCGACTGGCAACTGCAGCTCAGCCGGATTGATTTTTCCAATCCCAATTCTCAAACCTTACTCGCTCTGCAGAGGAAACTTCGATCCATGTCAGCAGATGGGATCGCTGCCGAGATTGACCAGATCAAGGCTCTCGATCTCGATGAGCAAACCGAGAGGAATTTACTTTTACTGGTCGCACAGCCACTCATCGAAAAAGATCCACAACTTGCCTTGGAAAAACTCGCTGGCGACATGAAACAGGATGACTATCTTGTGCAATTGCTAGCCGGAGCATTGGGATCTTGGGCCAATGAAGATCTGGCTTTGGCTACCGCATGGCTTGATGAAAAAATCGCCACCGGCGCGATGGATGCAAAATCTCTCGACGGCACGGCACCACGGACATTCTTTGAATCCACTTTAATCGATAAACTTCTAGCAACCGACATTGAATCGGCAAAACAACGCCTGCAAAACCTAACAGAGGCCGATAGAGCACAGGCCATCGGATTCGCCTCAGCTGAAATCAATGCCGATAGCTACTCCGCCTATGCCTCCCTAATTCGCAGCGAAATCCCTGCTGCACGCCAGGCCCTTCTTCTTTCCGCTCCAATCGCCATCATCTCCCGACAACGTGGAGGAGGTTATGAAGATCTAGCAAAATACATGCAGCAAATCGCTCCCGAACCTGATCAATACGGATACCTCCTTGCAGAGTCAGGATCTTCCCAAGTTGGACATCATCCCATCACTGATGACGATTTGAACAAATTCCGCCAATGGTCCGACACCCTAGCTCCCGAGGAAACCAACGATGCAACCGGCAAACTTTTAGCCCGTCAGGCCATGACTCTCATCCCCTATCAAGACGCCGCTCAAATGGCGCTTAGCTTTCAAGAAAGCACCGGCAATGACGATGTATTGATTGAATTCCTTCGTGGCCGCGCCTCCAAAAAAAACAGGACCGAGGCCATCGAGTTCGCGAAAAAAATCACTGATCCTATCATAAGGCAGCAAATCCTGGAGAGCCTGAAACCATAACTTCACCATGAAAATCCCCGTGCTCCTGAGCCTGCTGATTGTTGCGATTTTCATCCTGATGGGTAGCCACCAGCAACTTAAAATTCGTCATCTGCGAGATCAGACCGCGGCACTGAAGAAGCGATCAATAAGCCTGGGAATAGGAACGGACCCTACCGGTTCATTACCAAGATCAAGGCGTAGAAAAACTCCTGAGTTCACGGCATCCAGCCTGATTGATTTGGAGCAAAAGCTGCGAGATCCATTCAATGGCAAAAATGAGAACTCGCTGCGTCAGTCCGAGGACATCAGAATCGAAATCTTCACCCGGCTCAATATGCTTGATGCTTCCGAGTTTCCCAAACTCCTTGATGACATCTCTCAATTGCAGGGACTTGATTCAAAGCTCCGTGAACGTTCGATTTCTCAAATCATCGAGGTTTTTGCACAAAAATATCCGAAGGAGTGCCTTGGCCTGTTAGAGAAAAACATTGAACTCACCACTGAAGTTCCAGAGGCAGTCCAGATGACACTGCTCGAACTCGCCAAGTGCGATCCATTCAAGGCTCTGGATTGGATTACGAAAAGCCAACAACAGTTCCCTGATGTGGCCAATGATTTTACCATCCCTCGCATCATCCAGGTGGTCGCCGCCAAGGATCCAGCTCTTGCGCTGCAATTGTTAAGCGACCATCCGAAAAATCCGGAACCGGCGTTGGACATGGCCATCCAACAAATCAAAGACGCCAGTCAACGGGATGCAGCACTGGCCGCCTTTCGTCAATTTTTACAATCATCAGTTGATCAGGATCGGAAAAATGAAATTGAGAAATTCGGGCTGGAGAGCTTTTTCACGAACGCTGGAAAATCCGGCTTCGAAGCGGGGTCCGCATGGTTGGAGCAGGCCGATCTATCAAAAGCGGATCTGGAGCTGATGACCAGCGACGGACTGTCCGCAGATATCATTTCCTCAGATACCTCGAAATGGCTTAATTGGATGAACGATAAGCTATCACCGGAGCAAGCTGAGACCGCCATTTCCACAACACTCGCGAATTGGACCAAAACGGATTATCATGCCGTAGCTGGCTGGCTCAACCAGCAACCTGAAGGACGCCTGAAGCAGACTGGCATCCAGTCGTTTGCATCCACACTCGCTGCTTATGAGCCGACAGCAGCTGCCGAATGGGCATTGAGTCTAGCTCCAGGAGATGCACGCCAAAAAACTTTACAATCGGTTTACGAGAAATGGTTGATCACTGACCCAGATGCCGCTGACGCCTTCGCCCAAAAGTATCAACTTAACCTGAAGTAGAAGCATTTCAGATAATTCTATCGCAGCAAGCGAGCACTCGAGCACTGATCCATGAGGCGAGAAAACGTCGCCTTCTGGCAAAATATCGCTTCATCTCGTCCGCAGTTTCCGCTAGCTAAGGGACTGAATGAAGCTCAGGGTTTTTATCTTACCTGCCATTACGCTGATCGCAGCCGGTGTGATTCTCTTCGGACAAAAACACAGCATTGGCGAATCCGCGAGGCAACTCAGCCAGCTGCGCGAAAAGTTGAGCCAGACGACCCGATCATCAGTTCAAGAAACCCGCCGAGCATCCCGAAAACCTCTGGTTCCGGTTTCTCCAAATGAACCGATCGATTGGATGAAGATCTCAGGCCTGATGATTGATCACACCAGTCCGAACCTATTCGGCCGTCAGCAATTGCTAGCACTGGACCAGAGGATTGCCGCCATGACTCAGGAACAATTGATCCGCGCTCTGGAAGAAATCGATACCCAGGACATCCCATTTGATGCGGTGCCGCTATTGGGCGGAAAGCTGATGAAGGCACTGGCGCAAAAAGATACCGGGACGGCTCTGGACCTTCGCTTCCGTGATCCTTTTCGCGAGAGTAGCCCTTATTTATATTTGCGCAGTGACGAGGTTCTCACTGACTGGGCAAAGAAAGATCCTACCGCCGCTTGCAATTGGCTGGATCATGCAATCGCGAACGGTCTGATGGAATCCACAGCACTCGATGGGAGCAATCCCAGATTGGCGCAAAACGAAGCGATCCTGCTTTCCCTATTTATCGGCAGCAACCCATCCGTTGCGGCCAAGCGGCTTGAGGCATTGAGGCCGAAGCAGCGGTACGAAGCCTTCACCCAATTGCAGTCGGTGAACAAACTCAACCACCATTCATTCGATGATCAAGAGCTCGCCGAATTTGCCACCTTGGCCCGGAACTATCTAACTCCTCCTGAACAAACGGCGCAGCTCATGGGAAGTGTTACAGCCCTGGCCAAAAGCGATGGATATGAGGGGGTCGAGGCTTATTTTGACACCATCCAGGCCACTCCGGAAGAGATTGGCAATGGTCTCAACTTCATTGCATCTGGAGTCCTCAAGATCTCCGATTCCAAACAGCCACCGACCGTTGCCGATCTGGAAAACTTTGAAACCTGGGCCGCCGAACGAACGGATGCATCCGCGGCCCCGGCCATCGCGAGAACCCTCGCCAGCAGCATGCCCCAAGATGACTCTTCGTTTGAAAGCTTCGCCAACGCGGCTCTCGAATTCTCGGATCATCAGGACGACGATACCGCCCTAACAAACTTCCTCTATTTGGCAAAAAGTTGGCGTAACCGGGACGTCGCGAGCTGGCTCGACGCTCACGTTCATGACGCCTCACGCCGCGAGCAAATTCTAAGCGATATCGAAACCTCAGCTCCTAAGCCATGAAATTCCAAATCACCCTGTCCTGCTTGATCATCGCGATCGCAGCTGTCCCCGGTTGGATGAATCACCGGCACTTGAACTCGCTTCGAGATTCACTCTTCCAACTACAAGCCAAAGCAAAGGCGGCGGGTATCACGATCGATGCATCTGGCTCACCCATCACAACCCGATCCAGCGAGCGCAAGCAACGCACTGAATCGCCAGACGTCGGCCAGCTGGCAGACGAACTCATCGATTTTGCACGCGCTCTTCAAGCTACGAATCGCGATACGGATCACATCGCCAACCAACAAGCGATTCTCGACTGGCAGCTCAAACTTTCCCATTTGGATACGGAAACCTTGAAGCAATTGCTCGCCGAAATTCAGCAAACGACCAAACCAGACGACCCGATTCAGGGCGAACTACTTTCAATCATCTATCAGACTATCGCGGAGAATGATCCGCATGCAGCACTTGATGTTTTCTCAGAGAATATCACCCAGGTCTCCGCCCGCGATCTAACCACTGCCCTTCTTGGGGAAATGAAGCATAACCGTGCCGGAGGAATCGATTGGTTAGTTAATCATCGGGATTCACTCAGCGATGGCACCGATAACAACTTGATCGACGGATTATTGCGCGGGGCATTGACCATTGATTCCAAGCTTGGCTTTGAACTCATCGATCAGCTTGATCTCGACCCGAGTAGATGGCTTGGCATTGTGATAAGCCCTGCTCGTAGCGCGGAACAACGCACTACCATGCTCGCCGCCTTTCGCGAATACGCCGCAAGCATTGATGATCCTGACAGACTCAGCGTGGTCAACGAAGAAGGCTATAATGCCCTTTTATCCAACTCCTTCATCCATGATGGTGTCGGAGACAGCATCCAGTGGATCGAAGCATCCAATCTCCCATTGGAACAATTAGAGGATTACGCAGCACGTACGTTCTTCAGCTGTACTCCAAAAGATGAAATGAAGTGGATCGACTGGATAGGTAGTAACATTCAAGCTGACAGCATCCTTACAGAAGCTATTCCGAATCGTGTGACGATTCTCACCAGCAGAGATCCTGCTGCGGCAGGCGCTTGGATCGAAGCTATGCCCTCCGGCAAAGTGAAGGAAATTGCGACCACTTGCTACGTCACAGCGGTATCAGGATATCAGCCGCTGGAAGCCTATGCCTGGCTTAAGAAACTTCCTGCCGATGACAACCGCGCCGCCCTGTTAGAACAGATTCACCAAAACTGGCCTGCCGATCAGCCTTGGCCGGAGAACTAAACATTCACCTGCCAAGATGCATTCACTCGACGATTGAGGCGGTTGGCAAGAGTTCGAATATTTCATGATTCGGCATCATCGGTGCTTAGTTGCAAACAAGCCACTCCCCAATCTTCGAACCTATGGCAAACGGCATCGCAATCATGACCTCCGGCGGTGATTCCGCCGGGATGAATCCCGCCATCAAATGCGCTGTCGAGTACGCAGCACAACGCGGCCACGAACCATTCCTCGTTTACGACGGCCTGCGCGGACTGATTGATGACAAGATCGTCCCCTCCACCCGTGAGCTGGTCTCCGGCATCATGCACCGCGGCGGCACCATGCTGCGCTCCTCCCGCTCGAAGCGATTTTTTGACCTCAAGTTCCGGCGACAGGCTTACGAAAATCTTCAACGGCGCGGCATTGATAAACTCATCGTCATCGGCGGCGACGGTTCATTCCGCGCCCTCAATCAGTTTTACGCCGACTTCGGCATCCCGTTCGCGGGCATTCCCGCCACCATCGATAATGACATCGCCGGCACCGACTACTGCCTTGGCGTCGATACCGCACTCAACATCATTCGGCAATCGATCGATTCCATCCGCGACACCGCGAGCTCATTTTCGCGCGCCTTTGTGGTCGAAGTCATGGGCCGTCATTGCGGCTACCTCGCCTTGGTCAGTGCGCTTTCGTGTGGCGCCGAGGTTTGTCTGGTGCCGGAGGTTCCTTACGACTTGGATAAAATTGGGATCAGGCTGAGAAAAGAAATCGCGGAAGGCCGTGGATACATTCTCGCGATCACGGCCGAAGGCACCAAAATGGCGGATTATTTGACCCGCTGGATCAACGACACCATCGGCATGGAAACCCGGCTCACCGTCCTGGGCCACGTCCAACGCGGTGGCTCCCCCACCGTGCTGGACCGGATCATGGCCTACAAATTCGCGGTTGCCGCTGTCGATGCGCTCGATGCCGGAGCAACCAATGCCATCATGGTTTACCGCGACGGCACCTACGGCAGCCTGCCGATTGATGCCGTCGCCCACCAACAATACAAGCTCGACCCAGCACTCTTCCGCCTCGCCGGGCCACTGGCGACGTAGCTTCTCAATCTCCGATTTGCTCTACCCGGTAGAAGCGGCGTAGCTGCTCTACAGGAGCTGAATTCGTCCACGGTGGGCCGAAGTCATTCCAACGAATCACCGATTCATCGGGGATAATATAAATCGGACTTGGCGTCCAACTAATCCCGTCATCACTATAAGAGATTTGATAGATCTTACCTGGCGTTGCAGAAAAATCCAAAACAAAGCTGTCATCCTTCATCATACACGAATGATACACAGTGAATCTATCATTAACCTCATCCCCGAGATCTTTAGCATGCCCTGGTAGAGCACTAATAGCCACGCCCTCGACAGAAGGAGCATTTTCCGCCAAATAGACCAAGGGAATCTCAACCGACTCATCAACACCAATAACGCCATCGTAATGAAGATACCAAATACCAAACTCATCTACAGAAGCTGACTTAACCGATACATTCGAAGCAACATTTGATAAAATCAAATCAACGCCTTCCAACGGGCGATAACTTTGATTATAGATCGTAGCAACCTGCAGAAACTCGGATTCATTTGCAGTATATTCCAATTCGGAAAGAGCGAGTTGCGGGCTATCAACCTCTGGCAACGCCACTGTAACCAATTGCGATGCTGTTTTTCCCGAGAGGTCGGATACTTCAATCATCAATCTTGATGAACCAGCGGATCGGGAGTTGTATTCGATATCGAGAGAACCTTGTTGGGTAAGGGTAATAGATTTGAAAATAGCTGGGTTACTTACACTTGCTATCTTCCATTGAAAACTTTCCGAGCCATCTGGATCAGTTAGGAACATCGCTACCGGATAACTCGAATGACTCCCTTGGATATCAGCTATGACAGATGCGTCGCCTTGGAATACGGGGGGATCATTTTCCCAAGCAACATGTATATTAAAATCTTGATCACTCCACCCCCCTCGCTCATCCATGACGCGAACTGTTAGCAAAGAATCCTCTCCCCCATTCGAGCGATCTCCAGAATATCGCTCATCAGGTATTCCCCAAAAAATACCTTCTGAATATGTCAACCAAGCAGGTAATTCTATTGGCTGAATAGAGGTTACTCCAGTTCCCCCTGTAACCATCGGCGTCCAAGAAAAAAGCTCATCCTCATACGCCTTCGGTGGTGTATCGGTGATTTTAGGTGGACTGGACATTAAATTGCTTCCATTAGGTGAAAGATCATTCAAACGATAAATACGAGGAACACCATCACATAAAGTAACTATTGCGAATGACCCGTCAGAAAACTTCGCAAGACACATTCCTTCACCTTCAAATCTCCATGTTTTGTCTAAAATCGAAAAATCTGTACCGGTCCAGCGATTCAGTATTGATTGATCCTGATCGGTCGTTAAAGCGAGTATATTTTCCCCACTGAACGCTGCGTCAATATAATACGGAATCTCACCTAGTATTGAGCTATTTGCGATGTCAACTACTACAGAATTACTTGATACCTCGCCACCGAAAATCATCATTTCGCCATTCTGATCAATCTCGTTCGCGCAGAGCCTATAATCGATCGATTGATTAAACCAGCTTTTATAACTCTTACTCAATACCCCACCGTCTGCAGATATCTGTAAAACCTGCATGATATCACTAGCAGAATCAGTCAGGTAAATTCGCCGCCTAACACGATCCCATATACTAAAACTTGGAGTATCACCATCAATCAAATCGATAACATCCCCATTCACATCAATCGCAACAACACCCCCGGAACTAGCCACCAAATCACGATACCCAAAATAACAAATACCTTCGATGCATTCAAAAAAACTCACATTACCCTCAAATCCATAATATAAAGAAGCCTCTGGATTCCCTTGATTCAAATCAAACACATTAACATGATTCAAGCCATATACATACAATTTATTATATTTTAAATCATAACTAATTCCATCTGGCGCCACAGGAAGCACGAGCGGAGAAATATATTTCTGATCTTGGAATGACCATCGAAAAACTCTTTTGTATTTCCTACTCAGAAGCAACAAAGTATCATCGCTAGTTGTCAGCACTTGATCTGGCGCAAATTGAAGTCCAGCTCCATTATTTAGGTAGTCAGATCTAGAGGAAAGATCACTTGCCATAACTTTCACAATCCGCATCCCATGCAAAGATGTCTCATCTTCAATAAAAACTACAATCTCCCCATTCGAATAATCAATATTTAACACTTCACCAGAAATCTCCCTTTTCCCAACAATCTGAAATACATCATCATATGCCACGAGCGTATTCCCACGAAGCACAACAGGCAGATTCCCATTATAAGTGATATCAGTGATACCCCCCTCGATATTATCAATCAAAATCTCGGATTCATCCTCAATCGACATCACATCACCCATATCGGTAATCATTTGATCACCATTCGGACTCACAAATAACCTTTCAAAATAAGACAGGTCATACAAATCCCACCCCTTTGATACGGAGTATCCATTCTCCGATTTAATAAAAAAATTAACATGAGGCCGAGATTGAAAATAAACTCGATTTAACTGCGGAATAAACTCGAAAGTCGGATAATAGATCGATTCCCCAGAAAAATCATACTCACCGACCTGATCTCTTGTGAATTTATCAAAAGCAAACAAATATCCGTTTTTATAAAGCAATATATTTGAGTCATCAGCGGCAACCACCGGCGCCCCACCTGTAGTAGTGCTGTTTGTCCACTGAGTAACCATTTCGACTTGCGAGCCGTCCAGAGATAACTTGTCCAATTCTTCGTTGCTCACAGTAAAAATACCCGATGAATCCACAGCAAAATCAGCTACCTCTGTGGGAAATAGAATCGGTTCAAGCCAATTTCCAGATTCTAGATCATATCGCTCTACTCGGCTCGGTTCAGAAAATAGAAAATATTTAACGCCTCCATGCTTGATCGATTTGCCTAGATTTGACCCAGAAATCCCTGGCCATCGAACCTCAATACTAAGGGTGGTAGCACTGCCATATTCTCCCACCGCGACCAGTCTATACTGAAAAATTTCTCCAGGTTTCGCATATGGATCGGTATAAGAAGTAGCGTCATATGGAGCAGTCCCGACTTGGTACCAGATGTCCGATCCTATGGAAGCCCGTTCAACGATATGTTCCAAAACATTCAAAGATCTTCTAGCCCAGTGTAGAGAGGTTGCGTAACCGTATCCATTGAGAGTAAGAGAGTCCATCAGGGGCAATTCACCGATAGATGGTGTGCTCACAGAGACATATTCGGAGACTGTATCGGAAGAATCGTCGTGGAGAGCGGCAACCCAATAATAATAGGTTTTGTCAGCTACAACATCATGATCTTCGTATGAAGTTGTATTCGCACCTAACTCGACCTGAGAAGCATAATTCAGACTAGGAATGGAAGATTTGAAAAGCCTGAACCCTGTTTCATCTTCGAATGAATCGGTCCATTTGACCACCACACGATCTGGGAATGCCTGGTCAGCTTTCAAGTCATAGCCGTCAGTAGCCGGACCAGACCTCTGGGCATTGCTGGGTATCATCAACAACAAATAAGCCGTAAGCAGAGCAGTAAATTTTCTCATCATTTAAGTTCAAATAATTCTGCAAGATCAGATAAAATATCGATTGGCTATAGGTTGCAAATCAGTTGCTGATTGTCGAATACTTTCACTCCCCCGATTGAATCGGTCAAAAAACAAATAACTGCTAGGCAGTCATTTCAACATCCCCGTCTCGGCTGGCGCCACTTCGTTTGCAGACGGCGCAGGATCGGTGTGGAAATGAGACGAACTGCGATCAAAATGACCGGAGCAATGATGGCCCATGCGGCAGCTCCGTGAAGCAGAACCCAGCCAAATTCTTGCAAAAATGAGCCTATCCCGTTGCTGAAACTTGCCTTGATGGCAGCTACGGAAACGTGCAGCGGCTCTTGGCTGAACAATTCTTGCCCGATTTGCAGGAACGGAAGCAGGAGCAGCAGGTGCAGCGGATAGCAAAGCCCTTTGAAAACGTGCAATACCGGCTGGTTGAGCTTGAAGAGCCATCCGGCGAGCAGGCAAAGCCAGGCACGAGCGCCGAAAACCGGGAAAATCCCCAAGGCCACGCCCGCGCCGATGGTCCAGCCCAAGCGCTCCGCAGAGATTCCCTGCCGAAGCTGAGACTTGAGCGGCGCAACCACCCATCTCCGCCAAAATCCGAGCTTCGGCCCGGATGTTGCATTTCCCTCAATTTCAGCGCTCACGTCGCCCGCAAGATGCACGCTGGAGCGAACGGATCAATCGAAAGCGGAAATCTTGCGGATTCACTTCGAAATCATCTGCCGAACATCCACCACAGAATCCCGACCACGGCGAGGATGATCACCGTCCCGGCAATGGCCACCCGCTTCCACCATTCCAGGGCCTGGCGGTCCAGTTCGGACGAGCCGAGCCTCGACGATTCCACCATTTTCTTGGTCACCGCAAAGGGCAGCCAGAGCAGCTTCAGAAGTATCAGCAGCAGGTCATCCATGCCATCAATCGAGCTTCGGCGGGGCAAACGGTTGCTCGGAAATGATCCAGTCTTCGTTTTTATCCTCGAAGGTCTTGAGGCCCCATTCGCTCGGCAATAGGGCAACCAGCCAGCCGTTGGAATCGCGGGCCAAGGCGGTGCCGAGCGAGAGCGATGGCCGGGCTTCGGGGGCGAGCGGATCGCCTTCCTTCGGTTTCAGCCATCGCGCCAGTGACCACGATGTCTGCTCCAACCGGGTTTCCGCAGCGTATTCGCCATCGAGCCGGTATTGCAGCACTTCAAACTGCAGCGGCCCGACCGCGCCCAGCAAGGGAACCTGGACGCCCGAGCTTTCCAGCAAGGTGAACTCGCTCGCCACGCCTTCTTTCAAAAGCTGCGCCAAGCCATCGCGGAACCGCTTGTATTTCGCGGTGCTCTTGTTGTGCAAATATGCGAAACATTCCGGCGGGAAACGCGGGATTTCATCAAACATCACGCCCGGCGCGGAGGCGAGTGTGTCGCCGATGAGCAGATCGTAGTTGCCGACCAAACCGACGACATCGCCAGCGAACGCGTCGTCCACGGTTTCGCGATCGCGGGCGAACAGGCGCTGTGAGTTTGCCAGACGGACATTTTCGCCGCTGCGGGTGTTGAGCACGTTCATGTCGCGCTCAAATTTTCCGGAAACGATGCGGATGAAAGCAACCCGATCGCGATGCTTCGGGTTCATGTTCGCCTGGATTTTGAAAACGAAGGCCGAAAATTCCGCAGACGATGGCTCGATTTTTCCGCCCTCGCTTTCGCGGGCAACCGGCGGTGGAGCAAGCTCCAGGAACCGATCCAGCAGCAACTGCACCCCGAAGTTATTGGCCGCACTGCCGAAGAATACCGGGGTCAGCTCGCCGGCCAAAACTCGGGCGATATCGAATTCGGCACCCGCACCTTCCAGCAGTTCCAGCTCGTCCGAAACCTGCGCATAGGTCGCTTCTTCCATCGCCGCTTTCACACTGTCGTCTTCGATTCCCTTCACGCTCACCGGCGCCCGATACGAGCCGTGGGCGGTGCGCTCGAACAAGTGAACTTGCTTGTGTTCCCGATCGTAAACGCCGCGGAAGCGTGGACCATCGCCAAGCGGCCAATTCAGCGGGTAGGCATCGATGCCGAGCACGCTTTCGAGCTCATCCACCAGATCAAGCGTTGGCCGCGCGGGGCGGTCCATTTTGTTCATGAAGGTGAAAATCGGCACACCACGGCGGCGGCAGACTTCGAACAATTTGCGCGTTTGGCTTTCGATACCCTTACCGGCATCGACCACCATCACGGCGGCGTCGACGGCGGTCAGCACGCGATAGGTATCTTCGGAGAAATCCTTGTGACCCGGCGTATCCAGAATGTTGACCACGCAGTCCTTGTATTCGAACTGAAGCACGGTCGAGGAAACCGAGATGCCGCGTTGCTTTTCCAAGTCCATCCAGTCGGAGGTGGTCGCACGTTGGTTTTTGCGCGCCGTCACACTGCCGGCCAGATTGAGGGCGCCACCATAGAGCAGGAATTTCTCGGTCAGCGTCGTCTTTCCGGCATCCGGGTGGGAAATGATCGCGAACGAGCGGCGGCGTTTCACCTCGCGTTGCAACGCGGGCGAAGGAGTGGCGTAGGAAGAAACGGACATGAAGCGGGCCTGAAGCGCTAACCGCCCGACGCCCGCCAATCAAGCGCTGAGTCAGGCCGAATCGTCCTAACTGCCAGTCTGCAGCAGTTCCACCGGAAACGAGATGACATGCACGCCGCTCGAAAAATGGCAGATCGGGTCGCTATCCATCGGTGAAATGCCAACCGCTGAAAGGATGGTGGATTCGCGAATTTCGACCTCAGCCTGCTGCAGCGGCCATGGCTGGTGATGAACTTCCGCTCGGACCAGTTGGCGTTTTCGGTTTTGCGAATACAGGCAGTAGCGCTCAGCCGCCCAGTGCTCGAACGATCCGGTTTTTGCGGTGAACGGATCGTCCAGCGGTCGATATCGACCTTGAAAGTGAGCATTTCCCTTGCGGCGCTGGCTTGAAAATTCGCACCAGCCATCCACCCACTCCTGCTTCATCCGCGCCAAATGATACGGCAATCCATAAAACTGCCGGCCGCCGAACACGAGTTGCCACGAATCCGCGTCCAGACTGAAAAACCAAACGCCCGGTTTGCCTTCCACCTCGACGTAAGTTCGCAAATTCAGTTCCGGAAACGAGGAAAGCCCCGGAAAAAACGGCAAGGGTCGCCGGGAAATGCCTGCCATCCGGAACGGCACCAAACCCAACCACGAACTGCCATCGAATTCCTGCGGCTCGACCCCGCGGGGAAGCAGCGGGGCCAGTTGGTTTCTGGAAACCCGGTAGTGAATGAAAGCGAGATCGAGCCAGGATTGCCGCCAGATCCAAGACTGATCCGGCAAGGGCCATGGCCGGTGATCGAGGTGACGGAGTGACTCGTGCATTTCGGAACTTTCTAATCCATCAAATCCCTGCCGATTGATTCCGAACGGCTTGCTGGTTTTTCGCCATTTGGTCGAACAGACGCTGGTGCCCGGTTAAAATGCGCTGACGGTCAGCCGGGTCGACGGCGAGATCCGATCGGCCCCGGTCAAAGGTTCCGCCCAGAATCACGCCATCGGTGCGGGGAAACATGTAGAGCAAGTCGCTGATCAGGTTGTAGCCGACGTCAGGCTGCGGCATCAAAACACTCAGTTGGCCCTTGATGGGCATGAGCTCAGGATCGTCGAACAAGCCGCCGGAACCCAGGCCGCTGCAGTTGAAAATCAGATTTTCCGGCAGGCTCAAAATTTCCGATTCACTGGCGAATTCACGGACCACGATTTGCGCTCCAGCCCCACGCACTTCGCTCAAAAGCGTAGCGAGATAGGTCGCCGGTTCGATCAACATCGTGTGAAACCGGCGAACGTAATTTGCCGGGAAAATGTGTTCACCCGGGCCGAAATCCTGGAGGTCGATCTGCAAATGATGCAACACCCCGCCCGGGCCGGACAGCCAGCCATTTTCCGGTTCAGCATCGCTCAAGTAATAATTCGGCAACCATCGCACGCCCCAGCGCGGACCGACGAGGTTTTGGAAATACCGATGGGAAAAATTCGCGGCATCGATGAATTGGCGACTGAACGCCTCAGTGCGGCGGTCCGGTGAAAATACCGAAACCGGCCACCACTGCGCGCCGGCGATGTTCGAGGTCGTTTCCGGCGGCAAATCGCGGGTGTAAAGGGTGACTGCCGCGCCGTGGAGTTGCAGCAGCCGCGCCGTGCTCAAGCCCATCACGCCGCCGCCAATCACCGCGCAGGATTTTCCGGCGACTGATCCGGCGAGTTGCGTGGCCAGATGCGAACTGCCCCAGGAAAGCGTGATGCCGCCTCCGCCGTGGCCGTAGTTGTGGATCACCGATTTTCCATTGCGTTCCTCTTTCCGCACCATGAATCCGGATGATCGGTAAGGCCGAAGCCCGGTGATGGTGCGGATTTCCAAATCCGGCTCAATCCGGACCGGTGTCAGGTTTCCACCTTCCAAATCGTCCAATGTGGGCAACGACTTCGTAGACTCCACCATCTCGGACTTACCATCCTCAGCCATAGTACTTTCTTCGTGTTTTCTACAACCCTGACTGGTCGCCAAACCACAGAAAGTCAAAGTCATAGCCTGACGTCGATTCATTTTGGCATACTCCAGCAAACGCCTCCAAATAACGACACATAAATCCGCTAAATTCCCGCCTCAGCTTTGCATCTTCCCCCCAGATTTCATCGCATTCCGCTATCCTCCAAAAAATCGATGGACGTCGAAGGGGGAAATCCTTCGACATCCACCGAATGTTTTTTTGGGGGGTAGTGTGCCTGTGGGCGATTTCTAACAGAAGTCACCCAGACAGCTTTTACTTAGCTTCATTTCAGTGATTTGCCAGAATGCTTTGAGCAAATTCCCACTTTTCCGCAGTTGAGTGGTTCGAGATCCAAATTCATTCTCCCGCTGATGCGTCAAGAAACCCGCCGCTGCCTGGAGCTCGATCGAGCCCATTGCTGGCACCCGTTCACACCTCAGGACGATTGGTGTTCCACTGATTTTGAACCCATTGCGATCGCCCGCGGACAAGGAGTCTGGCTGTTCGATACGGAAAATCGCCGATATTTCGACGGCAACTCATCGATTTGGACGAACATCCACGGCCACGCGCATCCACACATCACCGCCGCGATCCAGCGCCAGGCGGAAACGATCTGCCACTCCTCATTTCTCGGCTACACCCATCCGCTCGCTGCGGAACTTGCGGAAAAACTCACCCGCCTCCTACCCGGGCAACCGATGGAGCGGGTGTTTTTTTCCGACAACGGGTCCACAGCTATCGAAGTGGCCCTGAAAATGGCGCTGCAATACCGCCAGCAAACGGGCGAGCCCGAACGCAACGGATTCATCGCATTCGTCAACGGCTACCACGGCGACACCCTCGGTGCGGCATCGATCGGCGGAGTCAGCCGGTTTTTCGACCGATTCCGTGGCCCGGGCCATCCCTTGCATCAGATTTCATCGATCGAGGATCTCCATCAGTTGCCGGAAGAAATCGTCCGCAGCACCGCTGGATTGGTCATCGAGCCGTTGATCCAGGGCGTGAATCAAATGCGCCCATGGCCGCCGGGCACACTCGCCGAATTGCGACGCTGGAGCACCGCAAACGGAATTCACCTGATTCTCGATGAAGTCATGACCGGCTTTGGCCGAACTGGGAAAATGTTCGCCTGCCAGCATGAAAACGTAGTTCCGGATTTCCTCTGCCTGGCCAAAGGGTTGACCGGTGGCTACCTGCCGCTCGCCGCGACATTGACCACTCAAGAAATCTACGATGCTTTCCGCGGGCCAGCCGAAAATGCCTTTTACTACGGGCATTCCTACACCGCGAATCCACTTGGCTGCGCTGCCGCTCTGGCGAGCCTCGAAGTTTTCGAATCGGAAAAAACCTTGGAAATGCTCCAGCCCAAACTGGCGACATTTTCCTCCCGTCTCGAAGCACTTGGAAACCAAAGCCCACAAATCAAGGAGATCCGGCAAGTGGGCCTGATCGCGGGGATCGAGCTTCACTCTCACCCGACCCGGAGCGGAAAATCCGTTTGCCAACTCGCGATGAAGCACGGGCTCTCAACCCGGCCCATCCTCGATACCATCGTGATCATGCCCCCACTTTGCACCACGGAAAGCGAACTCGATTTCGTTTTCGAAGCGCTGCAATCCAGCTTAAATGAATCCGGGCATTGACAAGGCTCGCTTCACAGCGTAATCAATCGCCCCCGCGCCACAGCAAAGGCGGAGTAGCCAAGTGGTAAGGCAATGGTTTGCAAAACCGTCATTCGTGGGTTCGATTCCCACCTCCGCCTCCAAATTTTTTTAAAAACCCCGTATCTACGGGGTTTTTTGTGTCATTTTGGCTGATGAGGCCATTTTTCGGTGTCACTCCTGTGGCACGCTTATTGGTCCACACCAAAGTATGGGATATGCCGATGTTGAGCGGACGGTTTTGACGTTTGAGCAGATTTTTCCAACCAGCTATTTCACTTCATCCACTCCCCCCCTGCCCTGTCTCCGGGCGTCTTGAACCGAATTTTGCGGTTTTTCAGCCATGCAGTCATGATACGATCACCAATCATCAACTGTTCCTGATATTTTGGATCGTACGGGATATTTCCAAGCTGCATATCCAATTCTCAAACCCACCATGAAATCCTTGCGATCCAAGAATTCAGAGTTTCTGAACGAGATGCACAAAAAACTATTGGTCAGCACCTTACAAATTCCAATCAAACACACCATTGACAATGAAATCGCGATATTCAATATGAGTCAGAACGAATTATACTGTTCTGGGTTAGAATGAATATGATTATTCGGCAGTTTTACCTTGGCGGTGGCTGCCGGAATGACTTTCGGGTTGGTGATGGGAGAGGCGGCGTGG
>NZ_JAENIJ010000230.1 GCF_016595435.1 Luteolibacter pohnpeiensis
CAGAACGTTAAAGGCCATCTGCGGCGGGAGAAAAGCATCAAAGTCAACTCATAGGCTGATCGCCGTCGGATGTGCCGCCTTGTTCTGGACTGGCCAACCTCCGGAGAAAAGCCTGAATCCCTATATCTAAATCTATTCCAGAGCCTCAGCTTCTGCAATTCGATAATCGGGCCGATCCGTTCTACTTTAGGCGGAAAATCATATCTGCGATCCGATCCCCTACCTACCCACAAATCCTAACCCATGCAAACTCCGACGCGAAAGCTACTCACCACCCAGCCCCGATTCGTGCCGGTCCAAAGTTCTCGTGAGACGAGACTCCTTCGCAGCAATCCGATCTA
>NZ_JAENIJ010000231.1 GCF_016595435.1 Luteolibacter pohnpeiensis
CGGACAGACTGCCCGAGCGATCCGTTCGTCCGGTTCTTCGATGAGACATTCCGGTTTGCCGAGGGCGAAACCGAGCTGCCGTTCGAGGAGCGAATCGAGGAAGCCAAGGTGGTTCATCGATTAAACTTCATCGAAGCGCTGTGCCGGCTTTACGACATGCGGCTCGATGAGCTGCGGGTGAACTATCAATCGGTCTGCAGCCTGACGCCGGACATTTTGAAGGAATTCGAGATTAGCCGCGAAAGTCTGATCGAGTCGCTCCGGATGAAGCTGACCACGGCGAAAAAGGAATACTGGAAGCGGCTGTTCGACGGGATGGAGGAAGTCCGGAACCGGTTGAC
>NZ_JAENIJ010000232.1 GCF_016595435.1 Luteolibacter pohnpeiensis
CGGACAGACTGCCCGAGCGATCCGTTCGTCCGGTTCTTCGATGAGACATTCCGGTTTGCCGAGGGCGAAACCGAGCTGCCGTTCGAGGAGCGAATGGAGGAAGCCAAGGTGGTTCATCGGTTGAACTTCATCGAGGCCCTATGCCGACTTTACGACATGCGGCTCGAAGAGTTGCGGGTGAACTATCAATCGGTCTGCAGCCTGACGCCGGACATTTTGAAGGAATTCGAGATCAGCCGCGAAAGCCTGATCGAGTCGCTCCGGATGAAGCTGACCACGGCGAAAAAGGAATACTGGAAGCGGCTGTTCGACGGGATGGAGGAAGTCCGGAACCGGTTGAC
>NZ_JAENIJ010000233.1 GCF_016595435.1 Luteolibacter pohnpeiensis
GTGTGTTCGAACAATTGGAACCACGGCTTGCGCTGATTGTGCCGCAGGTTTGCGAACGGATTCGCGGCCGCATCATGGCCAATCCCCGGGTTCATACCTTGGGACCAGAGGGCACGATTCCGGCGTTCATGATCTTTTCCGCCGTGGTCATCGCCAAGGCCGCGCTGATTGCAATTCCTCCACTCGAGGACGGCGAAACCGGACCACGTCAACGCCAGCTGAACCAAGCCGAAACGGAACTCCGATCGCTTTCCGGGATGGACCCGAAAGCCTTCGCGATTGCGGAACCGCCGTCCGCCAGCAGCTCGGTTCGTTACGGCGGGCAACCCTTACTCGATTT
>NZ_JAENIJ010000234.1 GCF_016595435.1 Luteolibacter pohnpeiensis
AATTTATTCCAGAGCCTCAGCTTCTGCAATTCGATATTCGGGCCGATCAGTTCTAATTTTGGGCGGAAAATCATATCTGCGATCCGATCCCCTACATACTCTCAAATCCATACCCATCCAAACTCCGACGCGAAAGCTACTCACCACTCAGCCCCGATTCATGCCGGTCCAAGTTCTCGTGAGACGCGATCCCGTCGCAAACCATCCGATCTACTACCAACGTAGTTCAAACTACCAAATCCACGCCGCCTCTCCCATCACCAACCCGAAAGTCATTCCGGCAGCCACCGCCAAGGTAAAACTGCCGAATAATCATATTCATTCTAACCCAGAAC
>NZ_JAENIJ010000235.1 GCF_016595435.1 Luteolibacter pohnpeiensis
AAGCCGCTCCGCCCGCTGCACTTGGAGGTGAAGCGCGACCACTACACCGAGCGACTGAGCGACGCGCTCGACCGGTTCCTCATCTACTACGGGGAGTTGAAAGCCAAGGTGCTCAACGCCCTGCAACCCGAACCCGAAACGGCCGATTTGTTATGAATTTCGCAACTCAACTAAAGCAGGTCCGCCAGGCGGCGGAGGACTACGAGTGGTATCCGACCACGAATGAAATCATCACCGTGCTGATGCGGGACGTGAAGCGGACGACTGAAGGGTGGTCGTTTCGAACGAACCAAGAGCGCGGCTCGTTTGTGGATATCGGGGCTGGCAATGGCAA
>NZ_JAENIJ010000236.1 GCF_016595435.1 Luteolibacter pohnpeiensis
TTGCCATTGCCAGCCCCGATATCCACAAACGAGCCGCGCTCTTGGTTCGTTCGAAACGACCACCCTTCAGTCGTCCGCTTCACGTCCCGCATCAGAACGGTGATGATTTCATTCGTGGTCGGATACCACTCGTAGTCTTCCGCCGCCTGGCGGACCTGCTTTAGTTGAGTCGCGAAATTCATAACAAATCGGCCGTTTCGGGTTCGGGTTGCAGGGCGGTGAGCACCTTGGCTTTCAATTCCCCGTAGTAGATGAGGAACCGGTCGAGCGCGTCGCTCAGTCGCTCGGTGTAGTGGTCGCGCTTCACCTCCAAGTGCAGCGGGCGGAGCGGCTT
>NZ_JAENIJ010000237.1 GCF_016595435.1 Luteolibacter pohnpeiensis
GTGGCGAGTTTGACGCTACCGGCGGCAGCTCCCAGCTCGACCAGCTTGTGTTCCTGGTTGAGCAAGGCGTCGACGGTTTCCTCGACGAAGGAATGATAGGGAGAGTCAGAATAAGTTTGCATGACTGGGTTCGGTGAAAGGGTGAAAGTCAGATTACTTCAGAGAGGCGAGATAGGCGCTGTAGGTCTCCGGCTCGGTTGCGAAAATGCGGTTGGTCGCTTCCTCCACGGTCTTGGCTTCACCGGCGGCAACCAGTTGCTTCGCCCGGGCCTCGACGTTGGTTGCGCCTGGCACATCCTGACCCGTAGCGCGGACGATTGGCCGTTCGATTGG
>NZ_JAENIJ010000238.1 GCF_016595435.1 Luteolibacter pohnpeiensis
CGCATCAAGCGGCTGTTAGACGAGACCTACCTGATCGATCCGTGCCTCGGCAGTCGCCGCCTGGTGACGGTGCTGGAGCGCGATCACGGCGTGAAAGTCAACCGCAAGCGTCTCGACCGCCTGCGCCGCGAGATGGGCCATGAGGCGATCCGGTGCAAGCCGCGGACGAGCATCCCGGACGACGGGCACCGCAAGTATCCTTACCTGCTGCGCAAGCGGATCATCGACCGGCCCGATCAGGTCTGGTGCGCCGACATCACGTATGTGCCGATGCCACGCGGCCACGCCTACCTGTGCGCCGTGATGGACTGGCACTCGCGCAAGGTGCTCGG
>NZ_JAENIJ010000239.1 GCF_016595435.1 Luteolibacter pohnpeiensis
AGATGTCACAGGCAACCGGCATTCGCCCGTGCCTGGACATTGAACGTTAACTCAAGAAAATGGGCGACCACCTCATTATCACCCACATTCCTTCTCTGGTCGCCACCCTCCTCAATAGGGAGCGCGCCAAGGGCTCGGCATTGACCAAGGAAGAAGTGGAGACCATTCGGGACGAGTCGCCCGCAGAAGTGTTGCCCCCCGAGCAGCGTGCCGCCGTCGACGCACGGCGAGGTTACGACGACATCGATCCAGACCGCGCTTGGGAGGATTGGCAGATTGCGCGGGTCGAGTTACACTCCGATGACGATTGAGTATGTCGGCTAGCAACTA
>NZ_JAENIJ010000023.1 GCF_016595435.1 Luteolibacter pohnpeiensis
TGGTGCGCCGACATCACGTATGTGCCGATGCCACGCGGCCACGCCTACCTGTGCGCCGTGATGGACTGGCACTCGCGCAAGGTGCTCGGCTGGGCGGTCTCCAACACCATGGGCACTGACCTCTGCCTGGAAGCACTTGAAAAGGCCATGAGTTCCACCGGCAAGGTTCCCGGGATCTTCAACACCGATCAGGGCTGCCAGTTCACCTCCGCCGAATGGACCGGCCGGCTGACGAAACTCGGTGTGCAAATCAGCATGGATGGCCGCGGGCGATGGATGGACAACGTCTTCATCGAACGGCTGTGGCGGAGCGTCAAATACGAGGAAATCTACCTCAAGGAACACGCTACGCTCCGTTGTGTGCTCACCCCTCCGCTCCAGCTTCCCGCTTTCGAGTTCCCCTCCACTCCAGTCTTGATTTGGGAACCATCATCATCCCAAGCTCTCCCGCAGCCCGCCACCATACCTTCTTATAGCCCATCAGTGGCCGAACTTTGGGGGCCAGCTTAGTGCTGGTGCTCGACAATGCAAGCTGGCACAAGTCCCGGAGTCTGGACTGACATCAAATCGGACCGGTTTATCTACCGCCATACAGCCCGGATTTTAATCCGATCGAGAGGCTGTGGCAGCATCTCAATAGCCAGTATTTAGCTGGCTACCTGACCCGGAAGTCTCGAACGAACTTGGTTTTTACATCAGCCTTCACGTGGTTCTTGTAGCCGTAGTGAACCTCGTTGTTCTTTTACACCCCAACGCGCGTCGAGATGTAACCGCTCCGCGCAGTACTCGTTCCATACTCGGTCTTAGACGTGATAGGTTAGTATAAATTACCGTCTATGACAGATACCGATAGTGGATCTACAAGTCCAACATGCAGATGTCCCCGAACTTCATGCTGGGATCGCCAACACCATGAAGCTGCATTTTAAATTTGTCGCATGTGTGGAATTGACGTTCATGCAATTCTATCCGACAAGTTAGGCCATGAGATTTGTAGCGGTGTTGTTTTGCGGGATTCTGTGGGTTGGTTTCGCTGAGGCAGCTGAGCTAAAGTTTGAACAACCAAACCAAGTAATTGTGACGGAGTACGGGCAAAAGGAAACTGTCGTCGATTTTACATTTACCAACCTTTCCGAGTATACAGAAACCATTGAGGGAGTGACGACGGGATGTAGTTGTTCATCGACTGAACTGCTCGACAAAAAGATGGAATATGCTCCCGGGGAAACCGGCACAATTCAAGTTCATATAGATGTCAGTGGCATCGTTGGAGAATCGACCAAGTATCTAGAGGTTTACTTAGTAGGAGACGATGTGGCGAAGCCATCGGCATCCTTGAGCGTGAAAATTTCCAAACCCGAATTGATTTCACTTAAACCAAAGACCTTAAAATGGGCCGTTGGCGCTGAGTTGGAGCCAAAAACAATTGAGATCAGCGTTTTGGATGGGCAGGAAGTGAATCTTGACGAGTTTATTTTAGATTCTGAAACATTTGTGGGTAAGTTGAACGAGATCAAAAAAGGCCGTAAATACGAATTGATCGTCACTCCTACTGACACCAGTCGAGCTCCTAAAATGGGCGTCATTCTGCTCAAGACCGATAGCAAGGTAAGAGGGTTTGCAAAAATCAACGCCTACGCGGTCATAGTGCAAAAAGCCGGGTGAATCTTTTCTGGTAGTTCAATGGTCAAATGTAGGTGCGGGCCTTTTGATGCCTCGTGCCTGATCAACATGGCGATACGAATCACCGTTCCTCGTCAAACTCTCTTGATCAATCTTCTTGATGAGCATTTTGCATTCCCGTGATTGACGAAGCTCCAAATGACGAAGTTTGCGCTCTCGTTCCTGTTCTAATACACTGAGAGCTTGTTCGATACGAGCTTCCACTACGGCTATTTGTTTTGTTGCTACATTAAACTGTAGCTTGAGTTTTCGGTCCGAGCGGAAAAGGACGAAGCCAATCCGCTGAACCAAGCCTGGACTCTGAAGCTGGTCTTGCAGGTGGCCTATTTCGCTCAGCTTGTCATTAAGGCGATAAAATGTCGCCAGCTCGTCTCGCTTACGGTCGATGAGATCCTGAAAACGCACCACTAGCTCCATGCTCTCCCCGCGGTGCTTTTCGGTCTGCCGCGTCAGAAGAGCCGCGACCTTTTCCTCGTGCCGCTTTCGACGTTCGAGAATTGCTTCTGGTGTCGGGAGCGATGAGGGATCGATGTCCGTCATCCGCTCCTGCAGCGCGGCCTCCTTGAACTCCCTGCCGAACGCCGATTTTAAATCACGGACGGGATTGGAAGTCTTGCCATAGGGATCGACCAGCACGAGACGCTTGCGGCCTTGGGCCAATTGGTAGCCTTTGTCCTGAAGTTCTTGCATGAACGATTTTGCATCGTGGCTGTTTTTCCATGCTTCAACGATTGCCGGATTGGCGTAGCGGGTCTTTTTTCCTTTCTCCCGTTTCTGGTGATTGAGTTCACGTTGCGGACAGTAGTTTGTCTTTTCCTTTTTCTGATATTCCCGCACCCAATCCTGAAGCTTGCGTTTGCTGTGCTTGAGGCATGCGACCAATCCGGTGCGGGGATGGACCTTGTTCACGACGACATGAATGTGCGGCTGTGGTTCATCGGTGTGACAGGCGATCATCGTCTCGTGATCGCTGAGCCCAAGCTTCTCTAGTGAGGTGAGAGCGGCCTCCATCATGCTCTCGCGGTTTGGCTTTTGTTCGGGATGCCAGCTCAAGGAAAACGCAAGCACTGGATTTTTGAGCTTTGCGCCTGAGCGTTTCTGCTGGCTCACTTCTTTTAGCCTGTCCTGGTTCTTGGCGGTGTAGGCCATGACCTTCCAAGCCTTCTCGACTTTGCTCGTGACCATGTTGAGCGTTTCGGTCCATGCGACACGCTGGCTGGTTTTAGCCTGCTTGTCGTGGAAATAGTATAGGAATGCTCCGTGGAAGGAACATCCCTGTGCTGCGAGTCTGGGGACCATTAGTTGAACTCCTTGGCAGTAGCTTCGTCGATGAGGGCTTCGATGCGTTCACACAGCGCAGTTAGACTTGGCGACAATCGCCCGGTCATGTGCATGCGCTTGGTGATCTGGTTGAGGTTATGGCCGATGTAATTGAGCCCGGTAACGAATGCTGGATCAAGCGTGCGTTCGTCCTCGCCGACCTCAAGTGAGGAGATGACGAGCATTCGGGCGAGTTCGTTGACGCGGTGGCCGAGCTGCAAGGCTTGCTCAAGTAAGCACTCGTATTCGCTTGAGGTGAGGCGGAACACGATGCGGTGCACGCGGTGACGATCGGAGGTGAGAGTAGGACGTGCCATGCTACACCTCCCGAGACGCACGGAGCGTCTGGCGTAACCGGATGCGCGGTGAAATCGGCGACGTGGTTCGCCGAAAATACCGGGGGGATGCAACGGGGGGACGGTCAGTCCAGCCCTTGCCAAGATGGAAGGTTATTTGGCACGAATAACCACATCTTGCTATCCTGCAAATCGAGCTCGGCGAGTGGTGGCGACCGTTTAGGTGCATTTGGCGGCCCAAGATGGCCTGTGGTGGGTCAAAGAGCATAGAGTATCCTTTCGATAAAGGTGGGTGAAAATGAAAAACCCTCCGAAGAGGGGGAATAGTGAGCGATGTGCGGCTCCAGTAGGATTGACAATCATTGCCAATTGGTGCTATCCTGAACTTAGCAACAGGAAGGAAAACGCCATGCCGACTCAGAACGTCAATCTCACTGATACCCTCGATCGTTTCGTGAAACAGCAGGTCGAGACCGGGCTTTTCAACAATGCCAGCGAGGTGCATCGCGCTGCGCTTGCGCGGATGGCTCGCGACGAGGAAGAGCGCTGCCTTCGACTGGAAAAGCTCCGGCAGGACATTGCCGCGGGCGATGCTGATATAGAGGCCGGACGCATGCGCGAATACCGCAGCGCGGATTCTCTATTTGATACAATCACAGCATAGGAAGCTGCCTTGAAGCCTTTCCGACTCGTCCTTACCGAAAGCGCAGAAGCGGACCTTCGTGGAATTCACGATTACATCGCCAACGAAAAGGCGAGTCCGGTTTCAGCGGAACGATTCACACGGGATCTCATCGAGCAGCTATTCGAGCATGCAGGCAAAGGTTTGTGTGGTTCGCCGCGTGATGAAGTTAGTCCCGGCTTGCGTGGCCTGCCATATCGAGGGCGCTGCTTCTACTTTCGGGTCGTCGAAGATTCGCTGGTGGTCGTGCGCGTCCTGAACAGCAAACAGGATGTTGCGGCGCAGGAATTTCCAGAAATATAGCTGTATTCCTCGCACTTGGGTACGCACGCTCAGAGTTTGACATCATAATCCATTCGAGTCCGTCGATCTCAAGTTCGGCCTCTCTTCTCCGAAGCCATGAATGAGTAATCTTGCGATGAACCCACGGCGTCATGAAACCGATCTTTAAGGCGGATTGGCTGAACGGGTGTTTTTTCATTTAATGAAATCTCTGGGGTGCAATTGCACCCCAGGCAATGGACGTTCTTCACCTGTTCTTGTCCAAATGGACGCCTTTTGGACCCAAATGGTCCGTAATTGACCCTTTGGACGATGGCGTAGGCCCCTGTCACGGCGGAGGCCGCGGGTTCAAGTCCCGTCACTCGCGCCACACTCTCCTTAGGTTTCCGGGGAGTGCACCGTTCCGGTTCATCTTGAAAAAAGGGTGCAATTGCACCCAGCTCCAGCGATGAAGCCGCCTTCCTTAAATAGTTCGGTGAATAGCGGGCATACACTTTTTCCGTAATGCGGGTTGAGCTGTGGCTGAGGTATTGGGCGATCTCTGACATCGCAATTCCATCTTCCGCCATCCACACCGCAGCCGTGTGGCGCAGCGCGTGGGGATAAACGTCTTCAAGTCCCGCAGCCTTTGCTGCCGTCTGAAATCCACGCTTGATGTCCTTTAGGGGTTTGCCGCGATACTCGATCACGTGATCGCTCATGCTGGCTTTGCGGGCCTCTTCAAGTGCCTCTCGGGCTGTCTGATTGATCGGCACAGTCGCACGCCCTTTATTGGCTTCACCGACTCCGAGATCAATCAGTCCATTGACCAAATCGGTGCGGTCCCAGGTAAGTTCCAGCAGCGCACCTTTTCTGGCCCCCGTGCAAAGGGCCAGAATGATGTAAAGGCGGATGTGTGGCTGCTCGCAGGCTTCAAGCAATCGGGAGAGCTCCTCACGCGTCAAATGCCGACTACGAGGCGGTGGAGTGGCTGGAAACTCAAAAACAGCAGGCGTATTTGGATCATGCCAGCGCAAGGCTGCCCTCAAGGCTCCAAGTTCTCGAATGATCGTCCCATCGCCAACTTGGCGAGCTTCGCGGTAGGCGAGACAAGTTTTTCGAGTGATTTGATCAGGACGCAAATGCCCGAAATGCGGTTCCAGTCCTTTCACATATATTTCAGGCGATCACGGCTGTCTTCTTTGTGCTGGCGATATAAAGGTAAAATGTCGCCGACCAGCAATGGACTCTTGTCCGGCATACTACGCAGGTCCGCTAATCGACTCCTCGCCAGGTCCAGCTTAGCCGTTCCAAGTGATCGTCTTCTTTTGTCATTTCCACTGCCAGTGACGGCATAGTATTTGCCTCGATATAAGACGGGTTGATCATTCCACATTGTTCAATTCTCCTTACTTCCCATGCTGGGATTCTAACCATCTTTCCGACTTGAAAGGTATTTTCGATCTGATTTGCGCGAATCATGTTGTGGATCGTTTGTCTGCACACGCCCCACCGCTCCGCCAGGGTTGTGCAAGAAAACGGGCGTTCCCTGATTTCCATGCCGGTCATCTCATCGGCTCCGCTTTCATGATATAATCGACTGCCTTTTGCGCCTGTCCGGCGGCCTCGATGATCATCCGCTGATTGCTGGGCGCTTTGAGAACCCGAAGCCACGACTGGATGTAGGCAGCTGAGTTTTCATGATCGTCGATCACGATGCCCGCTTGCGCGCAAAGAAAGGCAGCGCCGATTTCCGTGACCAGCTCCTCTTTGGAATAGATCGTCTTGTCCGACATCGAAACCCCTCGGTTATCGAGCAAGGTTTTTCGGGCCAGCCGTTTCGCCGATCCAGTCGAATGAACCAATTCATGGAACAGGCTTTTGTAAAACCGCTCTTCACTTTCGAAATGCGATCGATGCGGAATTTCCACCGCATCGTTTGCTGGATCGTAACAGGTGCGCACGGACCTGCCTTCGTGGATCGCTGGCGGATTGGGCATGTTCTTTACGATGCATGCAGCAGCTCCGGTTCGTTGGCTCGGAGTAAACTCTGGAAGGATGGGTTCAGGAAACTCGATGCCGTCAATCTGGCTCGCGTTGAACGCGGTGTATTGGCGCAGAAACTTCCTTTGCTCTTCCAGGCCATCTTCGACTTCCTTTGCGTAAGTGCCGAACTTGACCACCAGATATCCTTTCTCGCCTTTGCGGACCTGACCTCCACGTTCCTGGGCTTGTTTGTAGGTCATGAACCAGGGCGAAGTGTATCCTGCCATGGCAAGCAGCATCACATTGATGCCGCGATACGGTTTCCCCGATTGATAGTTGGCCGGAAACCCGACCGTTGCGGTGTGTGGCGAATGCCACGGCACGACACCTTCTTCCAGTCGTTCAATGATGCGTGCGGTGACGCGTTCGTGGACGGATTTGAGGTCGCCCTTCCTCCATTGGCTCTGAGCCATTGATGCCTCCTTTGGCTATGATGCGCGGGCAGGGAACCGGAAATCCGGACACAAAAAAGCCCGGTCATTTGCCGACCGGGCTTCGATGCGCTGCACGCGCAGTTGTTGCATGAATAGTAGCCGTCATATCATAACTGATGACATGTTGTCAATATATTCCTATTTCGATGAGAACGGTATCGTTTGTGCTGCGCATCGCCAACAAAGCGGAATCACCATTTCCAAAGTTTGGAAAAATCCCATGGGTGCCGGTTAAACCCAGCATCCCAAACGTCTTTCTTATGTAACCCTAAAACCAAGACGATGGAACCAACCGAAACCAACTACACGGGACCAGATCACTCAACTGCAACGCTGGATCCTGCCAATCATGAAATTGATGCAAAGGATCGTCAGCATCATATGGAAAAGAAAATCGTTTCCAGCCTGCGTGACGGTATCGACATGCGAGGTCGCTATAAATACCAACTGAAGGATTTTTCGATCGGCTACGCAGCAGGCAAGGGGATTAGCGAGCAAGCTGCCCGCGATCAAATCGGCCAGCTATTCGAGCGCGATATGGGAATCAGCCTACATGGTTATCTTGAGCAACACCGCCTCGATCGCGGACTGGAAGTCGGCAAAGATCAAAACCGGGGAGGGCGATGAACTCATGGAGACGCACGCCGAAATTCCCAATCCGACGCTAGAGTCATCCGAGAGCTTTGATGAACGCCTGGCTAAAGTGGAACATGCAATCGATAGCCATGGCTCCTACCTGTTGGATTACCTCACCTCGCTCACCAAAAACCGCCACGATGCCGAAGCCATTCACAGCGATTTATGGGTGTATGTTTTGCACCGCTTTCGCAGCGAACACATCGAGCATCTGGGTGCGCTTCGCCGCAAGGCTTACCAGTTGTTTATCGATCACTATCGCAAGCAACGCCGCAATCCGGTGCTGATTGTAGAGGAAACTCCGGAATGCCCAACCCAAAGCAGCCATGAGCCTTATACCGATGAGGAACAAGCCGAGTTCAAAGCCCGCTTCTTCGCCGAGTATCAAGTCGATTTACCTACCGAACATCAGGAAGCGCTTTGGCTGCATGCCTGGTGCGGCTACACGTTTCAGGAAATCGCCAAGATCATGGGGCGTCCCTCCAGCACCATCGGTGACTGGATCACTCTGGCCCGGCAAGCGTTTGCCGATTACTTGAATTCCAACCCATTGAATTGATGAACTCTTCCCAAGATTCCCACTTCCGTCCCGAAGATACCGATCACGTGATTGACCGTTTTGGCAAGCCACTGCGAACGGAACACCGCAAGGCCTTGCGCGATCGATTGCATGACGAACGCAAACGCTATGAGTCGATGCAGAAAGAAAAATCCACCATCCGCCAGCGCGGCAAAGAAGATCGCGGGCGATGATTTAATTCAGTCGTCGAGCGCTTCCTGATCCATCGCGAATGGGGTTTTATCAATATCAATCCCATCGCGAATGAGATCACTTAACTTTTCAACTGTGAAGCGGTCCATCAGATGCAATAACTCCGCCTGATCATAGATGTCCATGGTTGGGAAGCAGTTAAGGACTCCGTGAAGGAAAAAATAATGAGCGGTGAGCGCTGCATTAAACCCGGCTTCCTCAAACTTTTTTGCCGCATCGGCAACAATCCACTCGCCACGTGCGGAGATTTTCATTAATTTTATTTCATACTCAACTGTATCTTCGCGCATCAGCCGTTCCTTATAGTTCGTTATAGGTAATGGTTATGATTTGTTAATTACTAACATACCACATCACTCCTTGATGATGCAAAATTCAAATCCAAAGACGGTGACGCCTGCATTCAATCAGGCGGCATCCTTATCGGAAGAAGATCAACTCCGACTCAAAGTTGCGGCTTTAAAGAGCCCCTTGCTGGATCGTGCCTATCGTCGCCTTGAGCGCGAGGAACAAAAGAAACAGGATGAGATTCATGAGCGGTTTGAGAAAAATCGCGAGCCATCTGTCGAAGCGATGAAGCGTGATCTGATCGACAAGAAAAATCGTGAGCATCACCCGGAATTAAAGCCAAAGCACCTGCCGACGGTAACGCGTGAGCAACTGGCGAAGGAGGCGGAGCGTAATGCGCGCTTAGCTTATGCGGCCCAGCAGAAAGCGGCGATCGAACAGGCAAGGCAGGAATCGCTCAAGGAAAAGCGGGCGTTCATTGCAGATGTCACGCGGCCAGAAAGACTCAAGGATCAATTCAACCAGGCCGCCCGCGGCAATGCACGATGAGCTCGATTAAAGATTCAAGACTTCACTCCTGGCCGAAAGTTTCCCGCAGCCGTGGAAAGTTAACGCTATCTGCGCGGATTTTAAGTCCATGGCGACTGCGAATGATACTACGCTTTATTTATAAACCGCTCATCCTTTTGTGGAAACTGGCGGTCTTCATCCTGCTCATGGATTTTGTGCTCTATCTGGTCAATGGCTACAGCTACATTGATCGACTGAATCATGGCTCTCATCATTTGGACCGCTGGCCGATCTGGATAGGTCTGATATTCTTCGGGCTGGTGTGGAGATTTGAGAAAAAGTCGGGGCACAATCTGACGCGCATCCTTTTGGGTTCCCGGCTGCGGATGATCATTAAAGAGGATCGGGTCCGGATCGGTGGATGGTATCCAAGATTGAGGATGAAGCGCGATGTGAACCTGACCTTTGCCACCCAACCGATTGAAGGGGCGAAATCCGAAGTCTATCAGGAAAGCCAGCAGCTGATGTTGGTGGTGGATGACTCGCGCTCAGTCAAAGTGGCGAGTATCTTTCCGACCCAACGCGCCAGGCTGATGGTCGAGAACGCGAACATGGCGCTTCGTCTCGGAATTGAGAATGATCCGGCTGACCTCGACTACGACCCATCCCGTGCCGGTGCGGTTTGATCTGGCTTAACTTTGCCAGACATCAAATCGACCGCGAAAGAGTTCGTGTTGATCGTAATTGGCTCGCTGCAGGATAAAGGGACGCTTGCCCGGAATGCAGACGAGCTGACGATTGTAGTGATCATCCCGGGCGAAGAAACGGCGCACTTCTTCCGGGGTCATGAGCTCCTGGATGTGGTTGCGAAAGCTTGATCCGCTTGCCCCCTTGCTACGGGCGTCGATCGAGTTTGCCCCTCTTTCTTCGACCCGAATGGTGGTGCTGCCGAGATACTTGCTGATCCATTCCGAAGTGAAGAAATCGACATTGCCGAAGAATTGCAGGATGCCGCTGTTGCCGAGAAAAGTCTCAAAGCGATCTTTGTAGATGGCTTTGAGCTGTCCCAGATCTTGCAGCACGGAAGTAATCCGCAGTCCAAGCCCGGCCATCTGGCCGATCGCACTTTCCAATTCCTTCATGTGGCCGAGCACCGGCATCTCGTCCAAAATCATCTGTACTGCGTATTTCGGACGGGCAGGGGACTTTTCGATCGCAGCCAATGTCATGTTCACAAACAAACGCAGCCACTGGCGGCAGGTCGCCATGCGGGTGGCGGGAAGTACGAGATAAATCGTAAGTGGCTTGGTTTTCAGATCGGAAAGATTGAAATCGTGGCCGGAGAGGGATGCCTGCATCGCGTCGTAATCGAGGAATTTGAGGTTCTTGCGAGCATTGGACAGGACCGATCCACGTTCGTTGTCGCCCATGTCGCGGATCATCCGCGCGGCAGCCGCGACGCGGTTGTCCGGGCCTCCGGCTTCTTCCATTTCATCCAACAGCAGATTGAGCGAACCCTGTTTCCCGGCAATCAACTCGGCCACCGTGACCAGGTTTCGTTCGTCCGGGGAGAATTCACCGCAGGCCACGTGGAGGATGACTCCCTCAATGAACGCCTTGGCGGTTTCATCCCAGTGGGAGTCTTTGCTGTTTTGCGCGACAATCAAGGCATCGGCAATGAGCCCGGCGTCTTCGACCAGAGTTAGGCTCAAGGGATCGAGAATGCTGAGCGGATTATAGCGAGCGCGGTACTGGGAGCAGTGAGCAGGAGTGATCTGGAATGGATCAAGGATGCACACCTGTTGGCCGAGTTTTTGAGCCCTCCACCGCGCGGTGATCGCGGCATTTTCGCCCTTCACATCAAGCACGATCATTGATCCGCCGTAGGTGAGTAACTCGGGGATGAGCACGCATCGACCTTTGCCAGAGCGGGAACCGGCGACCAGCGTGCGGTGCCGATCATCCTTGCTGCCGATGGGAACCCCACCACGGGTGATGGATTCAACCCTGCCATCGGTTCGCTTCACCCGTTCTGATTTACCGCCGATGATGCCGAGGAAATTATCGCCCGCGCCGTCTTGAAAGCCAGCTTGGGCGATCAACTCCGGGCGCTCAAAGTAATTGCGGGCCGAATGACTGTCGCCATGCCGTCGACCTTCCTCACCGCGCAAGAGATCACCGAGGATGGCATCACCACCACCGGGCAAGGGCGGGGGAGTTGAGGATTTTCCGAGTAATTCACGCAACATAGACTACCAGATTTAGAGCGTTGTATCAGAAAGGACTAAATGATGCGATGTGCCAAGCCTGGAGTTGCTAAAAGTCGAACATTCAGATGAAGCGGCGACTTTCCAGCCCCCACCGAGCAGGAAAAGCCGCCGCCAGAAACCTTAGTAGAACCGAGAGCGAAGATTTACTACTACGCTCCCGGTAGTGAGAGCATGGTTATGCCAATCGTTTTGCCGCGATTGCATGATACTCATCGCTCTTTTCGATGGCCAGATAACGGCGACCAGTTTGTTTGGCTGCAACGGCGGTGGTTCCGCTACCGCAAAATGGATCGAGGATCAGATCGCCTGGGCGGGAAAAAGATTGGATCAGTGGTTCAATGACCCGAACGGACTTTTGATTGGGATGCAGTGCATTGCCGGAATAGTGCCATGGTTGGACATCCGAGAGCGGAGTATCCGGCAAAGGCGGACGACCTTTTGCAAGCAGGTAGGCCTGCTCATGAGTGTAGGAAAGGAATCGGGAATTGGATGCATAGCGCTTCTGCCAGACGATGTGACCGACAGGAGTGAATCCGGCGCGTTTCCACGCATCCATAAACAAGTCGACTTTATTCCAGCCATAAAAGCTGATGAGAAATGAGTCATTCTTCAGTGCCCGGTGAATGGCGGCAAAAGCAGGCTTGAGCCAATCGGATTGGTTGTCACCGAGGATCGTGCGACCTGAGCGATCGCGATAATTGACCAGATAGGGTGGATCCGTGATGGCAAGATCAGCACAAGCTGAAGGAAGTTGTGATAAGACGTCGATGCAATCGCCATGGATCAATTGATTGGATCGTGTAGACGGAGAAGATAAATTTTGGTTTTCATAGGCTACCAACATGGGAAGCTCCTTTTGGTTCGGGTTTCTCCCTGATGGGATTGAGAACCGGGAAGGCAGCCCGCATGGCGCACCCGTCAACGACCACACGGCTCACTCAGCAGAGTGAGGTGGAGCGGGCAGGAGATTGACGGGAAGACTGGGCTGCCAGGATCAATCCATTTCATCAGGAGAAATCCCGGCAGGAGCTGAAATGAGATAGGCCGCGATCAAGCAGGATATACTATAGTTTGCTGGTCTCAGTTTATCTTGTGATGATTGGCGATAAAGGAAGCTGGCAGAGCAATAGGACACAGCCGTCGGGTTAGATTCAGTCTGAAATAGCTATTTCCCACTTTCGGACTGTGTCAGCGCTTCCTCCACCGCACGGAACTCTTCCAGGGCGGCTTCGAGGCTTTCGACGATTTCGGCGGCGAGTTCGGCCGGAGGCGGGAGGTTCTCGGTGTCTTCGAGGCTCTCGTCCTTGAGCCAGAAGATGTCGAGGTTGGCTTTGTCCCGCGCGACGATCTCGTCGTAGGTGAATTTCTTGAAACGCTCGGTCTCCTGGCGCTTGGCGAAGGCTCCGGGTTTGTAGGCCGCCTTGAAATCGTCGAGGTCGCTCTCCTTGAGGGGATTCGTCTTGAGGGTGAAGTGCTGGTTGGTGCGGAGGTCGTAGATCCAGAGGTCCTTGGTCCACGGGGCCTCGCTGGCGCCCTTCTTCTCGAAGAAGAGGACGTTCGCCTTCACGCCCTGGGCGTAGAAGATGCCGGTGGGGAGGCGCAGGAGGGTGTGGACGTTGCAGCGCTTGAGGAGGTTGCGGCGGATGGTTTCGCCGGCTCCGCTTTCGAAGAGGACGTTGTCGGGGAGGACGACGGCCGCGCTGCCGCCGATCTTGAGCTCGCTGACGATGTGCTGGAGGAAGTTGAGCTGCTTGTTGCTGGTGGTGGCCCAGAACTCGTCGCGCTCGTATTCCTGCTTCTCGGTGGTGATCCGGCCGTCGTCGCCGACGATGGTGTAGCCGCCCTTCTTGCCGAAGGGAGGATTTGCCAGGATCATGTCGAACTTCCGGCCGCTGGGCTTGGCGAGGGCGTCGCCTTCGGTGATGGGGGCCTCGCCGTTGCTGGTGGAACCGATGCCGTGCAGGTAGAGGTTCATGGCGCAGAGGCTGACGACGGCGGGGACGATGTCGTTGCCGTGGAGGGCCTGCGTCTTGAGGTGCTTGCGGGCGGCCTTGTCGAGCTTGTGGTGCTGCTGGATGTGGTCGTGGGCGGCGAGGAGGAAGCCGCCGGTGCCGCAGGCGGGGTCGCCGATGAGTTGCCCCGGCTGGGGCTGCATGACCTCGACGATGGCGCGGATGAGGGAGCGGGGCGTAAAGTACTGGCCGGCGCCCTTGTCGGAGGAGCTGGCAGTCTTTTCGAGCAGGCCTTCGTAGATGGCGCCCTTGATGTCGACGTCCATGCCGGACCAATCCTCGTCGGCGATCATCTTGATGACGCGGGCGAGGTCGGAGGGGTTGGCGATCTTGTTCTGGGCCTTGCGGAAGATGATGCCGACCAGGCCGGGCTCCTTGCCGAGGTTCTCGAGGGTGTGGCGGTAGTGGACTTCAAGGTCGTCGCCGCTCCGGCTGGAAAGCTCGGACCACTGGAACTCGGCGGGGATCGGGTTGTCGAAGCCCAGCTCGGTCATCTCGTCGGCGAGCTTGAGGAAAAGCAGGTAAGTGATCTGCTCGACGTAGTCGCCGTAACCAACCCCCGCGTTCTTGAGGACGTGGGCGTAGTTCCAGACTTTGGAGACGATGGCCGAGGTGTCGTTGTTCATGGAACCGGAGTGGGTGGTTGCCGAAGCCCCTCGAAGATTGCAATTAAGTCACGCGAAATAAGCTCTGGATAGGTCGCGGACTGAAATCTAATCAGCTCATCTCGCTTGCCCTCTTTCAACAGGGCTCCCCTGCCCGTGGCCGAGCCCAACCTATTCAAGGGTGCCCGAATCATCGTCTCGACATCGTGACCCCGTGTTGTGAGCCACCACTCCGGAATACCGATCCCCTGAAATCCAAGGTAATCGCAAGAAACCAGACTCGAAGAAGCGATACCAGCAATCGACGTTTCTCCTTCTAACCAGGAGCATAACGACCTGACGTATGACGCAACCTTCCCTTTCGATGGATTCACAAAATCCCTGATCTGCTGCAGATCAGTTGGATTCGCCACGAAAGGTTCCGATACTCCTCGATGAACCAGATATGCTGCCAATGTCAGCGGATCATAAAGGTAATTCTCGACGCTATATCGACCGAGCACACTGATAATCGCATCCGGTTGATTTGTCCCATCCTTGTCTATCAATCCACGAAAGCGTTCGAGGCCAAGAATGTGGAGCTTAGGTGCCCAGTTCCGGACTTGTGAGCATCCCCCTCCAACCCCATCGTCTCCCCTAGTGCTCGCGGCAATAAAAGTGAGAGATGGATTTGGGTCCACTAGTTTCTCTGAAACAAGCGCGGCATAGACTGGCTGATGATACTCTGGGTCGGCACTGGATTCGGTGATCACCATCACGTCAGATGAGGTTACCGTAACAAACCCCGCAGAAAGGATTTGTGTCGCATTACTCACCGAGCATCGGCGGATTTCCCTAGGTTTCCGAACAAGCTCGAAGACGCTCTCCTCTGGTGCCAGCGCGACTGTGCTCGGAGAATGGGTCGTCATAATGACTGCCACGTTGAGCTCATTAACGAATTTGCCAACGAGAGTTCCAATGAGCGATCGAGTGAATGATGGATGAAGAGGAGCATCCACTTCGTCCAAGAGAAGGAGTTTCGGGAGCTTGACGAGGCTCAGGTCACCACTGGCTTGGTAAAGCATCAGTGTAATTGCCAAGAGAATCTTCTCTCCAGAAGAGAGTTCATCGGTCTTAATTAGCGTCCCGTCTTCCGGGTCTTCCAAGCGCAGTTGGAACTGCTGGTCAAGATTCCCAATTTTATTCTTCGGGCGTGTGAACCGGTGGCGGAAACCGGCGTTCGCTAGGACTTCGTTGGCGATATCCCATGGGGCATTTCCATAAAGCCGGTCGAAAGCCTCATCCTCAAGGTAATGGCGGTCACTATCCCCCTCTTGAGTATGGTAGTACTTGTTGATCTTATTGTATTCGTATGCGGCGTGCCATGCGGAGAACCAGTTCGCAAATTCAAGCTGTAGGGTGTTCGTTGCATTCCAGGTCAACGGAAAGTGTGACCGCAACTCCTGTTCAGACACGGAGAGGGGTGAGATCCCGAGCTCTACAGCCCGCGATTCGAGCATAGCCCTCAAGTCCCCGTACTGATCGAGGTTGGATTTGAACCCAGCGACAATCCGCTGCCTGTGCGTTTCGAATGAATTCGCGAATGCTTTCGCTGAGCCCTCATCGAAAGGTGTCCCATTTCGAGTGCACATTAGGAGCGCAGCTTTAATCTCCTCCTGAGCAGCTTTCGCAAGCCAATGAGGATCAGCAATTTCCGCCTTTCCAGTCACTTTGTTCTGCAGGAAGTAATTTGTGAGTTCCTTGCCGTGGTTGGCTTGCGATTTGACAGCTTTGGTGATCGCCTGCTCCCGCTGTTTGTAAATCTGATCCGGGCTAGCGTTATCAGTGACTTTTGCTGCGAAGTTGCCCCAATCAAATGAGAGAATGTTCCCATCTGCTCGAGGCAAATCCTCGACTAATACAGCTCTGGATTTAATCGCCTCCAGCAGGTGCGTTTTCCCGGATCCATTCTTCCCAGTGATTACCACAAAGTTTGGGAGTTCTGCTGTGGGAAGGCTGGAGATTGATTTGTGCTGTTGGCTAAAGGTCAGCTTCATGCTTCGTTGTGCTTAGGGTCAAAGTTCACCGACAAATGCAACATAGAGAGTGGACTGACGGAGGCGGTTGGCGCGGGTGATTTGGCGGTCGAGTTCGGCTTCGAGGTGGTCGATGGCGGTGGTGCGGGCTTCGACTTCGGCGACGATTTGATGTTGTTCGGCGAGGGGTGGGAGCGGAAGCGGAATCGCCCGAAGGCTCGCCTGCGCGATGTTACGCATCGACAACTGATTGCCCGTCGCTCTCGATTCGATCTCCTTGCGTCCAAGTTTCGAGCGAAGCCAATACAGGGCGAACCTCTCAAGGCGTTCGATGAATCGAAATCTGAGGACCTTGTCGCTGAGCATCAACCGCCGGTTGATCTGTTCGACGATGACTGGAGCACCCACCAGTTCGAGTGTGTTCGCGCGACTGAGGAGGAAGTCGCCCGGATGAATGATGTGCTCGTCGCGTATCTGATCACGACGAGTGACCGTTTTGCTTTCGAGTTCGTCGAACTTGCCCCATGTGACCGCGCTTATTTTTACCAGTCCTGTTTCGTCCGCCGTTGGCGGGCGTTCCTCGCACTTGAAGTTTTTTCCGGCTTCAATCGCCGAAATGACCGAATCGATGTTTGTGACCGTCCACGTTGAGGGAAGGTTCAAGTCTAGCCCCTCCGTCGCCTCTGGCTCTTTGTATTTGCCCCTCCCGTTCCAGATTTCGCGCCGCTGATCGAGAATTCGCTCAAGCAACTCCGAAGCCGGTTCAGTGTCGGGGTGTTGTTCGCGCCAGGCTTGGGTGAGTTGGCCGGTGACGGCGGCGGCGAGGACGGATTGACGGTAGCGTTGGAGTTGGGCTTTGGCGTGGCGCAAGGCGGCGACGCCGACGTCGAGCCGCGAAAAGAGTTCCTCAATCCGCGCCACGATGCGGCGTTGTTCCTCAACCGGCGGGAACGGAATCTCAAGTTCCTTGAGCTTGGAGCCATTGACGTTCGCTTGCCCAACTTGTTGCGAAACCACGGTTTTGATCCACGCTCGGCCAAACGGGGAATTCAGGTAGTAAGCGACCCACTCAGGAACGCCTTCCCGCAAGCGCACTTGGATTAGATAGGAAGCGAACGAGAAGGACTCGGGCTTGCCCCGATACACCGCAGTCTTCCCGACCAATTCGGCGCTGTTCGTGCGATTGAAGAGGAGATCGGCTGGTTCCAAAAACAACTGAGGGAACTCGTGATGATCGACCGGGAGATACTTGAGATTCGTGAAATCGAGAGCCCCATTCACGATGTTCCCCATGCGGAGCACGGGAATTCCGTCGGCATTCTCCGAAGTTTTGGCCGACGATCCGTAGCGAACCAATTCTGCAATGTCGCCAATTCTGCGCATCGACCAACCCTCTGCCGCCCCTTCAGGGTTCGGATGCGTGGAGGATGCGGGACCTGGGGCCTTGCCCCGTGCTAATGTCTTTCGCCCATTCGGGGCTGATGTTGATCCCTTGCCCATTCTCAGAAATCCACGGTGATGTCACTTCCGAAGTGGAGGCCCGCGACTTCGGTCGCAGCCCGGATAATCGACTTCTTCAGCGCGTTGTTGAGATTGGTCGCCACCATCCAGCCGCCGGACAGCACTTCGTGCATCTCGCGGAGATCAGGTCGATCCGGATACATGTCTTCGAGGCTCTGGGCGATGTAGCGACGCTTCCGGCCAGAACAGTCGGGATGCTGGGAACAGCGCTGAAGGAAGGTCGGATCACCTTTGGAAAGCTCAGTGAGCACGATCACCATCGCATCCTTGGCATTGGAGTAGCCGAATGCCTTGCCCTTGATCAGCAGTTGCCCCTGTCGAGGAGCTTTCTGTTTGTTCATCGCAGGCACAACCGGGAAGCCGGGGCCAGTCGGTGGTTTGGTCGGCTGCTTCGGCGCGACAGGACCGTTGCCCGTCACCGGGACGTAACCACCGTGGAGTCCGATCAGGAAATCGAAGATGTCGTCATCCTCCGGGCGGACTCCGGCCTTCGATTCGACGGCATCCGCAACGAGAGCCACGAGCAGTTCATCGCCCTTCTCCACAAGTTCCCTCCACGCTTCCGGGATGGCTTGTTTGGCCTCCTTCTGGCGGTTGCGATTCCGATACTCCCGAATCGCGTCCTCTAAAGCAGATCCGGTCTCCACGCGTGGCTTGTGCAGATACTTCGCGAGCACTGTGGCTGCCTGCTCGGTGGCTCGCTCAAAAAGGTCGAGCTTGTATACCCGCCTGTCTTCGTAGCTCCCTCGTTCGGCCGGAAGGTAAAATGACCAGGTCTTGCCATCGGTCAGGACGATGAATGGAACGCCGGTGTGGAAGGCATATTCAAGCGCCTGCCGCACGCCATCCTCGGCCTTCCCGGGTTGTTTGACTTCGATGAAAACGGCCGGCTTTGATGGCGGATGGCAGAGCGCAAAGTCGACACGCCCCTCGCCCGTCTGGAATTCGGGCCAGACCACATTGGTGTCGTATACATCCCAGCCGAGCACTTGCAGCAATCGCAAAACGATTCCCTGTGAGATCGATTGCTCGTTCGGGAAACGTCCTTGGCGGAGCTTCGCGGTGATGTCCTCGATGGTGGGATGCAGGTCCATAGTTTCGGCTAAGCAACGAGGATCTCGTTGAGTTCTTCAATGATCGGCTTCGGATCTTCGTTTCCAAAAGCCTTGCGGGCGACGGCGAGCGGGACGCCTTCCTTGGAATCAACGTTTTGCCAGGCTTCGAGGTAGTCCTCCTGCTCGTCGGTGGGGAAGGCGCCGTTCAATGCAATGGTGTTCTTGATGATGTCGAGCCAGTGGCGTTGGGCGTCAGTGAAGCGCTCGCCCTGTTGGTCGAGCCACTGTTGGTATCGCGCTTCGACGAGTTCAGGGAAGGGCGCGAGCGGTTGGTGCTCGGGATCGACGGTGTGGCGGACGAGGGTGATGAGGTTCGTGAGAACCTTGGCCGGGTCGGCGGTGGGCTTGCGCTTTTCGAGGTGCTCGTAGGCTTTCCAGACTTCGGCGGGGGCAATGTGGTAGGGCGGCCGGGCGACGGCTTCGGCGAGGGTCTTGAGTTCCTCGTAAACGAGGTGCCGTTTGGCGTTGGGGCGATTGTAGAGGATCTGCAGGGCGGTGATCTCGTCCTGATTGACTACGAGGAATTGCTTCCAGTTCTCGATGAGGCCGCGGGCCTTTTCCTCGTCGTAGCCGGTGGCGAGGACTTCGTCGCCGCTGAGGTGGTCGATGGTGACTTCGCGGTCGCGGCGTTTGGTTTCGAGGAGGGCGCGGTAGGCGGGGTTGGTGGCGAGGGGTTCGGTTGCTGTTTTCACCGCCAAGGCGCGAAGGTCGCCAAGTTCTGATTCTGTGGGTTCACTGTCAGGGCCGTGCTGCGCACGGAATTGGTCGAGCGCGTGGTCGGGGTCGGTGGCTTGGAGGAGGTTGGAGGTGAGTTGTTTGAGGGAGATACCGCCGAGGGTTTGTAGCTCGGCCTTGTCGCTGTCGCTGAGGGACTGGTCGAGGCGGGCAAGGCGGTTGGCGAGGCTGGTGAGGGTGTCTTCGTCCCGGACGCCGAGGGCGACCTGCTGGAGGAGCTTGTCGAAGGGGACGGTGGGTTTGCGCTCGAGGGGGCGGGAGTCGGTCTTGTCGGACTCGGTGACGCCGACGGCATCGACGAGGACGAAGCGGGACTTGCTGCCGGCGTCGGGGGTGACGGTGGCGAGGTCGGTGGGATCGATGGTGCGGGTGCCGCGGCCCTTCATCTGCTCGAAGTAGAGCTGGGAGCGGACGTCGCGCAGGAAGAGGAGGCACTCGAGCGGCTTGATGTCGGTGCCGGTGGCGATCATGTCGACGGTGACGGCGATGCGGAACTCGGGCGCGGTGCGAAAGGCCTTGATGATTTCCTCGGGCTTGGCGCCGGCCTTGTAGGTGACCTTCTTGCAGAAGTCGTTGCCCTTGCCGAACTCCTCGCGGACGTGGGTGACGATGTCCTCGGCGTGGTTGTCGTCCTTGGCGAAGATGAGGGTTTTGGGAACCCAGGGAACGTCGAGTCCGAGCGACTCGGCGCGGGCGGGTCGGTCGGGGAAGAGGTCGGTGAATAGCTTTTCCCGGAAGGCCCGGATGACCGTGCGGATCTGGTCGGGGACGACGACGGAGCGGTCGAGCTGGGTCTTGGCGACCGTCTCGTCCTCGTCCTGGACGGCCCAGCGTTTCTCACGGGTGAGGCGATCGCGCTTCTGGTAGTCGAAGCCGGCGTCGAGCTTGGTGCCGCCCTCGGAGATGCGGGTCTTGATGCGGTAGATGTCGTAGCCGACGTTGACGCCATCGGCGACGGCCTGGACGTGGGGGTATTCGGTGACGAGGTTGCGGTTGAAGAAGCCGAGGGTGGCCTTGCTGGGGGTGGCGGTAAGGCCGATGAGGAAGGCGTCGAAGTAGTCGAGGACCTGCCGCCAGAGGTTGTAGATCGAGCGGTGGCATTCATCGACGATAATGAAGTCGAAGGTCTCGATGGGGATGGCGGGGTTGTAGCTGACGGGGAGCGGCTCGCGGCTGGGGCCGCCGGTGCCGTCGAGCTCGTAGCCGGAGTGTTCGTCAGCCTCGTCGTCGAGGGGATTGTTGGTGAGCTGGGAGTAGAGGCGCTGGATGGTGGAGACGGTGACCTGGCAGACGGGATCAATGCCGGCGGGGCCGAGCATCTGGACGTTGTAGAGGTCGGTGAACTTGCGGCCGTCGTCGGGGGTGGTGAACTGCTGGAATTCGTTGACGGTCTGGCGGCCGAGGTTGCCGCGGTCGACGAGGAAGAGGATGCGCTTCGCCCCGGCGTGCTTGATGAGGCGGTAGGCCTGGGTGACGGCGGTAAAAGTCTTGCCGGAGCCGGTGGCCATCTGGAGGAGGGCGCGGGGGCGGTTCCCGGCGAGGGAGGTTTCCAGGCCGGTGATGGCGGAGATCTGGCAGTCGCGTAGGGGCTCGGTGACGAGCGGGTGGGCGCTCGGGAGGGCCGCAAGGCGGGTGCGGAGGCTATCGGGCTGCTGGACGAGCTCGAGAAGGTGCTCGGGACGGTGGAAGGCGAAGACGGGGCGTGAGCGGGAGTCGGGGTCACGCTGGTCGCGGAAGTTGGTCTCGACGCCGGTGGTCTCGTAGGTGAAGGGCAGCGGATCGGTCCAGCGCTGGGGGATCCAGTTCTTGGCGGCGGTATAGCGGGCGCTCTGATCTGCAACATGGGAGAGGGTTTCACCAGTTTTCTTGGCCTCGACGACACCGATAGCTTTTCCGTCGACGAAAAGAACATAGTCTGCGGGGCCTCCCTCAGAGCGTAGTTCCCGAATGGCGATTCCCTTACCTGCAGCCAGGTTCAGTTCGTTAACGGACTGCACGATCCACCCAGCGGCGCTCAATTGAGTGTCGATGTGCTTGCGGGCAACGAATTCAGGGGCAGACATTAACGAAGTTTGTAGGACAGAATCCTAACTGCAAATAGTCACTAATTAGTCAACCGTTGAGACGCAAGCCTGCTGAGAGTCAAAATGCCTCTTTGCTTGCTACTTAAAGGTGTGGCACTTCCCACGTCTTCACAGAGATTAGTGGCGGGTATCGTCGGACAATAGGATAGGGTTGTCACTCTCAGGACCAGTTTGGTGCAATTCGAACCATCTTAGAGCCAACCATAGCACAGGGGATAAATCGTTTTCATCTTTCATGCTGAGTTTGCCTTTCCAATTAATGGGAACGCAACAGCAACGAAAGTGAAGATACATCCGATCTGATCACCTTCGCGCCATTACGCCCAAAAGGCGGGCCGTGTGTAGGGAGTCGGGTGTGCAACCCGACATTTTAACCCACCTAATTCCTCTGTCCCAAAATCGGGATTATTACCTCCATTCGCCCTTGAAAGTGAACAAAATACGGATTCTGTTCACGCTCTATAAAATGCCCTACATGGGCGCATTTTTCAAGCGAAATGAGCATGGCCTACGATCGTATTCAGAATCTCTTGTAACTGTCGTCATATGCCCTTAGTGATCCAGATTTTATCGAACTGTTGACGGATGTCGTCGGTGATGTGGGTCGTATAAATCGAAGTTGTCTCAGATCGTTTGTGGCCGAGAAGCTCCTGAATCTTGCTCTGAATGAGTCCAATGGAAACACAGCCGATCGCGTAGCCGTGCCGCAATCCCTTAGGCGTGGCCTTGATTCCTTCGATCCCGGCCGACCGCATGCACGCTTTGATAATTTTCCAGCCGGTGGTCCTGCCAAAATTAAATAGGTAGCTGTCATCAGTCACTGGCAAAGCTAGAAGGCTTTCAATCAGAGCATCGGGAACTGGCACTGGTCGATAATGGATTTCTCTGCGTTGTTTGAGCGTAAGAAATACAAGGGATCTGCCACCTCGGTCGACGTGCGAGCGTTTCAGCGCCAGTGCTTCAGAAATTCGACAACCCGTGTTGAGAAGCACCATGCAGAATAGCCTATGAGCTGGATTAGTGAGCGTAGAAGCCGCCTCAAAAAACGCCAGTCTTTCGGCAAATGACGTGTATTTGCGATCTCCAACCCCGTCGTATAACGACCTCATTTTCATGCCTCCTGAACAGAATCCGTATTCCGTTCACTCTATCGCATTCGACGATCAAAATCACCAACCTACTGAAAATTATGACGATCCAGAAAATACTCGGCGAAAATGGCCCGATGAGTGAATTGTGCAATGGTAACAGCTGCCCCGCTGCAATTCTTGCAAGTGACGGTAACGTCTATGTGCAAGGATACTTGCTGAACTCTGATGCAGATCAAACTTTAGTGGCTCCAAGCGGTGAGGGCTTTGTGAGTATGCCTCTTGAAACTGCAAAGAAAATCGCGGCGCAGGTGGCTCAGCTGTGAGTTAACTATTCGCTCTTTATTTCAGGCGGAGCTTCGGAAATCGGAGCCTCCGCCTTTTTCATGATTGTTTCGTTCACGAATTTTCGAAAATCAGGCGAGTAGTATTGTTGGAATGTGAGCCAATGAGTTTGCATCGCAGGCATGTTGAAAAAGCTGCTGATGTCCTCGACGGTGACCTCCCAGTCGCCCTTTTCGAAAAAGCTTTCGCTGATCAAAGATGAGCTTGATGTGGTTGAACCAGAGCTGTCGGTAACGGCGCTGCTTTTGATTTTCGGGAGAACCGCCTGTGAGCGCTTCGAGCAAATCTGAGTCATCGAGCGCTTTGAAAAGTAAACTTTGCGTCCGATCATAGTGCTTCACCCGTGTATCGTAGCGGATTTGCTGCCGAGCGAGATGTTGTTGAATCGCCAAAGAGACGAGTGCAATTAACACCGAAATCACCGCGATCCATTCTGGTATTCCCAACGCCCACCCCTTGTCTAAATGTCATTGAACTTAATATTACTGAATACCATAAGGATTCGCAATATAGAGTAGCTGCTCGGCTACCACGTTTGGCTCATTTGACGTCAGAGATTTGTGCCACTTGATGATCTAGGCATTGCCGATCCGGTCACTATACTTCCGGTAACCGTATTACTTCTTGATGTCCACAACTCCGAACAAAGAAGCATTATCCACTATGGGAATGATTGAAGACCGGTTGATCTCTCTCCAAGACGTTGGAGTGAGGTTGGCCCTTTCGCGCCGAGCAATTTATCGATTGATCGCGAATGGCGACCTACCGCGCCCAGTTAAGGTAGGGGGAGCCACGCGTATGTATGTCAGCGACATTGTGATCTATTTGGAAACTTTGAAATCCACACGGAAATGATCTTCCACGTTTATAAGAAAAAGCGTTCTAAAAATGGGAAAAGTACCGTTGATCGTCTCTATCGAGGGCGATATCGCTTGGATGGTGATTTTACCGTGACAGAAGTTCCTCTGGATACTCCTGACAAGCAAGTTGCCATGCAAAAGCTCCGAAAGCTTGTCAGCGAAAAAGAAAAAGAACGAGCTGGGCTCATTGCACCGAAACTTGAACGGGAATCTGCTAAGCGCCCGTTGACCGAACATCTAGAGGAGTTTGTTGCAGACCTCGCGGTAAAAGGTCGTGCTGAACATTACTACCGGCTCGTTCGTAGCCGTGTGACCATTCTTTTGAAGAATTGCCAATGGAAGGTGACTAGCGATATTTCACCGGATGACTTTGTGCGATGGAGATCCAAGCAGCAAGCTGCTCCTAAAACGCTAAATGTATACCTTAACGCAATGAATACCTTTTTGGGATGGTTGGTGAGGCAGCGCCGCATCCAAGACAATCCGCTGCGGTTGGTGGAAAAAGCCGATATCCGAGGGCGACAACAAAAACGGCGCGCAATAACCGATGCTGAGTTCGATAGGTTGTTGGCTGTTTCTGAGGACTACCGACTTCTTTACATCATGGCTGTTTATACCGGGTTGCGACTCAGTGAACTCCTCGGAATTGTTTGGTCAGAAATTCATCTCGGCGATCAGGACAGGCCTCGAATCATTATTCCGGCTTTGCGAACCAAAAACCGCCGTGAAGCTGTCATTCCCTTGCACCCGAAATTACAGGAATGCCTAAAAATCGCAGCGAAGGGGGCGAGCGCCAATGATCTAGTTTTCCCGCAATACTGCAATCCGGATCGACGCTTCCGTAGGCATTTACGCGAAGCGGGTATTTCATCAATTGATGAAACGGGCCGGAAGCTCGATTTTCATTCCTTTAGATATACGTTTGCAACGCGATTGGCGCGCAAAGGGGTATCACAGCGTCTTGCGCAGGAATTGATGCGACACAGTGATCCACGGCTTACTGCGAACCTCTACACTGACGTTAATCAGCTGCCTACTTTTGAAGCAGTGAATTCTTTGGACTGGTTCGAGAAAGAATGGCCTGAAAAGTCACGTCCACAAATAGGTCCACAAAAAGTAGGCTCAGTCGGGCATTCTTTGACTCAGATAGGCACACTAAATTCCAGTGCGAATTCTTTGGAAATTGCTGACCACGAGCTGCTTAGTCTCGATTTGTCACCTTCTGACACAGAAGGGTTATTGGTCGGGCTGGCGGGATTCGAACCCACGGCCTCCTGCACCCCATGCAGGCGCGCTACCAGACTGCGCCACAGCCCGTTTCGTGAACGGTTGGCGAAGAATGCAGGCGAAATCCGGATTGGCAAGCACTGAAAATCGTGCGATGGGCTTTGCATGCAACGGATTCGGACGGCAATTGTTGGAGCTAGCGGTTACACGGGGATGGAGCTGCTTCGATTGCTGCTCACTCATCCCGGTGTGGAATTGGTGGCGGCAACGTCTCGCCAAGAAGCCGGGAAGCCCTTGTCCGCGGTCTTTCCAAGATTCAATCGGGCTCCAGGAGCGGAGCTTGCATTCATGGAGCCTGACCCGGATGCGATCGCTGCGACGGGAGCTGAGGTCGCCTTTTTGGCGCTTCCCCATGGCGTTGCGGCTGAAATCGCGCGGGCACTGCTGGATCGTGGCCTACGGGTGATCGATTTGAGTGCGGACTTCCGGCTGCGGGATGCGGCGGTGTATGAGGAATTTTACGGTCATGCCCATCCGGCGCCGGATTTGCTGACCCGTGCGGTTTACGGGCTGCCGGAGGTCCGGAGCGAAACGATTGCCAAAGCAGATTTGGTGGCGTCTCCGGGTTGCTACCCAACAAGCATCCTTCTGCCTCTTCTGCCATTGCTGCGGGAAAAGCTGGTGGATCACTCGACAGTGGTGGCGAATTCCATGAGTGGCGTCAGTGGTGCCGGGCGTAAGGCGGACCTGAGTTTGCTTTATGTGGAGTGCAACGAAAGCGCGCGCGCTTACGGAGTGCCGAAACACCGGCACCTGTCGGAGATCGAGCAGGAGTTGTCGATCGCGGCGGGGGAGAAGGTGACGATTTCCTTTTTGCCGCATTTGATTCCGCTGAACGCCGGGATCGTGACCACGACCACGGCGAAGTTGCTGCCGGGTGTCGCGCCTGAACGCATCGGCGAGGCATTGGAAAGTGCTTACGCTGAAAGCGAATTCGTCCGTTTGCTGGGTCGCGGCGGCTGTCCGGATACGAAGAATGTGGCACGCACGAACTTCATCGATATCGGCTGGCAATTTGACGCCCGGACCGGTCGGGTCATTCTGCTGAGTGCCGAAGACAACCTCGGAAAAGGCGCGGGTGGACAAGCGGTGCAAAGTTTCAACCTGATGCACGGATTTCCTGAGACTGCTGGATTGCAAAATTTCTAAGTTTGCCCACTGTTCGGGGTTTCCCCGCTTCTCTCTCATGGATTTTCCGTTCTCTCGCATTCAAGGTGGTGTCGGCGCTCCGAAAGGCTTTCTGACTAGTGCCGTCAGTTGTGGTATCAAAAATCCGGCCAGTGACCGATTGGATCTGGCATTGGTTTATTCGGAAAGTCCTTGTGCCTCAGCCGGGACGTTTACCACCAACCGCGTGCGTGCCGCGCCAGTGAGAGTGTCCCAGTCCAATCTTCGCAAAGGCGACTTGCGGGCGATCGTTGCCAATTCTGGAAATGCCAACGCCTGTACGGGCGTACAGGGCGTCACCGATGCCAACGCGATGTGCGATGGCGTGGCGAAGCCGCTGGGTCTCAAGCGCTCCGAGGTCGGAGTTTGTTCGACAGGCGTGATCGGCCTGCCGTTGCCGATGGTGCGGGTGACGCCGAAATTCGAGGAATTGGTGTCGAAGCTCGGACCGAAAAACGGAGCAGATGTAGCGGCGGCGATCATCACCAGCGATACCCGGACCAAGGAGATCGCGATTTCCTTCGATTTGGACGGCACCCGGGTGCGGATTGGCGGCTGCGTGAAAGGCGCCGGCATGATTTCCCCGAGCATGGCGACCATGCTGTGTTTCATCACCACCGACGTGAATCTGCCGTCCGCCTGCTTGCGCAAGACGGTTCTCGAATGCGTTGAGGAAAGCTTCAACCGCATCACCATCGACGGCGACATGAGCACCAACGATTCCGTGATCGTGCTGGCCAACGGTGCGGCCGGCGGTGCGCCGTTGCGCCGGAATGGCAAACGCTGCAAGCAGTTCCGCGAGGCGCTTCACTGGGTCATGCTCGAGCTTGCGAAAGCGGTGGTGCGGGATGGCGAGCGCGTGACCAAATTTGTCACCGTGAAGGTCGTTGGCGCGAAAACCTATCTTGATGCCAAAAAAGTCGCGGAGGCGGTTTGCAAGTCGGCACTGGTGAAATCATCCTGGAATGGTGGCGATCCGAACTGGGGGCGCATCATCCACGCGGTCGGCTACTCGCGCGCCCGCATCCGGGAGGAACTGGTGGACATCCACATCGGCGGAAAAGCTGCTTGCCTGGGTGGATTGCAAGCGCCAACGCCCATGGATGAGCTGCGTGAAGTCGTGGCGGCGCCTGAATTCGAAATCGTGATTTCCCTGAATCAAGGAAGCGCGGATTACACCATGTATTCAAGCGACCTGTCGCCTGAGTATATCGATTTCAACCGTTCGGAGTACGCCTACTGGAAGCAGGCCCGCAAAGATGGTTTGGTGTGATTGGGAATCTCCGAGCCAAATCCAGGTGTTCGAAAGGAAATTGCTAATTGCTCTGTAATGAGCGGTTTATGATTTCGGAATCGTCTGGAAATGGGCGATTCTCAACTTGCCGGATAGCATAAGATGCCTAGTGTCCACACCACCATTCCGAACCCATGATTCGACTTTCCCGCAAGAACTGGATTCCCATCACTCTCGTATTCACTGCCATAATCGGCGGTTGGTGGAGCTATCATTTTAGACACCACGAGGGCGGTGTGGGCAAGAGTTCGGCAGCGCATCAGCCGAACGGCGAACCGACGTTCAGGGGGGAGAAATCGGCGCTGGGTTCAGGCGAAAGAGGGGTTCCGTCAGACCCGGTGAGTTCCAAGGAAAGCTGGACGGTGGGTGATGGCGCGGATCGGGTTTCGATCGTGCTCGCTTTGGATGAGGCAAATATCCGCAACGGAGATGGCTTGGAACATTGGGTCCAATTGGAGCCGCCGGCGACGGTCGCGACCTTGTCGGAGCGGTTGTTGGAAATCCAAGGAAATGGCAAAGCCTACCCGATCGCCTATCCGGCCGGAGAAGAGCGCTCGGAGGAAAATCGTTTGATCGTGACGCAGGATTTACGGGTGCAGCTTGAAGGAAACACTGCCGAGCAAGTGGCGGTAAACCATCGGCTGAAGGTGACGGAACATCTCGATTATGCACCCGGCTGGGTGTTGATGGCTGCGGCGGATCCAGTGACCGCACTGGAGACCGTTGCCGGCGTGCGGCGCAGTGCCTCGGTTGTTTCGGCAGACGTTTTGCTGGCGTCTCAAATGGATCGAAGATCAGCGCCGAATGACCCGCTTTATTCACAGCAATGGCATCTCAAAAAAACCGATGAAACCGCCGAAGGGACGGACGTTGACATTGAGGATGTCTGGCAGTTTGGAGGGCAGGGGGGTGTTCGTGGTAGTGGAATCCGCATCGGAATTGTGGATGATGGCCTGCAGGTGAACCATCCGGATTTCATTGGTGGGGTGGACACGGCCAACGATTATGATTTCAACGGTCAGGATCAGGACCCATCTCCATCCAGTTATGATCCGCATGGCACCGCGTGCGCGGGAGTTGCGGCGGGCCGTGGCAACAACGGGCTTGGCGGCATCGGGGCTGCGCCGATGGCAACTTTAGTCGGATACCGGTTGATTGCCGGAGACCCGACAGATGCACAAATCGCTGCGGCGCTGAACTACAAGAGCGATCTGGTTCAGGTGAAGAGCAACAGCTGGGGCCCTTCGGATGGAGGAAACCGGCTGGGATCGACCGGGGTATTGACCCGTTCCGCCCTGCAAAATGCCACCAAGACCGGCCGCGATGGAAAAGGCACCATCTTTGTATGGGCAGGAGGAAATGGGGGAGATGTTGGTGACAATTCCAACTACGATGCTTATGCGAACTCAATCTACACGATCGCTGTAGGCGCCACGAACAGTGAAGGCACCAATTCCTATTACAGCGAGCCGGGGAGTAACTTGATTGTCAGCGCGCCATCATCAGGGCTGGTGCGTGGGATTACGACGACGGACCTGGTTGGTCCAGATGGCTACAACACCAGCAGCTCCGCAGATGGCGGAGATTACACGGACAGCTTTGGCGGCACTTCATCGGCGACCCCGCTGGTTTCTGGGATCATTGCGCTGATGTTGGAAAAAAATCCCGATCTCGGCTGGCGCGATGTGCAGGAAATTTTGATTCGCTCCGCCTACCAGATTGATCCGACGGACAGTGACTGGATGACGAACGCGGCAGGCCTGCATTTCAACCATAAATACGGAGCCGGACGAGTGGATGCAGGGGCTGCTGTGGCCCTTGCCGCAGACTGGACGGATGTCGCGCAGCAGGTTTCGACGACGGTGACAAAATCATCTTTGGATGCATCTCTAGCCAATGGCGGCAGTGAAGGAATCACGGAGGAATTCGAAGTAACGGATGCGGAAATGACGGCGGAGCAGGTGACCCTGACCGTGGATATCGTTCATCCTTCGCGTGGTGCTCTGGAAATCAGACTCACTTCCCCAAGCGGCACAGTTAGCCGGTTGGCGGAAGTTCACGATGACACCAATGCAAATTATCCATCGTGGACATTCAGTACGGTTCGCAATTGGGGCGAAGATCCGAATGGGATTTGGACGTTGAAGGTGGTTGATACCAGCTCGAACGCCGCAGCGCTTGGCGGGGTGTTGAATTCCGCGAAACTGGTGGTCTATGGCGCAAGCACGGCACCGCCAAATCCAGCTCCGGTCGTAACCATCGATAATCTGGAATCCGGCGCGGTTTATGGGAGTGGCCCCCCCATTGACGTCTTGGTGACCGCGACGGATTTGGATGCCATGGGAAATACCGGGACCGTTAGCAAAGTCACTTTGCTGGATAACGGTGAGGAAGTTGCCAGTGACACGAGCGCCCCTTATTCATTTCAGCTCACACCAACGGATGGAACTCACGTTTTGGAAGCCCATGCCTTCGATTCCGAGGGCATCGAAGGCTCATCACCGCAGATAGTTTTGGGATTCGGCAATCAGGCCCCGGAAATTCTCGATGCCCAACTTTCCCAGGAAGCACAGTGTTACGAGGATGAGATTTTGGCAGTCACCAATTTGACCTCATCCGATTACGAAAACGCGGATTTGGTCATCCATTACCAGTGGCAATCCAGCACGGATCAGATTGCCTTCACCGATGCAGCAGGGGAAACGTCCGCGACATTAAGCATGTCATCCATGGTCAGCGGCAAAATCTGGCGCTGTGTGATGACGGCGTTCGATGGGGAAAAGACCAGCGAGCCATTTGTGACCCAAGGCGTCAACGTGCTGGCACGACCGGTCCTTCATGCTGATCCGGGAGATAGCTATGAATACACCAGCGGGCTTGTCTTGCGTGGCAGCGCCAAGCCATTGAGCCGCATGGCGATCATCAATGAGTTTAGCCAAGGCGTCACTGGTGGGAACTCGGAATGGGTGGAAATTCTGATGCTGCAAAGTGGCAGCCTATCGGGCTGGAGATTGACGGGAGCAGGTGGGACCAGTGTGCTGGATTTCGTCTCGGGTGGCGTTTGGGACAATATTCCTGCGGGGACGCTCATCACGATTTACAACGGGTCTTCGACTTCAGGAAAAGATCCACTGATCCCGGCGGATGATGGAGATCCTGGCGATTTCCAAATGGTCGTCAGTAGCACCTCGAAAACGTATTTCACTCAAGGCTCAAGCAGCTGGATCTTCCTCAGTGATTCAGGCGGTGCGGTAATTCTGAAAAACTCGGACTTACTCGTAGTGGATAATCTGAGTTACGGGAACAATTCCTCCGGCACCATGGTGCTGCCAGCCGTGGCCAGCGGGAAGGCGGCCTATTTCACCGGCGAAAATGAGGAATCGGTCGGCAATACCAGCTTTTGGACCGTGACTTCGGCTCAGGTGAGCCCAACCCCCGCCACGCCTTTGGTTGGAGTAACTCCTGGGCTGGCGAATTGCCCGACGAATGCGACGTTCGTGAGCCAGCTCCAACAGGGAGAGTATGTGAATCCGTCGATTTTCCGCTTGGGAGACGGGGTTGTTCTTCCCGAAGGTCTTAGCTTCGATTCCGAAACCGGGATCATCAGTGGAACGATTGCGGAGGAAGCGACCAATGGCAGCTATTACATGGTGATTGAGCGCTATAACGATGACGGCGCTGTCACGAGCCAGACTTTTGATTTGGTCGTCGGAACCTTGTCTGGATTTGAAAGTTGGGTAACGGGTTATGGCACATTGCCGGATTCATCACTCACTGGCGATAGCGATGGTGATGGCTTGCCGAACCTGATCGAATATTTGCTCGGCTTGGATCCGACGATCCCCGATGCGAAATCCGGAATCACTTTGGAAACCAACAACGAAAAAGTGGCGTTGGTAACTCAGCAAACATCCCGCACCGATTATCAGCTATCCGCTGAGTGGTCGGTCAGTCTGGACGCTTCTGCTGTATGGAGTGCTGCAGGGATAGAGGTAGAGTCCTCATCGGCTGAAAACGGAACCTTTGAAGTTCGTTATTCGCTACCCATTCAGGCTGAATACCCAAAACGCTTCATGCGCCTGGTGGCGACTCCGATCGCGAACGAATGATCTCTTTCCTGAACCGATCAAATAGAATTATGGAACAATTTGCCGCGGCAGGTTCAGTGCACCTGAAGAGCACTGGAACCTACCGCGGACCATCCGCTAACCACGGGAATTGTTTGGCAGATTCTTGGTAGTGACCAGACGACCTCAAAACTGCATTCTAGAAAAAATCTCGGCGAACCTTGGAGAAGTTCAGCGGCGTGTTATTCCATTTCTCTGGCACCATGGCACACCTTGTTGGCCGATGGAGCGAATCCCGTGCCATTTTCAGCAGGCTAGCTGGCTGTTTCTGCAACTCATTCGTGACGAATGACAAGATTTTGTAATGGCATCGACGCCCAAGTCATCCCGCCACCTTTGAAACGGATATGCCTGAGGTTCATGGCTCTCTGAGGTTGGCAAGGCCTATCCACTTGGGTTTCAGCGAGCCCGATAACTACCAACATGGGTAGCTAGGCAATTTCAGCAGGAAGTTCATACGCTTCAAATTAGCCTCACCTACCGTGCATCGACGTTCGCTGCAGGGTTTTTCAATCCACCAAATAAAAGAGGAAAGATTTGTGATGAACTGCAGAAACCATGCTTTGCCGATCCGTCTGGTGAAACCTTCCATGCTGATTGCTCTTCTGCTGGGCGCGGCAAGCGGACAAGCCCAGGAAACCTCAATCGGTGTCAGTTTTTCCGATGTGGACAATGCTGAGACGATCCTTTTGCAATCGACCGAATCCGCCGGTGCGCCGGGATTTGAGCAGCTCAATTGGAACAACTGCGGCCGATGGGGCAATCCCATCAATCTCAACGACGAAAACGGCACTTCCACGATGGTGATGCTGAAGTGGGATGCGACAGCGTTGGGCCAGTCGCTCGCAGATCCATCCCTAGGTGGAAATAGTATCCTGATGAAAGGGTATCTAGATTCCAATGGCGGGATTATCTCAACTCCCTTTAACGGAGTATTCGGCTCTGATGATGACAAGCCGACACTGTTGGTGACCGGGCTGGATCAGTGGATGCAGCAGGAGGGCATCACTTCCTATAGCGTGGTTGTATATTCCGAGGGTGATTCCTTGGCCGGTGATCGTGCCGCGACGGTCTGGCTGGCAAATGCCGTCACGGACACGTTTGTGAACGGCGACCCCGCGTTAGGCTCCGATCTCACCAGCAGAGTCGAGATCATCGATGGATCGGATTGGGCGCAAAATCCGACGTTTACGCGCGTGTCGGGAACATCAGGAGTCGGCAACTACACGGTGTTTAGCGGGCTGACGGCTGGGAATTTCTACATCCGCGCCGATGAAGGCGGGACAGCTGGAACCAAACGTGCGCCGATCAATGGATTCCAAATCATCGGCACCACTGCATCGAATGCCGTGGATTCTGATAATGATGGGCTGCCGGATTTTTGGGAGAGCAATTACGGTCTCGATCCTGCGGACGACGGCACCACCAATATCGCAAACGGCCCGGACGGAGATCCAGATAACGACGGACTGACCAATCTTCAGGAATACAACGGTGGCCTCGACAGCAGTAATCCACAGAAGGCAGATACCGATGACGATGGATTGGCCGACGGCCAGGAAGTGGAACTGGGGACCAGTCCGGTGAAGGTCGATAGCGATGGAGACGGCTTGCCCGATGGCTGGGAAGTGAGTGCTGGATTGGACCCTCTGGACGATGGCAGCACCGATCTTGTGAACGGTCCGGGTGGAGATTTGGATGAGGACGGGCTCACCAACGCTGAGGAACTTTCCCTAGGGACCCTGCCCGATAATCCGGATACAGATGGCGATGGGTTGAGCGATTCTGTCGAAGACTTGTTTGGTGAATGGTATGATTCCGAGTTGACGGGAACCGATCCGACCAATCCGGACACGGACGGCGATGGGATTCTTGATGGCATGGAAAATCCCGATCTCGTCTATGAGGCTGGCGTCACTTCGGCGACTGATCCGAATCTAACGGACTCCGATGGCGATGGAATCAATGATGGCTGGGAATTCAAACTCGGCTACGATCCGACAAATGCGAGCTCGACGCCGCCGACCGTGACAGTTGCCAATCCGAGCTTTGAGCTGCCTGATGCCGCTGGAACATACATCATCGGTGTTCCAACCAGTTGGAGTATCGTGACTCCGCCGGTGACGGATGAAGTTTTCGTGGAATCAGGATTTGCTGGGACTGATGGGGTGCAATCCGCTGGCCTGCAGTCGATTGGAAATCAGATTTTTCAGGATGCTGGCGTATCCTTCAAACCGAACACGACTTATCTGGTGGACCTCGCCGGTTGCAATCGCAGCGGATTTCCCACCGGGGTGGTTGAGTTCGGACTGTATGCCAGTGATTCCCCGGAGACCCAATTGGCAGATGCCGGGTTTATGGATTTGAATGGCCTCGCCATCAGCTCTGGAAATCCTGATGCCGATGATGGCATTGACCGATTCCGCTATGCGAGCGGCCTCGCCAATTTGGGCTCCGGTTCCTTGGCAAAGCCCTTTGTTTTCGTCACAGGAGAAGTTCCACCTACGGGAAATATCGTAGCATTCATTCGCCACGTTTCCGGCTTCCGGGTGATGTTTGATAATTTCCGCGTCCTCGAACTGCCGAATTCATTGGATCAGGACGGAGATGGCTTGCCGGACGGACAGGAGCTGGTGCTTGGGACTGAAATCGGGGTGAAGGACACGGATGGTGATGGCTTCACGGATGGCGCGGAAGTCGCTGCGGGCACCGACCCGACAGACCCGGATGATTTTCCCACGGGCAATGTCGAAGACACGCCGAAAGTCATCAGTTTTGGCTTTCAGGACGGGGCGTTTGCCGTTTCCGTTGAGGGTCTGAATCCTGAGAAAACCTACACCCTGGCGCGGAGTGCGACGCTGCAGGAATTCACCCCGGTGGGAGAGCAGGTGACTGGGGTAAGCAGTTACACTTTCCTCGATGGGTCACCTGGAACGGGCAAGGAATTCTATGTGATCGGTGAGGTAAATCCCTGAGCCACAGAGAATTGTCAGCCCGGGCTTTTCGATGGCAAAATGGCAAATTGGTGACCAGACTTCTGGTCGCATGATCAAACTCCAGTCGCTCACGAAGGTATTTGGAACCCAGCGAGCCGTTGATGGACTGACTCTGGAAATTCCCAGCGGTGAAATTGTCGGTTTGCTCGGGCCAAACGGGGCTGGCAAATCGACGACCTTGAAGATGCTGACGGGGATGCTGGAGCCGACATCCGGCACCGCCAGCATCGAAGGCTACGATTTGCTCACCGAGTCGATGGAAGTGAGGAAACGGGTCGGGTTTGTCCCGGATTCCGGAGCGGTTTTTGAATCCCTGACCGGGCTGGAGTATTTGGAAATGATCGCCGCGCTGTATGGCATTCCTTCGGCGGCGGCGAGGGAACGGATTCAGCAATTCCTGGCGTTTTTCGATCTGGGATTCGATGTGCTGACGGAGAAACTGTTAGGTGCCTATTCCAAAGGCATGCGGCGCAAAGTGGTCATCACCGCTGCTTTGCTTCACAATCCGGCTGTTGTTTTTTTTGACGAGCCACTGGACGGGTTGGACGCGAATGCAGCCGTTGGCTTCAAAGCATTGATCCAAGAGCTGGCGCGCGAGGGCCGCACGATTGTTTACAGTTCCCACGTGCTCGATGTCGTGGAGCGGGTTTGCGATCGCGTCATCATCATCGATAAAGGAAAAGTGCTGATGGACGGAGCTCCAGAAGCGCTGGTCAAAGAATCCGGCGCGCCAAGCCTGGAGCGCCTGTTCACCCATCTCACTGGCGGCGATGATCTGGAGCGCCGGGCTGCAGATTTTGCCAAAACTTTCCGCTCATGAGTGAAACCAACGAAGCTGTGCCGTCGCAGGGTAAAGTCCTGCGCGGGCTTTATCTCAAGCTGCTGCTGCGCGGACGCAGTTCCCGCGGTCTGAACGTGAGGCAGAATCAAGCGAATGGCTCGATCCTGAAGCGTTTTGGCCTGACCCTGTTGATGTATTTTTTCGTCGGTTTCATGGCGATCCGCTTCATCCAAGCGCCGCTGACGGGACTGTTGATTTATCTCCACGGAGCGACGGTCTTTTTCGTGGGCATGTTCATTGCCGCCTCTTCGGGAGAGGTGCTGTTCAATAAAGACGAAAACGAAATCCTGCTTCATCGCCCGGTGGATCCGCGAGTGCTGTTGTGGTCGAAAATTTCGGTGCTGCTCCAGGTCGGTTTGTGGATGTCCTTGGCCTTCAATCTGGCCGGGATGTTTGTCGGAGTGGCAGGAAAGGATGGAGGATGGTTGTTCCTGCCGGCGCATGTGCTGTCTTCCGGCTTATCGGCGCTGTTTTGCACCGCCTTTGTCATATTGGTCTATCAACTGTGCCTGCGTTGGTTTGGGCGGGAGCGCTTGGATAACTTGATGACCCTGGTTCAGGTGCTCATGACCATGTTGCTTGTATTCGGGAGTCAGCTTGCTCCGAGAATTCTGAAGATCATTCCGGTCAATATTCAGCTAACCGAGAAAAACTGGTGGATGGGATTGCTGCCGCCAACTTGGTTCACTTGTCTCGATTTATCGCTGATGGGCCGCGGGAATTACACCGAGTGGGGTCTTGCGGTGCTGGGAGTGCTGTTGACGGGGATTCTGATGTGGCTTGCATTCGACAAGCTCGCCAGTTCCTACGAATCCGGTTTGAGGAGCATGGGGGATACGAGTGTGAGGCAGAAAAAGGGGAAATCTGGCCTGCTGCGACTGGAGCAGTGGATGGAATTTTCCCTGGTCCGGCTGTATTTGCGGGACCCGGTTGAGCGCGCGGGATTTTTACTGACTGCGGCCTACATGCTTCGCGATCGCGATGTGAAACTTCGACTCTACCCGGGGTTGGCGCCGATTTTGATCATGCCCGTGATGCTTTTTGTGACCACTGGCGACGTTGGAAGGAATTCGTTTCTGCTGTCCATGGTGTCCGGTTACATCGCGATGATTCCATTTCTGGCGATACAGATCCTGAAGTTTTCCCAACAATGGCAGGCGGCTGACGTGTTTCGCATTTCCCCCATCACCGGTCCAGGGGCGATCATCATCGGTGCGCGCAAGGCGCTGGAACTCATCTTCATCTTGCCGATGATCACGCTGCTCGGAGTCGCGATGGTTTGGTTCACCGATGGATTCGGAGTGCTCGCCTATTTGTTGCCTGGCATTTTATCGGTTCCACTCTTCGGGCGGCTGCCGGGGCTAAGCAACAAGAACATGCCGCTTGGGTCCCCGCCGGAAAATGCCAGAGCCGCCAACCGCGGATTGGTGGTCTTTCTTCTAATGGCTGGAGCAATGGCCATCGGCATGCTGGGAGCAGCAGCCGATCATTTTGGCTTCTTCCCGCATTACGTCGCGGTCGAGGCTTTGCTGGTAGCCGTGGTTTGTTTCTTCTGCGACCGGATCACCAAGGCACTGACTTGGCCATCGATCGAAGAAGAAGCGGGATGAATCAAAGTCCGTGGCGTTTCAGGAAAGGAACCAGCTCATCAACCCCGAAATCCGCCAGCACCTCGCCGTGCCAATCCATGGTGGGAGCTTTGGTTTGGCCCGAAAGCTCGACCATTTCCTGCATCGCAGCTTTATCGCCTGAGACGATGACCTTGCGCACTTTGATTTTCTTTTTGCCGAGGTAGTCGACGACTTCGGAGCACCAACCGCAACCGAGTTTGACATAGAGGACGGGAAGATCAGACATGCGAGTAAGGGAGCACGATTGAAGAGATTCGCAATGGCGGAATCGCGGTATCAGATGACGCGGACCATGTGCTTTTTGGAGAGCTTGATGACATCGCCGGCAGACAGCGAAACATCGGCTGCCGGATCGGTCAGTTTTTCGCCATTGATCTGCACGGAACCGGGGAGAATGAATTGCTTGCGCAGCTCGCCATTGGATTTTTCCAGATCAAAGACGGCCTTGAAAAGATGGCTGGTCAAGCCGAGAACGTTGGTCGGGAGTGGCAAGTCGCTCAGTGAAACTTCCGGCAAATCGGCGGCAGCGAGATCCTTCTTGGAAAAGCGGGTGTCCCAGTCCGCACGTGCTGCGCGACCTTCCTCGATCCCGTGATAACGGGCGGTCAGGCGCTCCGCGAGGGACTTTTTCGCGTCCATCGGGTGTTGTGCCGGGTCGAGCTGTTCGCCAAGCAGAAGTAGGTAGTAGCGGGCCATCAGTTCGTCGGAAATACTCATCAGCTTGCCAAACATTTCCTGCGGAGGATCTTCGACGCCGACGTAGTTGTTGTAGGACTTGGACATCTTTTTCACCCCGTCCAGACCTTCCAGCAGGGGCATGGTCATCACGATCTGTTGCGGCTGGCCTTCTTCCTTTTGCAGATCTCGGCCGACCAGGAGATTGAAAAGTTGGTCGGTTCCGCCGAGTTCGACATCGGCGCGGACTTCAACCGAGTCCCATCCCTGGACGATGGGGTATTGGATTTCGTGCAGCCGGACTTCCTGGCCTTTTTCGATCCGATTGCGGAAATCCTCCCGCTGCAACATCTGCTGCATGGTGACGCGGGCATTCAACCGCAACACGTCCTCGAAGGTCATTTTTCGGAACCAGTCGCCATTGAAATTGATCTCGGTGCGATCGCGATCAATGACCTTGAAGGCTTGTGCGGTATAGGTTTCGGCGTTGACCAAGACTTCCTCGCGGGTCAGCGGCGGGCGAGTGGCGGATCGGCCCGATGGATCGCCGATGGTCGCGGTAAAGTCGCCGATGATGATGACCGCCAGGTGGCCGAGTTCCTGGAACTGGCGAAGTTTCTCGAAAACCACCGTGTGGCCGAAGTGAATGTCCGGCGAAGTCGGATCGAGCCCGAATTTGACGCGCAGGGGTCTCCCGAGGCGGAGTTTTTCCAGCAGTTCTTTCTCGGAAAAAACCTTCGAGGTGCCAGCGGTGAGGAGCTTGAGTTGATCTTCGGGCGTCACGGAGAGAAGCGGTAGATGAGGGCGGCGAAAGGAGCAAGTCACAAGGGCAAGGATTGGCAGGAACGGCTGGGCGAAGGTCCGATTCAAGTTGGCATGGGTGCGGGGAACTGCCCCGCCGATCCGCGAAATCGTGGGTTATTGTGGTATTTCTTTGTCTTTTGGAGGTTTGAAACCTTTTCGATTGACGGCGATTTTCTCAAGTTCTTAATCTTCCCTTCACATTAGATGAAAGCCCGAGAATGTCCGAGTGGCATTCAACTAGGTCGACCTATTAACCCGTAGGCCGCTTAGTTTACCATCCATCTTATCCCATAAACCCAAATGAAACATCGATACCTACGGTCTCGTAAGAGACTCGCGTCGGCGTTTGTCATATCGTGTGGCATCGTCGCAACTCATTCAGCCCAAGCCGATCTGGTCGCCAGGTGGGTGGGTGATGACTTTGTAGAAGGAAACAACTGGGTCTCCCAGGAAGGGAGCGTGCCGGCAGTCGAAGTCGGCCTTCCCTTTGCTCATACTGGTGGCTTCAACGGACACGGTTCCGTTGACGTGATTCAGGATAATTATCTTCGTGTCGAGGAAGCGAATAATCCGATTGCAGGGGCCACCAGCTTAACTCTGGTTGCGGCCTTTATTCCGACGACAAACGGAAATTCCGGCACGGAATTTTGGCAATCCAGTGGTCTGATCGGCATGGAGCAATCCGGCGTGGTTCCCGATTGGGGAATGGGCTGGAATGGAAATCGCATTGCGGGTGGCACAGGTGCGCCGGATCGCACGATTTTCGGCGCAGCACAACCGCTCGACACCTCAAATCCTAAACTGCGGATTGCGGTTTACACCTGGAACAACAGCGGAGAGCAGCGGCTCTATGTAAACGGAATGCTGGTTGCCACGGACCTCGCTGCGACAACAATAGCCAGAAATAGCGGTGCTTTTGGTCTCGGAGCCAGCACGGCGGACGGCTTGAATGGTCTCACCGGATTTATTGGTGAACTTCAGATCTATAATTCGGATGAAAGTGCGAATTTTCAGGCGATCACCGCGGAGCTGAAAAACAAATATTCGGATGGATTGTTGTTCCAGTCTGCGGGCGCGATCTCGCCGACCAAGGGCGAAATCCGTTTTCAAAGCACCTCCCAATTTACGGCGGATTTAGCCGGCACCTTTGCGCTAACTCTGAATGGCACGGCTGTTCCTGCGAGTTCGATCCAGGTCAGTGAGGATGCGACCTCCGTGGTGGTGTCATTCGATGCGGCCTTCGTTGCAAGTGCCCTGAACGAATACTCGCTTTCAGTTCCCGGTGTCGGTGGTGGCACGGAAGTGATCAGCGGTGAGTTTGATTCTTACAAACTTCCACTCAGTCTGCCAGGACCGGAAGGTTCGGTCGGAAGCTGGGGCATCCGGGAATATGTCGTCGCCGGGACGGGTAACATCCAGGCTGCAGCCGTCACTGCGACCGCTGCGGGAGGAACCTTCGTTGATGGCAACGCCCCGGTGTTCAACCATGCGGATCCAGATTCCAATGACCGCTTCAGCAATGGGAATTTCAACAACGACTTCAATATTCTGACGAATACGGAGGCAAATGATGACTTCGTTGTCGTCGGTAAAACCCAAGTCACGGTGCCTGCTGCGGGCGTCTACACCTTCTCGGTTCACAGTGACGATGGATTCGCCATGCGCGTTTCCGGTTCAGGCGGTGGTCGTTTCATCTCGAAAGGCGGCGACGGTGTGATTGATGTGGCTGACCCGCAAACTCTCTATCGCGATGGCGGAACCGGAGATTCGAACAGCCGCGGCACCTACCAATTCGATGCCGCAGGCACTTACGATATCCTTTACCTCGGTTGGGATGGCGGCGGCGGTGGATTCTATGAGGTCGCCTGGACACCAGGAACTTATGTGAATGATCGGGACACCAACACATGGGCACTGGTCGGTGACACGGAAGATCCAAGCATCCCTGCTTATCAAGCCCGGTTCGCGACCGAGCTGCCAGGTCCAGTCGGAACGACGGGTAAATTCAATCTCCGCACTTATCTCCAAGCGAAGAATGCGGACGGCTCGATGGTTGGCAGTTTCGCCCAAGCCAGCAACTTCCTCGCCACGACGACACGTTCCCCTGAGGATGCCGATGGTCTGACGGTAGAAGCTTTGGTGCCTTACCTGAACCACAAAGATCCAGAAGCTGGCGGCGGCGGCCCCATCTTGTTCGATTTGCCGATTCCCGGGGATACTCCAGCGGATGACAACAACGTGGTGACGCTGGCCAAAGGCCGGATCTATATTCCGACCGGCGGAACCTATACCTTTGAATACGCTGGCGATGACGGATTCATGCTCCGCCTGAAAGGGGTGAACGGGAATCCGAATCCGAAATTCAAGGCTGCCAGCGGCTCCGGTAACTTCCAGATGTCGAACCTGAATGAACTCTACTTCGATGGAATCGGCACCATCACGGCGCGTGGCGCGATCGACCTCGACGCGGGTGCTTACGATGTCGAGTTCATCCAACACGAAGGCGGCGGTAACTTCTACTACGAGATTGGTGCTGCGCCAGGCGTTTGGTTGGAGGATACCACGCCTCCAGGTGGCTTCAAGTTGGTTGGCTATCATCCACCATCTTCAGTCGCGGTTCCTGAAATCAAGGCTCCTGGCTGGACGGTAGAAAGCGGAACCGGCGGCGATTTCCCATTCACCATCCAAGGCGCGGAAGATCGGATCGATGCGACACTCGCAATGACACCTGTCCCGACGAATGCCATTTCCACTTGGAGTAAACTCGACTTCCGTGACCCGGAAGACGGCCCGGATGGCAATTTCACGCCAACGAATCCATGGCCCATGAATACACCTCAGCCGGACGATAACTACGCAATGCGTGCGACCGGCACCTTGGTCATCACCGAGCCCGGAGAATATCATCTTGGCTTCCAGGGCGACGATGGCGGCTACCTGTATATCTACGGTCAAAATGGTACTTCGGATCCGGTGATCAACTCGATCGCTTACACCAACCTCGCACCTTATGCCCAACTCGGCAGTGCGCCGGGAAGCACGGTCCAGAATGCGATTCGCGTTGAGACAGGAACCGGCAACAGCCGCACACTTGTCAGTGTGAATCTCGAAGTTGGAGAATACCGACTACAAACCTTGGTTTACGAAGGTGGCGGTGGTTCCTACTGGGAAGTGATCGGAGCCCAAGCGGTCGATCCAGGTTATAACTACCCACTCCTGGAAACATCCGGGGCAAGGACCATTACCGTCGCAAGCAGTGACTTCACGCTTCTGGGGCCGGATGATCCGATTGATCCACCTACCGAAACGGGGGATCTCCTGATCTCCGGGTTTGCGGTAAACGGGAATCCAGCCACATCAGTCAGCTTCAACTTCACCTCTGCAGCTGATGCGACTTACACCATCCAGGCATCGACGGATCTGGAAACCTGGATGGATCTTGATACCAATCTTGCATCCGCAGGCACCAGCACACCGGTGACGGTGGATCTAACAAGCTTCACGGAATTGAACGGCCAGCCGAAAGTCTTCTTCCGGGTGGTGCTCAATCCTTGATGCATCCCTAACCACGAACGCCATCGGGGCTTGTTCCCGATGGCGTTTTTGTTTGGGGCGAAAGAGGTATCATTCGGCATGCATGATCGATTCCCAAGAATCGATGCCGATGACCTTCAGATAGGGAGCGCACGCGCGGTCTTCCTCGCTGGTGCCGAGCGATTGATATAAGTGCCAGATGGGCTTTTTGCCCAATGGATCATCAGCATCATCCGGAAATTTCCTCAGTCCGATGCGAAGCCCGCCTTCACCACGGTTATCGATCCAGTTGTGATATTCCCAGGTTTGGATCGATGGCAGCTTTGAGATTTTCTTCCAAGCGAATGCCATGCCCGCTGCCTGTTCGGCAAGAGTGGCCGCGCTGTAGTCTCGGGAATTGAATCCGTTTTCCGAAAGCTGGACGGGGCGTATTTTACCGTGGTCGAGGAAGGCTGGTTGGCGCAAATAGGCGTCCAGCACTTCAAGGTTTCGAGGGGTGATTTGGGCAGTTGCGAAGGTGAAATCTGATTGATGATCGTTCCAGGTTTTGGGCTCAAAAAGATCCTCAGGATACGGATGAAACGCGATTCCCCAACCGAAGTTGCCTTCGCTCTGATTGAAGCGGGCAAGCAGATCTAACAATTGCTTGGATCCATACCAATGTGGATTGCCCGGTTGCTGCCACCAATGGGTTAGGGAAATCAAAGGGCGGGAGTGGGGGTCGTATTGCCTGGCGATGAGATCCATCATCCGCATGGAGCGGTGGTAAAGTTCCAGGTATTCGATCGCGGATTTTTCACCCGCGTTTGTCCATTCCCAACCGGCATCGACCTCGTTGTGCATGATCCAGTGGTGCACCCGACCGTGTTCGGCGGCATCGCGGATCCATCGACGCGCCATCAGGTCCAGAATGGCGCCGTATAAATGGACTCCAGCTTTTGTTGTTAGATTCGGCATCGCAAAGATGCCGTGTGGGTCCGCATCGGGATGGCCGAGGATTTTCAGTAAAGGATCGTTTGCCCGCGCCGGGTTCGGGATGAGCAAAATAGCCGAAACCATGGCTCCGCGCTTCGCGGCCGCTTTGAAGGTCTCGTCCAACTTGGCGAGTTCTTGTTCCCGCGCGTAGTAGGTGCTCCCTTGCCACGCGAAGGGTTCGGTTTGTTCTTCAGCTGTTAGTGAAATAAGGCTCGAAAGGACGACATTGACGGTGACTGCGTCGATTCCAAGATCGTCCAATTCACCGGGGATTCGGCCTGCGGTCCAGCCACCCAAACCTTTCTTGGTTTTCAGTTCAATCTCTGGCCCAGGAGGAGATTCGCAAAAGATTTGATCAGGATAATGAAATGCGGATGCGGTTACGGAACCGGCCCCGTCTTGCCGTATGATTTGCCAACGCCCCATCAGACGGTCGAATGGTTGAGCTTTCCTTGGAATCATCAAAGTGAAGGTTCCGTCAGGGCTGGATTCGATTTTTTGCAGTGGAATAAGTGGCGCTGAATCGGCTGAACTTCGCTCCATGGGTAATTCCGCGAGAAAGAATCTGCCTGAAGCTGGGACTTTTCCGCGGATCATCAGTTGATCCTTTCCTACCTCAACACGCTCAATCCCGGCCTCATGAGGGGCATTTAAATAGGCCTCCAGCTGGACTTGATCGTTCGCCATGGCAGGAACTGCCATCAACCAAAGTCCGGTCGCCAACAGAAGATGTTTCATCTCAACTGGCAACGTGCACACGGCGGCGATTTTTTCATCCCGACCGGGTGGAATAGAAAAAGCCACCTTCCCGAAATTCAGGAAGGTGGCTTTCAATCAAGAAACCTAAGCGATCCAGGAAATTATTTACGGCGACGGCGCAGCAATCCAAGTCCAGCCAGACCGAACAGAGCTACAGTCGAAGGCTCAGGGATCGCGACCTGATTGAAGCTCAGGTTGTCGAGTGCAAGACGACCGTTGGTGCTATAGCTCTCTGCTGTGCGGTTGAAAGTTAGCGTGTAAGTTTCACCGTCCTCACCGGTGAAAGCAGGTGAGATGGTGTAAACTTGGCCATCAGTGAAATCTACAGTTTGAGACCAAACGGTGGTTAACGAGGAATTGGTAAGACTGAGTGTCCAAGACGAGGTGCCGGAGGTTTCTGCAGTTTGGCCGAAATCGAACGAATTGAGAACCAGAGCATAACCTGAATCGACGGTGAAAGTGATGGTTACATTCCCATAATCAAGCTGAGCGATATCTGGTGATGACGAAACACCATCCCAAGTTGAGTCACCGGTCGTTTGTCCTTCGATTGGGGTGAACCAGGTTGAATGATGAATATCCCAGCTGCTATCGGTAGCAGAGGCACTTGCGCCACCCCAGGTGACGGCAATGTTCGAGGTGCTTCCGTTGCTGACGGTGTAACCTGTGCCATCAGATGATGCATTTGAAGCGTAGTTTAGTCCGATTGCTGTGTTGCTGTCACCTAGGCCGGAGAACCCGATGATCGTCGCATTCGCAAGGCTTGCAACGCCTAGCATCAGCCCAAGAGTGAGGAAGGTGAGTTTTGTTTTCATGAGATTGGAGGTATGGAATGAGAAACGGACCCGACCAGCAACCGAGGGCAAAACACGGCGATAGCTGGGAATCCATCTTCCCTTTTCCTCCAATGGGCATTCCGCCTGCAAAAACCGCCAATAAATCAGAAAATTTTTCTCAGTGATTGGTGGAATGCAGATAATCTGCTGATGGTGAACGGCTTGTCTGTTCTGAAGTAGTCAATGATGCAACCCGCTCAGAACGCCGTATCGATTTTTATATGAAGAATTCGGCGCCGAGTATTCAGGCTGCGGATTCCGCAGCCTGAATGAAGCCAATCGGTTCACTTGCGGCGGCGCAGCAGGCCCAGACCCGCAAGTGCGAACAGTGCGACAACTGAAGGTTCCGGGATGGCAACTTGGTTGAAGCTCAGGTTGTCAATTGCAACCCGGCCATTGGTATCGTAGCTCTGGTCTGTTCTATCGAATGTCAGAGTGTAGGTCTCTCCATCTTCGCCTACAAAGTTTGGCGAGATTGTGTATACTTGGCCGTTGGTGAAATCAATGGTCTCGGTCCAGACCACTGCCAGGCTTGAGTTTGTGAGGCTGAGAGTCCAGCTGGAGGTTCCAGAAGTTTGGGCGGTTTGACCGAAGTCGAATGAATTGAGAACAAGGGCATATCCTGCGTCAGCGCTGAAAGTGATTGCCATATTGCCGTAGTCCAGTTGCCCGATCCGTGGAGCGGTCGATACGCCGTCCCATGAGGTATCACCGGCTGTTTGCGCTTCGATATCTCCGAAATTGGTCGCCTGATGAAAGTCCCAACTACTGTCTGTCGCTGTAGCATTCGCGCCACCCCAAGCCAGGCTAATGTTTGGGGTTGTACCATTGCTAACAACATAACCTTCAGCAGTGTTATCAGTGGTAGCATTTGAGGCGTAATCCAGTGGAATGGCTGTATTACTGTTGAAGCCAGAAAAGCCGATAATGGTTGCACTACTGATTGACGCTGCGCCAAGCAGTAGCCCGAGACTGAGAGTGGTCACTTTTGATTTCATGAGATGGCGGGTAGGGAATGACGTTGATGGAAACAGAGCAGACGGTCCCACATGTGTGGCTGATGGTCTGTTCCGGCAGAGATTGGTATTCTCTTTATCAATGGGCATTTCGGACACGAAACCCGCCAAATAATTTCAACTATTTACAAAAATTATTCGAAACTCTATTTGATTGATAATGAAGAGCATATCAATTCGGTTTCAGTCATAAGAATTCGCGATACCGCCCAGTCGACCCAGACTTCGAGCATCATGTCAGAGCTTGTGTCGAAATTGGGAGGTTTTATCGAGCGAGCGGTATCGAGATGCTCTTTCATGGATTTGACATCACCGAGCTCATGATAAGCCATCGCCTGCAGGCAATTCGCTGAACGCTGGCGATCTCCCCGGCCCCCGCGGAATGAGAGCGAGCGTTTGCTCCAGACCAGCGCCTGCTGTTCGTTGCCGCACCGATGATAGTAGGTTGCGATCCCTAAAGCATCCCACTGGGGGAACGAGTCACGATTGGAATAGTTGCTGCGTGCCCCGGAGGCGCACATTTCCATCGCTTGCTTGAGTCGCTCCAAATTCTCTTCAGTGGTGGGGCGCAGAAGGCAGATTTTGAGCAGGTGTTCCGCAGCGAGCGCACTTTTAGTCGGTAGAAAACGATCAAGCGCTTCCTGCCGATACGCCTCATAAACTTCCGGAGACTCATATTCTGCCAGCAATGCTGCCAGGCACATGCAGTCGGTGCCTTCAATGACGGCTTCCGGATTTTCGTGGCGGCCAGCCCGATCAAGCCAGCGGAAGCAATGAATGGCGCTTTTCCATCTTCCACGCATCGCATTCCAGTGGGCAAGGGTCCGGATGACGTAGGTGGCATCTGGAGAAAATTCGACGGAGTCGATCGGGTAAGACTCCAGCAGTGCATTCGCTTCTTCCGCTTTCCCTTCGTTCAGAAGAATGGTGACGCCAGCGATGCCCTGGATGTCTGAACCGGCTCTGCCCAAATTCAGAAGGTTCGCGAGCTGGGCGATGTTGGTCTTGGCGTTGACCTGGGTGCGCAGCCGATCTTCCTCATTACGAGCGGCTTCGGCTTCCTTGCTCAATCTCACTTGTTCGGCCAAGGCGTGACGTTCTCGCCAAAAAAGCCACGTGGCAGAGCCCAGCCCGATCACGAGCGATAACAGAACGGCAGCTCCGGAAATGCAGGCGACCTGATTCCGACGGAAAAACTTTTCTAGCAGGTAAACCCGCCCGGCTTTGCGCGCGTGGACCGGTTGATCCGAAAGAAAGCGCCGCAGATCCAGTTCCAGCCCATACGGGGTGGAATACCGGCGGTTGCGATCCTTCTCGATGGCTTTCATCACGATCGCATCCAGGTCCCCGCGCAACAAGGAACTGAGCTTGCTTGGATCGCATTTGCGGGCGGCGGCGGTTTCAACCTGATCTGCTCGGTTGAGTGCCGCGAACCTTTGGGATGGTAGCGGCGGCTCGGTGTTGAGCAGCATCAATCGCATTTTGGAGGCTCCGAGCTTCGATAGCGAAGTTTCGTCAAATGGGGGCCGACCGGTCAGAAGCTCGTAAAGCAAAACGCCCAGGCTGTAGACATCGCTCCGAGTATCGATGTCGATATTTCGCAAATCGACCTGCTCGGGGCTCATGTAGGCAGGCGTGCCGATCATCTGGTCGCGCTCCGTGATGCTGGTCCGTTTTTTTCGATCGTCAGAGGTCGCTTTCGCGATCCCGAAATCGATGACCTTCGGAGTGGCTCCCGTGTCGCTGGATTTTACCAGAATGTTGGAAGGTTTGATGTCGCGGTGGACAATGCCTTTTTGGTGGGCGTGCTGGATCGCCTGACAAATCTGGATGAAAAGCTTCAACCGCGCATCGATGTCGAGCTTTTGGCGATCACACCACGTGGTGATGCGCTCGCCCTCCACCAGTTCCATCACGAAGTAGGGTCGGCCGGTATCCGTCGCGCCGGCATCCAGCACCTGCGCGATGTTTGGATGGTCCATCATCGCAAGCGCTTGACGTTCAATTTCGAATCGGGCGATCACCCGTTCGGTATCCATGCCGAGGCGGATGATTTTCAGCGCGACTTTGCGACGGACCGGTTCTTCCTGATCCGCCTCATAAACGACACCGCAGCCACCTTCGCCGATGCGCTGGGTCAATCGATAGCGCCCGATGCGTGAGCCTGGCTCGACCAGGTGCAACTTGGGATCTTCCGCAGGAAACGGGAATTCCGAGGACTCGAATGCATCGGCGGCATCCCACGCGATCGACATCCGGCTTTCACGCGCATCGACGAAAAATGCCGCCGATTTTTCTGCGGCCTCGACCAGCTTGCGCATGCGTGCGAGCGCGGCCTCATCGTGACGAAACCATTGCTTTAAAAATTCATCGCGTGAATCCGGATCCTCCAAGCCGAGGGCTGTCTCAAATACCGCTTCTTCGATTTCCCGGTCTGCTTCGGAAGAGGCGTGCGGATCGTCAGGCTTCATCATCCTCGTGCTGCATCATCTGATAGAGCTTTGCCTTGGCAAGCGCCCATCGTCTTTCCACCGAGCGAACACTGCTGCCGGTCATTTCGGCAATCTCTTTGCTGCCGAGCCCGCTGAAAAACTTCAGCAGCACAATTTTTGCCGCGTCCGGATCGCTTTTTTCCAATCGGTCCAGACTTTCATGAACCATCAGCAAGTAATCCTCCGGCTTACGCTCCTCACTATCCTGAAAGCTTTCCGCCTGGCGTTTGAGAGCGGATTTGCGCCGTGCGTGATGGACTAGGATGTGCCTCATGGCGTGCGAGGCCGCGCCAAAGAAATGGGCCCGGCTTTCCCAGCGTTGTTCGCCACTTCCAGCGAGGCGAATCCAGGCTTCATGCACCAAAGCCGTCGCCTGCAGGGTGTGGCCTTCCGCTTCCTTGCGCATGCGGGATGCGGCAAGCCGCCGCAATTCATCATAGACCAGCGGCATCAGGCGATCCGATGACCAATGGGTCTCATGGCTGATATCCGCGCGATCGGTTACCCCGTGCATTGTCCCCGTTGTAGCGATCGGCGTGAGCAACCACAAGGTCAAACCTGTGGATCGTTTAGAGGTTTATGAGCAAAACCCTGACCCGATTGCGGAAAATGCCTGGGATGGCATTGAGTTCCGGTTTGACCGAACCTGGAATCCGGTGCCAGATCCAGATGTGTCTGAAACGCCGGTACGAGAGCAGGAAAAACAGCGGCTGTTTACGGCGCGTGGTCTAACCAAAATCTATCCGGGCGAAGTGGAAGTTCGCGCACTTGATGGCGTGGATCTTGAGCTGTTCGAAGGCGAACTGGTCGTGCTGCTAGGCCCGTCGGGTAGTGGAAAATCGACGTTGTTGAACATCCTTGGCGGCCTTGATACCCCGACCCATGGCTCACTTGCCTACAAAGGTGACGATTTGGCAAATGCGGATGAAAAATCGCTCACCCGGTTTCGGCGCGACGCGGCAGGCTTCATTTTCCAGTTCTACAATCTGATCCCAAGCCTCACCGCCCGGGAAAATGTGGCATTGATCACCGAGATTTCGCGTGACCCGATGCTGCCGGAAGAAGCACTCGGCATGGTTGGCCTGGCCGATCGTATGGATCATTTCCCGTCCCAACTATCCGGTGGTCAGCAACAACGTGTCGCGATTGCCCGGGCGATTGCGAAGAAACCGGAAGTGCTGCTTTGCGACGAGCCGACTGGCGCGCTGGACGTAAAAACCGGCATCACGGTTCTTGAGGCGATCGAGCGGGTAAACCGCGATCTCGGCACCCTGGCGGTGGTCATCACCCACAACGCGGTCATCGCTGGCATGGCGGATCGCGTCATCCATTTTTCTGACGGCAACATCACTCACATCGATGTGAATCCACAGCGGCAGCCGGTCGCGAGCTTGGATTGGTAACACCATGCATCCACTCGATCGCAAATTGTTCCGGGACCTCGGTTCCATGAAGGGCCAGATGATCGCCGTGGCACTGGTCATGTCCTGCGGGCTTGCGGTCATGATCATGGCCCGCAGCCTGATCCATTCGCTGGATACAACGCGCCAGGCTTACTACTCAAAACACCGGTTCGCGGAGGTTTTCTGCAATCTGAAACGCGCACCCAATTCCCTTCGTGAGCGCCTGGCAAGGATCGATGGGGTAGCCGCATTGGAAACCCGTGTTACGGGGAGTGCCGTACTGGAAATCCCGGGAATGAACGAGCCTGCCGATGGGACGATCCTTTCCTTGCCGGACGATCGGCCCCAGCAGCTCAATTTGCTTTATCTACGCTCTGGCAGATTGCCCGAGACGGGTGGTAAAAACGAAGTCGCGGTTGGGGAGGCCTTTGCCAAGGCCCATGGATTCCAGCCGGGTGATACGATCGATGCGACCATCCGCGGATCGCGAGAGCGGTTGACGATCACCGGCATCGTTCTCTCTCCCGAGTATGTTTTTGAATCCCGGCCGGGCGATACCATGCCGGATAACCGGCGCTTTGGCGTGTTTTGGATGAACGAGCATGATCTCTCGATCGCGCTCGATCTGGACGGAGCCTTCAACAACGTCGCGGTCGATCTCGCACCCGGAGCCAGTGAGCGCGGTGTGATGGCGGAGCTGGATCGGTTGTTAGAGCCATACGGAGGTCTCATCGCCTATGGGCGTGATGATCACCCTTCGGCGCTGCGCTTGGATGATGAATTGAGAATCCTGCGAGGATTCGCAGTGGCGTTTCCGGCGATCTTTCTTGGCATTGCGGCGTTCATGACCAGTGCTGCACTGTCCCGGTTGGTGCGCTTGCAGCGCGAGCAGATCGCACAGCTGAAGGCATTCGGCTATTCATCCGCGGCAGTGGGTTGGCACTACATGAAATTTGCTTTGGTCATCGTTGCCTTGGCGACCGTGGTTGGAAGCGGACTCGGTTTGTTGCTGGCAACTGCCGTTGTCGACCTCTATCACCGCTTTTTCCTGTTCCCATCACTGACGCTTCATCCGGATTGGTGGGCTCTTGTCACCGCTCTAACAATTAGCACCTTGGTCGTTGCGCTCGGCGTTTCCGGATCGGTCCGGCTGGCGGTGAAGCTGGCTCCTGCGGAAGCGATGCGTCCGGAACCTCCTGCAGAATTCAAACCGACCGTGCTGGAACGTATGGGGCTCGCTCATCTTGCCTCGCCATCGTTTCGCATGGCGTTGCGCAATATCGAACGCAAGCCCTGGCAGTCGCTTTTTACCACGCTTGGTCTGGCGCTCGCGACCGCCATTCCCATCGTGCCGGGGTCCATGCGCGATGGCGTGGCCTACTTGATGGATTTCCAATGGTCACTGGTGCAGCGGCAAACGGTCACGCTGGGCTTGGTCGAGGCGGCATCGCCCGAGGCGCTCGATGAGATGCGCCATTTGCCTGGAGTGATGGATGCGGAACCTTACCGCAGCGTGCCTGCGCGAATGCTTCACGGTCACATCGAGCGACGTGTCGGCATCACCGGGATTCCACGAAATCCACGGCTCAATCGTCAACTCGACGAGCGCGGCAACGTGGTCGAGTTGCCATCGAGCGGCTTGCTGGTTTCTGCGAAACTGGCGGAAATCATGAATGCGAAGCCTGGGGATGTCATGAGAATCGAAGTTCAGGAAGGCCGTCGGCCCGTGCTCGAAATTCCGATCGGCGGCACCATCACCGATTACGCGGGAGTGGCTGCTTACATGGACATCGACGAGCTTCGCCGCGCCATGCGCGAGGGGCGGACGGTCAGTGGCGCAAATCTCACGGTTGATCGCGCTCACTGGGACGATTTTCTGGAATCGGTCAACGAAGCGCCGGCGATTGCGTCGTTGGCGATCACCCAGAGCGCCCGCGAGAGTTTTCGCAAATCGACCGGAGAAATGATGAATACCATCCAGGGTATCTACTTTGGTTTTGCGGTGATCGTTGCCTTTGGAGTCGTTTACAATGGTGCGCGGATCGCGCTTTCGGAGCGTGGTCGAGATTTGGCGACCTTGCGTGTGGTCGGTTTCACACATCGGGAAGTTGCGGGCGTGTTGATCGGAGAATTGGCCATGCTGACGTTGTTCGCAATTCCTCTCGGCCTGGCGATCGGCAGTGGCCTCGCCAAAGCCCTGGTGGCAGGAGTGAGCACGGAAACCGTGCGCATGCCTTTGGTGCTGACTGCCAAAACTTTTGCCACTGCGATGTTGATCGTGCTGGTGTCTTCCACGGTATCGTTTGCGGTCGTCAGCCGCAGAATTAAAAATCTCGACCTGATAGGCGTGCTCAAAGCGCGCGACTAATTTTCAAATCCCATCATGAAATCGAAAAAGTCACGAGGCGGTTGGTTCCGCAAACTCCTTCCCTGGCTCATCACGCTGGCGGTCATCGCGTTGATCGTGGCCGGTCTCGCACCGAAGCCGACGATTGTAGAGACCGCGACCGTGCACCGTGCTCCGCTTGTGGTTTCCGTGATCGAAGAAGGCAAAACCCGGATCCGCCACCGTCACGTCATTTCACCTCCGATTGCGGGATTTCTCCGGCGGGTCGAATTGCGCGCGGGTGATCCCATCGTCGCCGGAAAAACCGTTTTAGCGGTGATTGAGGCATCGACTTCCGCCTTTCTTGATCCTCGTGCGCAAGCTGAAGCCGAGGCGCGGGTCGTCGGGGCCGAGGCCAATCAACGTGCCCGTCAGGCAGATCTGGATCGGGCAGAAGCTGCATTGGACCTCGCGGAAAAGCAGCTCGAGCGGCAGGAAAAAATGCGTGAAACCGGTGCCGCGTCCGCCCAGGAATACGACGAAGCGGAATCGATGGCACAGGTCCGTCGCCGGGAGCGGAATGCGGCTGAGTTCGCACTGAAGGCGGCGACCTCGGACATCGAAATCGCACGCTCCGCCTTGCTTCAGGCGAGGGCGCCGAGCATTGAGGAATCGCCTCCCATTCGCATCATGGCGCCTGTCGATGGGTTTGTGTTGAATGTTTACGAAGAGAGCGAAAGGCCGGTCACTCCAGGATTGCCGATCATGGAAGTGGGCGATCCGAAAGACCTGGAAGCGGAGATCGAATTGCTATCCAGCGATGCTGCCGGAGTCTCCCCGGGTGCCGAAGTTTCGATCGAACAGTGGGGTGGGAATCAGCCGTTGCGCGGAAAAGTCAGTGTGGTTGAGCCAGGTGGATATACCAAAATTTCTTCACTTGGAGTCGAAGAACAGCGGGTCAAAGTTCGGGTTGATTTTGTCGATCCCGTGCCCGAAGGCTACACCCTTGGAGATCGCTATCGAGTCGAAGCGCGCATTACGACGTGGAAGCAGGATGACGTGTTGCAGGTTCCGACCGGGGCTCTTTTCCGCAAAGGCAATCAATGGATGAGCTTTGTGATGAAGGATGGCATCGCCAAAGAGCACAAAGTCGGAATCGGCCGCAACAATGGAGTTTCTGCTCAAGTGTTAGAGGGACTGGATGATGGGGGAAAAGTCATCATGCACCCACCAGACACCACGCGCGACGGAACCAAAGTCACCGAGGAAAAGTGATGCTTTTGGTGACTGACAAAGCACCTGCTGATGATACAATTCGGTTGTCATGAATCCATTGCCCAATCCGCACGATGATCCCGCCGCATTGAAAGTGCTGCAGGATTCGATCTATCGGGAAAAGGTGTTGCGAGCGCGATCGATGACCGGAGTCGAGCGACTGGATGCCGCTCTGGAACTTACCAATGGAGTATTTGAGCGTATGGCAGAAGGGGTCACTTGGCAGCTTGGAATTACTGACCGAGCAGTTGTGTGGCAGGAGGTCCGAAAGAGATTGGAGCGAATTTCCCGTGTCAGAAGTTTGTCTGACTCCCAGTTGCCTTCAATTCCATGAAAGTGGAGCAGCTGGCGAAGCTGGTCATTGACTCCTGCCGTGCGGAGCAAGTGGACTATATGATGACCGGCGCATTTGCGGTGGCATTTTACGGCATCCCGAGATCGACAAAAGATGTCGATTTTGTGATCAATTTGATTCCGTCCGATGCTCTGCAACGTTTGATCCGCAATTTGGAAACTTGGGTGGATTTTGAATCACAGGTGCAGTTCGATACTTTGACTTGGGGCAGGCGACACATTGGTAAACCGAAAGCGGATACCGGGTTGAAGGTCGAGCTATTCGAGTTATTTGACGATCCTTTCGTGAAAGCTCAGTTTGCGAGAAAAATTCAGATCCGCTCCCAACAGCTCGGATGTGAAACGTGGCTTCCCACCGCTGAAGATGTCGTGATTCAAAAACTTCGCTGGGGAAGGCCCAAGGATTTGGAAGATGTGAAAGATATATTAGCGGTACAGGGACCGGAATCTTTGGATATGGACTATGTCCGCAACTGGTGCTGCAGTCATGGCACTGCTGAAAGATTACTCGAAATGCTCAAAGCAATTCCCCCGATCTAATCAATTCCAAAGAGGGTGAATTAGATCACATCGGCGCGAGCAGCTGCGATAGGGTATCGGAATCGATTTTGAGTTTGCTGACTTCTTCCGAGAGCAGCGCTTTGACCAGATTGCTCTTGCGTTGCTGCAACTGTTGAATGCGTTCTTCGATGCTGCCTTTGCAGATGAGTTTGTGAACAAACACGGGCTTCTCCTGACCGATGCGATGGGCGCGATCCGTTGCTTGAGCCTCGGCGGCAGGATTCCACCATGGGTCATAGTGAATCACCGTGTCAGCAGCTGTTAGATTGAGGCCGGTGCCGCCGGCTTTGAGTGAGATCAGAAATAGCGGAGCTTTTCCGGATTGGAATGCTTTGACTAACTTTGCGCGCTCGGTCGCTGGAGTGGCGCCGGTGAGTTTGAGATAGGGCGTTTTCTCCTTCGCTAGATGTTGCTCGATCAGCTCAAGCATGGTGGTGAATTGTGAAAAGATCAGAATCTTCCGTCCTTCCTCCAGTAAAGTCGGCAGCAGGTCTTTTGTTAGAAAATCCAGCTTCGCGGAAGGTCCGGCTTTTCGTGCGGCGGGTGTGTCTAACAAGATGGGGTGGCAGCAGATTTGCCGAAGCTTGAGCAGGGCGTCCAAAACAACAATCTGCGACCGGTTGAGGCCTTTGTCCGAGATCGCGTCGCGAATCCGGGAGTCCATTGCGGCGCGAACTGATTCGTAAAGGTCGGCTTGCTTGGTGGTGAGTGGAATGCTGTGGATGATCTCGGTTTTTTCCGGCAGATCGGTAGCAACCTCATCCTTGGTGCGGCGCAGCAGCAAGGGGCCAACCCGGCGATTGAGAGCAGCTTGTGCATTGCCGTCCTGCTGGCGCTCAATAGGCGTTCGGAAGGATTTGTTAAAATGTTCCGAACTGCCGAGGAAGCCGGGCATCAGAAATCGCATCAGGCTCCATAGTTCGCCAAGGTGGTTTTCCATCGGCGTGCCGGACAGGCAGAGCCGGTGGCGCGCTTGGACCTGATAGAGTGTTTGGGCGGTGTTAGATTTCGGGTTTTTGATGTGCTGGGCTTCGTCAAGCACCAAGCAGTTCCATTGCAATTCCTTGAGATCTTCGAAGTCGCGGACGATCAGCGGGTAGGAAGTGATGACGAGGTCGGCATGCTGGATTTCAGCAAACAACGATTTGCGGGCTGGCCCCTGCAGCAACAGGACTTTGAGGGATGGTGTGAATCGCGCGGCTTCGCTCTGCCAGTTAGATACTACGGATGTAGGAGCAATGACGAGCGATGGCAGCCCGCCTGACTGTTCCGGTGCGGATTGCGCCAACAGATGGCCAAGCGTTTGCAGGGTTTTGCCGAGGCCCATGTCGTCAGCTAGAATTCCATGCAGATCCTGGCTGGCTAGAAATTGCAGCCAGCGGTATCCATCGAGTTGGTATGGGCGGAGCTTGGCCTTTAAGTCCTTCGGTAACACTGCTGCCGGCAGGCTTTTGATTTCACTCAGACGCTTTCCAAGATTGCGTAGCGATCGAATGGTGGCGTCGGAATCCTTTTCCGGGATGGTTAGAGCAAGATCCGCTGCTTCCAGGCGATGGAGCAAAAGTCCGTTGGTCGATGCAGGCTTGTCGTAGAGATGGCGAATGGATTCGACCACTTCAAGAAAGCGCCGTTTTGGGAAACTGATAAATCCGCCGTTTTGATGGGGCGATGGAAAGGCAAGGAATTCGTCCTCAGCGATATCTTCTGGCGATAGAAAGGTGTGTGTTTGTTGAAGATATCTGGCAATCAGTGGAATCAAACTGAAGGTCTGGCCCTCGGTTTCGAACGTGTAGTCGAAGCGAAACCAGTCGATTCCGTCGACCTGTTCTTGTTCGAGATGGGGAGCAAAAGATTCGATATGGGTGAGTTCGAGTCCGAGGTCGGAATCAATGATGATTTCCCAACCGTTTTTTTTCAAATCCTCGAAGCAGTCGCTATGAATCAGTTCGAACCAGGCGGTATCTGGTTCGTCGAAATACTCGATGGGCACGAAAATTTCCTCGTTCTCTGGATCGAGCAAGTTGGGGTTCAGAATTTCCGATAGAGGCACGAAATCGTAGTAACTCAGAGTTTCAAGATGCTCGTCCTCGGCAGACTCGTTGCGGCGATAAATGGTGCGCTTGCCCTCGGTTTGGACCACGACCTGTTTTTCGGATGTCGGGCGGGTGTAGTAGGCTGGGAGTTGTGGGCTGTCTTCGTAGCGGAAGCTAAGTTCCGCAGCGATGATCGGTTCGCGGTCTGAATTTGCCCTGGGGAGGGTGCGGACTTGGTGGAGGGATACATGAAGCCGAGGAACCGGCCTTGCCTTCACCGTGCGTGATTCGATTTTTAGAGGCGCGGGGAGTTCTGAATCAGCAGTCGCTTCCGAAATTTCAGCGAGCGCGGAACTGACTTGTGGAGCCAGGTCCTGAGTGATGGATGGTCCGTTTTGCCACGTTTGCAGAAGAGCCTCGGAGAATTGGCTTTCGATTTTACCGATTTGCCCATGGATACGATCCAGATAGCGGGGTAAATCGGTTCCGAGAACTGCTGCGCCATCTGGATCTAACAACTCCAGGCACGGCTGCATTCTGCCATCGGTTAGAAGCTTCCAGCCCGGTTTTCCCTGCTTTGGAGGACCTGCGGATAGCGCGTGATAGGTTCCGTTGCTCAGTTGTAAAAACAAACGACCCGTTGCTTCCATCCGATCGAGCAAAGATGCGCTGCCGATGGTTCGGATTCGCACTCCGTCGGATTGTCCTGAAATCAGTTGGAGATGCTGGTAGGTTGTGACCAGCGCATGATCTTCAGCGGCCAGATATTTAGGAGGCTTTGATAAATTTGGAGCGGCGCGGGATGATTCCACCATGGGTGAATCATTTTGATCCCGAGGAAATCGTGCCTGGCGCAGAACCAACTCCAGTTCGCCACCAACCAGGGCTTCCGCTTCCTCCAAGCAGTATGCAAGAAAGCGATCGTGCCGCCCAGTTGATGGGGAAGTGGTCTTTGCCGAATTTGCATAGAGTTTTTCGAGCCACACCCTGGTGGATGAAATCGAAACGTCATCGGCAAATTCAATTTGCTCTGGAGCTGGCAGTGCCTGCCATGCCTTGGTGATTTCCGCCATTGCCGCGACTGCATGCTTGCATTGGTAGCCGACCGGGCAGCTGCATGACGAAACTGTCGCCCAGGTTTCTTTGCGTGGGCGCAACGAGATCGAAACATCATAAGGGCGTCGACCAGATCCTGAAACTTTTGCTGCAATCTCAATCCCCGTTTTTTCAGGGAGGTCAATCGTGATCGAAATGACTTTGCCCAGGTAAGCATAGTAGTTCCCGCGCGCCAGGCTGCCGCCATCGAACTCACGTTGCCAGCTTTCACTGAACATGTAGTCGCGCAGCGACCCCAGCGGCTGGAGACGTTCGAGAAAGTTAATCTTCATGGATGATTACCTGAGAGCATAGCATGAGGAAAAAGCTGAGAAGTCGACCGTGAAATCAGTTCTCATCAGGACTCGCCTGACACCAGCCGGGAAGGAGGAAAATCGCAACGATCATCGTGATGGAAATGCCGGTGACCGATACGAAACCGAGACTCCGCAGTGCCTCAATCGATGAGAAACAGAGCGAGCCGAATCCGATCACGGTAGAGACTCCACAGAACATCAAGGCCTTGCTGGTTCCATTCCAAAGCTCTTTGAACGAACATCCGGTCCGGCGGATGGTTAGAATCACGTGGATTGCGTAGTCGATGCCGGTGCCTAACAAAAGCGGGGTTGCCATCAGGTTGACGAAGTTCCAGGTTAGTCCGGCAAAACTCATCACCGCGAGCATCAGCAAACCGCTCAATGACATTGCGACAAGCGCGGCGAGGATGTCACCGGGACGACGGAAGATGAAAATCATCATTCCGACCAGCAACAGAAACATCGGGATGAGCACACGCATGACATCCTTTCCGACGAGATCTGAAATCGCCGGATTGAACAAACGCCAGTCACTGAGCCAGATGCCGGAACCGGTGAGAGCGCGGAATTTTGGGAAATCGGCCCCGGCTGGTTTGGCCGTGGGTGCGAGATCGATGTTTCCTAACAAAGCACCGCTGCCATCGGCTTTGCGAGCCATGGCTACCCGTGTGATTTCGATCGCACTTTCTTGTTGGGGAAATACCAAGCCGTTGTGAGCTGTTAGAGTGGCCATTTCACTGAGGACGGAATTGCCGAGTGCGGTTCCCTCTTCGGTGAATCCCGCTTCACCCGCTTCATGCATCAGCCGGTCGCGATGAGTCGCAAGCTCCGCCAGAATGGCGCGGTTTTTGGTTTGGGAAGCTTCATCCGGCCACCAGCCGATGGGAAAATGAGCTGCACGGATCAGGCCCGATTTTTCGGCGGAACTGAACCTCCGGTTCGCTTCCGCCACGCGCTCTAACATTTCAGGTCCGCTTTTTGCTTCGATGATCACTCCCATGGACTCGTCAGACCAGCGCGGGAATGCTGCGGTGACGCGATCCAGTGCCGTCATTGCCTGACTGTTCGAAGGGCGCATGACCGATGAGTCAAACTGGGTTCCGGGAAGTCCGTGGATTGCCAGAACCCCAAGGGCGGCGATGGCGAATCCTCCTGCCAAACCATAAGAGAGCATGCGTTTTGGGATCCATTTTCCGGTGCCTCGTGGCTGCCGTCGGTTGACGCCAAACCGAACGACGAATGGCAGGTAGCCGGAGATCATGATGGCTGCGGCAGCGAAAAGTCCGGTGGCGACGATGGTTCCAAGCTGTCCCATCCCGGGAAGGCCTGCGAGGTTGAGAGCAAGAAATACGACGATCGTCGTAGCCGCGCACCACATGACCGGCTTCGCACTGGCATCGCGCAGGGAGTTTGCATTGCTGCCGCTGAGTTTTGCTTCCTGGCAGATGATCAATCCATAATCGACGGAAAGCCCGATCAGAATGCCAAAGGAGCTGAATGCCATGATGCCCAGGCTGCCGTAAATCCATCCAGCGACGCCAAGCGCGACGGCGAAAACCAAAACCTGCACGCCTATCAGTCCGGCTAACAGGATCAGCCGCCGTTGCATCCACCAAAACAACAGCGCGATCAGTCCGAGTGTGATGCCGATGGAGCCACTGAGATCACGTTCCATCGAGTGCCCGATTTCCGATGAAAATGCTGGCTCGCCGGTTAACCCCACCTCGATTCCCTGCCCGTCTGTTTTTTGCCAGGCCGCGATGGATTGCCTGACCTTGGCCAGCCAGGCATCAGCATCGCGATAACCAGCGATTGGTTTTGGTGAATCGATAAACAACAAATGGGAGTGGCCATCAGCGCTTTCAAAAGCCGCGCCGCTTTGTGAGCTGTTAGAGGTAAGTGCCGTAATGGCGGGATGATCGAGAAAGCCAAATGGATCGTGGGCACGCATGGCCAGCCCCTCGCCTTCCATGGCTGTGGCGATACGTGCGATGGCACCATCCAGTGTCTTTCGTGAATTCTCAGGAGATAACTTTTCCGCCAGAGCTTGGGTCGATTCCGGATCACCGTTCAGCCACAAGTAGGCGATGAGTTCCGACAGGCCCTCGGGTGATTGCATCCACATGGGCTGCCAGCGGGCGCGCCTTGCATTGCCATCGGCCAGTAATCGCTCGCCGAGAGATTGGGCGGCGTCTTCGAGCGAATCGGTTTCATCGTCCTTGCTTTGGATCAAAATGACCAATTCGTCGTTTTTGGCGAAAGCCTGATGATAACTTTCCAATCCTCGAACTTCCGGCAAATCGCCGGGTAACATGGATAGGATGTTTGTATCAAACTTGAGTCGGAACATGCCAGCTGCCGCGACCAGGATGAAGAGCACGAAAATCAGCGGCAATGCGAGGCGGCGCAGCATGAAGGGACTCAAGCGATTATCGCCTGCTCGGGCAACCAGGATTCGGCGGAAATTCGGATGAATTCGAAGCCGTGAAAAAATTTTCGAAATTTTCGTTCATGTTTTCCGCATTCGGACGGCTCAGAGGCATGGAGATGGTGCATGTGGCACCATCCCAGCAATTAAACAAAAGACATAGATCATGAAACTGAATCAATCCCTGATGGCTGCCGCTGTCGCTGGAATCGTTGCCGCAGGTACTGCTACCGCTCAACCTCAGAGCACCGGTGCTCACAAGGAAATCGCCTCCAAAGACGGCTGCAAAAGCAAGGAAGGCTGCGACAGCAAGGAAAAGAAAAAGGAGACCGAGAAAGAGAGCTGCTCTACCAAAGAGGGCTGTTCCACGAAGGAAAAGAAAGGGCAGAGCATTCTGTAACGTCCGGCCACAACATTTGGGAAGTGGCTCTGACGTGATCCGTCGGAGCCGCTTTTCCCATCACTCTAATTTTTTCAACTTATGGCCCATCCACGCTTTACGAATGGTTTCGAGCTCGGCATTGGCATCGGCCTCCGGGTCCCTCATTACGATCATATTCTTTCGGAGAAACCCGCGGTTGCCTGGTTTGAAATCATCTCCGAAAATTATATGGTCGATGGGGGTCGCCCGCTGGAGGTGTTGGATCAAATTCTTGAGCAGTATCAGGTGGTGCAGCATGGCGTCGGGCTTTATCCCGGCAATCATGAGGGATTGGACTTCGAACATCTGAAGCGATTGAAAACGCTGGCGGGTCGCACGAAAACGCCGTGGTTCTCCGATCATTTATGCTGGGGCAGTGTGGATGGAACTTTCAGCCACGATCTACTGCCACTACCGTACACGATGGAGTCGGCCCGTAAGGTGGCTGCCAACCTCCGCATCGCGCAGGATTTCATGGAGCTCCCGCTTGCCGTCGAAAATGTCAGCAGTTATGTGGAGTTCCATCAATCGGAGATGACGGAGTGGGAGTTTCTCACGGAAGTGGTCGAGATGGCGGATGTCGGGATATTGCTGGATGTAAACAATATCCACGTTTCATCGATCAACCACGGATTTGATGCGATGGAATATGTCAATTTCATCCCCGCCGAGCGAGTGACCCAAATGCACATCGCTGGCCATTCGAAGTATGAACGCTTCATCATTGATACGCATGACCATCCTGTGGTCGATCCGGTTTGGAAGTTGTATGCGCGGGCGATTGAACGATGCGGCGCGACCGCCACTTTGCTGGAATGGGATGCGAAGATTCCATCGTTTGACGAAGTGTGGTCGGAAGCAAAGAAGGCCTGCAATTATTGGGATCATGTCCCGCAAATTACATATCTTCATGAAACCGTTGCTTGAAGCCACCCAGAAGGAATTCTTCACGGCATTATTGGAGCCGTTGCGGGGGAGTAGTCGGATGGCGACAGATTTTACGCCAACCAACGATCCTCATTCGGATCATTTTCTCCAAGTTGCGGATCGCCTGGTGCGGCCAGGGCCGAATCTGACTCCGGCGGAAGGGTTGGAGCTGTATCATCGGCAATATTGGTTCCGCTTGATCGATTCGTTAGCGGAAGATTTTCCCGGTTTGAGAAGGCTGTTAGGCGAAACCCGATTCTGGCAGCTTATCGAGTCCTATCTGTTGAGCCATCCTTCACGGAGTTTCACTCTGCGCCATCTGGGGCAGAGCCTCCCTCCCATGGTGACGGAATCTGAGGGAGAATTCGCAGGTTCAGTCGCTCAGGTCGAGTGGACGATGATGCTGGCTTTTGAAGCTGCACAGCTCCCGTTGCCTGATGCGGTTTCCTTCACCGAGAGCAGGATCCAATTGCAGCCGCATGTTCACATCCTGGAGCTGCCGGTGGCGGCAGGCAAATGGCTCGATCGGGAAGCGACCGATATTTTACCGTTTGTTAGGGAGCCTTCGCTGGTGGTTGTTTGGAGAACCCACTCCGGATCCGTGGTGCATCGGACGGTGGATCGAGCGGCTTTGCCAATGCTGGCAGCGCTTCGGCAAGGCGGTCTGCTTGAGCATCTGTTAGCGGAAGTGGAAAAGGATCTGCCCGACACGGAGCAGGTATTCGAGTGGTTCCGAGATTGGCAGCAGCTTGGCTGGTTCGGTGTTTCAACCCTTCAGATCTCATGATGAAATCCATTCTAAAACGTGGCGAGGATTTGCAGCGTCTGGGACAGGATCTCGTATTGCTTTTCCTCCGGTTGCTCGTGGGGTGGCAGTTGATTCTAACGGGAAAGGGCAAGCTGACCCATATCGACCAGTTTTCGACCTTTTTTGAAAGTCTGCATATCCCTGCACCGACGGTTCATGTGGTGGCAATTGGTTTGATCGAAGCCCTGGGAGGATTCGCCCTGTTGCTGGGATTCTTTGCCAGGGGAGCTGCCCTATTTATCAGTTTGGCAATGATTGGAGCTTATCTAACGGCTCATCGCGATGAAGCGTTCGGCAGTCCCGGAGATTTCGTCGACGCCGCACCCTTTCCATATCTAACAGTGGCTTTGGTGGTGTTGGTATTTGGAGCGGGTGGAATCTCCCTCGACAGGGCTAGGACAAGCCTGCTTGCGAATAAGAGGCAAATAACGCAGTCTGCAACGGATTGATGAAACGCTTGTGAATCCGATCCCCGAACCCATAACTCCAGAGCGGCTGATGGCCGAAGCCGATGCGCTTTACGGATTCGCCATGATGCGAATGCGTGACCATCACCACGCCGAGGAGTTGGTGCAGGACGCTATTCTAACCGCTTGGCGAAAACGCGGTGACTTCAAGGGTGAATCTTCCATCAAGACCTGGCTCATCGGCATTCTTCGATTCAAGATTCTGGATTTTCACCGCTCTGCGCAAAGAACGCCGACCATGAGAAATCAGCATGCGGGGGCAGACGATGATCCCTCTGATCCGATGGATCGGCTTTTTGACGCCCATGGCTCCTGGAAAATCCATCCATCCGCGGGTTTGGAGATACTCAGTGATTCTCCGGATCATACGGTGGGCCAATTGGAAAAGATCGCGCGGTTGAACCACTGCATCATGTGCTTGCCGGAGACGCTGCGGGTTCTTTTTACCGCACGGGAGCTTAACTTCATGGACCTGGAAGATGCGGCAGATCTTGCACGAGTGGCCGTAGCCAGCATTCCTGTGCTGCTGACACGGGCCCGCCACAGCCTCCGTGCTTGTCTGCAAGCTTTTGGAATAAGCCCTGAATAAATGATCTGATGTCGAGTTGTTGCAATCATCCAAAAAACGATCAGCCGATGCCGTTGGGATATCGGGTGAGTCATTGGATCCTGGGCTTGCCGTTGAAGTGGTTGGGAATTTCTTGTCGCGATTTTGCCCTGCTTGCCAGTTTGGAGATGGATCGGAAGCTCACCCGGGCTGAAAAATTTCGGATGAGATTCCACGGCGCGATCTGCCAATTTTGCCGGGAATTGCCCGAGCAATTCAACCAGTTACGGCAGCTTGCCCGAAATGCGGACCTGCTCGGGGAATTGGCTGCGGATTTGAAAATGAGCGAAGAAGCCAAAGAGAGAATCCTCAGAGAAATGCGCAGGGAACCGTTCTAAATGAAAAAACTTTGCAGATCCTCACCTCTTGAGAGATTTTTCGCTTTGCAAAGTCGAGCGGGTGCCTTAGGTCTCCCGTCCACCAAGAAACGGTGGTCGTAGCTCAGTTGGTAGAGCCCCGGATTGTGATTCCGGTTGTCGCGGGTTCGAGTCCCGTCGATCACCCCATCTTTCTTCTCGGGAACTGCTGAAGGTTCTGGAAAAGAGAGAAGGAAAGGAGACCCCCAAGATTCATGCAGCCGCTTGAGAACCGGATTAACTACAAGTTCCGCAATTCGTTGCTGCTCGCCGAAGCGCTGACGCACCCGAGCTTGGCTTATGAATCCCAACGACCGCACTTTGACAACCAGCGGCTCGAATTTTTAGGGGATGCAGTTTTACAACTTATTGTAACTGAGGAGCTTTTCAAAATGTTTCCGGATTTCACCGAGGGCAAGCTGACCAAGCTGCGCTCGCGGGTGGTTTCTCGAAGAGCGCTGGCTCGATTCGCTATGGCGATTCACCTTGGGGACTACGTTTTGCTGGGCAAGGGCGAGGAAGCAACTGGCGGTCGACGCCGTTTATCGACCCTTGCGGATGCGTTTGAGGCCTTGATCGGTGCGGTATTTTTGGATTCGGGCCCAGATTCGGCGCGGATTTTGGTGCTGGATTTGTTCAAATCCGAGATTGGCAGCATGATCACCAGCCCGGAGGAACGGAATCCGAAAGGCGAATTGCAGGAGTGCCTGCAGGCAATTCATCCGCAGGCGCCGGTTTACCAGATTATCAGTGAATCCGGGCCAGACCATCGCCGCGTGTTCCAGGCGGAAGTTTCCTGGCGCGACAAGGTGTTGGCCACGGGGAAGGGTAAAAGTAAAAAGGAAGCGGAGGCGCGCGCTGCAGCGGAAGCCTTGCGTGCCCGAGTGTGGGAGGCGGGTTGAATGGCTGGGAAAAACCAACCGCCTGAGGAGTGGGTTCAGCTGATGCGCGAGGCGCGCCAGGAAGCCCGTGACGAGGCATTGGCCGCGAAAACCAAATTTCCGAAACTCTTCATCGTGGTGATGGTGATCGGTTTCATTCTCGTCGGATTCCTGGCCTGGCTGAAAGGTCAGGTGGACCAGGTTGCGGCCTCTCCACTGCCGGTGGAAAACAAGGAAGTGGTTCAGGAAGAGGAGGATGTGATCCCGAAAGTTTCCACGATGCCGGTCGAACCTCCGATCAAGGAGGCACCGCATCGTGCGCTTCCGCCTGCTAGTGGCGGGCTGCGTTTACCGGGTGATCACCCGATTCACTTCGATCCTCCCGCCAAATCGGCGGAAGGAAACGAAGATTAGTCATGAGTTGTCCGAGAAATCGGTTAAGCACGCATTTTGGAATACGCGCGGAGGTAGCCGATGCATTGGGCGACGTCCGGCACGTTGGCATCCCAATTGTGCTCGTACTCAATACTGACATTGCCATCGAATCCTTTCGCACGAGCTGCATCGAGAATGCCGACAATGTCGATCACGCCGGTGCCAAACGGGCGATCGTGCGTGGCGCTGCCGATTTTTTCCCGATCCTTCATGTGGAAGGAAACGATGCGCCCGGCGACTTTCTGCACCACATCGAGCGGATCCAGGCCCGAGCTCGCCCAGTGGCCGACATCCGCGCAAAAGCCAATGCGCTTGTCGCGACCATCAATGACTTTCAAAACCGTGTAAGGACTCCAGAGCGCGGTAGGTTTCGGGTGGTTGTGGAAACCGACCTTGATGTCGTATTCCTTCACCAACTTCTCGATCGTATCGATTGCATCGACTGATTCGGTGGTGATGCCGTAAAGGCCGAGTTTTTTCGCAATTTCGAAGGTTTTTCGGGCTTCGGCTTCGTCTTTTGAGATGTCCGTCACGCCGAAGTTGAGCGCGGAAAGGTTGTGCTGCTTGAGCTTGTCGAGAATCGACTGGGTCACTTCGTCAGAAATGTCCGGGCTGAAGGCGAGATCTCCATGGTCGCCGCCGATTTTCTGACCTTTGTAAACTTCGACGCCAGTTGCGCCTGCTGCTGCGGATTTCTCAATGGCTTCGAAAAGAGTGAAGCGGTTGAAAGTCCAGCACTGGACGGAAATGCCGAACCCTGCGGGAGTCTGCGCGGATTCCGGGATGGGTGCGGCCTTTCCACGGAGTGCGAGCAGGGCGGAAACCGCTGGAACCATCGAAAAAAGCGAACGTCGGCTGAGAGATGTCATTGGGATTTGAATCGGGTTAGGCATGAAGTGAAAACGCGAGCAAATCGGAAATCTTTCGGCCGATCCGACTCGCGGGGTTTCCCTTCATTAAACCGATTTGGAATCCCGGAGCAATGCGCAAGCTGCAGGCGGCGGCGATCCGGTCTCGGTTCGACGACGCGAAAAAACGTCGCCCTGGCCGGAGGCGACGTTTTTTCAGGAGCGGATGGCTATTTTCCCAGGGCTGGCAAATCAGGCCCGGGCGAATGCGAGCAGGTCGGCGTTGAGTTCGTCTTTGCTGGTGTCGCCAAGGGCGTGCGAGCCGCCGGGGTAGATTTTCAGTTCGGCATTCGGGATGAGCTTGGCCGCAAGCAGCGCTGAACCGGCGATCGGGACGATCTGGTCGTCGTCACCATGTAGGATCAAGGTCGGCACATCGATCTTTTTGAGGTCTTCGGTGAAGTCCGTTTCGGAAAAGGCCTTGATGCTGTCGTAGGCATTTTTATGGCCGGTCAACATGCCTTGCCGCCACCAGGACTGGATCGCGCCCTGCGAGACTTTAGCGCCGGGGCGGTTGAAACCGAAAAACGGCCCACTTGCGATATCGAGGAAGAATTGTGAGCGGTCGGCGAGATAACCGGCGCGCAAGCCGTCGAAAACATCGATGGGTAAACCGGCTGGATTGGCATCCGATTTCAGCATGATGGGCGTGACCGCTCCCATCAGGACGACTTTTTTGACTCGGCTCGTACCGTGACGGCCGATGTAACGGGCAACCTCGCCGCCGCCAGTGGAGTGGCCGATCATGATGGCGTCGGTGATTTCAAGGTGTTCCAGCAATTCGGCGAGATCGTCGGCGTAGTGGTCCATGTCGTTGCCGTCCCAAGGTTGGCTGGAGCGGCCGTGGCCACGGCGGTCGTGAGCGATCACGCGGAAACCGTTGGAGGCAAGGTGGAACATCTGGGATTCCCAGGCGTCGGACGATAGCGGCCAGCCGTGGCTGAAGGTGACAACAGGAGCTGATGGGTCGCCCCAGTCTTTGTAGTAAATTTCGGTGCCGTCAGTGGTGATGAAGGTGCTCATGATGTGATTTGGTTTGGGATGATTTTGAAGATCGGGAATCAGACCGTGGCCGCGCTGGTCGAAGGCTTGGCTTGGAGATTCATGACCTTGTTGATTTCGAGTTTGGTGGCTCAACCGGGGAAGCGGCTGATGAGATAAATAGACAGACAGGTCTACCTAATATCAAGTAGAAATATACAGATCTGTATATTTTCTTTGCGAATGACCGATTTCTGGGGTGAAGTGGCTGCATGAAAGCCAAGTCTTCTGCGGAAAAGTCGCCGCATTCAGCGAAGCGCGAGCAGTTGCTCGATACGGCGTGGTCGCTTTTTTGCCGCAATGGTTACCGCGCGGTCGGAATCGACACGGTGCTGGCGGAGGCGGGGGTGGCGAAGATGACGCTCTACAAGCATTTTGCATCCAAAGAGGACCTGATCGCTTCTGCGATGGAAAAAAACAGCAGCTTGGTGCTGGCGAGCCTTGAGCAAGTGATTGAGGCGGCTGGGCCTGATCCTGACCAACGGTTGATGGCGGTTTTCGATTGGTTGGCGGGTTGGTTTTCGCAGAAGGATTTTTCCGGCTGCGCCTTTCTCAAGGCTGTGGGGGAATACAACGGAGAGGATGACAAGCCACGCCAGGCAGGTGCGGCATTCAAGCAGGCGATGCAGGAGCGACTGGAGCAACTTTGCGTGGATGCGAATCTGAAATCCCCGTCGCAGCTGGCCCGGCAACTTTTGTTGCTGATGGATGGAGCCACACTGCACGCGGACATGTATCACCGGGCCGATTATGCTTCTGACGCGCGCGCAGCGGCGCAGGCACTGATCGCCGCCGCGAGGTGATACGCGCCGCGCCTGCGCGCCATCCTCAAGCCTCATGGCATTTCGCCGAAACTGGTGGATCAGTCGGTCGACGGTGTGGCCACTTTATTCGCAGCCTTGGTGGCAAATCGCCAGGCGGCTGTCTTGACTGAAGGAATCATAGGCGCTTTGCCGTCCACATTAACGGCACGTCCCTTTTCTCCATCGCTGGCGGCTGCAGTGATCAAGATCGGATTGCCAGCTGTTAGAGCAAATCCCCATGCGGAATGGTTCGCGCGGTTGCTGCGCGAAGAAGCCGCAGGATTTAAACCTCAGCTTTCGATGAAGGTATGAAAAGATATCAATGTGTCGGTAGGGGAATTGATATGAATGATTTGGGTGAGGGAATGCATCGAGATGTCCTTCCGAACGAAGTGAGATTGATGAGGATATCATCTCCTTACCGTGGCTCATTCCATCTACCATGGTGCATGTCCCGGGATGCTACATTTCGAAGGCGCTTTATGAAATGGCGAGCTGCGATTTGAATCGTCTCCCTGCATGAAAACTTTGAGCCTATCTCCGTGAACAGAAGCGGATGTTAGAATCGCTTAGCATAGTAAACATTGGAAATGGACATGAGTAACGAGACAAACGCGCCGATGCGGGAAGTGAGTCCTGCGGGACTTACGGAGGATGAGATCAAGCAGGCTTCGGCCTGGGTGCATCCGCTGCGGGCAGAGATGGGGCGGTTCTTGATCGGCCAGCATGGACTGGTGGATCGATTGATTTCGGTCCTGTTGGTAAGAGGACACGTTCTTTTGGAAGGAGTTCCGGGTTTGGCGAAAACCCTCGCACTCAAAACCCTGGCAGATCTGGTGAGCGGGGATTTCCACCGCATCCAGTTCACCCCGGACATGCTTCCTGCGGATATTGTCGGTACTCAGATTTTCGATCCGCGAGCGGCGGAGTTTGAGGTCAAGAAGGGGCCGGTTTTTGCCAATTTCATTCTCGCGGACGAAATCAACCGCGCCCCGGCCAAGGTGCAGAGCGCGCTGCTGGAAGCCATGCAGGAAAAGCAGGTCACCATCGGTGATGAGACGTTCAAACTCCACGATCCATTCTTCGTTCTCGCCACGCAGAACCCTCTGGAGCAGGAGGGCACCTATCCGCTGCCGGAGGCGCAGCTCGACCGATTCATCATGAAAGTGGTGGTGGATTATCCGACGATGGATGAGGAAATGGCGGTCATCGACATCGCGGCAAGCACCCAGGACATGCCCAAGCCGGTGCCGGTTGTGTCGCTGGACACGATCCGCCAGGCCCAGCGGGTGGTCAATCGGGTGTATCTCGACGAAAAAGTGAAACGCTACATCGTCAGTCTGGTACATGCCACGCGCAGGCCGGATGATTTCGGGATGAAAATCGGCCCTTACCTGCGGGTCGGAGCATCGCCCCGTGCCTCGATCGGGATGACGTTGCTGGGCAAAGCCCGGGCGTTTCTGGATGGCCGCAGCTATGTCACTCCTCACGACATCAAATCGATTGCGCAAGATGTGCTGCGGCATCGGGTGACAGTCTCCTACGAGGCGGAGGCGGAAGGGCTTTCCGCTGAGCATTTCATCCGTCAGATCCTCGACGAGATGCCTGTGCCTTGAACCCGGACGAATCGTAGAGATGGCGAAAAAATCCAAACAGATTCGCGAGGCGGAGGAGAATGAATCCCGTGCTGCGGAGATCATGGGTCGCGTGCGGCGCATGGACATTCGCACGAACCGGTTGGTGGATGATCACTTGGCGGGAAGTTACGCCAGTGTGTTCAAAGGAAGCGGCATGGACTTCGATCGGGTGCGCAATTACGTGCCAGGTGATGATGTGCGAACCATCGATTGGAATGTGACGGCGCGGACGGGGGAACCATTTATCAAGACCTTCACCGAGGAACGCGAGCTGACGATTCTGATCATGATCGATGTGAGCGCGTCGTCTGATTTCGGTTCGAGTGAGGCGAGCAAGCGGGAACTGCAAACGGAAATTGGCGGAGTGCTTGCCGCCTCGGCGATACGGAATCGCGACAAGGTGGGCCTGGTGCTCTTCACCGATGAGGTGGAACTGTATATTCCGCCCGTCAAAGGCCGGATGAACATCATGCGGCTGATTCGCGAGGCGTTGTTTTTTCAGCCGAGTGGACGGGGCACTGACCTTTGCGGAGCGTTGGATTTTGTGAACCGGGTCCTCAGCAGGCGGGCAGTGGTTTTTCTGATTTCGGATTTCCGGGTGAACATCCGTGAGGAGGAACTGCAGCACAAACTGGGCGTGACTGGCAGGCATCACGATGTGATCGCCGTTGCGGTCAATGATCCGTTAGAAGGGGAACTTCCGGATGTTGGAGTCTTGCGAATCGAGGACGCCGAGACCGGCGAATTGATCGAATTGGACACGAGCAACCCGAAAGCCCGTGAGTCCTACCGGAAACAAGCAGCCGATCGCAAGGCGCGGATGGCCACGGCGGTGCGGCGTAGCGGAGTCGATATGCTCGAATTTTCCGCAGGCGGCGATTGGGTTCCTGCATTGATGGGATTTTTCCGGCAAAGGAGGGCGCGGAGATGAGGCGGTATGCGTTTCTAACATTTTTACTGACGTCTCCAGCCTGGGCACAGCAGGCGGAGGAGGACATCCGTGGCGCGAAGCCGCTGATCGAAGTGGCCACCCCGCAGCCGAAGTCCGCCTGGCCGATGATGGCGCTGATTGCATTCGTCGCCTTGCTGGTGATTGCAGGAATCTGGTGGTGGCTGAAACGGCGCTTACGTCACTTGCAAACAGCGGAAGAAAAGGCGCGGCAAGAGTTGGGCGATCTGAAGCAAAACGGTGGCGGCCTGTCGCCGGGTGATTTCGCCCTGGCCGCCAGTCAGGTCGTGCGGGTTTTCGTCGAACGTAAATTTGGATTGGCCGCGCCGAAACGGACGACGGAAGAATTTCTCACCGAGCTTGCCACCGCGAAAAACGAATCACTCGTCTCGCGCATGGAACCGCTGCGCGGATTTCTGCGATCCTGTGACATGGCGAAATTTGCTGGAACCAAGCTGGAAAGCGAGGAGCGGGATCATCTGATTTCATTGGCCACGGCATTTGTCGATGCGCCGGACGTTCCGGAAAACAAGGAGGTCACGCCATGATGGAAGGAAGTTTTCAATTCGCGAATCCTGCATTCTTGTGGCTGCTCGTGGCGCTTCCCGTGATGGCCATTCTGCGCGGAAGATCCGGCCGGGTGGTGGCCTTGCGGCTGCCATCGATCTCGGATGCAAAGGGCGGCGGCGGGCATCCGAAGTCTCGGGCCGGTGGGCTTTTGATGGCACTTGCTTACCTGGGCATGGCTCTGATCATTGTCGCCCTGGCGCGTCCGCAGCTGGGACGCGGAAACACGGAAGTGGAAACCAGCGGCATCGATATCGTGCTTGCGGTGGATGTTTCCGGTTCGATGGAAGCGATGGATTTCAACATCGATGGCCAACCGGTGGACCGCCTAACCGTGGTGAAAAAAGTGGTGGAGCAGTTCGTCGGTGACAGGCCGGGGGACCGGATCTCCATGATCGCATTCGCTGGCCGCCCCTATCTGGTGAGTCCCCTGACCCTCGATCACGAATGGCTTAAAAAAAGGCTCAGCGAAGTTCAGATCGGGCGGGTGGAGGACGGCACGGCTATCGGATCGGCCATTGCGTCTTCGGTAAACCATTTGCGTGATTCAGATGCAAAATCCCGCATCGTGATCCTTCTAACAGACGGTGTGAACAACACCGGTGCCGCGAATCCCGTCACGGCGGCGGAGGCCGCCAAGACTCTCGGAATCAAGATCTACACCATCGGCGCAGGCACGATGGGTGAGGCTCCCATACCGGTGAAAGACCAGTTCGGCCGTCAACGCATGGCGATGACCAAGGTGGAGATCGATGAGGACTCGCTGCGCAAGATCGCCTCTACGACCGGCGGTCAGTATTTCCGCGCAACCGATACGGATTCCCTGGTGAAAATCTACAATGAGATCAACCAGCTCGAAACGACGAAACGGACGATCAAGAAATACGAGGACTACAAGGAGCTGATGCTGTTTGCCCTGATTCCCGGCCTGTTTTTTGTGATGCTGGAGCGCATCCTTTCAGAAACCCGCTTCCGCCACCTTCCCTGAGAAATGATGAAAGAGACTACATTTCAGTTTTCACAACCAGCCTGGATGATCCTCGGGGTGGTTTTGGTGGCCTTGGGATTCTGGCTTTTCCGCATGGCGGATCGGCGGCGTAAAACCGATCTCAGCAAATTGGCGCATCCTCGGTTCCAGCAGCGGCTGATCGCGGGCTGGTCGCCGACATTGCGCTGGGTCCGGCGCGGGTTGTGGCTTGGCGCGATCTTTTTCCTGACGGTTGCCGCCGCCAGACCGCAGTTCGGCTACGAATGGCGGGAGGTGAAACGCCGAGGCATCGACATTCTTTTTGCGGTGGACACTTCGCGCAGCATGTTGGCGAAGGATCTGGTGCCAAATCGACTCGAGCGCGCACGGCTTGGCATCATCGACTTCCTGAGTCGGCTGGAAGGCGATCGGGTCGGGTTGGTGCCATTTGCGGGTTCGGCATTCGCCTTGTGTCCGTTGACGCTGGATTATGATGCGTTTCGTGAATCGTTAAACTCGGTCAATACCGACTTGATTCCTCGTCAGGGCACCGATCTCGCCAGCGCCATCCGCGAAGCGGACAGGCTGTTCGATGCGGAAAAGAAAAACCAACGCTTTCTGGTCCTGATCACCGATGGAGAAGACTTGCAAGGTGAGGCAGTGGAAGCTGCAGAGGAGGCAAAGAAAAACGGAACTACGATCTATACCGTAGGTGTTGGTGCGGGTGACGGTCAGCCCATTCCGGTAAAGGATCGGTATGGGCGGGAGTCTTTCCTGAAGGATTCAAGCGGACAGCAAGTGAAGACCCAGCTGGACGAGGCAACTCTCAAAAAAATCGCTGAAATCACGGGTGGCCTTTATGTTCCATTGGGTCGCGGCGCGGAAGGACTGGATGCGATTTATCAAAAACGCCTGGCGCTAGCGCCGAAGTCCGAGCTCGCGCAGAAGCTTGAGAAAGTGCCGCTCGAGCGTTTCCAGTGGCCGCTTGCCGCCGCGCTATTGATGCTCGCTGCGCAATCGCTTCTGGGTGAGCGCAAGCCAGAGAAGAAAAAGAAGGCCATTGTTTCGGTGGCGCGCCGTGTTCGTCCGGTTGCGATGCTCGCGGGAGCATTTTTCCTGATGCCAAACGCCTCGGAGGCAGATGATGTGACGGCCTATAACGGCGGCACCAAGGCGTATCAAGCCGGCGAATTTGAGCAGGCGGCGAAACAACTCACGGAATCACTCTCAACGGCGGATTTAAAACTTCAGCAAAAGTCCTACTATAACCTTGGTAATTCACTCTATCGAATCGGGCAGGCAACGGCCCAGGAAGATCCAAAAAAGACCATCGAAACCTGGGAGAAAGCGCTCAAGGCTTACAACGATTCACTCGCGCTGAATTCCTCCGATGAAGATGCAAAGTTCAATCGGGATTTTGTAAAACGGAAGCTGGATGAACTGAAAAAGCAGGAACAACAGAAGGACCAGAAGGACCAGAAGGACCAGAAGGACCAGAAGGACCAGAAGGACCAGAAGGACCAGAAGGACCAGAAGGACCAGAAGGACCAGAA